>NZ_MAOE01000036.1 GCF_001884185.1 Bacillus albus
TGTTTGTTTCGTTCAGTTTTCAAAGAACTACTTAGTCGCTCATTTGCGACTTCCTTATGTTAACATCTTCATTTTTCAATGTCAACTAAGTTTTTAATTTTTTTGTCGTTTTCTGCGTTTCCGCATCAGCGACGTTTATTAATTTATCATATAATAACTATTAACGTCAACACTTTTTAATAAAAAGTTCTTTTTCTTACATAACGAATACATTCCTCTGTATTAGCGACTCTTCGAAACAAACAAAAAATGATTTTATATCTCTCTTCCATCGCTTTTTTTACAACATCATGAATACGTTCATCTTCAAAATCAAATAAAAGTTCTTCTAACTCTCTCTTCAGTATGTATTCCATTTCTTTTTTCTCTTCTTTCGTTAACATAAACCCAAGCAACTCATCACCTCAGTCATTTCTTACAGAGCAATTAAAGTTCCACTCATTTTATTCTATCATCCATTATATCCACTACTTACGATGTTAATCCCTTGTTCTCTTTTTTATATTTACCGCATATATGTAACTGAAAAGGATTGGACAAAGGGGCGTAATATTATGTTTTTCTTTTTTATTACGAGTAAAAGAAACTTTAAACACATTAGCTTAATAGTGATACTTTCCTTATTTACAGCATGGCTACTCTTTTTAAAAACATATTCACACGAATCAGCTTTTTCAACTGCTACAGGACCTAAAGTCATTTACAAAGGCGACACCTCAAAAAAACAAGTTGCATTTACGTTTGATATTAGTTGGGGGGACAAAAAAGCAATTCCAATCCTTGATACACTTAAAGAAAGAGATATTAAGAATGCAACTTTCTTCCTTTCTGCTGCATGGGCAGAAAGACACCCTGATGTTGTTGAGCGCATCATAAAAGATGGACATGAAATCGGTAGTATGGGGTACAATTACACGTCCTACACTTCTCTAGAGACAAATGAAATACGAAGAGATCTTTTGCGAGCGCAAGATGTGTTTACAAAACTTGGTGTGAAACAAATCAAACTGTTACGTCCACCTAGTGGAGACTTTAACAAAACAACACTTAAAATAGCAGAATCACTCGGATACACTGTCGTTCATTGGAGTAATAACTCAAACGACTGGAAAAACCCTGGCGTAAACAATATCGTTTCCACCGTCTCTAATAATTTAAAAGGTGGAGATATCGTCTTATTACACGCATCCGATTCTGCCCTTCAAACAAATAAAGCTTTACCACTGCTTCTACAAAAATTAAAGAGTGGCGGCTATGAACAAATATCCGTATCACAACTTATTTCCAACACAAGTACGAAAAGTGAAGATGTACAATAATTTTTGACACATAAAAAGCTCTACTACCTTTCATTTAGGTAATAGAGCTTCTTTCATTCATACAAATCTCCTGCGTAAAAACTCTCTTAATTAGACCGACTTACTCGTCTTTCCAATTAAACGATGTAATATAAGTAACTGATATGCATTACATAATAAAAGTGGTATCACCATTAAATATAACCAATCTGTATCATTAATTCGAAGAGCTGGTACCCACTCAAGAATCGTTACAACAACCATAAAGAACAAAGCGGGCACGAATGCCTTTTTGTTCGTTTCTTTACTTTTTATATAAGCAACAATGGCACCAAACACAAATAATACACCTGCAACAAGTATATTATTTCCTAATGAAACTTCCCCATTTGCAATCAATACAGATCTTAAATACACGAAATCAAATAAAACGAATGCAATAAAGAAGAGCTGCACTGTATTCCATAAGGAAGGTGACCTGAACATCCCTAGCCCAAAACGATGGATTGTTAAATAGGCAAAGAACCCCATTTGACTAATAACACTAAAAATGAATCCTACGCCCATCAACCAGAAGGAAACTGCTAAAATCTCCTTTCCGTCTAAATTTTGAAAAAATTTAGCGTACTTGTCCCATTCTAAAACAAACCCAATAATGACCGTACTAATCCCACCAAGAAACAACGTCGTAAAAAATAGTCGTACCCACTTGCGGCTATTCACAACACATCCCCCATTATCCTTATATTTCTAATCAAATTGTATCAATGACAATTTCAAAAAGCTAGCCATGTTCATGTATAAATTCCTTAAAGATATTTATATTAAAAAGAGAGAACTGTGCTGAAAGGAGTTCCAACTTATGAAACGGATGCTGCTCGTTTTGACTTCTTCTTTTCTATTTTTTGTACTTGTAGCATGTGCACAAGAAAAAGAAGCAAAGTCCGAACTTGATTATGATCAAACGAAGAAAATGATTGTTGATATTTTAAAAACCGATCAAGGTAAGAAAGCCATTCAAGATGTGTTAACTGATGAAAAAATGAAACAAGCACTCATACTAGATGAAACAGTAGTAAAGAAAACGATTGAAGATGCAATGGTATCCGACAAAGGGCAACAATTCTGGGAAAAGCTCTTTAAAGACCCTGAGTTCTCATCGAAATTCGCTAAAAGTATGGGAAAAGAACAAACAGCCTTAATGAAAACATTACTAAAAGACCCTGAATACCAGGCAGGCGTTATAGAAATTATGAAAAACCCTGAAGTAGAAAAAATGATGCTACAAACGATGAAGAGCAAAGAATACCGCCAATATTTACAACAAGTACTAACAGAAACTGCCGAAAGCCCACTCTTCCAAGCTAAGATGATAGATATTATTAGTAAAGGTGTACAAAAGGCTGAAAAAAGTGGTTCTGATAAAAAAGAAGCAGGCGGTGAAGGTGGTTCTCAAGATAGTAAAAAGGAACAGCAGTAATTATAGTTATAGTAATGAGTGGACAATATATGTATCGTCCACTCATTATTATTTTATTTTTGCGCAACAGCTGTTTTATCAATTACCGTCTCAGCTATCGTGCGATAAATAAGACCTGTCGTATGTGTATCCTCGTATACTGACGGCGCAAAGTCTTCTTTATTCCAATCAGGTTGTTGAAGCGGGATTCGGCCAAGTACTTCTGTTTGAAGTTCTGTAGCTAATTTATCTCCTCCCCCTCTTCCGAACACATATTCTTTTTCACCAGTTGTTTTACTTTCGAAATACGCCATATTTTCAACAACGCCAAGAATACTATGTTCTGTACGTAAAGCCATAGCTCCAGCACGCGCTGCTACAAATGCCGCTGTTGGATGTGGCGTTGTGACAATAATCTCTTTACAAGCTGGCAACATCGAATGTAAATCTAACGCAACATCACCTGTACCCGGTGGTAAATCTAAAACTAAATAGTCTAAATCTCCCCACTCTACTTCTGTAAAGAAATGATTTAACATTTTCCCAAGCATAGGCCCTCTCCAAATAACCGGTGCATTATCCTCTACAAAGAACCCCATTGAGATTACCTTTACACCTAGGCGTTCCACTGGGATTATTCTATCTCCTCTTACAACAGGACGTTTTTCTATCCCCATCATATCCGGTACACTAAAACCATAAATATCAGCATCAATGATACCAACCTTTTTCCCTAGACGAGCTAAAGCAATAGCAAGGTTAACAGAAACTGTTGATTTTCCAACTCCACCTTTTCCACTCGCCACTGCTAAAAATGTCGTTTTTGAATTTGGTGACAATAAAGATTCCGTTTGTCCCTCTTCCTGTTCTGGTGCAAACTGAGATAATTCCTCTTCTGTAAATTCTGCAAAGCGAAGCCCTACTGTTGCTGCGCCTAGTTCTTTTACTAACTTTACAATTCCAGATTGCAATTGCATTTGTTCCGCTGTACCGGTTTTTACGATTGCAATTTTAA
Source organism: Bacillus albus (assembly GCF_001884185.1). Taxonomy (GTDB): domain Bacteria; phylum Bacillota; class Bacilli; order Bacillales; family Bacillaceae_G; genus Bacillus_A; species Bacillus_A albus. The sequence continues at coordinate 3,773 of NZ_MAOE01000036.1, forward strand.
CACTTACATGTTCCTTCTCAGGCTTAACTGTTACCTCTTTAATTGCCCCTGTTTCTTTTAACGTTTTATGTAAAAATGGATCTACAATCCCTTCTAACGCTTCAACTACTTGCTCTTTCGTTACCATAATTAGCCCAGCCCCCTGTATGAAAAATAACGTAATGTTAATTTAATGTCTCTTTTTATCTTCAAAATAAATGCGTTTACATTTCCAGTATAACATATTTTCGGAAAACTTCGTTAACGAGAGAACCGCAAAAAAATCCTCCTTATTCTGGAGGATTTCCTTTTTCGGTGAAATAACGTAATATACCACGATATACCGCAGCGGCTACCTTTTGCTGATATTTCTCCGAATTTAACATATATCTTTCATTTACATTCGATAAAAATCCAGCTTCAATTAAAGCGCCTGGTGTTTTCGCATACTTTAATAAATACACATGAGAAATTGTTTTAGCAGAACGATTCGTATTCTCTAAACTCGTTCTCAATTCAGCTTGTATAAATTTCGCAGCACGTTCATTTTCAATCGAAGAACGATAATAGAACGTTTGTGCGCCTTTCGATCCACTACTAGTTAAAGCGTTTAAATGAATACTCGCAAAAAAGTCTATATCAGGTTTATTAATAATCTCTACACGCTTTTTTAAATCCTCTGCTTTACGTCTACTATATGATTTTGTATCTTTCTGGGCTAAATCATAATCTCCATCTCTCGTTAAAATAACTAGCGCACCCTGCTCTTGCAAATAATCTTGCACCTTCTTTGTAATTTCAAGCGTAATATTCTTTTCTACAATATCCTTTCCCCCAACTGCTCCTCCGTCTGGTCCACCATGCCCAGCATCTAATACAATTACTTTCCCTGATAAGGGTAAATTCCAAGCTCGCCACGATTTTGTAATTTGAAACTCTTGTTTGACTAAAAAAAACAAAACAACCGCAGCGAGTGCAAAAGAGATAATTCGAATTCTCTTCATACCTTTCCTCCTCCAGCTAGTCCCTCTAATTACTTATATGGGACAAGAGGAAAGTTTATGCTTGTCTTAATGAAGCTTTAATCGATATCTTCTTTCACCTTTTTCATATCCTTCCTGCCACCATAAGCCGATAAACTGCTGGCAAGATTCAAAAAGCAATTCCTCATCTTGTAACTTAATTTCACGCATAGTCATGCTCGCTAAAAATTGAAATAGCGTTTCCGTTAATTGTTGCTCTTCTTCTAAGGCTCTATATTTCACATCAAAGAACGATTCACCATAATAACCAAATTTACTATATCTCGCTCCTAATAAATACGATTCTATTCCTAATTCAATACAGTAATCTTCATACTGCCGATGAAGTTCCTGCATCTGAAAGGCATCTCTAATATTTGAACGTAATGTTTTTAATGATAATTCTCGCAGCATCTTCCGTTCATATTTCAACTGCTTTTCTTTTTGTTTTTCTTGTAAGCTGACAATGACATTCATAGTACTTATAAACCTCCCTAATACGTATTAGTCTAAACTTCTAAAGAAGAAGCATACGCGAGAGGGTAGCACTAAAATATTCCAAACTACAAAAATTCCAAATGAGGAATGAAACATAAAAAACCCCAACCAAAATGGTTGGGGTTTGTAGTTCGCAAAAATTAACGTTTTGAGAACTGAGGTGCACGACGTGCGCCTTTAAGACCGTATTTTTTACGCTCTTTCATACGTGCGTCACGAGTTAATAGACCTGCACGTTTTAGTGTTAGACGGTATTCTGGATCAGCTTTTAATAAAGCGCGAGAAATACCGTGACGAATAGCACCAGCTTGACCAGTGTATCCACCACCATTTACGTTTACAAGTACATCGTAGTTACCTAAAGTTTCTGTTGCAACTAGAGGTTGTTTCACTACTTCACGTAATGCAGCAAATGGGATATAGTTTTCAAAATCACGACCGTTAATGATAACGCGTCCTTCGCCTGGAACTAGGCGTACGCGCGCTACTGAACTCTTACGACGTCCAGTGCCATAGTATTGAACCTGTGCCAAAGTAAGCCCTCCTTTAATTGATTATCCGCGAAGTTCGTAAACTTCTGGTTTTTGTGCTTGGTGTGGATGCTCTGCTCCAGCATACACGTTTAGTTTCTTAGAAACTTGACGGCCTAGGCGTCCTTTTGGAAGCATGCCTTTAATTGCAAGCTCTAACATTTGTACAGGGTAGTTTGTACGCATTTCAAGAGCTGTTCTTTGTTTAAGTCCACCTGGGTGGTTAGTGTGACGGTAGTAAATTTTATCGTTTAATTTATTACCTGTTAAATGAATTTTCTCAGCGTTAATAATAATTACATGATCACCCGTGTCAACGTGTGGTGTAAATGTAGGTTTGTTTTTACCACGTAAAATGGATGCTACTTCACTAGCAAGGCGACCTAAAGTTTGACCTTCAGCATCAACCACATACCATTTACGCTCAACTTCGTTAGCTTTTGCCATAAAAGTCGTACGCATGTGTTTCCCTCCTCGTTATCTTTTCCATAGAAAAAATCTATTGTTTATCTTAAACACGATTTCCTTCCGGGGCTAATCGTGGTTTTAGAAACAATACCATATGTTATGATATACTTTTGAGTTTCTAATGTCAAGCAAATGTTACACCAGGATTAGTTGTTATAGTTTACCTGCCATAAGTAAAGCCCATGACCAGGAGCCATCTTTCCAGCAAACTGACGATTTTGTTTCGCTAGAATCTCTGGAATGCTGTCTGGATCAAGCTTTCCTTGCCCTATGCTCAGTAACGTACCAACAATAATTCTGACCATATTATATAAAAATCCATTACCTACAAAACGAAAAATTAATTCATCATCTTGCTCAATTAGCTCAATTTCATAAATTGTTCTCACTTTATCTTTTTTGTCAGTTTTTGCCGAACAAAAAGAAGTGAAATCATGCGTTCCGATAAAATAAGGGATCGCTTTTCTTATAGAGTTTATTTCGAGTGGATATGGATATTGATATACGTAATTTCTACGGAATACATCCGCAGTCTTTGATAATAATACACGATAACGATATTCTTTTCTCTCAACACCGTAACGCGCATGAAATTCTTCTGTTTTTTTCTCTACATGCCTGATAACAATATCATCTGGCAACATTGTGTTTAATGCATTACTCCATTGCCACTCTTCAAGAGACAACGGTGTATCAAAGTGTATGACTTGTCCTTTAGCATGAACAGTAGAATCCGTTCTGCCCGATGCTTGAACACGAACAAGTTCTCCTTTATGCAATTTCTGTAAAGCTTTCTCTATCTCTTGTTGAACAGTACGATGCTGCGGCTGAATTTGATAACCACAAAAATGCATGCCATCATATGCAACCGTACATTTTATTCTATCCATTTCTCTATTCTCCATTACGATCGCACCCATACCAAAATACAAGCTAAACAGAGTAAGCTTATAATCGTTACTGTATCGCTTGTTTTCCAGCGTAGTTGCCTAAATTTAGTACGTCCTTCGCCACTTTGATATCCACGAGCCTCCATAGCAATTGCTAAGTCCTCAGCACGCTTAAAAGCACTGATAAATAGAGGGACGAGTAGTGAGATAATAGCTTTCATCCTATCTTTTATCGGTCCCCCAGCGAAATCAATACCACGTGACGCTTGTGCCTTCATTATTTTACTCGTTTCATCCATCAATGTCGGGATAAAACGAAGAGAAATTGACATCATTAATGCGATTTCATGAACAGGAACTTTTATACGCTTCAGCGGCTTTAATAACGTCTCCAAACCATCTGTAATCTCAATAGGTGTCGTCGTTAACGTTAATAATGTCGTCATTAAAATAATAACGAAGAATCGTATAGAAATGTATATCCCTTGCTCTAATCCTTTTTCATGTATCGAAAACCAACCAAGCTGGAATAGTACTTCTCCTTCTTTATTTGTAAAAATATGCAGGAAAAATGTAAAAAGAAAAATCCATAGAATTGGTTTTAAGCCCGAAAGTACATAACGAATCGGCACTTTTGCAAAAAATAAAGCAATGAGTGCATATAAAAATAAAAATCCATATGAAATCGCATTATTTGCTAAGAAAACAACAAATACATATAAAAAGACAATCAGCAGCTTCGTACGTGGATCAAGTTGATGAATAAGAGAATTCCCTGGAATATACCTTCCAATAATCAACTGCTGCATGATTCATGACCACCTTTTCGTAACACCTGCACAACTTCATGAGTAAGATCCTCTAAAGATAAGGTAGCCTTTGGGATTGAAATGCCAAACTTCTCTTCAATTGCACGTTTATACTTTAAAGACATAGGAAGATCCACGCCAATTTTCTCTAATTCATCAGCATGTGAAAATACTTCCTCTGCACTTCCTTGCAAAAAGACCGTTCCTTTATGCATGACTACAATCTGCTCCGCATACTTAGCAGCATCCTCCATATTATGCGTTACAAGAATAACCGTAAGACCTTTCTCCTTATGCAGCTTATAAAACATCTCCATAAGTTCATTCTGCCCTTTTGGATCTAGTCCTGCTGTAGGTTCATCTAATACAAGCACTTCGGGTTCCATCGCCAATACACCCGCTATCGCAACACGCCTCATTTGCCCACCACTTAACTCAAACGGTGAACGTGTTAACAGTTCTGGTTCTAACCCTACAAGTTCAATTGCCTCTCTTGCCTTTTGCTTCGCCTCTTCTACAGATACCCCAAAATTAGTAGGGCCGAAACAAATATCTTTCTCCACAGTCTCTTCAAACAACTGATGTTCTGGGAATTGAAAGACAACCCCTACCTTTTTACGTAGTGGCTTTAGCTTTTTTTCTTTCTTTCCTGCCGAAATGAAATGTTCACCAATTTGAACTGTGCCATGTGTCGGCTGCAATAAACCATTTAAATGTTGAATCATCGTCGACTTACCTGAACCAGTATGACCGATAATGGCATAATAGCCCCCACTTGGAAACGACACGTCTACATCATAAAGTGCGCGTCTTTCAAATGGAGTTTTATATTGATAACGATGTTCTACTTTTTGGAATGTAATCTCCAAAGTTCGTTCACCAAGCTTTCCATTGTAAGATGCGTATTTTGCAAGAGAATTTCATTTCTTTTTAATAATTCTGCTATTTTCACTGAAAATGGTACATCTAATCCAATTTCTTGGAGCATATGAGAGGCTTTGAAAATTTGTTCTGGAGTCCCTTCCTCTAATATTTCTCCCTTATTTAAAATAATGACACGGTCTGATTGTGCCGCTTCTTCTAAATCGTGCGTAATTGATAACACGGTAATACCTTTTTGATTAACAAGTTGTCTAACCGTTTCTACTACTTCACGTCTCCCTTGGGGGTCTAGCATTGACGTTGCTTCATCTAATATCAAAATAGATGGCTGAAGTGCTAAAACGCCTGCTATTGCCACTCGCTGCTTTTGCCCGCCAGATAACGAATGAGGTTCATCATTAAGAAAATCTTCCATACGGACAAGTTTGAGGGCCTGATCTAATCTTTCTACCATTTGCTCTCTTGGCATTCCGATATTCTCTAAGCCAAAGACAACATCATCTTGCACTGTCGTTCCAACAAATTGATTATCTGGGTTTTGAAATACCATCCCAATTTGTTTTCGAACATCCCATACCGTTTCCTCTGATAAAACCATTGTATCATTTACTGTAATAGTCCCTGCTTCCGGCAAAAACAAACCATTCAATAATTTTGCAAGTGTAGACTTCCCTGAACCGTTTTGTCCAATAACAGATACCCATTCTCCCTCATATAAGGAAAATGAAACATCTTTTAATGCATAAGTGGCTGCCCCAGGATATTGAAATGATATATTTTCTGTCCGAAGTTTCTCTTTTTTCAATACAAGGCACCCTTTCCTTCGCCAAGTTAGCCTATTTTTATATTTAAAAAAAAGGGCCATGACCAGTTTCTTGAAAAGAACTGTCCTGCCCTTTTAATTATCATTATACTAACTCGATAATTACCATTGGTGCTGCGTCTCCGCGACGTGGACCAATTTTTGCAATACGAGTGTATCCGCCTTGGCGCTCAGCATAGCGTGGAGCTACATCAGCGAATAATTTTTGAAGTGCATCTTGACCAGTCTCAGCGTTAGCTACTTCATTGCGAATGAAAGCTGCTGCTTGACGACGAGCATGAAGATCTCCGCGTTTACCTAAAGTGATCATTTTTTCCACTACAGAACGAAGTTCTTTTGCACGAGTTTCTGTCGTTTGGATGCGCTCGTTGATAATTAAATCAGTAGCTAAGTCACGTAACATAGCTTTACGTTGCGCACTTGTACGGCCTAATTTTCTGTATGCCATTCGTAGTTCCCTCCTTTGTTGATGGGTTTAAATCCTCAGTCGTCTTTACGTAAACCTAAACCTAATTCCTCAAGTTTATGTTTAACTTCTTCTAAGGATTTACGTCCTAAGTTACGAACTTTCATCATATCTTCTTCTGTTTTGTTCGCAAGCTCTTGTACAGTATTAATTCCTGCACGTTTAAGGCAATTATAAGAACGAACAGAAAGATCTAGTTCCTCGATAGTCATCTCAAGAACTTTCTCTTTTTGATCTTCTTCCTTCTCAACCATAATCTCAGCATTTTGTGCTTCATCAGTTAAACCAACAAAGATATTTAAATGCTCAGTTAAGATTTTGGCACCTAAAGAGATAGCTTCTTTTGGCCCGATGCTTCCATCCGTCCATACATCAAGCGTAAGCTTATCATAATTAGCCACTTGTCCGACACGTGTCTTTTCCACTTGGTAAGTCACACGTGATACTGGAGTATAAATAGAATCAATAGGAATTACTCCTATTGGTTGATCTTCGCTTTTATTTGCATCAGCTGGCGTATACCCACGGCCACGCTTTGCAGTTAAACGCACGCGGAAATGCGCATCTTTTGCTAACGTTGCAATGTGTAAATCTGGATTTAAGATTTCTACATCACTATCGTGAGTAATATCAGCAGCTGTGACAATACCTTCGCCCTGCACATCAATTTCCAACGTCTTCTCTTCTTCAGAGTAGATTTTAAGAGCTAACTTTTTCAAGTTTAAGATGATCGTTGTAACGTCTTCTACTACGCCCTCAACTGTTGAAAATTCATGTAATACGCCATCGATTTGGATAGCAGTAACAGCGGCACCAGGGAGTGAAGATAAAAGAATACGACGTAAGGAGTTACCCAACGTAGTACCATATCCACGCTCAAGCGGTTCAATTACGAATTTACCATATTTAGCATCTTCGTTAAGTTCAACCGTTTCGATTTTCGGCTTTTCGATTTCAATCATTAACTAAACCCTCCTTCAAAACGTCGAAACCCCGGTTAAACAAAGGTACAACCCCTGTCTAACCGAAAGTCCCCCTTAGGCAGTTCCCGATTGTGCACAACAAGCGATGTTTCTGTACGAAATTTCTCGATAATGCATCATATCCATTATAGACAAAAGGGAAAATTCTATACAGAAAAATTACACACGACGACGTTTTGGTGGACGACATCCATTATGAGGAACTGGAGTAACATCTCTAATTGCTGTTACTTCTAGACCTGCAGCTTGAAGAGCACGAATTGCAGCTTCACGACCAGCACCAGGACCTTTAACAGTAACCTCTAAAGTTTTTAAACCGTGTTCCATTGCAGCTTTAGCAGCAGTTTCAGCAGCCATTTGCGCAGCGAATGGAGTAGATTTACGAGATCCACGGAAACCAAGTGCACCAGCACTAGACCAAGAAAGTGCGTTACCGTGAGTATCTGTAAGTGTTACGATTGTGTTGTTGAAAGTAGAACGAATATGAGCTATACCAGCTTCGATATTCTTTTTCACACGTTTTTTACGAGTGTTTGTTTTACGTGCCATTGTTAGTTCAACCTCCTTTACTTATTATTTCTTTTTATTTGCTACTGTACGACGTGGACCTTTACGTGTACGAGCATTGTTTTTAGAATTTTGACCACGAACTGGTAAACCACGACGGTGACGAAGACCACGGTAAGAACCGATCTCCATTAGACGTTTAATGTTAAGAGATACTTCACGACGAAGGTCTCCCTCAACTTTAATACGATCGATGATATCACGGATACGTCCTAATTCGTCTTCCGTTAAATCACGAACTCGTGTTTCTTCAGAAATACCTGCTTCTGCAAGAATTTTTTCAGCAGTTGTGCGACCAATGCCGAATACGTAAGTTAAAGAAATAACAACGCGTTTGTCTCGAGGAATATCTACACCTGCGATACGTGCCATTACGAATGCACCTCCTTCTGATTAACCTTGTTTTTGTTTATGTTTAGGGTTTTCACAAATAACCATTACTTTTCCACGTCTACGAATAACTTTACATTTTTCGCAGATTGGTTTAACTGACGGTCTTACTTTCATGTCTCGAACCTCCTTAAAGATTACGGAGTGCTATATTATTTAAAACGGTACGTAATACGACCACGATTTAAATCGTACGGAGATAATTCTACCGTAACTTTGTCTCCTGGTAAAATACGAATGAAGTTCATACGGATTTTACCAGAAACGTGAGCCAATACGACATGCCCATTCTCTAATTCTACTTTGAACATAGCATTTGGCAACGTTTCAAGAACGGTACCTTCGACTTCAATTACATCATCTTTAGCCATTCAATAGTTCTCCCTTCTTCAAATCAGTAACATTTTACACTGCTCTGAAATCCCGGAGAGCCAGCTACTTATAAAGTGGTAAGGATTTCGTATCCTGCTTCTGTAAGAGCAATCGTGTGCTCAAAATGGGCACACCATTTACCATCTACCGTTACCACTGTCCAGTCATCAGATAGTGTTTTTACATATCGTCTTCCTTGATTCACCATCGGCTCAACACAGATGACCATTCCCGGCTTTAATCTAGGGCCTCTATTTGGTGGACCATAGTGCGGGATTTGAGGGTCCTCATGTAAGTCTTGCCCGATTCCGTGACCAACATACTCCCTAACGATCGAGAATCCATTCTCTTCAGCATGGGTTTGAACCGCATGTGAGATATTTGATAATCTTTCGCCTGGTTTTACTTGTTCTAGACCAAGATACAACGATTTTTCTGTGACATCAAGTAGCTTTTGAACAGATTCAGAAATGTTTCCAACTGGATACGTCCATGCAGAATCGCCATGGTACCCATTGTATTTCGCACCAATATCGATACTGATGATATCGCCCTCTTTGAGCTTGCGCTTCCCTGGAATTCCGTGTACAAGCTCTTCATTTACAGAAGCACATATGCTCCCCGGAAATCCGTTGTATCCTTTAAAAGATGGCGTAGCACCATATTTTTGAATCGTCTTTTCCGCTATTTGATCGAGCTCTTTCGTTGTAATTCCTGGAGTAATGTGCTGTTTCAACTCTTGATGAGTTAAAGCAACGATCCTGCCAGCTTCTCGCATGATTTCTATCTCGCGAGGAGTTTTGCAGATTATCATTACGCTAAGCCTCCGATGAGAACATCGATATCAGCAAATACTTTATTGATATCTTGCTCACCATTAATGCTTTGTAAGTAACCAAGCTCCTCGTAGAAATCAAGCAAAGGCTTTGTTTGCTTAATATTTACATCTAAACGATTTGCTACAGTTTCTTCATTGTCATCAGAGCGTTGATATAATTCGCCACCACATTTATCGCACACGTCAGCTTTTGCTGGCGCATTGAATTCTAAGTGGTAAGTCGCACCGCACTCTTTACAAATGCGACGGCCTGTAAGGCGTTTTAATAACAACCCTGAATCCACATTAATGTTTAAAACATAGTCGATTTTTTTGCCAAGATCTTTCATAATCTCTTCAAGAGCTGATGCTTGTGCAACAGTTCGTGGGAAACCGTCTAGTAAGAAGCCTTTTGCGCAGTCTTCTTGACTTAAACGTTCACGAACGATTCCGATTGTAACTTCATCTGGAACAAGTGCACCTTTATCAATAAAAGATTTTGCTTGTAAACCCATTTCAGTTTCAGCCTTCATAGCTGCACGGAACATATCTCCTGTTGAGATGTGAGGGATGTTATACTTGGCAACAATCTGTTCGGCTTGTGTACCTTTACCAGCACCAGGAAGCCCCATTAAAATTAAGTTCATCCTTGTTCCCCCTCAGAGTACATGAGCATGTAGGGAAGATAACACTTCCCACTTACTCACTGCTTGATAAACCCTTTGTAATGGCGTTTTACCAGTTGGCTTTCTAGCTGCTTCATTGTTTCTAAAGCAACGCCGACAACGATTAACATACTCGTTCCACCAATCTGTGCAGATGGAGGAAGATTTCCCAATTTCGTAAAGATAACTGGTAAGATTGCAATCGCTGCTAGGAAAATTGATCCTACAAAGGTCAAACGATACAAGATTTTTGTTAGATATTGTTCCGTATTCTTACCCGGACGAATACCTGGAACATATCCACCTTGCTTGTTTAGATTCTCTGACATTTGCTCTGGATTAACCTGAACAAACGCATAGAAATATGTGAAGGCTACAATGAGCGCAACATATATGATCATTCCCACTGGGTGAGAATAGTTAAAGTTTGCAATAATCCACTGCGATACATCATGTTTCGGGAAGAACTGTGCAATAGTCGGAGGCGTAATTAAGAATGAAACAGCAAAAATTACTGGTATAACACCAGCACTATTTACCTTAAGGGGTAAATGCGTGTTTTGTGCTCCAGCATAACCACCATTTCCTCCTGTTACACGCTTCGCATATTGAATTGGGATCTTTCTAACAGCCTGTTGAATGAAAATAACACCCACAATAACTGCTAGCACAGCTAGTAAGATCAATGCAACTTTAACGATACTCATGAACAATTGATCTCCGATATTTTGAAACTGTTGCTGATACACTTGAGATATAACACTTGGGATCGCTGCGGCAATACCACCAAAGATAAGGATGGAAATACCATTACCTACACCTTTAGCTGTAATCTGTTCACCTAACCACATTAAAAATGCAGTACCAGCAGTCAGTACCGTAGCAATGTATAAATAAGTGCTCCAACCTGGATTCAAAATTAATTGCCCACCTACCATACCGTTAAAACCGATTGACATACCAAACCCCTGAATAAACGCAAGAACAATTGTAAAGTAACGCGTGAATTGCGTTAGTTTACGACGGCCCATTTCACCTTGCTTCGACCATTCCGAAAATTTAGGAACAACATCCATCTGCAATAATTGCACGATGATGGATGCTGTAATATACGGCATGATTCCCATCGCAAAGATGGAGAAGTTTTTCAAGGCGCCACCGCCAAATGTATTTAGGATACCTAAAGCATTTAATTGATCTTGTGCTTTCAGTACGTCTCCATTTGTAAATGGCACGGGGATAAACGTGCCAATCCTGAATACGATTAACATCGCTAAAGTGAATAATATTTTACGTCTTATCTCAGCAACGCGCATAAAGTTGGAGATTGTACGAAACATTAGATCACCTCAACTGATCCGCCAGCTGCTTCAATTGCTTCTTTAGCACTTGAAGAGAACTTGTGCGCTTTAACAGTTAGTTTTTTCTCTACTGCGCCGCTTGCAAGAATTTTAACACCGTCGTTTAATTTGCTGATAACGCCAGTTTCCAGCAATAATTCAGGTGTTACTTCTGTACCATCTTCAAAACGATTTAACGTTGATAAGTTTACAATAGCAAACTCTTTACGGTTAATGTTTGTGAAGCCGCGTTTTGGTAAACGACGGAATAATGGAGTTTGACCACCTTCGAAGCCAAGACGAACACCGCCGCCAGAACGTGCGTTTTGTCCTTTATGACCTTTACCAGCAGTTTTACCGTTACCAGAACCGATACCACGACCGACACGGTTACGTACTTTACGAGAACCTTCTGCAGGTTTTAATTCATGAAGTTTCATTCCCAGGCACCTCCTTATATTAATGAGTTATCCTTAAGCTTCTTTTACAGTTACAAGGTGAGAAACTTTGTTGATCATACCAAGAATAGCAGGAGTTTCTTCCTTAACTACAGTTGAATTCAACTTTTTAAGACCTAAAGCTTCTACCGTCGCACGTTGATCTTGTGGACGACCAATTACACTACGAGTGAGGGTAATTTCTAACTTTTTCGCCATTTGTTTTCCCTCCTTAACCTAGTAGCTCTTCTACAGATTTACCGCGTAATTTTGCAACATCTTCAGCGCGCTTAAGTTCGCTTAATCCGTTCACAGTAGCGCGAATCATGTTGATTGGTGTGTTAGAACCAAGAGATTTCGAAAGAATATCTTGTACACCAGCTAATTCAAGGACCGCACGAACAGGTCCACCAGCAATAACACCAGTACCCTCAGCAGCAGGCTTTAAGAATACTTCACCAGCGCCAAAATGACCGTTGATTGTGTGTGGAATTGTTGTACCAACTAATGGTACAGCGATTAAGTTTTTCTTAGCGTCTTCGATAGCTTTGCGGATTGCGTCTGGTACCTCTTGTGCTTTACCAGTACCGAATCCAACATGACCGTTTTTATCGCCAACTACAACTAGTGCAGCAAAGCGGAAACGACGACCACCCTTAACAACTTTCGCGACACGATTTATCGTAACTACACGTTCTTCAAGTTCTAATTTACTTGGGTCAATGCGATGCATCAATTTTCCCTCCTTTGACCATTAAAATTGTAATCCAGCCTCACGAGCAGCTTCAGCTAGAGCTTTAACACGGCCATGGTATAAGTAACCACCGCGATCAAATACTACTTCTTTAACGCCTTTCTCTACAGCACGCTTAGCAACTGATTCTCCAACTTTCGTAGCAGCTTCAATATTGCTAGTACCGTTAAGAGCAAGGTCTTTATCAAGAGTAGATGCACTTACTAACGTTACACCATTCACATCATCAATAACTTGAGCGTAAATATGTTGGTTAGAACGGAACACGTTTAAACGTGGACGCTCTGCAGTACCAGTAAGTTTAGCACGTACACGTGCATGTCTTTTCTTACGAGTCGCATTTTTATCAGCTTTAGTGATCATTCTTGTCACTCCTTTCTCTCACCTAACGGGTTTACTTAGCAGTTTTACCTTCTTTACGACGAACAACTTCGCCTTCGTAACGAATACCTTTACCTTTGTAAGGCTCAGGAGCACGTACAGCGCGGATGTTAGCAGCGAATTCGCCAACACGTTGCTTGTCGATACCTTTGATTACGATCTTTGTTGGTGCAGGTACTTCAACTTCAAGACCTGCTTCCGGAGTCATTTCTACTGGATGAGAATAACCTACGCTTAATACAAGTTTATCACCTTGTTTTTGAGCACGGTAACCAACACCGACTAATTCAAGTCCGCGTGCGAAACCTTCAGTTACACCTTCAACCATGTTTCCGATTAAAGCACGAGTTGTACCGTGTAATGCACGGTGTTCCTTCTGTTCAGATGGACGCTCAACTGTTAATGTATTCTCTTCAATTTTGATAAGCATATCAGCATTGAAAGTACGAGTTAATTCACCTTTAGGGCCTTTTACTGTTACAGTATTGTCTTCTGCAACTGTAATAGTAACACCTGCAGGGATTTCAAGAATCTTTTTACCAATACGAGACATGTGGTCACACCTCCGTTCGTTTTAAATATATATTACCAAACGTATGCTACTACTTCTCCACCAGTTTGTAATTGACGAGCGTCTTTGTCTGTCATTACTCCCTTAGATGTAGAAACAAGAGCGATACCTAATCCGTTAAGTACACGTGGTACTTCGTCAGCTTTAGCGTAAACGCGTAAGCCAGGCTTACTGATACGTTTTAATCCAGTGATTACACGTTCATTGTTTGCACCATATTTCAGGAAAATACGAAGGATACCTTGTTTGTTATCCTCGATGTATTCTACATCACGAATGAAACCTTCACGTTTTAAAAGTTCAGCGATCTCTTTTTTGATTTTAGAAGCAGGAACCTCTAATTTCTCATGACGTACCATGTTCGCATTACGGATGCGAGTAAGCATGTCTGCAATTGGATCTGTCATCACCATGTGTTTTACCTCCTTCCCATTTGTGGGTTTTACCAACTAGCTTTTTTAACACCAGGAATTTGACCTTTATATGCAAGTTCACGGAAACAAATACGGCAAAGTTTAAATTTGCGGTATACAGAATGCGGACGACCGCAGCGTTCGCAACGTGTATACTCTTGTACTTTAAACTTAGGAGTACGCTTTTGTTTCGCTATCATAGATTTTTTAGCCACGTTTTCGCCTCCTCTACTTAGCGTTGGCTTCCATTATTTTTGGAATGGCATACCGAATTGTGTTAACAGTTCACGAGCTTCTTCATCAGTTTTCGCTGTAGTAACGATTACGATGTCCATACCGCGGACTTTGCTTACTTTATCATAATCAATCTCAGGGAAAATAAGTTGCTCTTTAACACCTAATGTGTAGTTTCCACGACCATCGAATGATTTCTTAGAAACACCACGGAAATCACGTACACGTGGTAAAGAAACTGATACTAATTTGTCGAAGAACTCATACATTTGCTCGCCGCGTAAAGTTACTTTCGCACCGATTGGCATACCTTCACGAAGACGGAAACCAGCGATTGATTTTTTAGCACGAGTTACAACAGGTTTTTGACCTGCGATTTGTGTTAATTCTTCTACTGCATTGTCTAAAGCTTTTGAGTTAGATACCGCGTCACCAACACCAGTGTTGATTACGATCTTTTCGATTTTCGGTACTTCCATCACAGATTTATAGTTAAACTTGCTCACTAGAGCAGGAGTAATTTCCTTTTGGAACTTCTCTTTAAGGCGATTCAATGAAGTGACCTCCTTTCTTAAGAAAATTATTTATCTAATAATTCACCAGATTTTTTTGCAATACGAACTTTTTTACCATCTTCTACTTTGAAGCCTACGCGAGTAGGTTCACCTGTTTTCGGATCTAAAATCATAACGTTAGAAACGTGAATAGGTGCTTCTTTAGTAATAATTCCACCTTGTGGATTTAATTGAGATGGCTTAGAGTGCTTCTTAACGATATTGACACCCTCAACGATAACACGGTTTTGCTTTGGGAAAGCCACAAGGATAACGCCTTGTTTTCCTTTGTCTTTACCAGTGATTACCTGTACTTTATCACCTTTTTTTACATGCATCTTAATTCTGCACCTCCTTAGCAAGGCAATACCTTAAATTATAGAACTTCTGGAGCTAAAGAAACGATCTTCATGAAGTTGCTATCACGTAATTCACGAGCTACTGGTCCGAAGATACGAGTACCACGTGGGCTCTTATCGTCTTTAATGATAACCGCTGCGTTTTCATCAAATTTGATGTAAGAACCGTCCGGACGACGAGCTCCGCTCTTCGTACGTACTACTACTGCTTTAACAACGTCACCTTTTTTAACAACGCCACCTGGTGTTGCTTGTTTTACCGTAGCAACGATAATGTCACCAATGTTAGCATATTTACGACCAGAGCCGCCTAATACTTTGATTGTTAAAAGTTCACGTGCACCAGAGTTGTCAGCAACTTTCAAACGAGATTCTTGTTGGATCATGTTATGAAACCTCCCTTCGGACTAAAAATTCCGATTCGTCTATTTAGATAATAACCGCTTCTTCAACGATTTCAACTAAACGGAAACGCTTAGTAGCAGAAAGCGGGCGAGTTTCCATGATTTTAACGATATCGCCAAGTTTCGCTTGGTTTTGCTCATCATGGGCTTTGTACTTCTTAGAATACTTAACACGTTTTCCGTACAAGGAATGAGTTTTGTAAGTTTCAACTAAAACTGTAATCGTTTTGTCCATTTTGTCAGACACAACACGACCAGTATAAACTTTGCGTTGGTTACGTTCGCTCACTATGCAAACCTCCCCTCAATTTATCGATTAATTCCGATCTCTCTTTCACGAACTACAGTTTTCATACGAGCAATTGCTTTACGCACTTCACGAATGCGAGTTGGATTCTCTAATTGTCCTGTAGCAAGTTGGAAGCGAAGATTAAACAACTCTTCCTTTAAAGCTTTAACTTTTGTTTCGATTTCGGCAGTGGTTAATTCACGAATATCATTAGTTTTCATTAGATTCACCACCATTTTCTTCACGTTTTACGAATTTACATTTCACAGGTAACTTGTGAGCTGCAAGACGTAATGCTTCGCGTGCTACCTCTTCAGATACACCCGCGATTTCGAACATAATTTTCCCAGGTTTTACTACTGCTACCCAGCCTTCTGGTGCCCCTTTACCGGAACCCATACGTACTTCTAGAGGTTTTGCAGTGTAAGGTTTAGAAGGGAAAATTTTAATCCATACTTTACCGCCACGTTTCATGTAACGAGTCATTGCACGACGAGCAGCTTCGATTTGACGGTTTGTAATCCATGAAGCAGCTTGTGCTTGTAAACCGAATTCACCGAAAGCAATTTCAGTTCCACCTTTAGCACGACCACGCATTTTACCACGATGCTCTCTACGATATTTTACGCGTTTTGGCATTAACATATTATTTTCCTCCTTCCTCAGAAGCTTTCTTTTTTGTAGGAAGGACTTCTCCACGGTAGATCCATACTTTTACGCCTAATTTACCGTATGTTGTATCAGCTTCAACTGCTGCATAGTCAATATCAGCGCGAAGTGTATGAAGTGGAACAGTTCCTTCACTGTAAGATTCTGCACGAGCGATATCAGCTCCGCCAAGACGACCAGAAACCTGTGTTTTAATACCTTTAGCACCTGCACGCATAGCACGTTGAATAACTTGCTTTTGTGCACGACGGAATGATACACGGTTTTCTAATTGACGAGCGATGTTTTCGCCTACTAATTTAGCGTTAAGATCAGCTCTCTTAACTTCTAAAATGTTGATGTGTACACGCTTGCCTGTTAATTGGTTAAGAGCTTTACGAAGTGCTTCAACTTCAGTACCACCTTTACCAATTACCATACCAGGTTTTGCAGTGTGAATTGTAACATTTACACGATTTGCTGCACGTTCGATTTCTACTTTAGCAACAGCAGAATCTTTTAAGCGTACATTAATGTACTCACGGATTTTGATGTCTTCATGTAATAATGTAGCGTAATCTTTCTCAGCGAACCAACGAGATTCCCAGTCACGGATAACGCCGACACGAAGACCAATTGGATTAACCTTTTGACCCATCGATTATCCCTCCTTCTTTTCTGATACCACAACTGTGATGTGGCTTGTGCGTTTGTTAATTTGGCTTGCACGACCCATTGCACGTGGACGGAAACGTTTTAACGTAGGACCTTCGTCAACGAAAACTTTCTCAACAACTAGGTTGTTAATGTCCATTTCATAATTGTGCTCTGCATTTGCGATTGCAGATTTTAAAACTTTCTCTACAACTGGAGAAGCAGTTTTTGGTGTGTGGTTAAGGATAGCAATCGCTTCACCCACTTGCTTGCCTCGGATTAAGTCTACTACTAAACGAACTTTACGAGGAGCAATACGAACTGTTCTCGCTACTGCTTTAGCTTGCATTGAAGTGCCTCCTCTCATTATCTTCTAGTTTTCTTATCGTCAGCAAGGTGACCTTTATACGTACGAGTTGGTGCGAATTCACCTAACTTATGGCCAACCATATCCTCAGTGATGTACACAGGTACGTGTTTACGACCATCATATACAGCGATTGTGTGTCCGATGAACTGAGGGAAGATTGTTGAACGGCGAGACCAAGTTTTAACAACTTGTTTTTGCTCAGATGCAACTAATTTTTCCATTTTGCTCATTAAGTGATCATCGACAAATGGTCCTTTTTTTAAGCTACGAGCCATTTTGGTGCCTCCCTTCGTGATTGGCGTACGGTTCTAGAAATGAACCGTACTACAATCCCATTATTTTTTACGACGACGAACGATAAATTTGTCAGACGCTTTGTTTTTCTTACGAGTCTTGAATCCAAGAGTTGGTTTACCCCATGGAGACATTGGAGACTTACGTCCGATTGGAGAACGTCCTTCACCACCACCGTGTGGGTGATCAACCGGGTTCATTACAGAACCACGAACCGTTGGGCGTTTACCTAACCAGCGAGAGCGACCTGCTTTACCGATTTTGATAAGTTCGTGTTGTTCGTTACCTACTTGACCGATTGAAGCGCGACAAGCAGATAATACAAGACGTACTTCACCAGAAGTTAAACGTACAAGTACGTATTTACCTTCTTTACCAAGTACTTGAGCAGATGTACCAGCAGAACGAACTAATTGTCCGCCACGACCAGGCTTAAGCTCGATGTTATGAACAACAGTACCTACTGGAATGTTGATTAATGGTAATGCGTTACCGATTTTAATGTCAGCTTCTGGGCCAGACATAACTTCCATACCTACTTCTAAGTTCTTAGGAGCAAGAATGTAACGTTTTTCACCGTCAACGTAGTTAATTAATGCGATATTCGCAGAGCGGTTTGGATCGTATTCGATCGTAGCAACGCGTCCTGGAATTCCATCTTTGTTACGCTTAAAGTCGATGATACGGTATTGACGCTTATGTCCGCCACCTTGATGACGTACAGTAATTTTACCTTGGTTATTACGACCAGCCTTCTTGCTTAAAGGAGCAAGTAATGACTTTTCGGGTCTGTCAGTCGTGATTTCAGCGAAATCATTCGTAGTCATATTACGACGACCGTTAGTAGTTGGATTATACTTTTTGATTCCCATCTCAATTTCCCTCCTTCTTTAGTAAGAATTAAACACCTTGGAAGATTTCGATTTCTTTGCTGTCAGCAGTTAGCTTAACGATTGCTTTACGACGACGGCTAGTAAAACCAGCGTGACGACCAACGCGTTTTGCTTTCGGCTTGTAGTTCATGATGTTCACTTTTTCTACTTTAACACCAAAGATCGCTTCAAGAGCATCTTTAACTTCTGTTTTATTAGATTTAACGTCCACATCGAACGTGTATTTTTTTTCAGCCATCATTTCCATAGAACGTTCAGTGATAACTGGGCGCTTAATGATATCACGAGGATCTCTCATTATGCAAGCACCTCCTCTACTTTTTCCACTGCCGCTTTTGTCATGATTAGCTTATCATGATGAAGCACGTCTAAAACGTTTACGCCATCAGCAGTGATTACTGTTACTCCAGGGATATTGCGAGCAGATAACTCTACAGATTCGTTTGCATCAGCAGTTACGATAAGAGCTTTCTTCTCAACAGTTAATCCTTTAAGTACTGCTAGCATGTCTTTTGTTTTTGGTGCATTTAACACTAGGTCTTCAAGAACTACAATGTTGTTCTCAACTACTTTAGTAGCTAATGCAGATTTGATTGCTAAACGACGAACTTTCTTAGGAAGTTTGTACGCATAGCTTCTTGGTGTAGGTCCGAATACCGTACCACCACCACGCCATTGAGGAGAGCGGATAGACCCTTGACGAGCACGTCCAGTTCCTTTTTGACGCCATGGTTTACGACCACCACCGCGAACTTCAGAGCGAGTTTTTACTTTGTGTGTACCTTGACGTAAAGATGCACGTTGCATCATTACAGCTTCGAAAAGTACAGCTTCATTTGGTTTGATACCGAAAATAGCTTCAGCTAATTCGATTTCACCAACCTGTGAACCAGTTTGGTTATATACAGTAACTTTTGGCATTGGAATTCCTCCTTCCTATTGTGAATTATTTGCTAACCTTCACAGCGCCTTGAACAACTACAAGAGATTTCTTAGCACCTGGAACGTTACCTTTTACTAATAATAAGTTGCGCTCAGTGTCAACTTGAACGATTTCTAAGTTTTGGATAGTAACTTGGTCTCCACCCATACGTCCAGCAAGTTTTTTGCCTTTGAATACACGGTTCGGAGCAACTGGGCCCATTGAACCTGGACGACGGTGATAACGAGAACCATGAGACATAGGTCCGCGAGATTGTCCGTGGCGTTTGATAACACCTTGGAAACCTTTACCTTTAGAAATTCCTGTTACATCAACGATTTCACCTGCAGCGAATACGTCAACTTTTAGCTCTTGACCAACCTCTAATCCGTCCACGTCTGCATCGCGGATTTCGCGAATGAAGCGCTTAGGAGTTGTAGATGCTTTAGCAGTGTGGCCTTGTTCAGGTTTGTTAGTTAACTTTTCACGTTTATCTTCAAATCCTAACTGGATTGCATTGTAGCCATCAGTTTCAGTTGTTTTCTTTTGAAGAACAACGTTTGGATTAGCAGCGATAACTGTTACTGGGATTAACTCACCGTTCTCAGCAAATACTTGAGTCATACCGATCTTTCTTCCTAAGATTCCTTTGGTCATGAGTTACACCTCCTACATTTTTAAGTTATATAAATTATAGTTTGATTTCGATATCTACACCAGATGGTAAGTCTAAACGCATTAATGAATCTACTGTTTGTGGAGTAGGACTCACGATGTCGATTAGACGTTTGTGCGTGCGCATTTCGAATTGCTCACGAGAATCTTTGTACTTATGAACAGCACGAAGAATTGTGTAAACAGTTTTCTCAGTTGGTAATGGGATCGGACCAGAAACTGTTGCCCCAGAACGCTTAGCTGTTTCTACAATTTTCTCAGCTGACTGATCAAGAATACGGTGATCGTAAGCTTTTAAACGGATACGAATTTTTTCTTTTGCCATTATTTTCCCTCCTTCGTTCGCCTATTTCTAAAATAGACCTTCTCCATGGAAATTTCCCCACACCATGCCATGGCAAAGCGGCCGGGTGTGTCAGCAACCTTCCACTTCATCGCAGTCAAAGACCAACATTGTCTATTATACAATGTTATTCGTCTAGATGCAAGCATCTTTTTGTTTGCATCTGCTTTTCTCTACTTTTGCTATTATACATGGCACTTTAAAGAATTTCAAGTTTTCATCTCATAGAATTCATTTTACAGTTTCTGGGTTTTGTTTTATTGATTTTATATTACTATAGAAGAAACTCGTCAAAACATAAAAGCATCATTTCATTCATTATATAAACACAAACAAAAAACCCAAGGGATATTCCCTTGGGTTTTTTTATATCAGTTAAGATTACTCAACGATAGTAGCAACTACACCGTAACCTACTGTACGTCCACCTTCACGAATAGAGAATTTAGTTCCCTCTTCGATAGCGATTGGAGCGATAAGTTCGATAGTCATTTCGATGTTGTCACCAGGCATTACCATTTCAGTACCTTCTGGTAATTGGATGATACCAGTTACGTCAGTTGTACGGAAGTAGAACTGAGGACGGTAGTTAGCGAAGAATGGAGTGTGACGTCCGCCTTCTTCTTTAGATAATACGAAAACTTCAGCTTTGAATTTAGCGTGAGCTTTTACAGAACCGCTTTTTGCAAGTACTTGTCCACGTTGGATGTCTTCACGAGCAACCCCACGAAGTAAAGCACCGATGTTGTCTCCAGCTTGAGCTTGGTCAAGAAGTTTACGGAACATCTCTACACCAGTTACAGTTGTAGAAGCATTTTCTTCAGCAAGACCGATGATTTCTACTACGTCACCAACTTTAACGATACCGCGCTCAACACGACCAGTAGCAACTGTACCACGACCTGTGATAGAGAATACATCCTCTACAGGCATTAAGAATGGTTTGTCAGTTTCACGTTCTGGAGTTGGGATGTAAGCATCAACTTCAGCCATTAATTCAATGATTTTTGCTTCCCAATCAGCTTCTCCTTGAAGAGCTTTAAGAGCAGAACCTTTGATTACAGGAATATCGTCGCCTGGGAATCCGTATTCAGATAATAGGTCGCGAACTTCCATTTCTACTAATTCTAATAATTCTTCGTCGTCTACCATGTCGCATTTGTTTAAGAATACAACGATGTAAGGAACACCTACTTGACGAGAAAGAAGGATGTGCTCACGTGTTTGAGGCATTGGGCCATCAGCAGCAGATACTACTAAGATACCGCCGTCCATTTGAGCAGCACCAGTGATCATGTTTTTAACATAGTCAGCGTGACCTGGGCAGTCAACGTGTGCATAGTGACGAGTTTCAGTTTCGTACTCAACGTGTGCAGTTGAGATTGTGATACCGCGCTCTCTTTCTTCTGGAGCAGCATCGATTTGATCGTATCCGCGTGCTTCAGCACCACCAGCTTTTGCAAGAACTGTAGTGATCGCAGCAGTTAATGTAGTTTTACCATGGTCAACGTGGCCGATTGTACCGATGTTAACATGGGGTTTAGAACGTTCGAATTTAGCTTTAGCCATTCTAAATTCCTCCTTAGTTTATATAGGTTATTTTATATTTAGGCTAGAAAGTGAAACTTGCGTCCCACTTTCTAAGCTTACATAAGTAGTTATACGTGAAGAATCGATAAAAATCAATTATTCACCTTTATTTTTTTTGATAATTTCTTCAGAAACAGACTTTGGTACTTCTTCATAGTGGTCAAACACCATAGAGAATGTTCCGCGTCCTTGAGTGTTAGAACGTAATGACGTTGCATAACCGAACATTTCAGAAAGTGGAACCATAGCGCGAACAACTTGAGCGTTACCGCGAGCTTCCATACCTTCTACACGTCCACGACGAGATGTTACGTCACCCATAATGTCACCCATGTACTCTTCAGGAATTACAACTTCAACTTTCATCATTGGCTCAAGAATTACTGGGCTACATTTAGAAACCGCAGCTTTAAGTGCCATAGATGCAGCGATTTTGAACGCCATCTCAGATGAATCGACATCATGGTAAGATCCGTCAACTAATGCAGCTTTAATGTCAACTAGTGGATAACCAGCTAGTACACCATTTTTAAGTGCATCTTCAAGACCTGCTCCAACAGCTGGGATGTATTCACGAGGAACTACACCACCGACGATCTTGTTTTCGAATTCGAATCCTTTACCTTCTTCGTTAGGTTCAAACTCAATCCAAACGTGACCGAATTGTCCACGTCCACCAGATTGACGAGCGAACTTACCTTCAACTTTCGCAGCAGCGCGGAAAGTTTCACGGTATGCTACCTGAGGAGCACCAACGTTTGCTTCCACTTTGAATTCACGGCGCATACGGTCAACGATGATATCAAGGTGAAGTTCACCCATACCAGCGATGATTGTTTGGCCAGTTTCTTGGTCAGTGTGAGCACGGAA
Source organism: Bacillus albus (assembly GCF_001884185.1). Classification (GTDB taxonomy): domain Bacteria; phylum Bacillota; class Bacilli; order Bacillales; family Bacillaceae_G; genus Bacillus_A; species Bacillus_A albus. The sequence goes on from NZ_MAOE01000036.1 coordinate 26,929, forward strand.
TGTTGGATCTTCTTCAGAAAGCTTAGATAATGCTGTACCCATTTTATCTTGGTCAGCTTTTGATTTTGGTTCGATAGCTACAGAGATAACTGGCTCTGGGAATTCCATAGACTCAAGGATAACAAGGCTCTTCTCGTCACAAAGAGTATCACCAGTAGTAGTATCTTTTAAACCTACAGCAGCAGCGATATCACCAGCGTAAACTGTTGAAATCTCTTCACGGCTGTTAGCGTGCATTTGTAGGATACGACCTACACGCTCACGCTTACCTTTAGTTGAGTTTTTCACGTATGATCCAGAGTTTAACACACCAGAGTACACACGGAAGAACGTTAACTTACCAACATAAGGGTCAGTCATGATTTTGAATGCTAAAGCTGCGAATGGTTCTTCATCGCTAGACTTACGTTCTACTTCTTCATCTGTATCCGGAAGAGTACCTTTAATAGCAGGTACATCTAATGGAGATGGTAGGTAGTCGATAACTGCGTCTAACAGAATTTGAACACCTTTGTTTTTGAATGCAGAACCACAGATTACTGGGAAGAATTCTACAGAAGTTGTAGCCTTACGGATACCAGCTTTAAGCTCTTCTACAGTGATTTCTTCACCTTCTAGGTACTTCATCATCATTTCTTCATCAAGCTCAGCTACCGCTTCAATAAGCTTTCCACGGTATTCTTCAGCTAGTTCTTTGTGCTCTTCAGGAATTTCAACACGTTGAATGTCTGTTCCTAAATCGTTACCGTACATGTAAGCACATTCTTCAACAAGGTCAATGATACCATTGAACTCATCTTCAGCACCGATTGGTAACTGAATTGGGTGTGCGTTTGCTTGTAAACGATCGTGGATTGTTCCTACAGAGTATAAGAAATCTGCACCGATTTTATCCATTTTGTTAACGAATACGATACGAGGTACGCCGTAAGTAGTAGCCTGACGCCAAACAGTTTCTGTTTGTGGTTCTACACCAGATTGTGCATCAAGTACTGCTACTGCGCCATCAAGTACGCGTAAAGAACGTTCTACTTCTACTGTGAAGTCTACGTGACCTGGAGTGTCAATGATGTTTACACGGTGACCTTTCCATTGTGCTGTAGTTGCAGCAGAAGTAATTGTGATACCACGCTCTTGCTCTTGCTCCATCCAGTCCATCTGAGATGCACCTTCGTGAGTTTCACCGATTTTGTGAATACGTCCTGTGTAGTACAGAATACGCTCAGTAGCTGTTGTTTTACCAGCATCGATGTGAGCCATGATACCAATATTACGAGTGTTTTCTAAAGAGAACTCTCTTGCCATTTGGTGTCTTGCTCCTTCCATATATGGATTGGATTTTTTATTTTAAGTAGCAAAAAAGCCACTTTATATTGTTACACATGTCAGTATGTCCAGTACCCTCATTATGTAAAACGAGCGCCCAACGAAAGGGAGAGGCATTCTCCCTCTCCACACTTCCATAAGCGACAAATAAAGCGGTTTATGCTTACATTTATTTTACGTTGAATCCTACCAACGGTAATGAGCAAATGCTTTGTTAGCTTCTGCCATTTTATGAGTGTCTTCACGTTTCTTAACAGATGCACCAGCGTTGTTAGCTGCATCTAAGATTTCGTTAGCAAGACGCTCTTCCATAGTTTTTTCACCACGAAGACGAGCGTAGTTTACTAACCAACGAAGACCTAAAGTTGTACGGCGTTCTGGACGAACCTCAACTGGAACTTGGTAGTTAGCACCACCAACACGACGAGCGCGTACTTCAAGAACAGGCATGATGTTCTTAAGAGCTTGCTCGAATACTTCCATTGGCTCTTTACCAGTACGTTCGCTTACGATATCGAACGCATTATAAAGAATTGTTTGAGATTTACCTTTTTTACCGTCAACCATCATTTTGTTGATAAGGCGTGTTACTAGCTTCGAATTGTACATTGGATCTGGTAACACGTCACGTTTCGCAACAGGTCCTTTACGAGGCATATTGAGTTCCTCCTTTCATTTTAAAGTTATTATTTTTTAGCAGGTTTTGGTCTCTTAGTACCATATTTAGAACGTCCTTGCATACGTTTGTCAACACCAGCTGTGTCAAGCGCACCACGAACGATGTGGTAACGTACCCCCGGTAAATCCTTTACACGACCACCGCGAATTAATACTACGCTATGCTCTTGTAGGTTATGACCGATACCTGGGATGTAAGCTGTAACCTCGATACCGTTTGTTAAACGTACACGAGCGTATTTACGTAACGCTGAGTTAGGTTTCTTTGGAGTCATTGTACCAACACGAGTACATACACCACGTTTTTGAGGTGCAGAGATATCAGTTGATTTTTTCTTTAAAGAGTTGAACCCTTTGTTTAACGCAGGTGATTTAGATTTCCATACTTTATCAGTACGACCATTTCTCACTAATTGGTTAATAGTAGGCATTTGATTATCCTCCCTTCGCATTTTTGTATGACCACATATCCAGGTGGTTCATTATTAGTTGAAAACAAAGTTTTTGCAAGGGAGAGCAAATGCTCTCTCCTCACAAAAACAGTTTTAACTTATTATTCCTATTGCTGAAGCTCCCACTTGAATCCCCGAAACTTTTCCAAGTTTACGAACTGATTCAACTTTGGTTATGGGTATGTTATGTTGCAATGCAGTACGAATGATAACATGGGTTAACCGCATATCAGCATCTTCCGCAATGACAACTTCTTTAACTATACCATTTTTGATTGCCTCCAATGTGCGTTTATGACCAACGACTACATTTTCAGCATTTGACACTTTTTGATAAGACATATAAATATCCTCCAAAGCATCGTTCAGGAGCAACCTTGCTTATAGTAACATTTTGACTCATACAATGTCAACTAGGATTAACTGTTTTTATACAAAATTTACGACGGAAAATTTTACTGTTCCACGTAAACTTCATCGTTTTCTACATTCATGTCGTCTTGTGTTGTTTTTACAAGATCCACTTTGCGATAACGATTCATACCTGTTCCAGCAGGAACAAGTTTACCGATAATAACATTTTCTTTCAATCCTAGAAGCTCATCGCGTTTACCCTTAATCGCTGCATCAGTTAAGACACGAGTTGTTTCTTGGAACGATGCTGCAGATAAGAATGAATCTGTTTCAAGTGAAGCTTTTGTAATACCAAGTAGAACAGGTCTAGCTGTTGCTGGTTGTTTACCTTGCAGTAACACCTTCGCATTCGCATCAGTAAACTGATGGATATCTAGTAATGTTCCTGGTAATACATCTGTTTCACCTGCATCACTTACACGAACTTTACGTAACATTTGGCGTACCATTACTTCTACGTGTTTGTCACCAATTTCTACCCCTTGCATACGGTATACTTTTTGAACTTCACGTAATAAGTATTCTTGGACTGCCGTAATGTCCGTTACTTTTAGTAATTCTTTCGGATCAATAGAACCTTCTGTTAACTCTTTACCGTGGCTAATTTGCTGTCCTGGAATTACTTTCAGACGAGCACCGTAAGGAATAGCATACGTACGAGCTTCAACTTCACCCTGTACAACTACTTCTTGGCGATCTTTAACATCGTTGATCGCTGCGATAACACCGTCGATTTCACTGATAACTGCCTGACCTTTCGGATTACGAGCTTCGAAGATCTCTTGGATACGAGGTAAACCTTGAGTGATATCATCTCCGGCAACCCCACCTGTATGGAACGTACGCATCGTTAACTGTGTACCTGGCTCACCGATAGATTGAGCTGCGATAATACCTACCGCTTCCCCTACTTCTACGTCTGTTCCAGTTGCTAAGTTACGACCGTAACACTTCTTACATACACCATGGCGAGTGTTACACGTGAACGCTGAACGAATGTTTACAGTTTCAACACCCGAGTTTTCAACGATATGAGCGATATCTTCAGTAATTAATTGATTTTCAGCAACCAATACTTCACCTGTTTCAGGATGTTTTACAGTTTTTCTTGCAAAACGTCCAACAAGACGATCATATAGTGACTCAATAACTTCATTACCCTCTTTAATCGCACCAATTAATAAACCGCGATCTGTTCCACAGTCATCTTCACGGACGATTACATCTTGTGCAACGTCAACAAGACGACGTGTTAAGTAACCAGAATCGGCAGTTTTAAGTGCTGTATCGGCAAGACCTTTACGCGCACCATGCGTAGAGATGAAGTACTCAAGTACTGTTAAACCTTCACGGAAACTTGATTTGATCGGAAGTTCGATGATACGACCAGATGGATTGGCCATCAGACCACGCATACCAGCAAGCTGAGTAAAGTTAGATGCGTTACCACGGGCACCGGAATCACTCATCATGAAGATTGGGTTGCGTTTATTCAAGGACTTCATCAGTTTTCCTTGGATAACATCTTTTGCATTACTCCAAATAGAGATAACGCGATCGTAACGTTCTTCTTCCGTGATTAAACCGCGACGGAATTGTTTAATTACATTATCTACTTTTGCTTGTGCTTCGTGGAGAATTTCATCTTTTTCGCCTAATACAAGAATGTCAGATACCCCAACTGTAATACCAGCTTTTGTAGAGTATTTGAATCCTAAGTTTTTCATACGGTCAAGCATGCGAGACGTTTCTGTAATTTTGAAACGTTTAAATACTTCCGCAATGATGTTACCAAGGATTTTCTTGCTGAATGGCGCCACTTCTTCGCGACTAGCAATAATTTCTTTAATGTTCGCACCTTTTTCAACGAAATACTTCGCTGGTGTTTCTTTTTCAAGGTTTGAATTTGTTGGTTCATTAATATAAGGGAACGACTCTGGTAAGATTTCGTTAAATATTAATTTACCAACTGTTGTTAATAGAAGCATGCTCTTTTGCTCTTCAGTAAATGTTGCGTTGTTTACTGCACTTGCAGCAACTGCAACACGTGTATGAAGATGTACATATCCATTTTGGTATGCAAGTAATGCTTCGTTTGCATCTTTGAAGACCATACCTTCACCGATTGCACCTTCACGCTCAAGTGTTAAGTAATAGTTACCTAATACCATATCCTGAGATGGAGTAACAACTGGTTTACCGTCTTTCGGGTTCAAGATGTTTTGTGCCGCTAACATAAGAAGACGAGCTTCTGCTTGTGCTTCTGATGATAAAGGTACGTGAACGGCCATTTGGTCACCGTCAAAGTCCGCGTTGTATGCAGTACATACAAGTGGGTGAAGACGGATCGCGCGACCTTCTACTAATGTAGGTTCAAACGCCTGGATACCAAGACGGTGAAGTGTTGGTGCGCGGTTTAGAAGTACTGGATGTTCTTTAATCACAGATTCTAAAACGTCCCAAACTTCAGGTTGTACACGCTCGATTTTACGTTTCGCACTCTTAATGTTGTGCGCTAATCCTTTTTCAACTAACTCTTTCATTACGAAAGGTTTGAACAGTTCAAGTGCCATCTCTTTTGGTAATCCACATTGGTACATCTTTAAGTTCGGTCCTACAACGATTACAGAACGGCCAGAGTAGTCAACACGTTTACCTAATAAGTTTTGACGGAAACGTCCTTGTTTACCTTTAAGCATGTGAGATAGTGATTTTAATGGACGGTTACCCGGTCCAGTTACTGGACGGCCACGACGACCATTATCGATTAATGCGTCTACAGCTTCTTGTAACATACGTTTTTCGTTTTGAACGATGATGCTTGGTGCACCTAAGTCCAATAGACGTTTTAAACGGTTGTTACGGTTAATTACACGACGGTATAAGTCGTTTAAGTCAGAAGTAGCAAAACGTCCACCATCTAACTGTACCATTGGGCGTAGTTCTGGTGGGATTACTGGTAGAACATCTAAGATCATCCAAGATGGCTCATTTCCAGAGTTACGGAATGCTTCTAATACTTCTAGACGTTTAATAGCACGAGTACGGCGTTGTCCTTGTGCTGTTTTTAATTCTTCTTTTAAGAAGTCTACTTCTTTATCTAAATCGATGTCTTGTAATAGCTTTTTAATCGCTTCTGCACCCATAGCAGCTTGGAATGTGCTACCATATCGATCACGATATGCACGGTATTCTTTTTCAGAAAGTAATTGCTTCTTATCAAGTGGTGTATCTCCACTTTCTGTTACAACATAAGAAGCGAAATAAATTACTTCTTCAAGCGCGCGAGGGGACATGTCTAAGACAAGTCCCATGCGGCTCGGGATACCTTTGAAATACCAAATATGAGATACAGGAGCAGCTAATTCGATATGACCCATACGTTCACGACGTACTTTTGCACGCGTTACTTCAACACCACATCGATCACAAACTACACCTTTATAACGTACACGTTTGTATTTTCCGCAATGACATTCCCAGTCCTTTTGTGGTCCGAAAATACGCTCACAGAACAAGCCGTCTTTTTCAGGCTTTAACGTACGATAGTTAATTGTTTCTGGTTTCTTAACTTCACCGTATGACCAAGAACGAATCTTGTCAGGTGAAGCAAGTCCAATCTTCATATATTCAAAGTTATTTACATCTATCAAGGGGCCTACCTCCCTTTTAGTCTACAGGTTATCCCAATTATTCCTTAGTTGTCTCAACTTCGACATTCAATTTATCTGCTGATTGATGATCATCGTCATCTTCCGTATCACGCATTTCAATTTCTGTATCGTCGCTAGACATCATTTTAACGTCCATACCTAAACTTTGCAGCTCTTTAATCAATACTTTGAATGATTCAGGAACGCCTGGTTCTGGAACATTTTCGCCTTTAACAATTGCTTCATACGTCTTAACACGTCCAACAACATCATCAGACTTCACTGTTAAGATTTCTTGAAGAGTATAAGCAGCACCGTAAGCTTCAAGTGCCCAAACCTCCATCTCACCGAAACGCTGTCCACCGAACTGAGCTTTACCTCCAAGAGGCTGCTGCGTTACAAGTGAGTATGGTCCAGTAGAACGAGCATGAAGTTTATCGTCAACCATGTGCGCAAGTTTGATCATATACATGACACCAACAGATACGCGGTTATCGAATGGTTCACCAGTACGTCCGTCATACAGGATTGTTTTCGCGTCATTTGCCATACCAGCTTCTTCAATCGTGCCCCAAACATCTTCCTCACGAGCACCATCGAATACTGGTGTTGCAATGTGAATGCCAAGGTATCTTGCTGCCATACCAAGATGAAGCTCTAATACCTGACCGATATTCATACGAGATGGTACCCCTAATGGGTTTAACATGATATCGATTGGCGTACCGTCTGGTAAGTAAGGCATATCTTCTTCTGGTAAAATACGAGAGATAACACCTTTGTTACCGTGACGTCCGGCCATTTTATCACCTTCAGAAATTTTACGTTTTTGAACGATATATGCACGTACAAGTTGATTCACGCCTGGTGGCAATTCATCGCCATCTTCACGGTTGAATACTTTTACGTCTAAGATAATACCGCCACCACCGTGTGGTACACGTAGTGATGTGTCACGTACTTCACGTGCTTTTTCTCCAAAGATAGCATGTAATAGACGTTCTTCAGCTGTTAATTCTGTTACACCTTTAGGTGTTACTTTACCAACAAGTAAATCTCCATCTTTTACTTCTGCACCAACGCGAATGATACCGCGCTCGTCAAGGTTACGTAATGCGTCTTCCCCAACGTTTGGAATGTCACGTGTAATTTCTTCTGGTCCAAGCTTCGTATCACGAGCTTCTGACTCATATTCTTCAATATGAATAGAAGTGTACACATCATCTTTTACAAGGCGCTCACTCATGATGATCGCATCCTCGTAGTTATAACCGTCCCAAGTCATGAAGCCAACAAGCACGTTACGTCCAAGTGCTAGCTCACCTAATTCCATAGAAGGACCATCCGCAAGGATTTCACCTTTTACAACTTCATTTCCAACACTTACGATTGGACGTTGGTTGTAACAAGTTCCTTGGTTAGAACGAATGAATTTTTGCATTTTGTAGCGATCTAAGTCACCTTTTACTGTTTGACCGTCAACTTCTACATAGCGACGTACCCAAACTTCACGTGCTTCTACGCGCTCAACAACACCAGGATGTTTACAGATTACTGCAGCACCTGAGTCTTTTGCTGATACGTACTCCATACCTGTACCTACAATCGGAGATTCCGGATTCATTAACGGAACCGCCTGACGTTGCATGTTCGCTCCCATAAGTGCGCGGTTAGAGTCATCGTTTTCTAAGAACGGAATACAAGCTGTCGCTGCCGACACTACTTGTTTTGGAGATACATCCATGTAGTCGATGCGCTCTCTATTTGTCACAATGTTTTCACCACGGAAACGAGCTACGATATCTTCACTTAGGAATTCACCTTCATCAGATAATTTCATATTCGCTTGGGCTACAACATAGTTATCTTCTTCATCTGCCGTTAAGTAATCAACTTGCCCTGTTACAAGACCAGTTTCTGGGTCAACACGACGGTATGGTGTTTCAATGAAACCAAACTCATTTACTTTCGCGAACGAAGATAATGAGTTAATCAAACCGATGTTTGGTCCCTCTGGTGTTTCAATCGGACACATACGACCATAGTGAGAGTAATGAACGTCACGCACTTCAAAGCCTGCGCGCTCACGCGTTAAACCACCGGGTCCTAATGCAGATAGTCTTCGTTTGTGAGTTAACTCTGCTAATGGGTTTGTTTGGTCCATGAACTGAGATAACTGAGAACTTCCGAAGAACTCTTTAATAGATGCAATAACAGGACGAATATTAATTAGTGCCTGTGGTGTAATTGCATTTGTATCTTGGATCGACATTCTCTCACGAACAACACGTTCCATACGAGAAAGACCGATACGGAATTGATTTTGTAATAGTTCTCCAACAGAACGCAGACGACGGTTTCCTAAGTGGTCGATATCATCTGTATCCCCTACTTTGTATAGTAGGTTGAAGAAGTAACTGATAGAAGCAAGGATATCACCTGGTGTGATGTGTTTTACATCACGAGTAATATTTGCATTACCAATTACGTTAATTACGCGCTCGCCTTCTGACTCAGGAGCATAAATCTTAATAGATTGCAGCTCAACATCGCCTTCTACCACTCCACCCATTGGTTTCGCTGTTTTGAATCCAATGTTTTTCTCTAAGTAAGGTAAAATGCGATCAAGTGTACGACGATCTAAGATTGTTCCTTCTGCCGCTAAAATTTCACCAGTTTCTGGATCCACTAACGTTTCAGCTAAACGTTGATTAAACAATCTGTTTTTAATGTGTAACTTCTTGTTGATCTTGTAGCGACCTACATTTGCTAAATCGTAGCGCTTTGGATCGAAGAAACGAGACACAAGTAAGCTCTTAGCATTTTCTACTGTTGGTGGTTCACCAGGACGTAGACGCTCATAAATTTCAAGCAATGCTTTTTCTGTGCTATCTGTGTTGTCTTTTTCTAATGTGTTGCTTAAGTATTCGTTATCACCTAAAAGCTCGGTGATTTCTTGATCAGAGCCAAACCCTAATGCGCGTAACAAAACAGTTACAGGAAGTTTACGCGTACGGTCAATACGCACATATACAACATCCTTAGCATCTGTCTCATACTCTAACCAAGCTCCGCGGTTTGGAATTACAGTAGCAGTAAAACCACGTTTTCCGTTTTTATCCACTTTGCCACTATAGTATACGCTTGGAGAGCGAACTAACTGGGAAACGATAACACGTTCTGCACCGTTAATTACGAATGTTCCAGTCTCTGTCATGAGTGGGAAATCTCCCATGAACACATCTTGTTCTTTTACTTCACCAGTTTCCTTGTTGATTAGACGCACTTTTACACGAAGTGGTGCTGCATACGTCACATCACGCTCTTTGCATTCGTCTACAGAGTATTTAGGTTCACCTAAGCTGTAGTCGATAAATTCAAGCGATAGATTTCCCGTAAAGTCTTCAATCGGAGAAATGTCTTGGAACATTTCTCGCAAACCCTCATCAAGAAACCACTGATAAGAAGAGGTTTGAATTTCGATAAGATTTGGTAACTCTAATACTTCACTAATACGGGCATAACTTCTTCGTTGGCGGTGGCGTCCGTATTGAACTAGTTGACCTGTCAACTGCTTCACCCCTCAAATCATGAGTATTATAAATGCACAAAAAAATTTGTGCAAAATCACAAATAAATACAACTACTGCTATTAGCGTAGTCTTTTTTCTCTTAAAGATAAATACGTTGAGTCTTTCTACCTGCTCAAAAAAGAAAAATGGCTTCTATAAGAAAACCATCATTCTGTTTCATAATCTGCTGATTTTACTATCTTTTCCAAGAGAAACAAAAATATACATCTTTCTCAACGCAGAAAATCATATATTGGCATTGTATAATGTTAACATAGCCAAAAATAACCGTCAACGTTTTTTTGATTTTATGATATAATATCCTTTTTTCTTTTCTACAACTTCGACTTCAGAAAATACTTCTTCTAGTTTTTTCAGCGCAGATGGTGCACCTTGCTTCTTTTGAATAACAATCCACAACTCTCCACCTGGAACTAAATGATCTACAGCTTTTTCTAAAATCTCATGCACGATATCTTTACCTGCACGAATTGGAGGATTAGATAGAATAGCAGCATACATACCATCTACATTTTCATAGACGCTACTTTGAAAAATGTGTACATTTCCAATTCTATTGTTAGCGGCATTTTCTTTCGCAAGCTCAAGTGCCCTTTCATTCACATCCACCATGTGAACTTTACGGTCTTGAAACTCTTTCGCCAACGATAAACCAATTGGTCCATATCCACAACCTACGTCTAATATATCACCTTTAATATCCGGCACTTGAAACGCTTCAATTAAAAGACGAGAACCAAAGTCCACTTCGTTTTTCGAGAACACTCCACGGTCAGATAAGAAAGTAAATTGAGATCCACGAAGCGTAAATTCCCATCGCTTACGATCACTTTTACTAGAAGGGTCGTTAGAAAAATAATGGTCTGCCATATGGCCACCTCTTTTCTTTACAGTTAAAAAAAAAGCTCGCATGAGAGCGAGCTTTTTTTAAAGCATCAAAAGTTAATTACTTAACTTCTACAGCAGCGCCAACTTCTTCAAGTTTAGCTTTGATTTCTTCAGCTTCTTCTTTAGCAGCAGCTTCTTTGATTACTTTTGGAGTGTTGTCAACTAATTCTTTAGCTTCTTTTAAGCCAAGACCAGTGATTTCACGAACAACTTTGATAACTTTGATTTTTTGTGCACCAGCGCTAGTTAGTTCCACATCAAATTCAGTTTTCTCAGCAGCAGCTTCTCCAGCGCCACCAGCAACAGCTACAGGAGCAGCAGCAGTTACGCCGAATTCTTCCTCGATAGCTTTTACTAAGTCGTTAAGTTCTAATACAGTCATAGATTTAACTGCTTCAATGATTTGTTCTTTAGTCATTGTAAATATCCTCCCTTAAATAGGTTTGTATTGTTTTATCGATAATACGTAATTATCTTTTAAAAAATTAAGCGCCTTGCTCTTCCTTTTGGTCTGCAACTGCTTTAGTAGCAAGTGCAAGGTTACGGATTGGAGCTTGAAGAACGCTAAGAAGCATAGAAAGTAAGCCTTCACGTGATGGAAGAGTAGCGATAGCTTTAACCTCATCAAGTGTTACAAGTTTACCTTCGATTACGCCCGCTTTAATTTCTAAAGCTTCATGATCTTTAGCGAAGTCGTTTAATACTTTCGCAGGAGCAACTACATCCTCGTTACTGAACGCGATTGCGTTTGGTCCTGTTAAGAATTCATTTAACTCAGCCATTTCAGCAGATTCTGCAGCACGACGAGTTAGAGAGTTTTTGTAAACTTTGAACTCAACGCCAGCTTCACGTAATTGCTTACGTAATTCTGTTGCTTCAGAAACTGTTAAACCACGGTAGTCAACAACGATTGTAGATTTACTAGCGCGAAGTTTGTCCGCGATTTCAGTTACAACTTGTTGTTTAGTTTCGATTACTTTGCTCATGTTATTACACCTCCTGTAGATTATATAGAAGATGTACCGAAAGTGCACTAAAAACCTCCATGCCCAACTTGTAGACATGGAGGCATATAGTCACAGAAAAAAATTCCGTTTCGTATATTAACACCTAGGTAGGAAATTAAGTCTATCGACACCTACTGTCTACGGTACACTAATTAAATTCACAACATAAATGATTATATAAAAACTTCTTTATGAAGTCAACTTCCAAAATTTACGCTAATGTAGAAACGTCTACACGTACGCCAGGTCCCATTGTAGAAGCAACTGTTACGTTCTTCATGTAAGTACCTTTTGCAGCAGCTGGCTTAACTTTTTGTAAAGTGTCAGCAATTGTTCTGAAGTTTTCTACTAATTTAGCATCTTCGAAAGATACTTTACCGATTGGAACATGGATGTTACCAGCTTTATCAACGCGGTATTCAACTTTACCAGCTTTGATTTCGTTAACAGCTTTAGTTACATCGAAAGTAACTGTTCCAGTTTTAGGGTTTGGCATTAAACCTTTAGGTCCTAATACGCGACCAAGTTTACCAACTTCACCCATCATGTCAGGAGTTGCTACTACTACATCGAAATCGAACCAACCTTGTTGGATTTTACCGATGTAATCAGCATCGCCTACGAAGTCAGCTCCAGCAGCTTCAGCTTCTTTAGCTTTTTCGCCTTTAGCGAATACTAATACACGTTGTACTTTACCAGTACCGTGTGGAAGAACAACTGCACCACGGATTTGTTGGTCAGCTTTCTTAGGGTCAACACCTAAACGGAATGCAGCTTCTACAGTTGCATCAAATTTAGCTGTGTTTGTTTTCTTTACTAATTCTACTGCTTCTGTTGCAGAGTAAGCAGCTGCACGATCAACAAGCTTTGCAGCTTCTACGTACTTTTTACCTCTTTTAGCCATTTTTATTTCCTCCTCGAATGTGGTTTTAGCGGAATAACCTCCCACGTTTACGCTTATTTTCAGGTATAACCTGAGGATGCGCGCCACCCATTTATTTAAAAACGATAATCATTTACGATAATAAAGGTTGCGAATTGGAATTCCAGACCCGCAACCTTTTTTAAAAAACAAATCGAATTAGTCTTCGATAACGATGCCCATACTGCGTGCAGTACCTTCAACCATACGCATTGCAGCTTCTACACTAGCAGCGTTAAGGTCAGGCATTTTAGTTTCAGCGATTTCGCGTACTTTATCACGCTTAACAGTTGCCACTTTATTACGGTTTGGTTCACCAGAACCAGACTCAATACCAGCTACTTTCTTAAGAAGAACAGCAGCAGGAGGAGTTTTAGTAATGAAAGTGAATGAACGGTCCTCAAATACCGTAATTTCAACAGGGATGATAAGACCAGCTTGATCAGCTGTACGAGCGTTAAACTCTTTACAGAAGCCCATGATGTTAACACCTGCTTGTCCTAATGCTGGACCAACTGGTGGAGCTGGGTTAGCTTTACCTGCAGGAATTTGAAGCTTTACCATTTTAATTACCTTTTTAGCCACGAGACACACCTCCTTAAGTCCGTGATGTGGTCAATTGGACAGTGATTTGCCCTCCCACGTCATATTTTATCTGTAAGGATAAAATCTTTCAAAAAACGTCTCCGATAACGAAGACGTACTGACTTAAAAGATATTATCACTTTTTACAATTCATTTCAAGTTTCATTTTATAATTTTTCAATTTGATGGAAGTCAAGTTCAACTGGAGTCTCGCGACCAAACATGTCCACAAGCACGCTAACCTTTTTCTTCTCCACATCAATTTCTTCGATAGCACCTGTATAATCTGCGAATGGTCCCTCATTTACACGTACTGTCTCATGAAGTTCAAAGTCGAAATCAACCACTTCATTGTCCATTCCCATATGTTTCATAATGGTAACAACTTCCTCTTCTAATAGAGGTGATGGTTTAGAACCTGAACCAGAAGAACCAACGAACCCAGTTACACCTGGTGTGTTACGTACAACATACCAAGAGTCATCAGTCATGATTAATTCTACTAATACATAACCTGGGAACACTTTTCTTTTCATTAATTTTTCTTTACCGTTTTTCATTTCTACTTCTACTTCTTCCGGGACAACAACACGGAAAATTTTATCTTGCATACCCATTGATTCTACACGTTTCTCTAGGTTTGCTTTTACTTTATTTTCATATCCAGAATAAGTATGGACAACATACCAACTTTTTTCCATTCATTTAGGACGAGCGTCCTTCCCTCCCTGACGTACATTTTTTTGCGCAAATGAAAAAACCCGTCCACCGGGCTTTTACACAGTTCTTATAAATAACATTATATCATGGATAAGTGCTTCTTATTCAAGAATTAACCAAGAATTAACCGAATTAAAGAAGAAATGCCCATATCAACCACTGCGAAGAAAATCGCAAAGAAGACAACTGTTGCAATAACAGTCGCTGTTGAACGGAGTAATTCATCTTTTTTAGGCCAACTTACTTTTTTCATTTCGCGACCTACATCGCCGAAAAAGTTCGTTAAACGCATCTACGGGACCTCCAGTGTATTATTTCAATTATTTATTTTGTTTCCTTGTGAACTGTATGCTGATTGCATGTTTTACAGAATTTCTTTATTTCAAGTCGCTCTACTGAGCTCGTATCTTTCATCGTAGAGTAGTTTCGATTTTTACACTCTTCACATGAGAGTACAACTTTTTTCCTCATTAGTTACACCAACCTTGTAACATTATGTCCCTAAAAATGTATCATACAACAAAAGACAATGTCAATGTCATGCCTTTTGTACTCTCCACAAAAAGAAAACAGGTGATTTTTTACACCTGTAGCACTTGTTATGAATTTAAAGTGGTACTCTCTCTCATTTCCATATATCGTTCCAATTTCCGCTTCACCCTCTGTAAAGCATTATCAATAGATTTCACATGTCTATTTAACTGTTCCGAAATCTCTTGATAAGAACGACCATCTAAATATAAAGAAAGCACTTTCCTTTCTAAATCGCTTAATAATTCAGATATTTTAGATTCTATGTCTGTATATTCTTCCTGACTTATAATCATTTCTTCAGGATCAGTTACCTTCGCTTCCGAAATAACATCTAATAATGTCCGATCAGATTCCTCATCATAAATCGGTTTATCTAAAGACACATATGAATTTAACGGAATATGCTTTTGCCTGGTTGCTGTTTTAATAGCGGTAATAATTTGTCGAGTGATACACAGTTCAGCAAATGCTTTGAATGAAGATAGCTTGTCCTCTTTATAATCACGAATCGCTTTAAACAACCCAATCATACCTTCTTGAACAATATCTTCTCGATCGGCACCCACTAAGAAATAAGATCTCGATTTCGCGCGAACAAAGTTCTTATATTTGTGAATCAAATATTCTAGAGCGTCAGTATTACCTTTTCGAACTAACTCAACGATTGCCTCATCTTCTAAATCACGAAATGTAACGTCGCCTACACTTACGAAGCCTGCTTCCACCTTGATCCCTCCGACCGCTATTTATTTAGCAATATTATACAGTAAAAAGATAAAGAGCGTCAATGCTTCAACGCTCTCCTCTTCTTAATTTTTCTAATTTTTCTGTAATATCTTTACTAAATATCTTTCGCATGGCGGGTTGCTTCTCTTTTGTGTCTTGTGTACGTCTTCTTACTTGTTGCTCCATCGCTTGTACTTCTAACTCTAACTCACGTGCAGATTTCCGAAGAGCACCTTGTGCAAATATAACCCATTGTTCCGTATAATCAGAAGTTGCAACGTATATTTGCGTATTTATATTTCTAAGCTCAATCGCAAGTTGCTCTATCTTTTCATCTGCAGTTTGATTCTTCCTCGTGAATATAACTTCCACACGCGATTGTTTCATCTTTTTTTCAATACCGTGGACTGTATACGCATCGAAGACTATCATTACCTTTGTACCTGTGTAACCTTGGTAATCCGCCATCTTATCAATCAGTGCATCTCTTGATGATTGCAAATCTACATCCCGTAGTTTCTTCAAGTCTCCCCAAGCTCCAATAATGTTGTAACCGTCAACGATTAAAATATCGTTCATTTTTTATTTACCAATTTCGTTACGTTTACGATATACCTCATACATTAACAAACTTGCGGCTACTGAAGCATTTAAGGATGTAACTTTACCAACCATCGGTAAAGTAATTAAGAAATCACATTTTTCACCAATAATACGACTCATACCTTTTCCTTCACTTCCAATTACTAATCCAATTGGCATTGTACCATCTAAATTACGGTAATCTGTTTTCCCTTTTGCATCTGTACCAGCAATCCAAAGTCCACGCTCTTTTAATTCATCGATTGTACGAGATAAATTCGTTACGCGCGCAACAGGAATATATTCAATTGCTCCAGTAGATGCTTTCGCAACTGATGCTGTAAGTCCTACCGCTCTTCTTTTCGGAATAATAATTCCATGAGCGCCTGTTGCATCCGCAGTACGCATAATAGAACCTAGGTTATGCGGGTCTTCAATTTCATCTAAAATTAAGAAGAACGGATCTTCATTACGCTTCTCTGCTACTTTAAATAAATCTTCTAACTCAGCATATTGATATGCAGCCACTTGAGCAATTACACCTTGATGGTTCCCCTCAACTAATTGATCTAACTTCTTCTTTGGCGCATGTTGTAAAATAATCTTATTTTCTTTCGCTAGTGCTAGTACAATTTGTACTTGTCCTTTGGCAGCACCTTCCGCGATCCAAATTTTATTAATATCTCTTCCTGATCGTAACGCTTCAATTACAGGGTTACGTCCGATAATATATTCACTACTCATGATGATGTGCCCCCTTCCTTTTCTTCTAAAACAGCAATTGCCTTATATACAATTTCGTCTAATCTTTCACGATTATTTAATAAGTGATGATAACCAATAAGCGCTTCAAAGGCTGTACTATGTCGATATGTTTGTACATCCGTATTTTTCGGAACAGTACCTGAATTAGCATTACGCCCTCTTCTTAGTACCGCTTCTTCTTCTTCAGTTAAAAATGCTGTCTCTAATAAATGATAAACAACTTTCGCCTGTGCTTTTGCCGAAACAAAGCTTGTCCCTAATCGATGTAATTGATTAGGACGAACTTTCCCTTTTTGAAGTAGGTGATAGCGGATATATTGTTCATACACCGCATCACCCATATATGCTAACGCTAAGCTATTTAATTGCTTTGCATCAATCATTCTTATCCTCTTTTCCATCTTGTACCTTGAGCGGTATCTTCTAAAATAATATTACGATCTTTTAAATCATCGCGAATTTGATCTGATAATGCAAAATCACGATTTTTACGAGCTTCAATACGTTTTTGAATAAGCGCCTCAATTTCTTCATCGAGTAACTCTTCTTGCGCTAATTCTAACCCTAAAATATCAAATAATGTTTCAAGTTGTTTTACGTATGCTTCAATTACTACTGTAGACGTATGTTCTTCCAGTAAATATTGATTTGCATGATTTGCTACATTATATAACTCAGTGATTGCATTAGCTGTATTGAAGTCATCATTCATCGCTTCTTCAAATGCAGTCTGGAATTTTTCCAGTTCAGCTAACCATTTCTCATTATGATCTGTTAAATCCGTACTACTTTCCATACGGTGTTTCAAGTTACCGTAAGCCGTTTTAATTCTTTCCAGCCCGTTATTTGTGCTTTGTAATAACTCTTCACTGAAATTAATTGGATGACGGTAATGTACTGATAGCATAAAAAATCTAATTAACTGCGGATCATATTGCTTAATGATATCGTGAACTAAAATGAAGTTCCCAAGTGACTTAGACATCTTCTCATTATTAATATTAATATATCCATTGTGCATCCAATAGCGTGCAAATGTTTTTCCTGTTAACGCCTCAGATTGCGCGATTTCATTCTCATGATGAGGAAATGCCAAGTCTTGACCACCAGCGTGAATATCAATTGTGTCCCCTAAGTATTTACGTGCCATTGCCGAGCATTCAATATGCCAACCTGGACGACCTTTCCCCCAAGGGCTTTCCCAGAAGATTTCTCCTTCTTTCGCCGCTTTCCATAAAGCAAAATCAAGAGGGTCTTGTTTCTTTTCTCCTACTTCAATGCGCGCACCGTGACGTAAGTCTGCGATTGGTTGATGAGATAGTTTACCGTATCCTTCGAATTCCTTCGTTCTAAAGTACACATCACCTTCTGATTCATATGCATATCCTTTATTCACAAGTTCTTGAATAAATTCAATAATGATATCCATATTTTCCGTTACACGCGGATGAACCGTTGCATGTTTGCAACCTAGTGCCGTTACATCCTCAAAGTACGCTTCAACGAAACGGTCAGCAATTGTTGGCACATCTTCACCTAACTCATTTGCTGCTTTAATTAATTTATCATCTACGTCTGTAAAATTAGATACATACTGCACATCGTATCCTTTATATTCTAAATAACGGCGTACCGTATCAAATACCATAGGTGGTCTTGCATTCCCAATGTGAATGTAGTTATAAACTGTAGGTCCGCATACATACATCTTTACCTTATTTTCTTCTAATGGAGTAAACTCTTCCTTTTGACGTGTTAACGTATTATAAATGTGAATAGTCATTTTTATCCTCCCTTTCTACCTTTACTTCAAGTTGTTTTTTCAATTTATCAAGTTCTACTTCCATAACCTTTAATTTATCAAAAATTGGGTCTGGAAGGTCAGAATGATTTAATTCTTGACCGATCTTTACTCCATTTTGAATAACGACCCGGCCAGGTATACCTACAACTGTAGAGTGTGCAGGGACTTCTTTTAATACGACAGATCCTGCTCCAATTTTAGAATTCTCTCCAACTGTAATAGAACCTAGTACTTTGGCACCTGTTGCAATTAATACATTATCCTGAATTGTAGGGTGCCTCTTTCCTTTTTCTTTACCCGTACCACCTAATGTAACCCCTTGATAGATTGTTACATTATCACCAATTTCGCACGTTTCTCCAATTACAACCCCCATTCCATGGTCTATGAAAAAACGACGACCAATTGTTGCTCCTGGGTGAATCTCAATGCCAGTAAAGAAACGACTAACTTGTGAGATCCAACGTGCAATAAAGAAGAAATTCTTTTTATAAAAAGCATGCGCAATTCGATGGGCCCAAACTGCATGTAATCCAGAGTAAGTCAAAATGACTTCGAAATAATTTCTTGCCGCTGGATCCTGTTCAAAAACGACTTCAATATCTTCCCGAAGCCTCTTAAACATCGACGTTCCCTCCCCTTTATGGGCTGCTTTTTCGAGTGAACTAACTCCCTACTTATCTCCCTAAGTCTTTATATATGCGGATAAAACTTATACTCACATCCAGTTTTACAGTATAAAAAAAGACGCCTCTGTCATATTGACAGAGACGCCTTATAAGCGCGGTTCCACTCTGTTTAGGCTAAAAAAGCCTCAAACTCATCTCTGATAACGGTGTACACCGCTTCTGCTTACTTTACGCCCTAAGACGTTTCGCAAAACAATTTGCTGTTCAGCAGAAGACTCGAAGGGGCATTTCAAAAATCCGCTTATAAACCACTTCCAGCCTAAAGGTGGTTCTCTCTGTAAAAAGCCTGATTTTCTACTTCTCCTTCTCGTCGCTTTTCCTTATTAGGTTTTAAGTATACTTATTATATTTCTAAACCTAGAAAATGTTAACCAATTACTTTTTGAAGACGATTTAAAACTTTTTCTTTTCCAAGAAGTGCAATAGCATTAGGAAGCTCTGGTCCATGTGTTTGGCCAGTAGTTGCAACACGGATTGGCATAAATAAGTTTTTACCTTTATGACCTGTTTCCTTTTGAACTGCTTTAATAGCCGCCTTAATTGCTGCAGGTTCCATCACTTCTAGTGCTTCTACTTGACCAGCAAATGCACGAAGTACTTCTGGTACTTGTTCACCTTTTAATACTTCTTGTCCTTCTTCCTCATGATCAACATGATCTTTGAAGAACATTTCAGAAAGCTCTACAATTTCAGCTCCAAAGCTCATTTGTTCATGATATAACGCAATTACATCACGAATCCAAGCTTGTTCTTGTTCACTTAAAGTTTCACCTATACGTCCAGCTTTCACTAAATGCGGTAAGCTTAATTCCACCACCGTATCTAAATCTTGCTTTTTCATATATTGGTTGTTCATCCATTTTAGTTTTTGAGAATCAAATAATGCAGGTGATTTTGATAAACGAGCTGCATCAAACATTTTGATAAACTCTTCTTGAGAGAAGATTTCTTCTTCTCCTACTGGCGACCAACCTAGTAATGCAATAAAGTTAAAGATTGCTTCTGGAAGATATCCAAGCTCTTTATATTGCTCAATAAATTGAATAATCGATTCATCACGCTTACTTAATTTTTTACGGCTTTCATTTACAATTAAAGTCATATGACCGAATTGTGGAATATCCCAACCGAAAGCTTCATAAATCATCATTTGTTTTGGCGTGTTTGAAATATGGTCATCACCACGAAGTACGTGTGTAATTTCCATTAAGTGATCATCTACTGCTACTGCAAAGTTATAAGTTGGAATTCCATCTTTTTTCACGATAACGAAATCACCGAAATCATTTGAATGGAATGCAACTTCATCTTTTACAATATCTTTAAATGTGTAATCACGGTCAGCTGGTACACGGAAACGAATACTTGGAATACGTCCCTCAGCTTCAAATTCTTTCACTTGCGCTTCAGTTAAATCACGGTGGTTACCTGCATAACGAGGTGTTTCACCACGAGAGATTTGCCCTTCACGTTCTGCTTCTAGCTCTTCTTCTGTCATATAACATTTGTAAGCTAAGCCACGCTCTAATAAATCTTCATATAATTTTTTATAAATATCTAAACGCTCTGTTTGACGATATGGTCCAAATTCACCACCAACATCAACACCTTCATCCCAGTCCATACCGAGCCATTTCAAGTATTTTAATTGGCTTTCTTCTCCACCTGCAACATTACGTTTTACATCAGTATCTTCAATACGAATAATAAACTTACCATCTTGATGACGAGCAAATAAATAATTAAATAATGCCGTACGCGCATTTCCGATATGTAAGTGTCCTGTTGGACTTGGCGCATAGCGCACTCTCACTTGCTTTTCCATAATTGGTACACCTTCCATTCTTAATGTCAACACATTCTATAATTGTACACCAAACAAATGTGATTATCCATCTTACGAATTAAAAACCATTATTTTTTCTGCAATAAAACAACTGCTTGAGAAGCAATTCCTTCTTCTCTACCTGTAAATCCTAATTTTTCTGTTGTTGTTGCCTTTACATTGATATTATCAATAGACGTTTCTAATAGTTCACTAATGCGTTTACGCATACTTTCAATATGTGGTGCCATTTTTGGCTTTTGAGCAATAATTGTACAATCTAAATTCCCTAACTCATAACCTTGGTCACGCACAAATTCCCAAACCTTTTGCAGCAATACAGCTGAATCAGCATCCTTAAAGGCAGGATCTGTATCAGGGAAATGTTTTCCGATATCTCCTGCTGCAATCGCACCTAAACATGCGTCCGCGATCGTATGTAACAATACATCTGCATCAGAATGACCAATTAATCCTTTCTCATGGGGAATTGTAATTCCGCCAATAATTAATGGTCTACCTTCCGCGAATTCATGCACATCAAAACCTTGTCCAATTCGAAACATTCTTTACATCCTCCTCGAGCTAAACTACTGAGCTTTATGATTCTATATTATATCGCTATCCTTATAAAGAAAAGCCCGGCCGTTGCCGAGCTTTTCTTTGCTATAATCATTGCTATCATTTCTTTTGAACGTGAAGAAAACTTTCAGCAATTAGTAAATCCTCTGGAGTCGTCACCTTAATATTATAGTAACTCCCCTCTACTACACCTACTTGCTTCCCGATACGTTCTACAAGACTTGCATCATCTGTACCAAGGAAACAGCTCTGCTTCGCGCTTCTATGCGCTTCTAATAAAAGAGAAACAGAAAACCCTTGCGGTGTTTGTACAGCTTTAAGCTGAGATCTTTCTACCGTTTCGACAACAACACCCTGCTCTACTTTCTTAACGGTATCTTTCACTGGCACTGCACAAATGGAAGCCCCATGTTTTTCTGCTGCAGTTAATACATCTTGAATCACTTTATTCGTTACGAACGGTCGTGCACCGTCATGTACAAGAACATACTCAACCTCACTCGTATGCTGAATCGCGTTATACACACTATCTTGTCTTTCAGCTCCACCTTGAATAAATTGTACTGGCTTTTCAACCGGATACTTCTGCATTAACTCTTCAAAATATGGGCGCTCTTCTTCATTAATTGCCATAATAATATTTTTACATGCCTTATCCTTTTCAAAAGCACGTAACGTATGCACAATAATTGGTACTTCATTAATAAGTAAGAACAACTTATTTTTGCCAGCGCCCATCCGCTTCCCTTGACCAGCTGCTGGAATAATTAATGTATACATATTAATAATCCTCTACTTATAATGCTTTTTCTAATAATTTACGTTTGGCGAAAATCATACGACCTGCCGATGTTTGTAACACACTCGTAACAAGTACATCGAGTTGTGAACCTACATATTCTCTACCATCTTCTACTACAATCATCGTGCCGTCATCTAAATATGCAACACCTTGATTTTGTTCTTTACCATCTTTTACAACATAAACACTTAGTTCTTCGCCTGGGAGCACAACAGGTTTAATTGCATTAGCTAAATCGTTAATGTTTAAAACTGTTACCCCTTGTAATTCAGAAACTTTATTTAAGTTGAAATCATTTGTTACTACCGTTCCACCAGTGATTTTCGCCAACTTTACAAGTTTGCTGTCCACTTCTTGAATATCATCAAAATCGCCTTCATAAATTTCTACCGGAATCGGCATCTCTTTTTGAATACGATTTAAAATATCTAACCCTCTGCGACCACGATTACGCTTTAAAGCATCAGAAGAATCGGCAATGTGCTGAAGCTCTTCTAACACGAATTGTGGAATAACAATTGTTCCTTCTAAAAACTTCGTTTGGCAAATATCAGCAATACGTCCATCGATAATTACACTCGTATCGAGAATTTTCCAGTGGGTTGTAGATTCCTCTACCTCAGTTTCAGTTTCTTCATTCTCACTATTATTATTTTTCTTCTTCCCACGTTGTGGTAATGTAAATAACCCTAGCAATTCATTCCTCTTTTTAAATCCTACTTGGAATCCTAAATACCCAAGTAAAAGAGTAAAGAATACTTGCAACACTGTACTAATAACTGGAATTGTAAATTCACGAATTGGGATTAAAATTAAATATGCAACAATAAGGCCAGAGATTAAACCTAATGTACCAAATAAAACATCTGCTACAGGCGCCTTTACAAGAGCCTCTTCAATATGCTTAATAAGTTGAACAATATAATCTACAAGCCAAAATGTTGTTAAAAATAAAATAATTGCACCAATAATTGCACGAGCATACGATCCTTCCAATAAAGGAACGGCACCGATGTCTAATACATTAATAACTTTTGGGATTAAGTAAATCCCCAACGCTCCCCCGATTACTAGAAAGAAGAGCTGTACAATCCGTTTTAACATCCAACCACCTCCTACTCATTATTAACCATTGTTTCGCTAATCAAAACGCCGAATGCAAAAGCGGACGTGTTTTTTTATAAATAGTTTTATTTACCAATATATCATATCATATACCAAAAGTGTTCTAGTGTCGTTATATTATGGAATCAATGTAATATTCTTAATTGTGTCTACTCATATAGAGATGCTCTTGGATTCTTTTTAGACCTTCTCGTATTTTCTTCGCCCTGACTTCCCCAATTCCTTCCACATCATCTAATTCATTAATAGTTGCCCGACAAACACCTTGCAAAGTTTTAAATCGATTAATTAAATTTTCAATGATAAGTGGTGGAACGCGTGAAATCTTACTGGTGATTCGGTATCCTCTCGGCGTCACACTTTCTTCTAAACTCGTTTGCCCCGGGTAACCAAGCAATTTAACTAAATCGCTATCCTCTAGAAGTTGTGTATTCGCAAGATCTTGTAATTTTTTCAAAATTTGATGATGGTCTTGTGTTTTTTCTTGATAATAATCTTTAATTAACAACGCTGCTTCTGCCTCTAAATCAGCTAGTAGTTCGGTAAGTTGTAAACGAATTAACCTACCTTCTGTTCCTAGTTCATGAATATAGCTTAATATTTCATTTTTAATACGCAGTACCATTTCAACACTATGTAAAACATGAACTACTTCGGACATTGTAACGACTTCTTCAAATTCCAAAATACCCAAATTCGTAATCCCATCATTCCATACAGCCTTATATTTTTCTAGCGTTTGAATAGCTTGGTTTGCCTTTGTTAAAATAACACCTATGTCTTTTAGTGTATAACGTAAATTCCCTTGATATAGCGTAATTACGTTACGTCTTTGTGAAATAGCCACTACAAGGCTACCTGTCTGCTTTGCTACACGCTCCGCTGTTCGGTGGCGCATACCTGTCTCAATAGAGTCGATAGATGACTCCGGAACTAACTGTGCGTTCGCAATTAAAATTTTACTTCCAGTTTCATTTAAAATAAGTGCCCCATCCATCTTTGCTAATTCGTATAAACTAGCAGGAGAGAATGCACAATTAATATGAAAACCTCCATCAACAATACTTTTAATCTGCTCATTATATCCAAGGACAATTAATCCCCCTGTTTGTGCGCGAAGTACATTATCTATCCCTTCGCGCAGTGGTGTTCCCGGGGCAACAAGTTGTAAAATATTAATCATATTTTTGACACGTTGCTTGTTTTCTTCCATAGCCTAGCCTCCTAATGTCAAACGAAGCGCTTCTCCTAAATTGGATACACCTACTACTTCAATCCCATCAGGAATTGTCCATCCCCCTAAATTTTTTCTAGGAATAATAGCGCGTTGAAATCCTAATTTAGCTGCTTCTTGTACACGTTGTTCAATTCTTGACACTCTTCTTATTTCTCCAGTTAATCCTACTTCTCCTATTACTGCATCGGCTGGTGCCGTAGATTTATCTCTAAAACTTGAAGCTATACTTAAAGCCACAGCTAAATCAATTGCTGGTTCATCTAACTTCAGACCACCTGCTACTTTTAAATATGCGTCTTGGTTTTGCAATAATAAACCTGTTCTTTTTTCTAACACTGCCATAATAAGCGATACACGGTTATGGTCAATTCCCGTTGCCATTCTTCGAGGGTTTCCAAAACTAGTAGGGGAGATTAATGCTTGTATTTCTACTAAAACTGGTCGTGTTCCTTCCATTGAGGCAACCACCGTTGACCCCGCAACCCCAACTGGTCTTTCCTCAAGGAAAATTTCAGAAGGATTTAATACTTCCGCAAGGCCAAGTTCTTTCATTTCAAAAATACCCATTTCATTCGTGGAACCAAAACGATTCTTCACCGCTCGCAAAATACGATATGTATGATGGCGGTCTCCTTCAAAATAAAGAACTGCATCGACCATATGTTCTAACATACGAGGCCCTGCAATTGCCCCCTCTTTTGTCACATGTCCAACGATAAAAATAGGGATCCCTTTCGTTTTTGCAAGTTTCATTAATTCCGCTGTACATTCACGTACTTGCGCCACACTTCCTGGTGCTGACGTTACCTCAGGTAAATGTATCGTTTGGATAGAATCAATAACAACAAAGGCTGGATTCACTTCTTCAATGTGTGCTGCAATCCGCTGCAAATCCGTCTCTGATACAACAAATAGATTGCTACCATTTACATGTAAACGGTCCGCACGCAGTTTAATCTGTTTTGCTGATTCTTCACCCGATATATATAGTACATCATATGAAGAATCTGCTAATTGCGATGATATTTGTAATAGTAACGTTGATTTTCCAATCCCAGGGTCACCACCAATAAGTACTAAGGACCCATCTACAATCCCGCCACCAAGTACGCGGTTAAATTCTTGAAATTTCGTTTCAATACGCGCCTCAGACTTTGTTTCTACTTCTGTTAGACGTCTTGGTTTTGTTACTTCTGATTGAATCGCATTGGCATAATTAAGGCGCCTTGATGATACAACTGGTTCCATCTCTTCAACAAGCGTATTCCATTGACCACACCCAGGGCATTTCCCCATATATTTTGGTGACTGATACCCACACTCTTGACATGTGAATTTTGTTTTCTTTTTAGCCATATCGTTTTATATTTCACTTCACTTTCATCTATAAACAGTTTATCCTTCTCGTACAAGAAAGAGGGCTATCTCGTAGCCCTCTTAGTTTGTCTATACTTATTTTACCTTTTCAGCACTATGAATGACAAATGATTCTCCTTCAACATCAAAGATAACTTTTTGTCCTTTCTCAATAGCACCTTTTAAAAGCTCTTCCGATAGTCTATCTTCTACATGCTTCTGAATTGCTCTACGAAGCGGGCGAGCACCATACTCTCGGTCGAATCCTTTATCAGCAATAGCTGAAATTGCTCCTTCAGTTAAATGCAATTCAATTTCTTGCTCTTTTAAGCGGTTCACTAACTGATTTACCATAAGTGTTACAATCTCTTGAATATGTTTTTTCTCAAGCATATGGAACACGATAATTTCATCAATACGGTTTAAGAACTCTGGACGAAATGCCTTTTTCAGTTCATCCATTACTTTACCTTTCATATCTGAATAATCGCGGCTCTCATCTTGTACGTTAAATCCAAGATGTTTATTACGTTTTAACGCCTCTGCACCAACGTTAGATGTCATAATAACAATTGTATTACGGAAATCAACTGTACGCCCTTTAGAATCTGTTAAGCGACCATCTTCTAATACTTGTAGTAAAATGTTAAACACATCAGGATGAGCTTTCTCTACTTCATCTAATAAGACAACTGAATATGGCTTACGGCGAACCTTTTCTGTTAATTGTCCACCTTCTTCATATCCAACATATCCTGGAGGAGATCCAACTAAACGAGAAGTAGAATGCTTCTCCATGTACTCAGACATATCGATGCGAATCATTGCATCCTCATCACCGAACATAGATTCTGCTAAAGCTCTTGCTAGCTCTGTTTTACCTACACCTGTTGGTCCTAAGAAAATAAACGAACCAATCGGACGCTTCGGATCTTTCAATCCTGCTCTAGCACGACGAACAGCTTTCGCTACAGCTACTACCGCTTCATCTTGACCAATAACACGATCGTGAAGAATCGATTCTAAGTTTAATAATTTATCAGTCTCTGTTTGTGCAAGCTTAGAAACCGGAATACGAGTCCACGTAGAAACGACATTTGCAATATCTTCTACTGTCACTTCTGAATTTTCTTTTCCTTGTTGCTCTTTCCATTGACGCTTCGTATCTTCTAACTTCTCACGTAAGCGTTGTTCCATATCACGTAAGGAAGCAGCTTTTTCAAATTCTTGACTTTGTACAGCTGCATCTTTTTCTTTTCTAATTTCCTCAAGCTTCACTTCAAGCTCTTTTAGATTTGGTGGTGTTGTATAAGAGCGTAAACGAACCTTTGAAGCAGCTTCATCAATTAAATCAATTGCTTTATCTGGTAAGAAACGATCTGTAATATAACGATCTGAAAGCTTTACAGCTGCATCAATTGCATCATCTGTAATAGACACGCGGTGATGCGCCTCATAACGATCACGTAAACCTTTCAAGATTTGAGTTGATTCATCTAAACTTGGCTCATCAACGTGAATTGGTTGGAAACGTCTCTCTAAAGCCGCGTCTTTTTCAATATATTTGCGATATTCGTCTAACGTTGTCGCCCCAATACATTGTAACTCTCCGCGTGCTAAAGATGGTTTTAAAATGTTCGATGCATCAATAGCACCTTCTGCTCCACCTGCACCAATTAATGTATGAAGTTCATCAATAAATAGAATGATATTTCCCGCTTGACGAATTTCATCCATTACTTTCTTCAAACGATCTTCAAATTCACCACGATATTTCGTTCCAGCTACCACTGTACCCATATCTAGTGTCATAACGCGCTTATCTCTTAAAGTTTCAGGAACTTCATTATTTACGATTTGTTGTGCTAATCCTTCTGCGATTGCCGTTTTACCTACACCAGGCTCTCCAATTAACACGGGATTATTTTTTGTTCTACGGCTTAAAACTTCAATTACACGTTGAATTTCTTTACCACGCCCAATAACAGGATCTAAACGATTTTCACGTGCAACAACCGTTAAATCACGCGCTAAACTATCAAGTGTTGGTGTATTTGCATTTGTTGAAGAACCACCTTGGTGACCTGAACTTGCTTCATTACTTCCAAGCAGTTGCAATACTTGTTGTCTTGCCTTATTTAGGCTAACACCTAAGTTATTTAAAACTCGTGCTGCTACACCTTCACCCTCACGGATTAAACCGAGTAGGATATGTTCTGTTCCAACGTAAGAATGACCTAACTTACGAGCTTCATCCATCGACAACTCAATAACCTTTTTAGCACGCGGTGTATAATGTACAGTTTGAGAAGCTTCTGTTCCGCGTCCAATTAACGCTTCTACCTCTTTTTGAACTTTCTCTGGACTTAATCCAAGAGCAATTAACGCTTTTGCTGCAATTCCTTCACCTTCGCGTACAAGCCCAAGTAAAATATGTTCTGTTCCAATATTATTATGCCCAATGCGAATTGCTTCCTCTTGAGATAAAGCTAATACTTTCTGTGCTCTTTCTGTAAATCTTCCAAACATCATAGAAATCGCCTCCTACTTGCGCTTAGTTTTTTTCAATACGTAATCGCTCACGGATTAAGGTTGCTCTTCGATAATCTCTTTCTTCTGGTCCTAAGGGCCCTCCTGCATATTGTTGTAAAATGCCCGGTTGTGTAAGAACCATTAGCTCAGTCAAAATATTTCTCGATACACCTTTTATATATCCTAAATCAATACCAAGTCGTACATCTGATAAGCAAGTAGCCGCTTCCGCAGATTGAATTAACCGACTGTTTGCTAGTATGCCATAAGAGCGATAAACTTTGTCTTCAAGCTCAATACTTGAATTTTGTACAATTAATTCTCTAGCCATTTTTTCTTGCTGTATAATTTGTTGAATGACACTCTTTAAATCTGCAATAATATCTTCTTCAGATTTTCCTAGTGTCATTTGATTTGACACTTGAAATATATTACCTAACGCTTCGCTACCCTCGCCGTATATTCCTCTTACTACTAACCCTAATTTTTGAATTACTTGTATGATACGACTAATTCTTTTCGTTAAGACGAGTCCTGGTAAATGAATCATTACAGAAGCCCTTAATCCTGTACCAACGTTAGTAGGACAGCTCGTAATATATCCAAGTGATTCATCAAAAGCATACTCAACCTCTTTTTCTATCCAATTATCTATTTGATTGGCACTTTGAAGAGCCTCTGATAACTGCAATCCTGAAAATAAGCATTGAATCCGAATATGGTCTTCTTCATTCAACATAACACTAATATGTTCACTTTCTGACAATAGACATGCTCCGTACTCTGTTCCAGCAAGGTTAGGACTAATTAAATGCTTTTCAACTAATACTCTCCTTTGAAGAGGTGTTAATTCATTCATTTTTAATAGTTCAAACTCTCCAAAGGGTTCTACCGTTTTATTTATAAATTTCTTTTTAAATAACTCATGAATCTGTTTAGCTTCTTCTTCGTTTTGCATAGTAGAGAATTGATATTTTTTAAAATTACGAGCCAAACGAATTCGACTACTTAAAACAATATCAGAATCAGGGCCATCCCCCTTCATCCATGGACTAATCGCTTCATTCATAATTTTGTCCAGTGACATAGAACTATTCCCCCTCTCTATGCTCACTCAGCTGATTTTCAAGACTTCGAATTTTATCCCTTATTTCAGCAGCTTTCTCAAATTCCTCTTTCTGTACATATTGTTTCAGAATGAGTTTTAGTTCATCTAATTCTTTCTTTAAGTGGATATTTCCTTCTATACGCTCCGGAATTTTTCCACAATGATCTGTATGCCCGCCGTGAAGACGTTTTAATAATGGCTTTAAATGTTCCTTAAATGTATCGTAACAAGAAGCACATCCAAAGCGTCCGACCTTTGTAAATTGCTCATATG
This sequence comes from Bacillus albus, assembly GCF_001884185.1. Lineage (GTDB taxonomy): Bacteria > Bacillota > Bacilli > Bacillales > Bacillaceae_G > Bacillus_A > Bacillus_A albus. Next base: position 57,107 of record NZ_MAOE01000036.1, read on the forward strand.
TCATCTTACAATCTGGACACCTTAATATACTTGCATTCGAAAATTCATTTTTTCCTTCTTCCAACATTGTTGATTCACCGTTTAATAACCCAGCAAATAAATCATGGAATGAAAAGTTAGACTGCGATGATTGAAAGAAAGACGTATAGCCACTTTGTTCTGCACATTGCTCACAAAGATGAACTTCCGCCTTCTTTTCGTTGATTACTTTTGTATAATGTAAAGTTGCTGGTCTTATATTACAGTTTTGACAAGTCATCACTATCCCCACCTTTACAACAGGAACGATCTATCTCATAGTACTTTTCATACATTACTAGATTGTTCACTTTCCTTTATTCGTTTAAATAAAAGTGCGTGTTCTTTTTTCAAAACTTCTACAATACTTAACTGCCTTATCTTTTAGTTATTATTCTTTTACAAAAGCTGTATTTATTTATATTTCAGTGTTCTTAACATTGCGCATAATATTCGAGCCCTAAGTTCATCTCGAGAAGGAACATCCATTGATAATACAGAACGATCTAGCACGCTTAACATAAGCTTAGCTTCACGACTTGTTATGATTCCCTCTTCTATTAAACGTATAATCATACTCTCTGCATTTCCTTGCGCAACGCTATGATCAATCATATGAAGCATTTGATCAATAATGTCTATATCGTCATGCAGTTTGACTTTTATAATGCGAATGTAACCTCCTCCACCACGTTTACTTTCTACTACGAATCCTCTTTCTAACGTAAAACGGGTATTGATTACATAATTGATTTGAGATGGTACGCACTCGAATCGATCCGCAATCTCATTTCTTTTGATTTCAATCACATTATTATTACTTAAGTCAATAACTTGCTTTAGATATTTCTCAATGATATCAGATATATTTCTCATTTATCCGCCACCTTTATTGACTTTGACTATCTTTGACTTTAATTATATACGTATTAATAAAATTTGCAACTCTTTTGCTTATTCACTATCCTAGCCACATTCCCCTGTATTTAATCAAAATAATAATTATTTAAATACATTTTTTATTACTATGGATTATAAAAGAAAACACGAAAAAACACGAGTCATTCGACTCGTGTTTAGTTGCTTGGCGACGTCCTACTCTCACAGGGACAAGGTCCCAACTACCATCGGCGCTAGAGAGCTTAACTTCC
>NZ_MAOE01000037.1 GCF_001884185.1 Bacillus albus
CTTGGGGCGGATCCTGGCCGGGCGGCGGCATATGATGTGGCCCTACTCGATCTCTTTTGGACATCCATGAGCGGTTACGCTCACGCTCTCGCACTTGCCACTGCCGAGAATATTCCGGCAAAGGAGTTCGCTGTCTATGCCCAGGGTATCATAGACATCTTGCCCGACATCATGGCTTATTTGGCAAGCGAAGTAGACTCGGGTCACTACCCTGGTGACAAGTCCAATATCATCTCAGCCTCGGCAGGAATGGAACACATTATCCATGCTGCTCAACACCACGGCCTCGACGTTAGCGTTCTGAGTGCTGCAATGGCCGTAACCCAGCAGGCCATCAACGAGGGCTATGGAACCGACGGATTCTCACGCTTGACCGAACTGCTAAAAAAACCGTCTGCATAACATCATAGTCGTCTGTAGAGATCCCGGGTTCCGCCATGGTCGCGGACTGGGATCTTCAATTATTCCGTTGTTTCAACTAAGGGAATTTCCATTTCTCATTCTTCTTTTATCCGTCATTTGCATGATTTGTTTTTCCAACCGATACTTTACAACGTCCAATACACTGATTTGTCTGTTGATTTGATCCAGCTTCACTTGATAAGTTTCCAGCATTTCTTCACAAAATCCATATTCTTCCGGACCATTATCCTCGCATTTCAATATTTCCTCAATTTGTTCCGTTGTCAAACCCAGACCTAAATAAAGTTGAATAATTCGAATACGTTTGATGGCAGATTCATCGAACTCGCGATAACCATTTTCAAGGCGTACAGCGGTAATTAGATTTTTTTTCTCATAATGCCTTATGGATCGGATACTTGCACCTGTCTTTTTAGACAGCTCACTGATTTTCAATAGAAACGCCTCCCTATTAAATATTCGAAAACCTTATCTTATAATATGACATTAGTGTTACGGAAAATAATAATATATAGGTTTTTGTTTCATGGAAGTTGTGATGTAAGTGGTTCAGTTTTTCAAATAATCGTTCTAAAACTGATTGGGAGATACGGTTATAAGATTTCGTTTTTGATTTCCATTTATCTATTGAACTAATTATCCTCTAATAATCATAGTACAGTTAAATTTTTAATCTACTTCTTCAAAAAATAAAAGACCTCCAGTTTAAGTACTAGAGGTCTTCCATATTTATTTCTTTAATCTCTCAATAAAATCCTGTAATTTATCAAGTGATTTCATATTCTGATTACAAGCTACACCGTCTTTACAAATATAGTTTCCCTTTTTCACGAAAGTTCCTGGTATATCACCTTTAATTTCAACTAAAAACATCCCTACTTCTTCATGTCCGTGACATAAAGAACAAATGCTCTTTTTATTTAAACTTTGAAACGTTCCTTGCAGACCAACAAACTTATTTTTATCATTTTTCGCTATAATAAATTTCCTACTTGATCCTTTATCAATCCAGCTTAAATAAGATATTTCTTTCATGTCCATTTCTTCCATATCAGGAAGTTTTAATTTTTTCGCTTTAGGAAATAATTTCTTTAACGTTTGTGCTGTAACTTCCTGAAACGGGATGACATACGGATTTATTTTCATTAAAAATGATTCTGCATCTTCTCTATTTTGAACGGTTAATACGGTATCAATTAACTCTTTCTGTTCATCTGTTAAATTCTCAAATACATGTATTATCTTTTCAATCGCAAGTGATTTTAACGCTTGAATTACACCTCTATCATTTGCCGTTGCATGCCCATTCGCTAAAATATATGCTTGTGATTTTATAAAATTGTATTGATCACTTCTAATAAAAGCTTCCATCTTTATCACTCCATACAAATTGTTGTTCTAATTCTATTGTATACAATGATTTAGCTTTTTGATATGTAAAAGATAACTTAGAAATGAACAATACATACATCGCTTATTCTCTACCGATCCATTTCCTGACAAAAGAAACCATCGTCTGTTTTCCATTCTGCATACAATACGTCCTCAAATTTAGTAATCCCTTTTTTCTTTATTTGTTTATACAGCCATCCTTCATCAAAACCTGCTTCCCTCAAATTATCCTTCACTACTTTCCCATCACTAATTAATGAAATTGGTAAGTATACAGGCTTATGTTTTAAGCTTAAATCATTTATAGTGGGAGATTCATATTTGCTCTTTTTCAGAACGCTTATGTTTCCATTAGGTTCCAATATCATATATTCAACTTCTCGAATTGAAAAAATATCTTTTTGTTGTCTTAGCATTTGTTGTAATTGGTTAATATCCAAATGATTCGATTTTAATTGCTCTCTGTCAATATGTCCATTTCGAATGATAATAGAAGGGTATCCTTCAAAAAATCTTCTTGTCCCCCTAAATTTTTGTGTTATCACTTCTATTACGTAAATTAACACTGTCCATACAAGTACCGAATATAAAATAGACCATACTCTCACTTCAGGGTCATATATCGTATTTCCGACTAATTCCCCAAGAACAATGGCTGAAATAAAATCAAATGGTGTTAACTGAGATATTTGTGTTTTTCCTAATATTTTAGTAGCAACCAATAGAACAAAAAAACCAACAAACAGTTCTATCGTTATTTGTCCTAGATGATTCATATATAGTCACCTTTCCATCCCTTACAATTACGATTCACTTTTACTATTTTTCCCATTTACAACCAATATATCCAATACATACAAAGCAAAAAAGAGTCTAGTTCAAAATAATATTTGAACTAGACTCTTTTATCTTTATTTAGAGTACACAATCTTTTTAATCGTTTCTCCGGAAAGAAAATACTCCTCTGCAAGTTGATGAACAGTAATCCCACTTTTAAACGCTTCTTTAATGGCTTTATTTCTTTCATCTAGTTGTTTTCTTCCTCCAGATCGTGTACCGATACGATAAACTTAACTAAATCTATACAATTCAATCAAATTTACACGAGTTAGTGCTTCATTGTGTTCTCGCACCCCCGAAGGGACGAGGGGTATAACACTCCACACGAGGCAATATCGTTACCTCCTATTATCAAGCATTTATTTTACCCATCTTGATAAATTTATCGAAGCATTTACATCCCTATCATGATGGCTATTGCATGAAGCACAACACCACTCACGTATTTTTAAACTCCACTGTCCTTCTGGTTGAACTGAATGGTCGTATTTTACTCCGCAACATGAGCAAATCTTGCTTGAGGCAAACCATTTATCAGCTTTTACATACGCAATGCCGTACTTCTCGCACTTGTATGATAAACATTGAAAGAAGAAGTTTAATTTTTGAAAGGAAAATGCTTTCGATAGTTTTTTGTTTTTTAACAGGTTTGAGATAGATAAGTCTTCCACAACAATCCTCATTGGTTTGGTTTTCACCAATTTAGCTGTTGCTTGATGGATATGGTTATTTCGGATATTCGTAATTTTCCTAGATAACCGCAGGTGCTCAGCTTTCGCTTTTTCATATCCGGCAGATTGAATTTTTACACCTTTTTTAAATCTCCTAGACATATCTCTTTGTGCTGACTTTTTCCTTTTCAAAAGTTTTTTAACCTTAGCATCTTTGTTTATATTTCGTTCTTTCATACCATTAGAAGCTACAAAAAGCTCTTTTAAACCAACATCCACACCAATCGACTCATTGGTTAGTTCTTGTGATTCAAAGTCTTCTTGGAATCCTACACTAATCCACCAGTGACGACCATCAAAGGTAACTCTTGGATTTGATGGTTTTTTATTTCTTGGTAGTTGTTGGCTTGTTTTCACTTCTCCAATGGACTGAATATGAACTACTTTCTTTCCTATAATCAGTCTTTCATAATTGGCATAAAATCCTTGGATTACATCTTTTTTAGATTTATAAGAAGTGTGATAACCATTGTTGTACTTTTTGAACGAATTTTTTCTCGCCGTATCAAAATCTTTTGAAGCCTGTTTAGGAACTTGTGCGTTGATGTCATGTAACCACTTATATCGCTTTCGCTTCTTGATCTTTGTAAATCGTTTCTGTAAAGCTAACTGTGAAACAGATTTTCCAAATAGCTTATAGTATCTATCACTCATTCTTTTACAATAGTTATAAGCAAATCTTGCAGCACCGGCATGGTTTCTAAGCACTTTTTCTTGTTCAGGCGTCGGAATCAGTCTAACTTTCTTCGCCAATATCATCAGAATGTAACTCCTTTAATGAAAGATTTGTTCTTCTGAATCATAGCGTGTTCCACCAGCATTCTCCTGAGACTACTCGGATGCAAACCTGTTAATTCTGATACTTGACTCACTCGTAAAAATTTCATTATTATTCTTACCTCATCAAACTCACAATAGCACATATGTTCTATAAATTCAATGAGGTTTGATAGATTTAATTAAATGTATCTCGTTCAACTAAGGGCGCAATTCCTTAGCCAGTTCTCTTATGAACTTCTCATGTTTTCACATGAGCGCAGACTATATGTTTATCTACTTAGAGATAGAGGATTTTTCCACCACCATAGGCTTGTGGTGTACTCTCGTCAGTTATACGAGATAGTCGTTGAACGTTCATCTTATCCATTTTGACTTAGATGATTCGAGGCGGAAGACCCATTGTTCTAGTGTTTAGGATTTAACCTTGCACGATCTGATTGATTTTTTCTGCTTTCGCAACATTCACGCTCGCTATTTCTAGCCACGTTGTAGTTCAATCAGCTTTAGGGATTGCCCGCAGTTAACCCTCACTACTAGCCAATCACTTGACTAGCAGGGCTTACTGATATATTTAATTCACCTTAGTTATAATTGGTTAAATAAATCGTAACAGTTAGTTACCCCATTTATAATGCTTTGTTTCTTGTTTTGGAATGTAAATTGTTTCACCTTGTATATACTTTTGAATTTCAGTAATTAAACTTTCTGGTAAAACCGTCGCAGCTTTAACATATTTCATTTCTGCTCGCCCCTTATTTTTTATGGTTCATTTCAATAAGGTGCAAAGCCAAATATAAAAATGATTCGAGCTCATTTAGGCGATTGTATATTACTTGTCTACCTCACGCAAAGTATCGCCATTTCCATACTTGGCTTTGCATGAGACGCTGCAGTGTCCGGCAATTGAATTGTAATCGCCATTTAAACACCTCCTAATATACCTTTTGCATTTTATTATATGATAAATCCCTTCCCCTTGCATCCACATCCTTTTTAAAGCATGAAATTACTTAATTTGATATAATACTTTTTAGTTCAATCCAAAAATATAGTGAGGTTGCTTTATGAAAAAGAAAATAATCATTACAATCGTTACATTATTCATTATTACTGTAGTATTATTTGGAACATACAAATTAATGAACGCAAGAACTTTTCAATTATTTGGTGATTTAACAAACCGAGTAGAAACAAATGAAAAAGTGGTTGCCTTAACTTTTGATGATGGCCCTACGAATAATGTAAAACAAATATTACCACTACTAGATACATACAATGCAAAAGCTACTTTCTTTTTAATCGGAAATGAATTAGAAAAAAACGTATCGTTAGGAGAAGCTATTGTACAATCTGGACACCAAGTTGGAAACCATACATATTCTCATAACAGAATGGTTTTAAAAACACCTTCTTATATTAAAGAAGAAATAGAAAAAACGAATGCATTAATTCGCCAAACGGGATTTACAGACGCAATTGACTTTAGACCACCAAACGGAAAAAAGCTAATTGGTCTGCCCTATTATTTAAATAAAAACAATATCGAAACAATTACATGGGACCTTGAACCTGATACTTTTTATAAATCTGCTGCTGATAAAATTGAATATGTTAATAAAAATGTAAAACCAGGTTCTATCATTTTACTGCACTCTATGTATGATGCGTCTAATGAAAATTTACAAACTATTGAAGGTATTTTAGACTCTTTATCTAAGAAGGGATATCAGTTCGTAACGGTAAACGAACTGCAAAAAAGAGCAAAATAAAAAGGTAGCGTATCATAAAACGATGCGCTACCTTTCTTTTTAAATAATGCCAAGTACATTTAAGAATACGATAATAATCGCAATTGGTGCGATAAAGCGAAGTAAGAATAACCATAATACAAATAATTTATAGCCCTTATTTTTACTTACACCAAGCTCTTTCATTAATACATCTTTCTTCATTTTTAAAGGAACGAAGATAGAAACTAATAAAACACCAAGTGGCATTAGTACGTTACTAACTGCATAATCCGCTAAATCAAAGACTGTCTTTCCGAAAATCTTCAGATCACTTAATATACCGAACGATAACGCTGACGGTACTCCAACAACGAAGATTAATAATCCTACGATTAAAGCCATTTTTTCACGTTTTCCTTTACCTTTTGCAGTTAAAGATGCAACGCTAATTTCTAACATCGAAATTGCTGATGTAATAGTAGCAAAGAAGAATAGTAATAAGAAAACGATGAAGAATAATTTTCCGAATGCCATTTTACTGAAAATAGCTGGCAGTACGATAAATAATAGTCCAGGTCCTTGAGATGGTTCCATTCCAAATGCGAACACAACTGGGAAAATTGCAAGCCCTGCAAGTAATGTAATCACAAGCGTTAAAGCTACGATAGAAACTGCTGAACGTGGTAAGCTTTCTTCTTTCGGTAAGTAAGAACTATACGTTACCATGACGGCTACACCGACAGATAGCGAGAAGAACGATTGCCCCATTGCATATAATATGATTTCTGATGTTACATGTGAGAAATCAGGTTGTAAGAAGAAACGAACTCCCTCTCCAGCACCATCTAACGTAAGTGCACGAACGATTAAAACAAAGAATAAAACGAATAATGCTGGCATGAAATATTTGTTTACTTTTTCAACACCATTTTGTACACCTTTACTTACGATGAAAATAGTAATAAGGATGAATAATAGCTGTGATCCAACTGCTAAATACGGATTGGAAATGATTTCACCAAACGTAGCTTCGTATGCCCCATTTCCTTCCCATAATCTACCTGTAATTGCATTCCATAAGTATAATAAAATCCAGCCTCCTACAACACTGTAGAAAGAAAGTAGTATGAAACAAGTTACAATCCCTAATTTCCCTAACCACGGCCATAATGTTTTTGGTGCGATTTCTCTATATGCATCAACGGCCTCTTTTTGTGTACTTCTTCCGATAACGAATTCAGCTAATAATAGCGGTAAACCAATTAATAATGTGAAACCGATGAAAATAAGGAAGAACGCGCCGCCCCCTCCAATTCCGGCCATATACGGGAACTTCCAAATTGCCCCTAGACCAATTGCTGAACCTGCTGCAGCTAATACGAAACCTAATTTCGACGTCCATTGCTGTGAATTCATTTGTTAATCTCCTCTCTTTATCTTTTTCTGTTTTACAATCCGGTATTTATATTGTTCTATCCACACTCTTTTCTAATACGTTCACTTCCTCCCTACTAATAAAAAACGCCCCTACGTAAATACGTAGGGACGACAAAAATATCGCGGTACCACCCTAGTTATGAAGATACAACAAAAGTAAGACCTAAATAAAAAACGTCCCTACGCAAATACGTAGGGACGATAGAATATCGCGGTACCACCCTAGTTATGAAGCCACAACAAAGTAAGACCTAAATAAAAAACGTCCCTACGTAAATACGTAGGGACGATAAATATCGCGGTACCACCCTAGTTGTGAAACAATCTTCACCACTTTATTTGATAACGGTATAAACTACCGTCTTTCATTTCCTCAAAATATGAGATTTATGAAAGATGCTCCAGGACGAACTTCATGAATAATCTATATACTGATTCACACCAACCATCAGCTCTCTGAAATAGGGAGATATTCACTACTATACCCTTTCATTGCCCAAATATTATTTTCTGAATTGATTACTATCATTTTTATCATACATTAAAAATAGTGTCAACTTATATTTTGAATTTTTATGTATTACGTTCTATTTAAAAATGTAAAATATGACTTTTAAATGAATAATATTAGAATATTTGTGTTCCATACTATATTAACTTCTCTAACAGGTTTATAGTAGTATACGATAAAGTTAAACTTTAATCAGTGGGGGTTTTCTTCATCCCCCACTGATTATCAGCCCTCACCAATCGGACTTTTATGGGCAGCCCGCCCCCCACCTAACTTCTTTGCTTTCGCTGAATTTTGAGGTAGGGGTCTTACTGCCCATTAAAGCGGGATGAACGCAAGACAGCACGAGTAGGAGGAAAGAATTTTGTCTACTTCAAAAGTTTTAAAAGGAACTGCTTTATTAAGTGGTGCGACAATGATTTCACGTATATTAGGTTTTATATACTTTTTCCCTTTTCAACTATTAGTCGGAACACAAGGGGTCGCTTTATATGGATATGCATACTCTTGGTACGGTATTTTATTAAGCTTTTCAACTGCCGGTATTCCTATTGCCGTTTCCAAATTTGTTGCAAAGCATAATGCGCTCGGTGATTATAGTACAAGCAAAAAATTATACAACTCTAGCGTAAAATTAATGTTGTTTATGGGCTTTTTAGGGTTTTTAGTTTTATTTATTGGAGCACCATACATATCACAATTTATTATTCGCTCGAAAACGCCAGATCCACAATTTATCGCCGATGTAACACTTACGATGCGAGCATTAAGTTTTGCACTTATTATCGTACCAGCAATGAGCGTTACACGTGGTTATTTCCAAGGATTCCAACATATGAAACCAAGTGCTGTTTCTCAAGTCGTAGAACAAATTGCACGCGTTGTTTTCATTTTAGTTGGTAGTTTCATCGTCTCAAAACTATTAGGGGGTTCCGTAGCTTCTTCTGTTGCAGTTGCTACGTTTGGTGCTGTTATCGGGGCACTTGCCAGCGTTTCGATTTTAATGATGTACTGGAAAAAATATAATAGATTAAAGCCTCCCGAAGGAGAATTAAAGTCCAGGGCATCGAATATCCCATTAAAAAATATTTATATAGAATTACTTCGATATGCAATCCCAATTGTATTTGTCGGCATTGCCATTCCGCTCTATACGTTAGTAGATCAATATACTGTAGCTGATGTCCTTAGAGCGATGGGAGAGCCCTTAGAAACAGCGAATGCAGTGTTCGCTTATATAACGAACTATGCCCAAAAGTTAATTATGATTCCAGCTTCACTTGCAACTGGATTCTCATTAACGATTATTCCGGCAATAACGAAATCTTATACAAGCGGGAAACTTGAAGAATTACAAGAACAAATTGCAAAGATATTTCAAGTCTTATTATTCTTCACTATCCCAGCTGCATTCGGTCTTGCTAGTATCGCTTATGATGCATTCCGTATGGTTTATGTAAATCCTGAAATTGCACTTGGTGGATCACAATATTTAATTTCATTTGCACCTTCTGCTATATTAAGTGCGATTTTCACAGTTTCAGCTGCCATATTACAAGGAATCGATTATCAAAGAAAAACGATGATTGCTTTCTCAGTCGGTATTCTTGTTAAAGTTTTAGTAAATACACCGCTCTTACATTTATTTGGCGGTCACGGTGCTGTACTTGGAACAATTCTTGGATACCTCGTTTCCAATGTTATTATGTTGTACTGCATCATTAAGTTTGCGAAATTTAGAATTGGCGAAACAGCAAAAACAGTACTTCTTATTACGATTTATTCCGCAGCAATGTCTGCTGTTGTAATTGCTTTAAAAGCTATTTTAAAATGGTTAATTCCTGGACAATCTTATATGGAATCACTTCTCATTGTTGTTATATGCGGCACTATTGGAGGAATTGTTTACCTTTTATTCGTCTTAACGAGCGGACTTGCTTCACATATTCTCGGTGATAAGATTCAACGATTACCAGTACTAGGTAAATTAATTAAATAAAAAAAGAAGGGATGTAACGCATTGTTACATCCCTCTTTTTTTACTTCGTATATTGCATACGTTTTCGTTGTTCAGCAATATGTAATTCTGGATCATGGTGTTCTACTAAATGGAATAGTTCTTCAATTAACACCTCTAACTCCTGTACACTATACTCCGGTTTCCCTATTAACGTATTCGCCATACGCTCATATAAGTTTTCAGGCTTAATAATCATTCGTTCCACATTATATGGCATCCATTTAAACGCTGGGTGATGTACATACATTTTATTCAAACCAAATAAGACCCCAAATATATTCCTTTGTGCTTCACAAATAACATCATATAACATAAGCCAATCTTTTCGTTTTAAAAGCGCCTCTCGATTATGCCAGCGATTACTTAACCAAAGATTTTCTGAAATCATCCGTTTCGCTAGGTCTTCTGGATATGCCACCACCCTATCTTTTAATTCATGTACTTTCTCTTCTCCATACAAACTAACACCATCATTAACGGATGATACGATACATTGTTTTTCATAACTTATATCATATCGATCCACCACATCCTCAATAACTTTCTCTACTGTTTCAGTTAAAAAGTTACTAATCTCTAATTTAATTCCCTCTTTTGTCAAATATGTTTCGGACCATTCTTCTTCCTCGTAAGGATGATATGACAAAATCACTCCACCAATATGATTAATAGGCCCTTTACGATCCTCATCCTCTGGTGGCATTGACCATAAAATATGTAATTCTATATCTGAATGCTCATCTTCTAACTTTCTAGCTACTGAACCTGCTAAAATAATAGCTTCGATCTTCGGATTTCTCCTATAAATCTCCGACATTTCTATTGCTTTCTCTTTTAATCCCACTTCATTTCCCCCTAAAATTGCAGTACAACTTCGCTTTTCATTTATCTATTTCAATATTACGCATTATATTTCCTTTTCAAAGTTCCACTAAATCATATTTCTACCCAATAACGCTGAACAATTTCACTTGTATGAGAAGAAACCACTTCATCTTCTAACACACCGCCAACCTTTTGAATCGTTTTAGCCGAAGCAATATTAGTTTTATCGCAAGTTATTAACACTTTCTTCAACCCTAATTTTTGCGCTTCATCCAATGCAAGTTTCAATTGTTTTGTCGCATAACCTTGGCGACGTTTATTTTGATGGACACTATATCCAATATGACCACTTTCTCGTAATAATTCTTCGTTTAATCGATGTCTAATGTTCACAAAACCTATAAGTTCCCCTTTTTCAAAACTTAAAAACTGACTAGATGGTACTCGATTAGCTTTTAAGTTTTCTCCCATTTCTTGTATACTCACTTTTTCAAACCATTCATCGAGAGAATCAAAATTTTGTAAAGAACTACTGCCGTGTGGTTGTTCTCCCGATTGTAAAAACGCATGTTTATATTCCATAATTTCTCCACTATATTCACGTATTGGTTTTAATAGTTTCATTGTTATTCTCCCCCTCTTTACAACCTAAAACAAACACCTTACTCGTAACAATTTCACGAGTAAGGTGTTTTTATCATTTTCATTCAAATAATCCCATACTCAAATACCGCTCACCTGTATCAGGTGCAATACATAAAACTTTTTTACCAGCGCCTAATCGTTTCGCGATCATAATCGCTGCGTAAACAGAAGCTCCTGAAGATGGTCCAACTAACAATCCCTCTTGTCTAGCTAAGTTTCTCATTGTCGTTAAAGCCTCTTCGTCTGCAATTTGAATAATTTCGTTATACACTTCTGTATTTAAATTTTTCGGGATAAACCCTGGACTTGTTCCTACTAATTTATGAGGACCTGGAACACCTCCTGATAAAACGGGAGATCCTTTCGGTTCTACTACTGCAATATATAAGTTTGGTAGTTTCTCTTTTAACGTTTCCCCAGTCCCTGTAATAGTTCCGCCAGTTCCAGCAGTTGCTACAAAGGCATCAAGCTCTCCATCCATTTGTTCATAAATTTCAAGTGCAGTCGTATAACGATGAATATTCGGGTTTGCTGGATTTTCAAATTGCTGCGGGATAAAACTATTTGGAATTTGCTCTTGCAATTCTAACGCCTTCGCAATTGCTCCTGGCATTCTTTGTTCTGCTGGTGTTAATACTACTTCTGCTCCATATGCTTTCAATAAATTTATACGCTCTTTTGACATATTGTCCGGCATAATTAAAATCGCTTTATATCCTTTCGCAGCCGCATTCATCGCTAAACCAATTCCTGTATTACCACTTGTTGGCTCAATAATTGTATCTCCTGGTTTGATAAGACCATTCTCTTCTGCAACATGCAGTAAATTATAGGCAGCACGGTCTTTCACACTGCGTGATGGATTAAACATTTCTAGTTTTACATACACATCTGCTGCATCTTCTGGAATAAATTTAGATAATCGGACGACAGGTGTATCTCCTATTAATTCTGTTACGTTTTCACATAATTTCATAGCGCATCCCCTATTCTATCGTTTTCTTATCACTTGGTAATAACCAAGAAGTAAGTCCAATTAATGGTAGACAACTACATAGTAACATAATGAATTGTAGACTATATATGTCAGCCAATTTCCCAAGGACTACAGAGCCTAAAGCGCCAAGTCCAAACGCAAGCCCTACAATTAATCCAGATACCATCCCTACTTTTCCAGGAACAAGCTCTTGCGCATAAACAACAATTACACTAAAACTACTTGAACTAATAAAACCGATACATAAAAATAGCGGTACAACCCACACGAGCGAAACGTGAGGTAATAAAAGGGCAAGTGGCGCCGAACCTAGCATTGAAAATACAATAATTGTTTTCTTTCCAAATCGATCCGCTAATGGACCGCCAAAGAAAGTTCCTAACACACCAGCAATCATAAATGCGAATACGAAATACTGAGCATTTTTTATCGATAAACCGTAATGCTCAATTAAGTAAAATTGATAAAAATTCCCGATACCAGCACCGTACCAAGAACGTACAAAGGTAAGAAAAACAAGGAGTATAATAACAAATTTAATATGTGTACTTACAATCGCATTTTCCGCCTCAAGCGCAGCCCTCTTTTTTCTCCTCACAGCACCCGTTGCTAATTCATTCCTATACCAATTTGATACGAAAATTAACAATACAATCCCTACCGCTGCAAAGGCCGTAAAACCTAAAGAGCCAATTTGGCCGAGTGGAACGAAAATTAATGCTGTAAAAATAGGAGCTAGTGAATTCCCTGTATTTCCTCCCACTTGATAAATCGCTTGCGCTAAACCTCGTTTTGCCCCTGCTGCCATATAAGCAACTCGGGCACCTTCTGGATGAAAGACTGCGGAACCTAATCCGATAAATAAAACAGAAATAATGACAATAATAAAGTTCGGTGCAAAAGCAAGTCCAATCATCCCAAGCATACTTGAAAACATACCGAGCGGTAATAAAAATGGTGATGGCTTCTTATCCGAATACATACCAAAAACCGGCTGCATAATCGACGACGTCATATTTAACGCAAACGCAATCCACCCTACTTGCATATAGGATAAATTCATCGTTTTTTCCAAAATAGGAAACAATGCCGGCACAACTGCTTGCATCGAGTCATTTAAAAAATGTCCGAAACTAATCGCAAATAGTATTCGATATATCGTCGGTGTTTCAACAGTGTTTTTTTGCGAAACTGCCTGCATACGTGTATTTCTCCTTCCTGTACAAAATGTATATTTATTACATTAGGTGTAATAAATTCTGACTTTTGAAACATTTCTATTCTATACTGGTTTCATTTCTTTTTCCAGAAATATCACTTCTCAAATAATATATTTTTTCTATCTGTTTTATTGGATTTTTTTAAAAACGTTCTGTATTTTCTTTTATAATAGGACAGGACAAAGGAATTACTTGCAACTATTAATAAAAAAAGGCGACCCTAACATATATTAGAATCGCCTTTTTTATTAAATTGCAAAACGCTTATACTTTTCGTAATCACTCGTCTTACATTCTACTTCTAGTTTCGTACCTTCGTTTTCATAACTCGTAGATAAAACGTGCGCATAAGTATTAAAATAAGAAACTACCTGCCCTTGATCATACGGAATTAGCATTTCACACTTCGTATACTCTTTATAAATGTGTGAGCGAATCATTTCGACAAGCTCTTTTATTCCAACATGTTTCTTCGCTGATAAATAAACGCGGTCTTCTTGTACTTTCGGAATTTCAACATCTACCATATCTGATTTATTATAAGCATAAATAGTTGGGATATTTTCTACTCCAATTTTCTTTAACGTTTCATTTGTAATATCAATTAATTGTTCGTAATTTGGATTTGCGTAATCTACAACGTGAATAAGTAAATCTGCTTCCGCTACCTCTTCTAATGTTGAACGGAACGCCTTCACAAGATGATGCGGTAATTTACTTACAAATCCAACTGTATCTGTTAATAAGAATGATTTGTTATCTGGCAAATCAATATTTCGCACAGATGTTTCTAACGTCGCGAATAACATATCTTTTTCAAATACTTGTTTTTCTTCTGTACCATTGTAAATCTCAAGCATCGCATTCATCGTCGTTGACTTTCCTGCGTTCGTATAACCGACTAATGCTACAACAGGTACTTCATTTTTCTTACGTTGCTTTCGCTGCGTTTGACGCTGGGCAACAAGTGCTTCTAGGTCTTTATTTAAAACTGAAATCTGTTCTTCAATTTTACGACGATCTAACTCTAATTTTTTCTCACCGACACCTTTATTTTTTGTACCAACTCCGCCGCTCTGTCTTCCTAACGATTCACGAAGACCGATTAAACGTGGCATCATATATTGAAGGTGTGCTACTTCTACTTGCAACTGCGCTTCTTTCGTTTTCGCACGTTGCGCAAAAATGTCTAAAATTAATATGGTACGGTCAATTACTTTACAATCTAAATCTGCTTCTAAATTTCGAATTTGAGAAGGCGATAATTCGTCATTAAAGATTACCATATTCGCACCTACTTCATTTACATAGGCTGCTACTTCTTCAATCTTTCCTTTTCCAATATAATGTGACGGATTTACTCGTTGTAAATTTTGCGTCACTTGCCCAATTACCTCTACATCACAAGCTTCTGCAAGATTCGTTAACTCTTCCATCGAATACGCAAAGTCATCTTCATTACCTAAATTCACTCCAACTAAAACTGCTCTTTGTAATAATTCTTCCATATATTTATTCCTCCATTTCGATTACGTAAAATAAAAAACACAGGTCACTGCCTGTGTTTTCGTAAACGGATAAGGGTTCACCAAAGAAACAGGAGAAAGCGATACTTTCATCCTATCTCATAGTCAATAAGTCCCAAGATCATATACGTATCCACAATAAGTGTTCACCTATACGATCCCATTCTATTTATAAAGGCAAAACAAAAAGAGGGCGTATTCGTCCCTCCCTCTTTTTCACATATAAGCTTAATAAAGGGTTCCTTTAAAATAGGCAGACCAATCCCGTTCACTCTGCACACAGACAGAGCCTTTGAGCGCTATTCAATTATTGGCACAAAGTATTGAGACGTAATCCGATTAAGATCAAAGGAAGCCCCTCCGTTCATTTTAAGTTACATAAAGTGTAGCATAAGTAATTCGCTTTCACAAGATGAAACCACCTATAGAAACAGAAAGAAATTCTCTATACTTTTACTTTAATCGTCATTTTTTGCGCATTCTTCTTACATTAAAAATCACAAGAGCTACAATCAGTAACATGCCTATAGAAATGGTAACAACTTTCCACCAACTGAAACCACTGACCATCTTCCCTTTTAAATCGACTTTCTTCGTCGGAACAGATTCTTTTGCAATTTGACTTACAGCCACTTCGTCCGCCCCTGCCTCATCTAGCTTTTTCGTACCACTGCAACTATGTGTGAATAATTGTTTCTCTTCCCCTCTTTGAGAAGAAAACACTAAGTACTCTCCTCCCTCTACAAAGTGAAACACACAATCACCACCATTTGTATATACAATAATTTGCGAAGATGTTGTCCCTTTCCAAATGCCCTTCACTTCAAATAATACTTCAATTCCAACACTTTCTTCCCTTCCAATCTCAATCACTCTTCCCTTAAATACTACATCGTTTTTTTGAAAGGCATCTTCTGCTGATACATTAATACAATCACAAGCATAAGATTTCTCTGAAAAAATAATAAGAATAAAGCTACAAATAATGACAACAGGAAATATATACAAAATCCTTTTCAAGGAGCTCAACTCTCTTCATTATCAATTTTAAAAACTTCTTGTATATGATTTTTACAACACTCGCCAAATTCCTTCATAATAAGTTAAGCATTATCACTTCAATACAATAAAAGTCTTTATTGACATTTTTATAACCTGATATTAGTATCAGGTTATAAAAATAAGTTAGGAGATGTTCCCATGCATTCTAAATCTCGTATTACTGCAATTGGTACTTATGTTCCAAATCAAATATTATCTAATAATGATTTAGAAAAAATGATCGATACGAATGATGAATGGATTGTACAAAGAACAGGAATGAAGGAAAGAAGAATCGCTAGCGAAGAAGAATACTCCTCAAACTTAGCCATTCAAGCAATTGAAAATTTATGTACAACATATAAGAAAAACTTAGAAGATGTCGACTGTATCATTGTCGCTACTACTACTGCTGATTACGTTTTCCCTAGTGTTGCTTGCCAAATACAACAATACTTCAACATACCTCATACAATTGCATTTGATTTAAATGCCACTTGCGCTGGTTTCACATATGGCTTGCACGTTGGGAATAGCTTAATCACTTCTGGATCACACGAAAAAGTACTTGTTGTAGCGACAGAAACATTATCAAAAGTTACTGATTACACCGATAGAACGACCTGCATTTTATTCGGCGATGGTGCTGGTGCTATTTTATTAGAAAGAGATGAAAACAAACCAAGCTTTATCGCGTATCATATGGGCACAAATGGGCACGGCGGTATTCATCTATACAGAACAAACTTATCTACTACTATGAATGACACTCCACTGCAAACAAATGAAAAAATCGTTCAAAATGGGAGAGAAGTATATAAATGGGCAACACGCACAGTGCCAGTAGGTATAAAAGAACTGTTACATACTGCAAATATGAAAATGGATGATATAGACTGGTTCATTCCTCATAGCGCTAACTTACGAATGATTGAATCTATTTGTGAAAAATCTCAAATTCCAATACAAAAAACATTAACGAGCGTGGAATATATGGGGAATACATCTTCTGTCTCTATTCCACTCGCTCTAAATTCAGCTAGAAAAGAAAGTAAATTAAATAATGGAGACAAACTTTTACTGTATGGATTTGGGGGCGGTCTTACGCATTTAGGGCTTATTGTGGAGTGGGATTTGAGTTAAAAACGGATGAAAAAGAGGTTCTAGTCAATAACTAGAACCTCCCTTTAACTTCTTTCTCCTTTTCGAGACCATATCACAACAGGAATCAGCATGAAAGCTAAAACGCCCCCGGCTAATGACAACGTCGCATAACTTGAATTCGCCACTACCATACCTGACATCGCTCCGCCTGAAGCTCCAGCTAACGCAATAAACACATCTATTTTCCCTTGTGTTTTTGCACGTGTGGAAGGTATAGTTGCATCAACAATTTGAGCCGTACCACTTATTAAACCAAGGTTCCATCCTAATCCAAGTAAAGACAAAGCAACGATTAATAGTATTAAAGAATCACTCGGCGCTAGCGCCGCTATGACACCTGCTGCTAGTAAAATTACTCCGCCAGCTATACTCATCGTAGTTCTTCCAATTTTATCAATTAGCATTCCCGTAACGAGAGATGGAAGGTACATTGCACCGACATGAAAACCAATTACAAGACCTACTGCACTTAAAGCGTGACCGTGGTGTCCCATGTGAACTGGAGTCATCGTCATAATTGCAACCATCACGATTTGAGTAAGTATCATTACGATAGCTCCAACAGTAATACCTTGCTTGTTTTCTATTGCCTCTTCTGTTATTGGTTGCCCTTTATATGTATGCTCTTGTTTATATGCTTCTATCATATTAGCAATAAGTAACGGATCTGGACGAAGCATAACAAACAAAACAAGACCCGCCAGTATAAATGCCGCTGCTGATAAGATGAACGGACCAGCAAGTTCAGGAATCCCAATTGAATGAGCAAACCTTCCCATTACACCTACTAAATTGGGACCTGCGACTGCACCAAAAGTCGTCATTACCATCGTAATACTAATAGCGGTTGCTCTTTGCTTCTTATTCGCTAAATCCGTTCCAGCATAACGCGCTTGTAAATTTGTAGCTGTGCCCGCGCCATATATAAGTAAAGAAACTAGTAAAAGAATAATACTATTTGTTAAAGCTGCCATCACCACTCCAATAGCCCCTAACCCGCCTACTATAAAACCTCCTGCAAGCCCTACGCGGCGACCATACTTTTGCGATAACTTCCCAACAAAGAAAGCTGCTACCGCAGATCCCATCGTAAACATAGCTGCCGGTAATCCTGCATATGCATCTGTCCCAAGCATTTGCTGCGCAAGAAGTGCACCTACTGTAATCCCAGCAGCCAACCCTGCTCCTCCGAACATTTGTGAAATGCTTACGATTAGTAACGTTCGTTTATATAATTTTTGTTGTTCTTCTTCTGTATACATACGATTACTTATTGAAACATCGGCTGTATCAATCATTTCCTCACCCTCTCTATAAAACTAATCCCCCTTGTTAATGTACTATAGAACAACAAAATCCCCAAATTTATAATGCTGAAATATATTTATACATGTAAAGAACCCCACGGTTTATATCTTTCCCATTACCGAGGGGTTCCCAAAATTACAGGGTGACTCTACTTCATATTTCATATACACATTTTGTACTATTTTACAACTTCATCTTGATTCGTTTCAAAGCTTTCTGTCTTTCCCTCTTTTATTTCATAATAATACGCAGGTAATTCTATATTATGTTCTAAAAGGTAATCCTCAATTAATGAAATAATCACTTTCAACGTTTTCAAACGAGCGTATAATTTATCGTTACTCGCGATAATTTGCCATTTCGCATTTGGCCTATTTGTTTTTTCAAACATTTCTTCCATTGCTTCAACATACTCGTCCCATTTTTCACGATTACGCCAATCTTCGTCTGTAATTTTCCATCTTTTCAAAGGATTTTTCTCTCTATCTTTAAACCTCTTTAATTGTTCATCTTTACTAATATGATAGAAGAACTTCCCGATTATATAATGATCATCTGTTAATAGTTTTTCAAAATCATTAATCTCATCATACGCTCTCGTCCACTCTTCCTTTGTAGCAAAACCTTCAACCCGCTCAACTAACACACGGCCGTACCATGAGCGATCAAAAATAGTAATTTGCCCGTACTGAGGAAGTTTACGCCAGAAACGTTGCAAATAATGGTATCGTTTTTCATGAGGTGCTGGTGCTCCAATTGGATTTACTTGAAACCCACGCGGATCAAGGTGTTCCGTCACTCGTTTAATCGCCCCGCCTTTTCCAGCCGCATCCCAGCCTTCCATAACAAGCATAACTGCGATTTTTTCTTCTTTTACTATTTGCTGCAACGCTAATAAGCGCCTTTGATATTTTTCAAGTTTCTTATTGTACTTAGATTTCGATTCAATTCTTTTCGTTACATCTACTTTAGCAAGATATCCATGTTCCATAAAACAAATCCCCCTTGTTGTATGACAATGTTATTTTAACATATTTATTGGGATTTTTTTCAAATTAAAAATTATTTCGAAAAATAATCTCTACTCTTCTTTATATCGATAAATTAATATCACCGATATACTTTTAAGCATCCTTAAGCACACCTATTACTAATTACAAAAACAAAAAGGAGACTATGCAAAAAATCTCTACATAGTTTCCTTTTTTAAGATGTATGTCGCTTACTTAGAAAGATGAACAATAAAAAATAGGAACTCCATCGATTCACTCATACTACAAACGAATGACAGGCGGAATACCTCCTTCTGGTAAAAAATAAGCGAATACTGTAAATCCAATAATTAATATTGAAAATAATGTTATTATAATTCCACCTGGTAGTGTTAGAAAAAGAGTATTCGGCCTTCTCTTCATAGAGAAAATCATCGAGTATATCCCTAGAAGAAGACTTATTATAGCAATAGTCACATAAGCAACTACTGCATACCATGGATTAAGTTCTAATAAAACACCAGAAATAAATATATACAAAAATAATAGTTGTAGAAAAATACTACTTCCCATACTTACGAGTTCTTTCAATATATCCCCCTAAAATCGCATGGTATATTATCTCAAAAAGAGAAGATAATAAAAAATATATCCATTAAAGAATGGGAGCTCTCTAAAAATGAAACGAAAAATATTTTCTCTCTTTTCACTAATCTGTTTAGTACTACCAATACAAGCTAGTGCATACACATTTCAATCACTACCAATTGCATCAAAGTCTAAACAGTGGTATATCGAAATTGATAAATCCCATAACGCAAACAAGCAAGCAGTGCAGCCAAAGCAAGGTGTGTATGATACATATCGCTTACTCGTAAAAAACATCGGTAATGATGTTTCAAACGTAGCTGTAGAAATAGTTGATAACACTCCCACCTCTAAAACTACTTTTAATCCAACTACATTACATAACAACGTTTCAAAAAGTAAGACGAGCTTTAACTACATCGTATTCCCTTTAGACTTGAACAGCCATAATTTCAAAGTCGTCATTACTTGGGAAGAAAACAATTTCTCTTACAACGGCCATCCGGTAAATGAGGGTAAAAAAATGAAACAAACATTTGTATTTAATGAAGAGTAAGCCCTAATTTGATTAGGGCTTACTCTTCATTTACAAAACCAGATTGAATTGCTTCTGTCACTTCTTTTGTGATATCCAGTTTTGTTGCATCGGCGCTAATTTTCTTATGCCAAATATGTACGGAGGGCTTTTCGTTACAAAGATGTTTTATTAATAATAATTGATTATATGCTATGTTATTTTCTATTTGGATAGCGATATAGACTGTGAAATTTTTTGCTTCAAAGACCTTTTCCTGCAAAGCGTATTGGCTGCCCAATTTCTTCGCGACTATATTATTCAAGTTTTTTATCATCATATAAGTCGTTTCCCCCTCCCTTATATCATCAATCAAATCTTCGAATACTCGGTACACATAACGCTACTCCAATTGTTACAAGTACTAAAATAGCTAATGTTATAATCGTTATTTCGCCACCTATGACAGTAGCTAGCCATCCTACAACTACATAACCTAGTGGCAGTAAAGCAAATGAACCTAACATATCAAGGCTTGCCACTCTTCCAAATGCTTCTTCTGGCACAAGCTCTTGTAAACTTGTTTCCCAAATGAGTCCAAATATCATCATACCGAAACCTTCAATTGCCATTAATCCAATTAAAGCAGGTGCCCAAGCAATAAACGGCATTATTAAAAGCGCACAACCACTTATTAAAACACCACCATAGGCAAGTAATCCCCGCTTATGCCACCGTTCTCTCCCGCCAAATATTAGTGCAGCAATTACAGCTCCAACACCAGAAGATGCCATTCCTAATCCATACACGTATGCTTCAAAATGATGATGAACATTAAATAACCATGGAATTAATACAACGATAATTCCTGCATAACAAATATTGATGAAAGAAAAGACTAAAATTGTAATCCATAGCCACGGATGACTTTTTAAAACGTAAACACCTTCCATAAACTCTTGTTTGTAATCGACCTTTCTCTTTTCAATAGGTTTTACTTTTTTAAACTTTATTTCTCTTAAAAATAATAAGCAAAAAAATGATAACAAATACGTTACTGCATCTAGCCCAAACCCTATTCCGGCAGATGCAACAGAAACGATCAATCCTCCAAGAGCCGGTCCAATTAGTCGTATACCTTGATTACTCATTTGCGTTAATGCATTAGCTGCATTTCGAATTTCCGGCACAAATACTTTCGCTCTTACAGCCGCATACGCTGGCTGAAATATCCCTTCCATAAGTCCATATAATGCTACGAGTACATATAGAAGCGGAATTGTTAATACATCCATAAATATAAGTGTTGCAAGTAATAGCATTAATACGCAACGAATTATATCTGTAAATAACATTAATTTCACCCGATCAATTCGATCTACTACTAATCCTGCAAACGGTAACGCAAGAATATTAGGAAGCATGTACATTGCCATCGTCATCCCCATTACAACTGTTGAACCAGTCAATGAATACACAACGACGGGCAAAATAACCATCGTTATCGAACTACCTAAAGTCGAAAATAATTGCCCAATCCATAAAAATTTAAAATGTGGTGATGCTTTAACTGGCAATAACAATTTACCGACATATCCCAAAGCTTTTTCTCTTTGCATTTCCCCTTGCATTTCCCTCTCCTCTTTTCAAATGATTATAGACTTTATCATATACCGAAAAAATCAGAATATTATATCTTTAATTATATAAGAAACTATTATGTTATGGTAAAATTATCAAGGAAAATAAAGGAGAATACATGATTATGCCTCAAAATCCTCATAACATCGAGCACCGCATCTATACAATGTGTATGATCCAGCGAAATAATGACGTTTTACTTATAAAACGTCCCAATCATCGAGGTTTTCCTGGCTATATAGCTCCTGGCGGTAAAGTAGATTTTCCAGAGAGTATCGCTCAAGCTGCTAAACGAGAAGTAAACGAAGAAACTGGATTACTTGTTTCAAATTTAACTTTTAAGGGATTAGATGAATACGTAAATCCGAAAGAAAATGTTCGATATATGGTATTCAATTATTGGACAGACTCATTTGATGGTGAACTTCTTATGAACCCTCCTGAGGGCGAATTATTATGGGTGCCAATTGATGAAGCACTAAACCTTCCTATGCAAGATTGGTTTAAAGAAAGATTCCCATTATTTTTTGAAAAAGGTACATTTGAAATTCAACGTGTTTGGGACCGAGACTTAGATAAACAAGTTGCTATGACAATTACGCATACGTAAAAAAGCTTGGCATCTCTCCAAGCTTTTCTTACTTCTCCTCTATTTTCTTAATCTCATAATCAATTTCTAAAAACTTAACTCCAAATATCCACATTTTATGGTTAGCTTCTAACATTTGATTTGTGCCCTCTTTAATAATAAATGTCTCTGCTAACGGTAATCGTATTGTAAAGAAACGAGCATGTAAATAAATCCCCTCATCTCCCTTTCCATTTCTTCTCAGCTTACTAGTAATGATTAAATTATTACTCTTATTACATACTTTCAAAATCCCTGTCATATTCGAATATGGTAAAGGTAATGCAATATTCATATACGTCTCGTTCTCATATGTATGTTTTGAGTAGAGAGCTACAAAAATTGATTCTTCTGCTTCATTTTTTCTTAGCCAAGCCCTTACATCCTCTCTCCCATCCTTCTCATCCATTACCCCGATGATAGAGCCGTGCATCGTTTCCCACTTGCCTCCCATTCCTAAATGTATTTGCCCTATACACTTACTCATTTTCTCATAACAAAATGCAACTGGGCGGAACCAGCGAGTCCATTTAATATGTGATTGTAACTCATACTCTTTTGTATTTTCATAAAAGCGAATAATGCTTAAAGGAAGCTTCGTCACGTCAAATGCTTCACTATGAAAATCATTCATTTTATCAACTAAACCGCTGTATTCCTTACTATCTATCACATTTCTGTTATGTAAAAATGCTTCACCAACGGTCGCCTTTCCTCTTAATCTGCTCATTGTTTTCCCGTAATATTGATAGTTCGGAACACTCTTTTCAATCATCCAGCCGACAAATGCCGGCAACGCTACTCCAATTCCATTGACAACACCGTGAATCCAAACCATTTGAGCAATTGTAATCGTTATGACATGTTTCAAATTCCCATACGAATATATAAGTGAAAACATAATTGTTACCATGAGTGTGCTAGACGATATGACTAGGAGGATTTTTGCGCTGATAGCATCAAATTTCGTGCGCCAAACATAAATTCCATAACCATAAATCACACATAAATATAGGCACACTGCAAAAAATTCAAATACCCTTGAGTATGTAATCCCTATCGCAACTGTCATAGGTGAAATAACGATGATAAACATAATCGCATCATATACTTTACTGCCCTTTTCTCTCTTACGCCCTATTAAACCAGCTGATAATGGCAATAGAAATGCCGAATAATGAAAGTGTGCAGCTGTGAGTAAAACAATGTCGGAACTAAAGTGCATAATGGGGAGTTTTGCTACAGAAGAAAAAAACCAAAAACCACCTAAAAACAAATATATAAATGCACTATCGATAGCTGTCTCTTCTAGCGGTTTCCATCCTCTTTCTAGTAATCTACTCACACCAAACAATGCAACAATGCCTGTATATACAAACCAAAGTAATGCAAAGAAATAATGATTTGTTACGAAAGCTAACATTGCACTCATTGCTGCGATTGGATATAAAAGCGATACTAGTTTATAAAAGGATACATATGATCCATTTCTTCTTTTCTTATCAATGATGCAAAATGACATCGGTATAAATAACAAAATAGATAATAATATAATTGCTTCAACTGGGTTTATATTTGACCAATCATATATTAGAAAAACAATATAACAAGCAAGTCCAACTATTATATTTTTCATATTATTTATTTCCTCTCCACAAATGTCCCCTTATATGAAAATAATGAACCAATTAACGGATTGCGTACTTGTACATGAATTCGAAAGCACTGTTTTGTTTCATCATAACTTTCTACAATGTTGGCCTCTCCGTATAAGAATCTAGGTAACGGGATTTTTCTTCTAAACATGTAAAACCATTGTTTCTTTGAGGAAATATGCATTGCCCCCATCTCATCAATATGAAAATTCAGCGTAGAAACAAGTATGTGTGGTTCACCAAAATAATCTACAATTTCATTATTCTCTTCATCCAACTGCATAACGGCGTTAAAATATCTTTTCTTATTTTGAAAATAAAAAGTACGATTCCACCGCACAAATTCATGTCCATGTTCATCCCGCTCAGCAGTATTATGTATTGTAAATGGCACTTCCTTCCCCCGCTCAGAGAAAAACATACGAAACTTTGATGCAATTTTTAATATGAATTTTACGAAAAAAGAACCACCATAAATCTCATCCATCTTTCCTTCTCCAGTAAAACTATTTTCTTCCGTAATCTCATAGCGTTTCTGTAATTTCGGATGAAGTTTTTTATAAGAATCCCCTAACAGTCTTTCATACATATTAGTCATACACTATCCCTTTCTCTTCCTCTTGCAATTTTTTACACTTGGCAAGTTCGTGCTATTTATATAACCGACAATTGATAACCCCATTAGTAAAACGTTTAATGTAATTGGATTAAACGGCTCTGTAAAGCTTGCGATATTCGTAAATCCTGCTGCTATCGTTAAAGCTATTAACATAAAAATATGTACGACAAATACTTTTCGCTTTTGAAATGGCAACAGCCATAGGACACCAAAGATAATTTCTAGCAATCCAATTATTTTAACTAGAAAAATACTATGCGCAGTTGAACCAATTATCACAGACAACATTTTTACTTCTTCTGAATGAGTAAACACTAGTTTCGGCACTATCCCTTGATACATCCATACAAAGGCAATTAAAAAACATACGAGCCAATATGTCATTGTTCTTCTAATTAGCAAACTAGGATGAAGTCCCTTTTCTAGCCATAATTTTAATGCATCAAAGCTCCAAGCAGTCGCCCAGCCTAATAACGGCCGAAACATATAGAAATCTATTACATTCCCTATACGACCAAACCTTGTGTCATAATCATATTGCGTCTCAAAATAAATGTGTTCTTTACGAGGGGTATATTTCCAATAACCACGCCCTGTTTGAATAAGAGATAATTGATTGTCTGTCCAAAATTTTAAAGAAGAAATCCGTTCACCTGTTTCTTTTCTTATTTCACCTATCGATTCACCTTCTCCAGCTATTTCAAGTCCAAATCCGATTTTTGTTTTATATAAAAACTTCTGTGGTTCTCCTTCCTTTTTCTCTAAATACGAAATTTCAGTAAAGCGAGCATCCCATTCTGTATGTATATGTGGTTCTTGCGTGTATTCCCATAATTTCTCCATTGTTGTGTTCATTTCTGCCGAAACATAAATAGGCTTTTTCCCCTTCATTCTTCCACCTCCAATGCACTATAATTTTAATGTACATGCAATGAATTTAATTTGCTACATTTTTCACAAACTTTTTCATAAAAAGAAAGAATTTTTAAAATTTATACAAAACACTTGATTCCCCGAAAAATTTAAATTATTATAAATAAAAATGTTACCAACAACTTCATAAATCAAACACTCTCGCCTAAAACGTGAGATAGAGGTTGCAATACTTATGAGTATTCTAATGGAGACACAGGGATGTCTATGAAATTAGATGAAAGGAAGTATTGCCGAAATCGATATATGTCTCTGTATGTATCGATTGGGGCTGTTTTCGAATAGAAACAGAACTGTCATATGTACAGACGTGTACGTATGAAGAGCTATCTACAAAAAAGAGATATCATTTTTATGGTATTCCTTTTTTGGCGGTTTTTTTATTAGCTCCGTTTTCTGTTTCCCTTTTCCTGTAACAGCACCATCCTCACTTATTTGAGATGGTGTTTTTTGCTTTTCTCTGGTAACTACAGGAATATTGGGATTTATATATATGTCCTAATCTATTCTTAAAAATGGATGAAAGAAGGAATTCGTAATGGAAACGATTGTACAAAAATTTGGTGGCACTTCTGTCGGAAGTGTTGAGCGCATTCAACATGTAGCAAATTTAATTATTGAAGAATATGAACGAGGACATAGTATCGTCTCTGTCGTTTCAGCAATGGGAAAAAGTACAGACGAACTTGTCGCACTTGCTAACGCTATTACAGAAAATCCGAGTAAACGCGAAATGGATATGCTTCTATCGACAGGAGAGCAAGTGACTATTTCATTATTAACGATGGCACTACAAACAAAAGGTTATAACGCAATTTCATTAACAGGATGGCAAGCTGGTATTACGACAGAATCTGTACATAGTAGTGCACGGATTACTGACATTCATACAGATCGAATTCAATCTTATCTTACTGAAGGTACGATTGTTATTGTAGCTGGATTCCAAGGAATGAGTGAAAATCATGAAATTACAACGCTTGGCCGCGGTGGTTCTGATACAACTGCTGTTGCATTAGCTGCTGCACTGAAAGCAAAAAAATGTGATATTTACACGGATGTAACAGGCGTATATACAACGGACCCACGAGTTGTAAAAGATGCTTATAAATTAGAAGAAATCTCTTATGACGAAATGTTAGAACTTGCAAACCTCGGTGCTGGTGTATTACACCCACGTGCGGTTGAGTTTGCTAAAAATCATAATGTCATTTTAGAAGTTCGCTCAAGTATGGAACAAGAAAACGGAACAATTGTAAAAGGAGAATGTAACATGGAACAACAATCAATCGTTAAAGGTATTGCATTTGAAGATAATATTACACGTGTCACAATGAAAGGATTGGAACAAGGTGCACTTTCAACAGTTTTCTCTACATTAGCAGCGGCACATATTAATGTAGATATCATCATTCAAAGTATTACAAATGAAGGAACTGTTCACCTCTCCTTCTCAATCCATTCTAATGATTTAAAAGAAACATTAGAGGTATTAGAACAACATCAAGAAACATTACAATATGAATCTGTAGAATATGAAAATCATTTAGCAAAAGTATCCATTGTAGGATCCGGTATGGTCTCTAATCCAGGTGTTGCTGCGAATATGTTCACTACTTTAAAAGAAGAAGATATTCATATTAAAATGGTAAGTACATCAGAAATTAAAGTGTCTGTCGTTATTGACCGCCTTCATTTAGTAACAGGTGTCGAGGCGCTGCATCAATCATTTATGGCGAAAATTGAGCCTTTAGTGCAACTAATTTAACATTTTTCTTTAAATTTCATAAAAGTCATATCAATCTATTTTCTTCCTATATAAATAAAAAGCTGTTTTGTATAGATTTCAAGACTCTATACAAGCAGCTTTTTAAAATATTAGCGATATCCCAAAATCATTAGTAAAACTCACTGTAAACCATTCGTTTACACAATAAAAAGAGAGGATAACTCTTTGAGCTACCCTCTCTTACTTCTATTAAAACAAATGAATGTTTTCTTTCTTGCAAGCTTCACGTAAATCGTCAGGCCATACAGAAGATTGAACTTCACCGATATGTGCTTTACGTAAGAAGTACATGCACATTCTTGATTGTCCGATACCACCACCAATTGTTAATGGTAGTACGTCTTCTAAAATCCCTTTATGGAAATCGTACTCACGTTTGAAGTCTTCACCTGTTTTCGTTAACTGCTCATCAAGTGATTTACTATCAACACGAATTCCCATTGATGATAATTCAAATGAAGATTGTAGTACTGGGTGCCAGAATAAGATGTCACCGTTTAATTTCCAATCATCATAATCAGCTGCACGTCCGTCATGCTTTTCACCTGAACGAAGCGCATCACCAATTCCGATAATGAAGACTGCACCGTGTTCTTTCGCAATTGCGTGTTCACGATCTTTCGGTGTTAATTCTGGATATTTATCTTCTAGTTCTTGGGAAGTGATAAAAACAATTTCTTCTGGTAAATACTTTCCAAGGAACGGATACTTTTCAAATAAGTGATCTTCTAAATCTTTGAATATTCCATAAATTGTTAGTACTGTTTTTTGTAAGTACTCTACAGTACGCCATTCTTTTTGAACGATTTTTTCCCAGTCCCATTGGTCAACGTAAATAGAATGTGTTGCATCAAGTTCTTCATCACGACGAATCGCGTTCATGTTTGTATATAAACCTTCACCAGCTTCATATCCATATTCATGTAATGCGAATCTTTTCCACTTCGCTAGTGAGTGAACAATTTCTAATTCTTCTCCTGAATGTAACATATCAAATTCAATTGGACGTTCTACACCGTTTAGGTGATCGTTTAGTCCTGATTTTTTCGTTACGAATAATGGTGCAGATACGCGGAATAATTCAAGGCGTTTTGCTAATTGATCCTCGAAAAATGTTTTAACTTCCTTAATTGCGATTTGAGTCTCTCTTACTGTCATTAATGATTGATACATGGTGGTTTCCTCCTAAAATGTTTGGATGTTGTGAAAAGAAGCCAACAAAAAAAGCCCTTCTTTCCCAAAAAACTGGGACGAAAGGCTTTGGTTCCGCGGTACCACCCAAATTAGCAACAGAGGTTGCTCACTTATACAATACGGAGATGAAATATCTCGATACTGTTCTTCTTGTAACGGCGAAGTTCCCGGCTAAGTCTACTTTCCTGTAAAGGATTTCGGTTAGCAACTCCAGGAGGTTCTTCATAATAGGCTTCGTATCAGGCTCACACCACCCCTGACTCGCTTAGACTACATCCTACTACTACTCGTCCTTTCATAGTCGTTTTGTTGTCACATCTCTGAAACATTTTATTAATGATTATTATATACAAAAAAAAAAAATAAAGTCAACAAAAATTTAAAAATATTTTTCAATTCTTTATTTTACGGCTTTATTGATTGTTTTCAATATAACATCTTCACTTCTTTTGCCTTGTCAATCCAAAAAACGTTTCACTAACCGAAACTAACATATACACAACAAGTAATGTAAACGTTCGAAATATAGAATCCGCAGTATTTCGTATTATTTTCATTTTCTTTGTAATTCCTTTCAGTTTACGTGCAAATTCGTGTTATACTATAGCATTCAAGCAGTTTTTTTACTTAAAGTAAACATAGTGATTTATAAAGAGTATTTTCTAAATCATTGACTATTATCAAATAAGATTTTTATATAACGGAGTGATCATATGAGTAAAACGAAAGCAAAACCGAAAAAAGGTGTAGGACAGGGTACAGGAAGTAAAGGTTGGAACCGTTGGCAATCAAGTGCAAAGAAAAAGGCAGCTGCCAAGCCATATAAAAGTAAAGGGAATAAAAAGTAAATTCTGTATTATCTCTTTACTTTGTTCAAAATAAATTATAATTATTACACTAAAAAAGCTATGCTTTCATACATGTGAAAGCATAGCTTTTTTATATTAAATCATTAAAATTTCTCGAATTTCTTCCTCCGTGATTGATGATAATTTCTCTTCTCCCGGCTCAATCACTTCAGCGATTAAATGTTTCTTACTCTCTTGCAGTTCATGCATTTTTTCCTCAATGGTTCCGTGAGCCACTAACTTAATAACTTGTACCGTATTTTTTTGTCCCATTCGATATGCTCTATCTGCCGCTTGTTGTTCAACAGCTGGATTCCACCATAAATCGTACAATATAACTGTATCGGCACCGGTTAAGTTAAGACCTGTACCACCAGCTTTTAAAGAAATGAGAAATAGATCCCCTTCCCCTTCGTTAAATCGGTCACATAGCTCTACACGTTCTTGCGAAGGTGTATTTCCGTCTAAATAAAAGTATGGAATTGCTTGACGATTTAACTCACGACCAATAATGGACAACATCTTCGTAAATTGAGAAAAAATTAAAATTCTCTTACCAGTACTTCTGCATTCCTCTAGTATGTCTAACAGTTGCTCAAATTTAGCTGAACTTCCTTTGTAATCATCGACGAATAAAGCGGGATGATTACAAATTTGTCGTAATCTCGTTAAACCAGCTAAAATTCTAATTTTATTTTTACGTAACGTATCCTTGTCTAAATGTTTTAACGTCTCTTCCCTTAATTTCGCTAAATAAGCAGCATAAAGTCTCTTTTGATCTGGTAATAATTCCGATGACTGTAAGTGCTCTATTTTATCTGGAAGCTCCTGTAATACGTCCCCTTTTAATCGTCTTAATACGAAAGGTTTTACGCGCTTCGCAATATCTTCACGCCTTAAATCACCAAATTCCTTTCTTCCTGGTAATAATTCCGGAAATACGACATGAAAGATAGACCATAGTTCTTCTAATGAATTTTCTACAGGCGTTCCCGTTAGTCCGAAACGATATTCAGCTTGAATTGTTTTCACTGCTCTTGCAGTTTGCGTTGTAGGATTTTTAAACGCCTGTGCTTCATCAAGAAATAGTGTATGAAACGGCCTCGCATACGATCTTATATCTCTTCTCAGTAATGGATATGACGTAATTACGACATCAAATTCCGCTACATCTTTTAGGATTTTCCGCCGCTCTGTCTGATTTCCATCTGCAATAACTGCTCTAATGTGCGGGGCGAATTTTTTCAATTCACTAAACCAATTATAAACAAGCGAGGACGGTGAAACGACTAATATAGGTAGCTTCTTCTCTCGAATTTCAGGCAAAACAGAATCTATATAAGCAATACTTTGCAGCGTTTTTCCAAGTCCCATATCATCTGCTAAAATACCGCCAAAACGGTAATAGGCGAGCGTTTTCATCCACTCAAATCCGTATACTTGATACTCTCTCATTACAGCATGTAAAGTTTGTGGCACCGTAAACTTTAATTTTTTCGGATTTTGAATACTTTCCACTAAATCTTGAACAGATTCATCTAAACTTAAAACATTACCTTCGTGAAGTCCGTTCATCCATTTTACACTCCGAATAAGCGGAACGTTCACTTCTTCCCCATGTAAAAATTCTTTTCGAATACCTGATTCTTTTACAAACTGATTAATTTCATTAAACTCTTTGCTCTCTAGTGATAATAAAGAACCATTCGCTAATCGGTAATATTTGCGTTTCTCTTCAAGAGCAACTAATACACCTTTAATTTCCGCTTCCGGTATTCCTTTTATATCAAAACGAAACGATAACCAATCAATTCTTTCTTTTCTTCTTACCCTAATAAGAGGTGCTGTATCCCCATTATGAATGCGTAATTTAATTGCTGTTGTCGCGTAAATATCAACTAAACCTTTTAACGTTGGAACGACATGATATAAAAAGTTATACTCCGCTTCTTCATTATGCATAAAATAACCGCCTTCTGTTTTCGCGAAGGCACTTTCACTCATAACGTCTAAAATCTCTTTTTCCTTTTTCTCATCCCGATTAAAAACAGACGGCTGCCCGTCTTCTTCTAGCGGATTGATCACGACGTTTCCATAATGGAATTCAAGACCTGCTAACAAACGATTTTTCACTCGATCTAAATACAGTTTTGCTTTTAGCAACGGCGTTTCAACACGATCGGATATTACTTCATCAATGCGTACCGTTCCAAGTTTCATTAATCCAGGCACAACTTTCGCTACGAAATGTTCCATCTTACTTTCAGGAATATAAAACTGATTGCTATTTGAGCGACTCATCATTTTTTGCAATTCAATAAGCCGCATACAATCTTCCATAGGTAACTCATATAATTTCCCATCGTAAAGAGCATAGTTATACATTTCCATAACTTGAACACGATTTAGGCCATCTATATGAAGTGTAAACCCACCATTATTTCCTTTCGTAAACTCAAAATGTAATGGCAATAAACCTTTTGACATTTGCAAGCCGTGAAACAGTTGCTCATTTTGTTTCAGCTGTACATACTCCACTTTAGAAAGTGAAGAGAGCATATCTTTCCACGAAGCTGGCGGTATGAATATCATACTTTCATCTTGTTTCGCATGTACTTCTAACGTATCTTCATACATTTTTTCGTTATGATATATTTTAATGAGTTGTTGTATAATTGCGTCCGTTTCTTGTTTAAAGCTGTGTACATCTGGCGTGTATGTAAATTCATTCGCGCAATGAAAAGCCTCTCTTTTCTCCACTTTAGAAAGAAATTCTCTAATATGATTTATAACATATGTTTTCGCAAGTTTTAACTGAATTCCAAGAAGGGCCCCACCACTTTTCGTCGCTACTGGTGAACATATAAAAGCAACATCTAATATTTCACGTGTATCAAAACGGTGTTGTTTACTTTTTGGCCGTAGTGGTTTGTCTGCAAACAACTGAAACATCCCGTTTGTTAATTGATCATTTTTACTACTAACAGAGCCCATTCCACCCGTTTGCTGGTTATAATTTATTTGTATTAGTACGGCTGCAACATGTTGACAGTACGTTTGAAAAGACGCTAATGAAGGACAACTACATCTCGCAACTACATCACCTTTTTTAGCTTTTTCTACTGTAACATGAAAATCTTCATTCCCTTTTACCGTCGCCTCACAAATTTCTTTCGTTTCATCATAATGATTCACAATTACTTTATTTGCTTTATAATAAGCTTCGCCTCTTTTATAGGAGGTCTCTCCGCATACTTCTTTTATAATCGATTTATTTAATGTAAAACTCATTGTTTTGACACTTCCTTAATGTAAAACCATTTTCTCTTACTTAACATTTTACATGCTCAACGAGAAAATATAAAATGTTGATTCAACAAAAAAAGATGCTTATTTATAAGCACCTTCTTCACTCAATCTCCATCAACCGTTTCGCCTCAAAATACAACACTTGAATATATTTTTTCGTATTAATTCGTATATGTCCAGAGGCTGCTACTTCATCCTTTGTCATTTCTGTCATCCGTTTTCTAACTACAGTAAAATCAAAAAATTTCGGAGCATAACTTTCAAATTTCGGATTTGAAAAGTCTGTTAGTCCAAGAGAAGCTAAATGATTCAGCGATTGATAAATTGCTCTTCTTACACGTTGTTCAGAAGCTTTTCTCTCTTTATCTATATCTGCATCCGAAGCTATATGATCTAATTTTTTTAATGTTATTTGGTGAAAAATATCTTTTAACGCAGGGAATCCAAATTCAAATGTTTGCGCCTTTTCTTGCCCATATAAATATTCCAGCATATTAAGTAAATCTTTACTTCCATTCTCTCCCGCGATACCGAGTTCTGCTAGTAAGAAGCGTCCGGAATCTGATATCTTTTTTTCTTCTTGCACTGTTTCATTACGCATTTGCGGCTTTTCCCACTGAAATACATTATTTAATGATTTTTGAATGTCATATATAGAACGTTCCAAACGAATACGCTCTATTACTTTTCGTACAACCGATACTACTTCTATTTTGTTTAGTGGTTTTGTAATATAATATTCCACACCAAGTGTATACGCCTCACCAATGAGCTGTTTCGATTCAACTTGAGAAATCATAATAATTTTCCCAGTAAATGAAGACGCTATATGACGAACTGTTTCGATGCCATCTCTCATCGGCATGAGTAAATCAATAAATAAAATATCTACTTTTTTATAATTTAGCTGTTCTGCTTCAATAAACGCTCCATCTTCCGATTCTCCAATTACTTCCCCAAGATCGCCATCTTCAATAATTTGCGAAAGCATCGAACGGAAAACTTCATCATCATCTACGATATAATAAAACAAACCTATTCCCCTTCCCGCTTTAAACTGCACTCCGGTAAACAAACGATAAACTTACATCCTTTTCCGGTTTCATCGTCTTCTAATCTTACTTCTCCGCCGAGCTCTGTTACCATTTCATGTATGTAAGAAAGTCCAATCCCTGTTGACGGCGTTCCCATTTGATCATACTTTGAAGTAAACCCGGGCTTAAATACTAATTTCTTATACTTTTGTGCTATGCCAGGGCCATCGTCAATTACTTCAAAGATTACATGTTGCTCTCGTTTATATAACTTAATGTGAATGTGACCTCTATCTTCAATAGCTTCAACTGCATTCGCAACTAAGTTATTAAAGATCGATAGCACTGTATACACGTGGTATGCAGCGTGTTCACCTTCTATATGTTTAGTAAATCGTATATCTTTCTCTAGCATTTCAGCATACTTTTCATTTATTCTTACAATCATTTCTGTAAGCTCATGACCTTCTACATACTCCGCCACATTTTTATCTAATAACAGTTTAGATAATCCTGCAAAAATCCTTTGATTATCCTTTTTTATTTCGTGCACTTCTCCTGCTATTTTCAATGCTGTTTTACTGCTGGAATCATCGTTCGCTTGTAAGTTTCGATATAGTTGATATGCTTCTTGTGTAATCAACTCTGCATTTTGTAACGTTTTTTTCAAGTGAACTGATTCTACATATAAATTTGAAAGGTGCATTAACATTTTTTCATTTTCTTTTCGAACTTGTGATTCTTTTAATTTCGTTTCATATAAGTTCATCATATTTAAAAATCCAAGCGCAAAGAAACTACGGAAAATAGCAATAATAATAAGTTTATTCACTTCAGAAACTGTTATCGTTGTACCGAGAACGACCATATGATAAATCGCTAGTTCTGACATACTTGCAATAATTTCAATTGTAATTCCAAGGCATCCAATAACGATTGGTCTTTGATGAAACTTATTTACCCTACAAAGCGAAAAAAGACTTCCATAAATAAAATAATAAAAGAACACAGGATAACGCAAATAAAATGATTCTGTCATATGAAATGAACCTTGCATAACCCAGTCAAGACATACGCGGAATAAAACGACACATATACCGACAAGAATACCTGCAGCCGCTGCTGGTATTCTTCTTAAAAATAGCAATAAAAAGAAGAAAAGCGGTGTCCCAAAGCTAACGCGAAACGTATCATTAAAAGGATGAAAATTAAGCTCTCCAGCAATCGGAACAACAACCATTAATATAATTAAAAGGGAAATATCTTTCTTCCATAATTGATTCCAATTCAAAGCTGCCACTTCCTATACTTTTTTCGGTAATAAAAGTGAAAGCCCGCTTATTATAATAAACGGGCTTTATTTCTATATTCTAACCTTTTCTACCGCTTTTATTTGGCGATACTCAGGCTCCCAGATTGCTTCTTTCACTGCAATCTTGATATCGTTATCACTTAAGTTCTCTCTCGCTACACCTTCTGCAACAGCAACTTTCGCTACTTCAATTGCAACCATTTCCGAGATATTACGTAACTCTTCAACTTCTGGTAAAATAGGTGCTCCTGGCTGACTTGTATCTACCATGCTTGCAACTGCTTCAGCTGCTGCTGCAAACATTCCATCCGTCATAACGCTTGCACGTACAACAATTGTTCCTAAACCAAGCCCTGGGAAAATAAGTGCATTATTTGATTGTCCAATTACATACGTTACACCGTTGTATGTAACTGGTTCAAATGGACTTCCTGTTGCAACTAATGCTCTTCCTTCTGTCCACTCAATTAAATCAGCTGGTTTTGCTTCAGCAAGTGGCGTCGGATTCGACATTGGTAAAATGATTGGTCTTTCTACGTGAGAAGCCATTTCTTTAATAATCTCCTCTTTAAATGCTCCTGCAACCGTTGATGTACCGATTAAAATTGTCGGTTTTACATGTTTCACAACTTCAATAAGTCCGATCACATCATTTTGTTTCCACTCACTTACTTCCGCTGCTTTTCTCGCATACGGCATTTGGAAATCAAGAAGATCTTCCATATTATCTGTAACTAATCCGTTACGATCAATACACCAGAAACGCTTATATGATTCTTCTTCTGATACGCCTACGCGGACCATTGCATCTCTAACTTGATCTGCGATACCGATTCCAGCCGTACCAGCACCAAATACAACAACGCGGTGTTCACTTAGTGGTACACCCGAAGCTTTCACCGCCGATAACACAGCAGCAAGTGAAACTGCACCTGTACCTTGAATATCATCATTAAATGTACAAATATCATGACGATATTTATCTAAAATTTTTCGTGCATTTCGAGAACTGAAATCTTCCCAATGTAAAAGTGCTTTCGGAAATTGCTTACTTACCGCTTGTACAAACGTATCAATAAACTCATCGTAAGCTTCACCAGTTATACGAGGGTGACGATTTCCAATATAAAATGGATTGTTTAATAGTTCTTCACGATTTGTACCTACATCTAAAATTACTGGTAACACACGACTAGGATCGATTCCAACTGCGGCCGTATAAACAGCTAACTTTCCGATGGCGATGTTAATACCACCAACGCCCCAGTCACCAATTCCAAGTATGCCTTCTCCATCTGTAACAACTACTAAATCAATATTTTCTGCTGTTGCACCGATATTGGCGAACGCTTCTTCAATGCCTGATGGATCGTTAATTGATAAATACACACCACGTGGTTTACGGTATTCATGACTATATCTTTGTATCGCTACACCGACTGTTGGTGTATATACGATTGGTAACATTTCGCGCAAGTGATCTGTTAAAATACGATAAAATAATACTTCATTTCGATCATGTAACGCTGTTAAGTATACATTCTTTAATAAATCATCCGGCTGAGAACAAAATTGTTCGTATGCTCGGCGTGCTTGTTCTTCTAATGTTAAAACTGCTGGGGGTAATAACCCTTTTAAACCTAATTCTTCTCTCTCTTCTTGCGTGAAAGCGACCCCTTTATTTAAAAG
The DNA here is from genome assembly GCF_001884185.1 of Bacillus albus. Taxonomy (GTDB): domain Bacteria; phylum Bacillota; class Bacilli; order Bacillales; family Bacillaceae_G; genus Bacillus_A; species Bacillus_A albus. Next base: position 37,336 of record NZ_MAOE01000037.1, read on the forward strand.
TGGTGTTGATAATACTTCTACTCCTCTTAATGTCGTTTCTAATGAACCATTAGAAGCTACTGTAAACTTACTCATAACATCCCTACCTCTATTCGTATATAGCATTTCTATATTGTAAACAAAAAAGAGGGGCTTGTCCCCCCTCTTTTTTTAATTTTTCTTTAAAAGAGTTGCTCCTGCAATCCCTGGGTGTGTCATTTCGAATGGATCTAGAATTAACTCTAAGTCTTCTTGTGACAATACACCATTTTTCACACAAAGTTCTCGAACGGATTGCCCTGTCGCGATTGCTTCTTTCGCAACGCGAGCTGCTGCTTCATAACCGATATGAGGGTTCACGGCTGTAATAATTCCTACACTCTTCTCAACATACTCTTTTAAGCGATCTTCATTCGCTTCAATTCCTTTTAAGCAATTATCTGTAAAGGCACGGAAACCGTTATTCATAATGCTAATTGATTGAAGTAAGTTGAAAACAAGTACTGGTTCCATAACGTTTAATTCTAATTGTCCTGCTTCTGAAGCAAGACAAATTGTATGGTCGTTACCAATTACTTGGAATGCAATTTGATTAATTACTTCTGGCATAACAGGGTTTACTTTCCCTGGCATAATAGAAGAACCTGGTTGACGAGCAGGTAGCATAATTTCCGCTAAGCCAACGCGTGGACCTGATGCCATTAAGCGAAGGTCATTCGCAATTTTAGACATATTCATCATACATACTTTAAGTGCTGCTGATACTTCTGTGTATGCATCCGTATTTTGCGTTGCATCTACTAAGTCTTCTGCACCAACAAGTGGTAACTCACTAATTGCAGCTAAATGTTTTACAACTGCTTCAATATATTCTGGATCTGCATTTAAGCCTGTACCAACTGCAGTTGCTCCCATATTTACTTCATATAGATGTTGACGTGATTGCTTAATACGTTTCATATCACGTTCAAGTACGCGAGAGTACGCTTTAAACTCTTGTCCAAGACGAATTGGCACAGCGTCTTGTAAATGTGTACGACCCATTTTAATAACATGGTCAAACTGCGCTGCTTTTAATTCAAATACATCATGCATATAACCCATCGTTTGTAATAAACCTTCTAATGCATTTAATGTTGCGATATGAATCGCCGTTGGGAATGCATCGTTCGTTGATTGCGCCATGTTCACATGACTATTTGGACTAATATAATGATAGTCTCCCTTTTCCATTCCTAATAATTCAAGAGCACGATTGGCCATAACTTCATTTGCATTCATGTTCATTGAAGTACCTGCTCCGCCTTGGATTGGATCTACAATGAAATGATCATGCCATTTTCCATCAAGAATTTCTTGAGCAGCTTCTGCAATTGCGCCGCCCTTGTTCAATTCCAATCTTCCTACATCTGTATTCGCAAGTGCTGCAGCTTTCTTTACAATTGCGAACGCTTTAATTAAGCCTTCATGAATTTTGTATCCTGTAATTGGGAAGTTTTCAACTGCACGCATTGTTTGTACACCGTAGTATGCATAGTTTGGTACTTCTTTTTCACCTAAAAAATCTTTTTCAATTCGAACACCATTTTTAACTTCAGTTAATGTTGCCATGATTATTCACTCCTTAACGATTTCTTATGCTGCTTTTGTTTCTTTGACTGTTTCTACATATTGTTTTGCTTTCTCATTATCGAATTCGCCTTCCCACTTCGACATTACAATGGCCGCTAATGCATTTCCTAATACATTGACAGATGAGCGAATCATATCTAAAATGCGGTCAATCCCCGCAATTAACGCGATACCTTCTAGTGGTAACCCCATTGAACCTAACGTTGCTAATACAACAACGAATGATGCACCTGGAACTCCCGCCATACCCTTGGATGTTAACATGAGAACGAATAATAACGTGATTTGCTCTGTCAGTGACATGTGCACACCGTACATTTGTGCAACAAACAATGCCGCTAACGCTTGATAAATAGCCGATCCAGTCAAGTTAAATGTATAACCTGTCGGAATAACGAAAGAGGCAACTGCCTTTGGACAACCGAACTCTTCCATTTTTCTCATTATATTAGGTAAAACAGCTTCTGAACTTGCTGTCGTAAATGAAAGAATAAGTTCTTCTTTTAAAATTTTCATTAATGTAAAAATGTTTACGCCAACCATTCGTGCATTAATACCTAATACAATCACAACGAATAGTATAACAGTTACGTATACAGCTAGCACTAGTTTTCCTAAAGGAAGTAGTGTTGCTACACCAAATTTTGCAACCGTAACCGCAATTAATGCGAATACACCAAATGGTGCAAATTTCATAACTTGATTTGTAACCCAAAACATCGCTTCGAGTACACCTTCAAAGAAGTGGAAAACAGGTTTCCCTTTTTCTCCAATTGCTGCAACTCCTAAACCAAATAATACTGAGAAGAAAATAATCGGTAATAAGTCACCTTGTGCAATTGATTCAAATACGTTTTTCGGTACGATATGAACAATCGTCTCAGCGAATCCTTGCTTCTCTGTAGCATCTGCTGTTTGTTTATAAGAAGAAATATCACTTTGCTGTAAGTTGTTCATATCAACGCCAGTACCTGGCTGGAAGATATTAGCCGCAAGTAATCCCATTAAAATAGCGATTGTCGTAATGATTTCGAAATAAAGAATTGTCTTACCGCCCAGTTTCCCAAGCTTCTTCATATCTCCTACACCAGCTACCGCAACAATTAATGCTGAAATAACAATCGGTACTACAATCATTTTAATTAAGTGAATAAATATATCCCCAACTGGTGTGATATAAGAAATAGCCGTTTTATTACCATAGAAGATTGCCCCTACTACAATCCCTAAAACAAGTGCAACAAAAATTTGTGTTGCCAATCCGAATTTTTTCATTTATGTTCATCCCCTTTATGCGAACGCTTTCATTTCGTATTTATAAAAGCTTACTCACACATCATATAAGCGAACCTACAAAATCATACAAAAACCTACAAGTTCGTCACAAAAAATTCGAAAATTTTTCTTTTCTTTTTCATTGACACCTTTTCATTAAAAAGAAATAAAATATACTTGATAAGTAATCAGATTGTTTCGTATAATCAAAAAGATATATACTTACAACAAATCGAAATGAAAAGGAGTGGATGATATGAAAAATTATGTACAAAAATTCGTTCTATCTTCTTCTTTTCTTTTTCATTTTCTGAAAAAGGAACAAAGGCATTCGCCTTTGTTCCTTTTTTATTGCGATCTATATAGGGGGAATTGTTATGAGGCCATATAAACGTGTCTTAATTAAATTAAGCGGTGGTGCACTTGCCGATCAAACCGGAAATAGCTTTAACTCCAAACGATTAGAACATATCGCAAACGAAATTTTATCCATCGTTGATTTAGGTATTGAAGTATCTATTGTCATCGGAGGCGGTAACATTTTCAGAGGTCATTTAGCTGAAGAATGGGGAATTGATCGTGTAGAAGCTGATAATATCGGTACACTAGGTACAATTATTAATAGCTTAATGCTACGCGGCGTTTTAACGAGTAAAACAAATAAAGAAGTGCGCGTTATGACTTCCATCCCGTTTAATGCTGTAGCTGAACCATACATTCGCCTACGTGCAGTACACCATTTAGATAGCGGTTATATCGTTATTTTTGGAGGTGGAAACGGGCAACCGTTCGTTACGACAGATTATCCAAGTGTTCAAAGAGCCATTGAAATGAATAGTGACGCAATATTAGTCGCAAAACAAGGAGTAGATGGCGTCTTTACTAGCGATCCAAAGCATAATAAAGCAGCAAAAATGTACAAAAAACTAAACTATGACGACATTGTTAGGCAAAACATACAAGTAATGGATCAAGCCGCTTTACTGCTTGCCCGTGATTATAATTTACCAGCACACGTCTTTAACTTTGATGAGCCGGGAGTTATGAAAAGAATTTGTTTAGGTGAGCATGTAGGGACTTTGATTAATGATGATGCTTCATTACTTGTGCATGAAAAATAATTAGTTCTCATAAAAAAAGGGGCGTCTATAAAAGACCCCCTTTTCTTTAAACTTTATAAATAAAAATCCACCAACCCTGCCAATTTCTCCTTACAACGCTCCCAAAAAGATAACTTCTCAAAAAATTCTTTTGTCATTTCTTTCGAATCACGAAAATCCTCTGTTAACACTGTATTAACTTGCCCTACAATAGGACCACCATGAATATACAAATTCATTTCATCATTTATATTGAAGCTACGCGAAGTAAAGTTTGTTGTACCGATAACGGTTAATTCATTATCAATGAGCATTAATTTGCCATGGAACATTCCTTTTTTATACCCATATACAGTAATCCCATTATTAACAGCTTGACGTATGTATGGATACGCCGCTTCTTTTATAAGAGGTAGATCTGGTTTATATGACCAAAGTATTTTTACTGTAACACCACGCTTTTGTGCTGCGATTAAAGCATTCATTGATTCTTTATTTTTCGCTATAAAATACGGCGTTGCAATTACAATTGAATGCTGAGCTTGTTTTATTAGCTCTATATATTTTTTAGCAACGTAATGCCCATTGTAACTCACCATAGTATGCAATGTATTCCCTTTACTAGCCTTATTCGTACTCCTCTTTATATCTTCTTTCGTATCTCGTTTCCAATCTAAAGCAAATTGTTCCTCTAAATCTTTTGCGCCTTCACCTTTTATCCGTACATGATAGTCTCTCCAGTACCCAAAGTGTTTATCTTTCCCTAAGTACTCATCCCCTATATTAAAACCACCCGTATAACCAATCTCTCCATCAATCGTTGTAATACGGCGATGATTACGATGATGAAGGGAATAAAACCCGAATGGTAATTCCTGTTTTCTACTATATGTAAAATGCACACCATTTTCCTGTAATTCTTTTTTCATCTTTCTTTCAAATGATAAATCGTTAAGTAAATCAACAGATAAATATACGTTCACTCCTTCTTTTGCCTTTTCTTTTAATAAATTCAAAAAAGTGTGGCTGCTTTTATCATCCGACAAAATAAAAAAGTACGTGTAAATAGATTGCTTTGCCTCTCTTATATCAGTAAATAACTGTTTATAAAATGACTTCCCTTCTACATATAATTGAAAATCACTATAATGAGGCGCATACTCTGTCGGCATGTTTTTCCCGGCTTCCATTTTCCTACCTAGAGTAACATCAATATGCATACAAATTAAAATAAAAGCGAAAATAGCAATAATAATAGAAGTAACCCGCAATATTTTTTTAATCATTTTGATTTCCTTCCGCTCATTTTTCTTTCCACCCTTCTATTTTGTCATTCAAATTTAGATTTCATGCTTCATACAAAAAAGGGTGCGACGTAACGTCACACCCTTTACATACTAAACAAAGTTTCTCGCATCATTATTTCTTCCAAACTTATAAATAGCAATTAAGAAGAATGCTATCGCAAAGGCAATTAAGATTAAAATATTTAAATACAAATCTGAAATTGGAGTTCCTTGTTGTAGTTTTGATACTGTGTCTAATAGCCATCTCTGCGGAAGAAAATCAGCTACTTTTTGCACTGCTTTTGGCATAATGTCATACGGAAAATAACATCCAGCAAGTAAACATGTCGGTACAATAACCATATTTTGCATTGCATTTGCTGATGCTGAGTTTTTCGAAAAAGCAACAAGAACTAACGATATTCCAATCGCTATTAAAGCAAATAGCATGAGTACACCAATCATCACTATGAAAGGCATATTAATATTCGTATGAAAAACATTCGCTAGGAATAGGATTGTAATCACGATTTGTACTGTTAATATCATCAGATTTACCCCGACATTAGATAATATGAACTTCTTCCCATCTATCGGCGTTGATAAGAGTCTGAAATACGTTCTATTTTCTTTTTCTTTTAAAATATAACCTGATAAGTTCGCTGCTGAAAACAGCATAAACATAATAAGGTAACCCATCGTTTGGTTTGTCATATCTTTATTTTTTGAAGTATCTTCTAGCGTCTCTGTTTTCATTTTAAATGCACTTTTTTGATACCCTGCGTACATATTATCAAATGCACTTTGATTTGTTCCTGCTACTTTACTAATAGCTGCTACATTATCAATATAATTATATAAATATGATTTTATAAAGCCCGTTACTTGATCACCTTTAATCGATGCAATCTCAATATGATCTGGTTTCCCTTCTCGAACACTTTTTGAAAAACCAGATTGTAATGTAATAACACCATCAAGTTTTTTGAAAGTAAGTTTATCTTCTACTTCAGACTCCTTGATCTTACTCACGTTCACATTGTTTAATCCTTCTAAAAACTTTATCGTATCATTTGCTATCGGCTCATTTTCTTTATTTACAACCCCGATATTTAACGTTCCTTGCCCTGCATTTCCATATATCGAAAAAGAGATGAGCGTTCCGATTATTGGCAAACTAATAATAATGAATAACCCTTTTTTATTTTTCAAAAGTACAGATAACGTTTTTTGTATGAGCCATAAAATATCTTTCATACTATAGCCCCTCCCGTCTACGTAATGCAATAATTGCAATTAATAAAAAGAGTGTTGAAATCCCGAGATTTAAACATATTACCGGCAGTGCTGCTCCTACATCATTTGCATAAATAATTTTCATAACAGCTGTGTTTGCCCACATTAATGGTGATAAGTTCGTAATGAAATTTTCTTCTACTACGACATATGCCCCACCAAAAATAGAAGCTAACTGTATAACAACAAGAATAATTGCTCTAGATGATTCAGCTGTTTTCGTAATATACCCGATCCCTAAACCAAAGCTAATCGCTAGAAAGACTTGTGTTAATAAAATAATAAATATGATTCCAAGATGGTCGCCCCAATTTGCTTGAAAAACAAATTTGCTAAATAACATGACGAGTAATACGCAAAGGGCATTTGCTACTAAGCTACCAAGTACTTTTCCAATGAATATTTCAGCCTTACTTATAGGCGCAGCAATGAGACGATCTCCTGTTTTACGTATTCGTTCTCCTCGAATTAAAGAACTCGCTCCCATTCCAGCATATAGTGCAATCATCGTCGTCATTACAACTGCATAGTAATCCATAGAACCTGGTTTTTTCGCAGCTTGTAAAGATGTTTCTTTTATATATTCATTATGATTTCCGTTTGAAATAACTGCGCTCACCTTACTAGGATCTATTTTTGCAACTTCGGTTGCTACATTGTACTTATCAACAAATGTTGTAAGCATACCTTCCACAATACTTCCCTCAATACTACTTTTGTCACTTCCGTACAATTTTGCACCATCTTTATTTAACTCTACATAAGCAGCATATTTATTTTGCTTCACTTCTTCTTTCCCATCTATACTGCCAGAAGCTTTTTTAAAATGAATACCCGATTTATCGACTTCTTTCGTAAATGCTTCAAACGATTGAGAAAGTGTGCTACTTGCTTCATCTTTATATAGCACTTTTATATCTTTAATCGATTGACTATCACTATTAAATGCATTCGTTAACGCTGTACCTAACACAAGCATTAGTACAATCGGAAATGCTAACATAAAAACTAAAGTTCTTACGTCTCTGAAATCTCTTTTCATATGCATAATCGCAATATTGAAGATGTTCAATTGATAAACCTCCCTTTACCTTTTCTTCATTTACCTTTTATTTATCTCGTAAGTTTCTCCCAGTCAACGTAAGGAATACTGTTTCTAAGTTTGGAGCCTGCTCCTCTAACGAACGAATTTCAATGTCATGATTAATGAAGTGTTGAATAATTTTATTTAAATTGTTTACTCCTGCATCCGAGTTTACTTTAATTACGGTCTCTTCGATTTGAACAGCTTTCACACCGTTTATCTCTTTTAACTGTTCTACATCTAAATTTTCTACTGACTTCACTTCCACCCAAATATCTTTCGTATCAGTAATAATCGCTTTTAACTGTTCTTTCGTACCTTCTGCAATTACTTTACCGTGATCTACAATTGCTATTTTCGTACAAATCTCTTCTACTTCTTCCATGTAGTGGCTCGTGTAAATAATGGTGCTTCCCATTTCATTTAATTTTCGAACAGACTGGAGAATATAGTTTCTTGACTGTGGATCAATTCCAACTGTCGGCTCATCCATAATAATTAACTTCGGTCTATGAGCGATCGCACAAGCGATATTCAGTCTTCTCTTCATCCCGCCTGAAAAGTTTTTCGGATAACTTTTATGTTTATCGCTAAGCCCTACAAACTGAAGTGCTTCCTCTACCCTTGCTTTTAGTTCGGCTCCTCTTAACCCGTACAATCCAGCAAAGAATTTCACATTTTCGTAGGCAGTTAACTCTTCATAAATCGCAATATCTTGCGGAACGATACCGATATTCATCTTCGCGAATCGATTATGTTTCTTTATATTTTTTCCTAATATGCTAATTTCACCTTCATTACTTCTTAGCAAGCTAGCAATCATATTTATCGTTGTACTTTTACCAGCACCATTTGATCCTAAAAAGCCAAATATCTCTCCTTCTTTAATAGATAAAGACATATTATCTACCGCGATGAAATCACCAAATTTTTTCGTTAAATTTTTAATTTCTAATGTATTCATCATTTCACCCCTATTTCGGTTTCTCTGCTGTTATTATAAACAAAAAAAATGAACCTGCTCAGTGCAGAAGTTCATTCTTTTCACATGAGATTATTCACTTTTTTCATATGAGATGATTCATTCTCATATCGGCAGCAACATTGTTACTGAAAAACCACTTGTTCCATCTACAATAATTTTACCATTTACAGACGCCGTTCGTTCCTCCATCCCCATAATACCGAGACCTTTTTTAACAAGCATTGCACCTTTTCCGTTATCCTTCACTTGTACCTTTACCATCTTGTTAAGTACATGAATATCGATTGAAATGACTGTCGCATCAGCATATTTCATCACATTTGTTAATGCCTCCGTGACATTTTCACCGATAATCTTCCACTGTATAGGAGAAATCATATCTAAGTTCCCTTTATAAACGAAAGGAATATTCACATCATGCTTACCGGCAAATTCCTCTATGAATAATTTCATACGATGAATACCAATTTGCTCAGTTGGTGGCTTCATATTTTTTAATGTAATCCGAATGCTTTCAATTCCATCTTTCGAAATATGAATTGCATTTTGTAATAACTCAGCAGATTTTTCTTTGTCTATCGCCATTAATCTCTTTGCTGCTTCCATTTGAATTAGCGCACCCGTCATCGAATGACCAATTTTATCATGAATTTCTTGAGAGAGCCGGTTTCTCTCTTCTAACTTAAATGTGTACTCTGATTGCTTTATATACTCTTTATTTTCATGTAAGCTTTTCGTCAGCCGCTGCATATCTTTTCGCATCTTATCATTTTGTGATTCAAGCTTTAATACACGCGATATATACCGTTCTGCCATAGTTAATATGATGAAAGAAAATGCAACAATTAATCCATATGTCATTCGAATACTTTCATCTGTAAAAATAATAGGAATCATCATCATGATAAAGAGTTGCCATTTCTTCTCTATATATCGAAATACAAGTTCATATAAGTTCAATGGTAAAAACAAAATAAAAAGCGGATGTATCTTCCATGTAAATAACATAACTACGCCAATTGATACAGCAGTTAATATGTTTTTGTACGTATCTTTTTTAAATATAGAAATGAGCACGTTTACAGAAAGATATAAAAGCAAAGTAAGTATAATCCATGGTAAGTTCGCGACATTTAAATAAATGTAACTAAACACAATATATATAAAGACAATTAATTTACTTACAATTAACCAAAATTCCATATTTTTAATCTACTTTCCCTGTTAAATAATAAATCGCAATTTGTGTACGATGTTCTAGTCCAGTTTTCCCTAAAACTGATGTAATATAATTTGCAATTGTTCCTTCTGATATGAAAAGTTGCTTTGAAATTTCTTTATTCGAGAAACCTTTCGCAATTAATGCGATAATACTAAGCTCTCTTTCTGTAAAAAGACTCTTATCTATTTTACATTCGTCCTCTTTGCTTTCCATTAAATTACACTTAATTTTATCAAGCACTACATCTTGCATAACAGTTTGACCGTTATATACTCCTTTTATTGCATCACGAATACGCTCTGGATCATTATTTTTTAATAAATAACCTTTCGCCCCGTTCTTCACTGCGTCCAAAATATATTCATCATCATCGAACGTCGTTAAAATTAGTGGTTTCGTTTCCGTTTCTTCACAAATAAATTTCGTCGCCTCTACCCCGTTCATATTTGGCATGCGGACATCTAAAAGAGCGATATCAACGTCGTTCTTTTTGCAATACTCCACTGCTTCTTTCCCATCATTTACTGTATCTACTACTTCAAACTCTTCGTATGTATTTAAAATAATTTTCATGCCCTCTCTAATAAAAGAGTTATCATCTGCTATTAATATTTTAATTTTCATGTTTGTTAGTATGGACCTTCCCCTACTAACATTCACATCCTTTCTCCGTGTAACATTTCCTACTTGCTCATTATATACTCCTTTTTACCATTTTTTCACACCTTTTTTCATATAGCCTCCTTTCTAAAAATATATTATTCTTTTTTTACAACATGTGTAGGGTGACCAGTCATTTCTTACGTCTATATAATAGAATGCGTCAAAAAGGAGGGAGAGACCCATTGAGGAAAAACAATTAATTGAAAAAGCACAACAAGGAAGCGAACATGCTTTTCGTATCCTTGTGCAAACATATCGTCATTATATTTTCCAAGTTATCTTTTCTATTTTAAGACATGAAGAAGATGCGAAAGATGTTACACAAGAAGTATTCGTAAAAATTCACACCTCTCTCCCTAATTATCAATTTCGCGGATTAAAAACGTGGATGGCGCGTATTGCCACCAATCACGCTATTGATTATAAGAGGAAGAAAGCTAGAGAAAGTGAAGAACTCTCCTTATGTAAAGAAGCTGAGGAAAATATAAAGTCCTCTCATAATATTGAGGCTTTATTATTGACGAAAGAGCAGAAATTACTCATCGCTCAAAAACTGAGAGAACTTCCCGAAAATTACCGTGACGTCGTTCTCGCACATTACTTAGAAGAAAAAAGTTATCAAGAAATTGCTTTACAGGAAAACATCGAAGTGAAAACAGTCGAAATGAAACTGTATCGGGCACGAAAATGGATTAAAAAACATTGGAAGGAGGAAGAGTTTCTATGATGCATTATTCAAAAGAAGATTGGCGCAATTATACATTAGATTTTATAGAAAGCAATGAACGTGAATCTATGGAAGAACACCTTTATGAATGTGATCATTGTTTAGCACTTTATATGGAAAGTATCGATGAACAACATGAAAACCTTCCAATGATAAATGATGATTCATTTACGAACGAAGTTATGACGCAAATTGATTTTGAAACGCTACAACCTAATGAAAATATAAAAACGAACTCACTAAAGCGAACGATTATTCACTACATAATTGCAACCGCAGCTACAATTATTTTTATGGTAAGTGGTTTATTCCAATATATTTTCACAGCGACATCAAATCTCGAGAAATCTTCAAAACATAACGAGTCTTCTATCTCACAACAAATTGTAAACAAATCGGTAGACACATCAAAAAAGGACGGAGGTTCAAAGCATGAATAAAAATCCCTTTTTAGCACTTGTATTAGGGCTAATTCCCGGGCTTGGACATTTATATTTAAAGAAGTTTGGACGGTTTATTTTATATGGCGGAGGGGCTTTATTACTATTTTCTTTTGCAGTTTTTTGCATAGTAGAATTAGGAGAGCGCACCATTGTCTTTCTCCCCCTATTTTTACTAGCTGTTCTATGGATAATTAACTTACTAGATTTAGTTATCACCATTATAAACCAAACGAAAAAACAAGAAACTGGAGAATTGATAAATTCCTCTAAAGAGAGCGAACGATTTTATATCATTCTCCTATCCATCATCCCTGGACTTGGCCATTTCCAATTAGGACTTATGCAACGTGGACTTACATTTTTAGTAGCTTGCACAGGAATCGGAAGTATGATAATTTTCGTTGCACTTTTAACATCGCAAGAAAGTTTTCTAATCTTCCTTATTACATTACCTGTTTTATGGATTTACAATTTCTTCGATGTTGTTCAGCAGCTCCAGAAAAAAGAACGTGGCGAGCAACTAGATGATCGTACTATTTTCGAAGAGTTTGAAGAGCATCGTGAACAAGGAAAGAAAAATAAAACATTCGCTTCTATTTTAGCGATGTTCCCCGGAGCAGGACATATGTATTTAGGCTTACAGCGCCGCGGCCTTCAGCTTATGGCAGCCTTTTTACTTTCAATATATTTACTCGACTTATTAAGACTTTCAGCGTTTTTATTTTTAGTACCAATCATTTGGTTCTATAGCTTCTTTGACGCTTTACAGCAAACTGCAAAGTATGGAAAAGAACGTGTACATGACGAACCTATCATTGATTATTTTATCAATCATCAAAGATGGATTGGTATTGGGTTAATTACACTCGGTGGTTATTATTTATTAGATCAAACACTTCTTCCTATTTTGAATGATTACTTTGCAACTATATTTAACATTCATCTTAGCGAGCTCTATTATCGCTATTTCCAAACATCTATCGTTGCACTCCTCTTAATTGGTGGCGGCTTTAAATTGTTACTTGGAAATAAAGAAGACAAAGGTGGTACAAAAAAATGAGAACATGGCGCGTTGGAACATTTTCAATGGGGCTTTCTATTATATCGTTAGGATGCTTTTTACTATTTTCAGTCGTAAAAGGAATTCAAGTATTAGATACACTAACTGCATGGTGGCCAGTTTTACTAATCATACTTGGAGCCGAAGTTTTACTATACCTTCTATTTTCTAAGAAGGAACAATCATTTATTAAATATGATATTTTTAGTATTTTCTTTATCGGCGTTTTAGGAAGCGTCGGAATTGCTTTTTACTGTTTATTATCAACTGGATTACTAGAAGAAGTTCGTCACTCTATTAACACAACGAGGCAAACGAGTAATATTCCAGACGGACAATTTGATATACCTGAATCTATCAAAAAAATCGTAGTAGATGCAGGACATCAGCCTCTAACGATAGAGGGAAATAATACAAATCAAATTCATCTTTTGGGAACTTATGAAATGACGACGAAAGCAAATGAAAAACTCAATTTAAAACAAGATGATTTCCTTTCAGTTCAAACGGCTGGAGAAACGATGTATATCACTTTAAAATCATTACCTGTTCAGCATACGTTATTTAATTCAGCACCACAGGTGAAACCAACGCTTGTTCTTCCGCAAAATAAAAATGTGGAAATCCGTGCTTCAAATAACGAACTATCTCTTTATCCAGGTCAATTACAAAATAATTGGTTTGTACAAGAAAGCTCAAGAGTGTCTGTCCATCTTGCAAAAGAGAGTGATGTATCTTTAACAGCAGTAACGAATCAAAAAGAAACACACGGAAGCACACCTTGGGAACAAGTAGAAGATTTAACGAAAAACGAAAATACTTCTTCAGAAGAACATCCAGAATTAAACAACCAAGAACATTGGTATAAAAATTCGATTAAAACTGGAAATGGCACGTACAAGTTAAATATTGAGAAAGCTTATAATTTAAATATGAGCGTTATTGAAAAATAAGAAAAACCTTCCGCAATTGCGGAAGGTTTTTCTTATATAATCGCTTTAATTCCTTCTAACACTAATCCAATCATAAATCCGCAAACCGCCCCGTTCACTCGGATCCACTGCAAATCTTTACCTACGTTATTTTCAATCATTTCGATTAACGTTTTATCATCTAACTTATCAAGGTTTTCTTGTACAAGTTTTCCGATTTTCGAATGATTCTTTTCAACAAGTGTGACAACTTGTTTTTGTAACCACTCTTCTATTTTTTGTACAGTCTGTTCATCTTCTTTTATTTTATTCATTTGTGTTTGTAAAAATGGAATAACATACTTATCCGCAAATTCTTCATTTTTCACAAAAGTAATTGCCCTTTGTTGTACTTGCTCCAGCATCTCTTTAATTTTGTCAGTAGCATTCCAATTGGCAATCCATTTTTCTTTCCAATTTTCTAATTCTTGTAGTAACGCTTCATTCTCTTTTACATTTATAATTTCTTGGCGAATTTTTGATAAAATAAGTTGTCTCGTACTATTATCTGCATCTTGTAAGCTGTTAATATTGCTAATAATGAATTTCTGCAAAATGCCGCCAATTTTATCTTCATCTACAATATTCATAAACGATTTCAAAGTAAACTGTAAAAATCCATCTACTTTTATGTTTTCCAGCGCCTTCATACCTAAGCTTCCGAGCTGGTAACGCGCTTCATCTTGCGCTGTCCAATCTTTCACTTTTACTAAAATGTAATCAAGTGTCTTTTCATCATATTCTTGCACAACTAACTGATCAACAAGCACTTGTAAAATGTTACTTGTATTAATTGTATGCAAATACATTTTTAATTCTTTTTCAATAATAACCGCTAACTTTTCCGTATCTATTGTAACAATCGCTTTCTCCGCGATCGTTACAATCCCCTTTTTCACAGCGTCAGACTGCATTTCTCTCTCAGCAATTTGCAGCACCATTTGTGCTAGCTGCATTTCTTTTACTTTATTCGTAATACTTTCTTTCGTCAGCCACTCATTTTCTAACGTGTTAATGAGTCCTTTCGTTACTCGTTTACGATTTTTAGGTAATAACGCTGTGTGAGGAATTGGAATTCCCATCGGATGACGGAATAATGCTGTAACTGCGAACCAATCCGCAAGTCCGCCAACTAATCCGGCTTCAAATCCCCCTTGTATAATCTCTCCTGCTACCGTTCCTTGAAACGGGATAGAAGCGGCAAAGCCTACTCCCATAACCCCCAGCGAAATACCCGCTATATATTTAGTCTGTAATGACATCGTATACACATCCTCTTATTATGTAAAATAAATCTTTTTTGTTATATGTATTTTATATTCGTTCTTTATATCTATACTATAATGAACTAATGCGAAAATAACAAAGAATTTTATGCACATGAAAAAAATGAGGCTGTAAAAAGCCCCATTTTTATTTTAACGTTAATTCCACACCTGTGTTATAATACCCATTCATCACGTCTTCGGGAACCATACTCCCACCAGTTCCCCACACAATATGAGTACCTTTCTTCATCTTCTCTGTTAACTGTTGTTCTTGTAAATACTCATCTTCTTTACATACTTTCACTGGCCCTATCATACCGGCTAACGCAGAAGGTTCTAAATAAATATTTTCTGTATCTGCTAGTTCCTTCAACAATTTATATAACTCTTCATCACTTACTGTGTAATTTCCACTCAAAAATGGTTCCATCGTTTTACCGACAAATCCAGACGGTCTTCCTACCGCTAGTCCGTCCGCGTCTGTTACATTATCAATCCCGATATCTTGAACAGCAATTTTATCATGAAGTCCTGTCATTAAACCTAGTAACATACATGGAGAGTGCGTAGGCTCTGCAAAGAAGCAGTGCACGTTGTCTTTATACAATAACTTTAAACCAAATGCGACGCCGCCAGGTCCGCCCCCTACTCCGCACGGAAGGTAAACGAATAAAGGATGCTCTTCATCTACTACAATCTTTAACTCTTCTAATTGCTTTTGTAGACGCGACGCTGCTACTGCGTATCCTAAAAATAAATCATGGGAGTTTTCATCATCTACAAAATAACAGCTAGGATCTGCATCTGCTTGCTGACGCCCCTCTTCTACTGCTTTACTATAATCAGCTTCATACTCAATAACGTTTACACCTTTACTTCTTAATAAATCTTTTTTCCATTCTTTTGCGTCTGCTGACATATGAACAGTTACGTTAAAACCTAGTTTCGCACTCATAATCCCAATGCTTAGCCCTAAATTACCTGTAGAACCTACTGCAATTGAGTATTTCGCAAAAAACTCTCTACATGTATCACTATCTAAAATAGAGTAATCATCATTTTCTGTTAACATTCCGTGCTGTAATGCTAATTGCTCAGCATGCTTCAGCACTTCATAAATGCCGCCTCTAGCTTTAATGGATCCTGATATCGGAAGCCCGCTATCACATTTTAATAGTAATTCTCCTAATATAGGTTTCCCGTAATTTTTCTCTAGAGACTTTTTCATAGTAGGTATCTTCACTAAGGGAGATTCAATAATACCACCTGTTTCTTTCGTTTCAGGAAAAACTTTCGCAATGTATGGTGCAAAACGTTTTAATCTTTCTTCCGCATCTTTTACATTCTCTTCATTAAGTGGCGAATCTTTTATTGCCGTTTCATACTTTTCCATGTTCGGATTCACCCAAAATACTTCTTCTGTTGCGATTAATTTATTTATTAGTGGATATTCCTCTTTTAAATTCTCTATTCCCTTCATTTCTCTTCCTCCTCATAACCTTGTAGCTTACGATTCAATAAACTATAATTAAATTAATTTTAATATAGTTTAACACAAATTATTCACTTTAGTTAATTTTAATTTAATTTATTTAAATATAATTTAATAATATACAAGGAGCTTTTCATTATGGAAAATATAGATATTGGTAAAAAGATTGAAAAACAAAGAAAAGAAAAAGGTTTAACGAGTAAAGACTTAGCAAAGATGGCTGATATTACACCATCTATGTTAAGTCAAATTGAGCGCGGGTCTGCTAATCCTTCTATTCAAACATTAAAAGTACTCGCTAAAGCGTTAGAAGTTCCAACATTTAGCTTTTTACTTGAAGATACAAATACAAACAATTTAATTGTACGTTCTCATAAACGAAAAAAAATGATTATCGATAATTTATCATATGAATTGTTATCACCTGATTTCACAGGAAATTTAGCAACAGCAATTATGACTGTTCCGCCAAATACAGCTTCATCAGAAAATGTACTAGAACATAAAGGGGAAGAATTGGCATTTGTATTAGACGGAACAATTACATTGTATTTAAACGAAGAGGAGTACACTTTAGAAAAGGGTGATAGCGTAAAAATACCCGCTTATTTAAAACATAAATGGGTAAATCAGTTCGAGAAAAATGCGATTGTTTTATTTTCTGTTACTCCGCCGATTTTTTAATATAAAATAAAAAAGATAGCCACGTATGGACATACTCCATATATGGCTATCTTTTTACTTTTTCGGCACCAACAAAATTCCTAAACTAATAATAAAGAAGCTCATTATTTGCTGTACTGATAAACCAAATAGAACCGAATGTTGTTCACTAATAAGCGAAATAATAATATGAGCAACACCCTCAACTATTAGAAAAACACTTATGTTCTTTCCATTTCCAAGCCTTTCATTTTTCAACCATAACAAGCCCAATATACAAAGGGACAGGATGATCTCATATACAAAAATGGGGTGATATAAAAATTTAGATTCATATATTTTCACACCCCAAGGCAATGTCGTTTGTACACCTATTTGGTGGTGGAATAGAAAATAGAAAATAATACTCATACATAGTCCAATAGGCAAGACATCAAGTAAAATGGGAAGTGAAAATTGCTCCTTTTTACTTTTCCAAACAATATATGCACTCGCAATTACACAGCCTGCTATCATATGCTTCATACTTCCTATAGCTAATAATGCCTGTAATGGCGACCTAAAAGCCCATACTGGATTTAAAAATGCCGGTGCAAATTTCCATACAAATACGATGATTAGAAATGCATTTGTTACTGCATCCATCATTTTTTCATATGGTACACTTTCGTTCTTCATCTTTCGTTTCATCAACATAAACCCAAATAGACTTCCAATTATAAGAGATACGGGTTGTAACCTTACGATCCACTCCATTAATACAAAATCCCCTCTTTAACTCTCAATTAATTTCTTAAATTTCTCTTCTAATTGATCTGGAGGTAATACGCCTCGTACTTGCTCTACTATAATTCCATCTTTATTAACAAAAAATGTCGTTGGTAACGAGAATACTTTATAATCTAATCCAGCTACTCCGTCCATATCTAGTAAAACCGGAAACTCAAATCCATAGCGATCCGCAAATGCACCTGCTTCTTGTACTGGGTCACTTACAGTTGCATTCACCGCAAAAATTTCAACGTCCTTTTTATATTTATCATACATACGAACTAAATCAGGTGCCTCCATTTCACATGGACCACACCATGATGCCCAAAAATTAATAAGATACGGTTTTCCTTTTGCATCATTTAACGAATGTAGCTTACCGTCTAATCCTTTTAACGTTATGTTTGGTGCTTTAAATCCTACTTGTGGTAATACTTCTGTTTCTTGTAACTCCGCTTGTTTTGCTTTTCTTTCTTTTTCTTCTTTTTTTGTATTAGAAAAGTTCACTCCAGCCCAAATTAGTGCCCCGGCCAGTATAATCGCAATTAGTTTCTTCACTTTTTTTCCTCCCCATTATTAAAAGCCTGTAAATCCACCAAACAGACGAATAAAGAATGCTGTAATTTTTGTCATTTGATTTGTATACAATAAAACACCTGTTATAATCATCATTCCGCCGCCAATTTTCATCATGACATTGGCATATGTAACAATCCACTTTACCTTTCCAATAAAGAATGCCATCACGAAAAACGGAACCGCGAACCCAAGAGTATATGCGGTAATATAAAGTAGTGCGCCTTCAGGATTCGTCGCACCAAGCATGAGTACAGCTGAGAATATCGGCCCAACACATGGTGTCCACCCTGCTGCATATGTCATACCGACTATAATAGAGCGAATATACCCAGTCGATTTACTTCTATACTGCACTTTTTTCTCTGCCATGAGCCACTTAGGTTGAAACAAGCCTGTCATAAACAATCCCATCAAAATAATAAAAATCCCACCAATTTGTTGAATCAATTTTTGGTTAGATGAAAATGTTATTCCAATCCAGCTTACCGATAACCCTAACGCATAAAATATAACCGAAAATCCAATCACAAAAAATACGGTATGCATAATCGCTGATTTTTGCATCATTCCACGATTTTCTTTTAAATCTTGAATAGACACACCTGTAATATATGATAAATAAGATGGATATAGCGGTAAAGAACATGGTGATATAAATGACAACACCCCTGCTCCGGCTACAAGCCAAATCGTTAAATCTGCTGCATTCATTTTATTCCCCCTAAAACACTACATTGAGTAGTGTTGATTCGTAAAAAAAGAGGCTATATGCACTCTCCGACAATAAGTACAACCGACATACAGAATAGACCTAATGTTATATATACCGAATTCGTATGTAACGGAATCGTAAGCTTAACAATTTTTTCATGTAACACTTGCTCGATTCGTAAATTTATTGCTGTTTTTGCAAATGAAGCTGTAACACATCGATTTTCCATCGTCTTTATTTTAATTAATTTTAATAATGCACTGCCTAACTCGAATTTAGATTCCATTTTTCGCATTGCATACTTATCGGCAGCTAACTCCTGATACACATGATAACGCTGCAATAGCCCTTTTAATATCGGGATGTATATCATTCCTTCTGCTAATAACGTAAAACAAAATAATTTTAATGGATCTCGATTCGTTTGATGATATTCTTCATGAAAAATAATCGCATCCATTTCTTCATCTGAAAATGTTTGAAGCATCCCTTCTGACATGACAACTTTCGGACGAAATAACCCAATTGTAAATGCCGCAACTTCCTCGGTCGGCAATATATATATTTGCTTTCCTTTTCGATTAAAAGGGATAAGTACTTTTTGTAACTTTTTACTATAGAAAAATTGTCGCCAAATTCTTTTGCACACGATGAATACAGTAAGTAGTAAAAATCCAGTAATTATAATACGAATGAGCGATAATTCCTTCATATGTTGTTCTAACTGGAACAAGCAAAAATTCGAAAGAAAGAACGCCTTATTTTGAAACAGAAATGGATATGTAACATAATACACTAACATACTGAAAAAGAGGGTACTAACAATAACTGCTAACAGTACGATTTTACGCATTTGCCATTTCATTTTATTGATCCTCTTTTTTCAACTGACTCAATTTATCTTCTAATTTTTTTATTAAAATCGAATCGGCCTGTTCTAACTCATCTAGCATATGATTTACAACTAAATCTCCAAACTCCCCCATCAACTCCTGTGTCATTTTCTTCGTTTGATTGGATAAGAATTCTTCTTTTGTTTGTACAGCACGATATATGCCACTTCTTTTCACAGTCTGTTTTTCTAAGTGTAATTTCTCCACTAACCTGTTCATAACTGTCATAACAGTATTAAAATTCACAGGTGATTCTTCACTTAATTTCTGCTGCACTTCTTTAATCGTAATACCCTCGGTAGACCAAACAATCTCCATAATTTTCGCTTCAAGTGGTCCAAAAAAGTGATTTAACCCTTGCTCATTTAACTTATAGTTTTGAGTAAACATAGTATGTCTCCTTTCACACTACGAATTGTAGTATAAATTAAAGGAAAGGTCAAACGCGAATGATATACACTAAAATTCACTACTCCATTCCAATCATTGTAAACCTAACTTCTCTCCAAATGTCTCAAAGAGATACTGCTCTAATATTTGTACACTAAACTTCTCATTACGCCCAAGTGCAAACAATTCCCGATCTTTCGCTACGATAGTATCTAACGGGATAACGACATTATCTACTATTTTTGTAATTTCAATGATGTTACTTTTTACATTTACCTCTGTTTTAAATTCAATGTTTTCTAATACGATATGCGAGCGTCTTCCTGATGCAAAAAAAGTAAAGTTAGGATTTTTATAAATACCAATTTCACTCTCTAGCGGATATAAATACTGAAAAATGATATCTCTATGTCCATCTTTTATTATTTTTTCATCCTTCTCATCATCCAAGTACTCTTTCACCTTCGTTGTAAATTCGAATCGAAAATCCACTTTTTTCACGCTCCCTCTTTGTATTTTTATATTAAATAAATATATTGAAATAATTTTACCATATTGTAATACAAGTTCCTATTAAAAGTAAAAACTCATTTGTAAAAACTCTATTATTTCCGATTCCTTTTAAAGGATAAACACTCATTCCATATGAATACATGCTTCTTTATATCCATTTAAACATATTGTTTCCATATTTTGAAACAATAGTATGAAGTATTATATATTGATAAAGTGAAACTTTAATCAGTAGGAGTTTTGTTCATCCCCACTGATTATTAGCCTCAACAATCGGGCTTTTACGGGCAGTTGATCCCCCACCTAATTTCTATGCATTTTCTGAGTTTTATGGTGGGGGCTTATTTCTCGTAATTTCGGGGGAAATTGTTTCTAATTCATTTCTCAATGTAACCAGCCTTTTCTTTACTATTCCGATATATTTAAACTATATTTTCTACTTAATCATTACATCACAGAAGGAATGTAACTCTCTTCTATCGAATTTTTATATAACGAAAATGATTAGGTGGTGCTTTACTATGAAATTAGCTGTCATTGGTGGCGGTGATTTACAAGATTCAAATCACTCGCCTATTAATGAGCGACTTATAGAATTAACAAATAAACTGTATCCAAAAGTATTATTCATTCCTACAGCTAGTCATGATGATGAAAGCTATATAAAAAATTTTTTAGACACGTTCGAAAAACAGTTACACTGTGAAGTACAAATTTTACGTACTATAGCCGATACACATTCTAAATATGAAATAGACGAAATGATTCAATCAGCTGATTTGATTTACCTCGGTGGCGGGAACTATATTCACATGCTTACACAATGGAAAGAACATAAACTAGATGAAAAATTATTATGTGCTTTGCAACAAGGAACGCTCATTGCAGGCAATAGCGCTGGTGCTATGTGCTGGTTCACATCTAGCATTCGATCAGATTATGAAGGCTCTGGTTATATAGAGAGCAACGGCTGGGGAATTGTGAACAAAAGGTTTTGTCCACATTATAATCAATTAAATAGAATGAACGCCTTCCATTCCTTTTTACAAAATCATCAAGGTAATATAGAAGGCATTGCACTAGAGGATAATTGCGCTCTATATATTACAGAAGAATCTTTTGAAATTATCGGTGAACCTGAAAAAGCGTGGGAGTTTTATATGAGTGATAACAAACTCATTAGACAACATTTTGATATCACTTTAAAAAGCTATTTATAAACTTACACTTACAAAAAATGTCCCTAAGTATAATAACTTAGGGACATTTGCATGATTTAACTCACTAATCGTGTAATTCGTTTCTTCTGCCATGAAAGCTTATAATATGCATACTGTAAGATTAAGCTGACAATAAATGCTGCTGGGTATCCAATCCATATCCCTTCTATACCAAGACTTGTATGGTAAGAAAGATAATATGCTACAGGTACTTCAACAAGCCAAATTGATACGACGCCAATAACAGTTGGCCATAATACTGTACCGCTTGCTCGCATTGTCGCACTAATAATTTGCGCATGACCGAAAATTAAATAACTCCATAACGTAATCATAACGAGGCTGTGAGCAATTTCAATAGTAGTTTGACTGGTTAAAAATAGTGCTAGAATGTCTCTTGAGAATAAGTAAATAAGAGAGATTAGCACACCACCGATGACGTAGTTCATAATAATTCCGGCCTTCACAACTTTCTGCAGTCGATCGAATTGATTTGCACCAATTGATTGCGCTGCAAAAATAGAAACTGTAATACCAAGGCTAACGGCTGGCATTTGTACATAACTTGCAACTTGGTTCACGACGCCATATGCTGCTGTTGCATCCGAACCGTAACGGTTTACAAACGCGATTACCGCAATTTCAGATAATGAAACTAATATCATATTAATACTCGCTGGAATTCCGAGTCGTAGCAATAGCTTTAATAACTCCCCATCCATGCGAAGATATTTTCTTACCGCACTATCTAATTGTAGCGGGTGATTTTTCTTCTTTAAATACACTAACATGACAATAAACGTAATAACTGTAGATATAACAGAAGCATAGGCTGCTCCATACACATCTAATTTCGGAGCTCCTAACCATCCAAAAATAAGAATCGGTAATAAGATCATATTTAGCGCTGTACTTACAATTAAAAAGTAAAATGGCGTTTTAGAATCTCCTGTACCTCTCATAAATGTTGTATATGCGAAATATAAAAATAAGATTGGCATCGATATAAATAGAATACGCGCATAATGAACACTTATATCAATAATATTTTCTGGCGTTCCCATAAGGCGCATAATATCCATCGCAAAAATACTACCTATTATCGCCAACACAACTCCAATAATAAAGGTAAATGTCAGTGTCGTACCAACGATTGCTTTTAAACGATCTTCGTTTTTAGCTCCAAACGCCTGACCAATTAAAATCGAACTACCTGAACCAATACCAATTACAAATGAAACGAGTAAGAAAAATAGCGGGAAGAATGCTGATATGGCTGCTAAATCATTCACTCCAAGCCATCTTCCTACTACTACCATACCGAATAATTGCCCGATTGATTGTAGTACATTACTTAATAGTAACGGTACTAAAAACATGGACATTGATTTCCAAATCGGTTTACTCTCACTTTCTAGCTTTTGTGACTCCGCACCTTCTTTATTGTTATCTGTAGGTGGTTTCAAATTTCATTTCTCCTTTTATTAAAAATCTGTTTTCAACTTCTATCTCTTTGTATAGTTGTTATAATAATGTGCTTCTATTCACTTTCTTTTCCATATGATTATAACTTCACCCAATATTGGCTTCCATCAGCTGTTCTATCTAAAAATCCATATTCGATTAAATATCTTCTTAAAGTTACAAAATCTGGGTAAACACTTTCTATGATTGTATTTACTTCTTTTTCAGTGTACTTTTTATTACTATCAAACTTCGTCACTAAATGGCGTAATATAATTAATTTACGCTTTTGCTTTTTCGGAAATTTAGAAAGTGGTCCATCTAATCCTTCTGTAAAATGTGCTTTTAATACTTCATCATTTTCTTCTTCCGTAATATTGTAGCGATCATCTACCATCGTTGCGGTTCTATGAATCGGTACAAATTTCGTTTGTACTTTTGCTTTTTCTTCTGAAAGTTCCATTAACGCTAAAAACACTTTTGCTTGTTTCATTTTCTCTCGAAGTGTAAATCGATGATTTCGAATGGTTGAAGTACTTCCGCCATCCATCTCTTTTACAATCTCTTTATCATTCAGCCCCATATGGAAAAACTGAACCATTTTCTTTTGCAAATCTGTTAAACCAGTATACTTCTTATCAAGATCTAATAAATAATCAAACATAGACGTATGTTCATTTTGCACATGCAATTGTACAAACTTCTCTGCATCATACAAAACTTGATTATCTTGATAAATTACACCCTTAATAAACGCTTCTCCACAAGCTAAACAAATATACTCCTCTGCTTCCGCTTCAAATACATACCCTTTCTTCAATTCCTCAACCGAAGCATCCCAAAACTTCTCTGAAATATCACTCATACCAAACACTCCTTTAAAATGTCTGTTTTAAAACAAACAAATTTCAATAACGTTTACTATCGCTTCATCATCTTAACACACCAAAAATAAACATTTCAACATTTCGTTTACCCATTTTACAAACTTTTATAAAAACGTCTATTAAACAATCTTTTAAAAAGACTTAAAGCAACGAAGAGCAAATGTACTTAATACATGAATTGAAGATAGGATGTGAAACAAAATATGATTATTCTGCAAGATTCTTTGTTTACTGTTAAACAAATTACCTAAAATACTTATGCAATTAGTGAATATGGACATTGGGAGAAAGTACATTCCTTCTCACTTGTAGGCGATACTATCGCACTCCTTATCGATACTGGACTAGGTACTAAAAGAAATAAAATACGCTATTCAATATTTGAGTGACAACAACCTCGTTCTACAGAGAACTGGTATTCACTCATTCCAAAACTTCAGCATTCAATTTTAACTACAAAAAAGGTATTTCCGTATATGGAAACACCTTTTATCCATTATATATTCTCTTTATAGCCTCGACTAAAGCCTTACTTACCTGTACAAATATATGCTTTCGATGTCCATCCTCAACAAATTTATTTGCACAACTACCCATAACCGTCATACAACTAATTATGACTAGCGCTAACTTTCTATTCTTGTAAGTCACTTCATACCTCTTCACTATTACAAAACTTCTTTTGAATTTATTCCATCAAGAAATTTTACATGAATAATAAGTCGAAGGAATATGCAATTCTGCATATTAACACGTTTTATCACGATATTATGATTTAATTTAGTTAAAGAACACGTATACCGAGGTGACTAACTTGAAATTTAAAGCGAAAAAAAATCCGTTTCACGTCATTTTCATTTCATTATTTATCATAATTTTTTTCATTTCGCTATTCTTCCAAAATGAAAATTCTATTTTTTTCACTCTCATGATGCTGCTAAATGTCGTAAATCTTTCTTCCTTCTATTTTTCTCACTACCATATAACTGCTTCCTCTCTTATTGTAAAACATGGTTTCATATTTCATACTGAAATTCCATTTGAAGACATTCGCCACATTAACTACTCTGGTAAAAAGCTTCATTCAAAAAGATGGACTAGACAGCAATTAGAAATCCATTACAATTTATTTGACTCAGTAACTGTTTTTATACCCCAAGATGAAAAAAAGTTCATTTCAGTCTTAAAAGAAAACTGTCCGCATATGAAAGTATTGAATATGCCTGCTAACCAATAATATATTTTGGTACTTACAGTAATACAAATAGAAAAAATACATATTAAAAAAGCCAAGATTCTAAACGAAGAATCTCGGCTCTTTTTATTACTCTTTCGGAGCAATCATTTTTTTCGGATCGACAATTTCATCAAATTGTTCTTCTGTTAGTAGTCCAGATTGCAGTGCTGCTTCTTTTAGCGTTAATCCATCTTTATGAGCGTGCTTCGCAATTTTCGCTGCATTTTCATATCCGATATGTGGGTTTAGCGCTGTCACAAGCATTAGTGAGCGATTCACATTTTCATTAATTACTTCTTCATCTGCTTCAATACCAACTGCACAATTGTCATTAAACGAAACAATTGCATCCGCTAATAAGTGAGCTGATTGTAAGAAGTTATAAGCAATAACAGGTTTAAATACGTTTAACTCAAAGTTCCCTTGGCTCGCAGCAAATCCAATTGTTGCATCATTCCCCATCACTTGCGCTACAACCATCGTTAATGCTTCACTTTGCGTTGGATTTACTTTACCTGGCATAATAGAGCTTCCTGGTTCATTTGCTGGAATAATAATTTCTCCAAGCCCACTACGTGGACCACTTGCAAGCCAACGTACATCGTTAGCGATCTTCATTAAATCTGCAGCTAATGCTTTTAATGCGCCGTGAGTATATACAACTTCATCATGACTCGTTAATGCATGGAATTTATTTGGTGCAGAAACAAATTGTTTACCTGTAAATTGACTAATTTCCTCTGATACCATCTCACCAAATTTAGGATGAGCATTAATACCTGTTCCAACCGCAGTTCCACCAATTGCTAACTCTTTCATATATGTATTGCTCTCTGCAATCATACGCTCTGTTTTTTCAAGCATACGGTGCCATCCACTAATTTCTTGTCCTAATGTTAACGGTGTCGCATCTTGTAAATGTGTACGACCAATTTTTATAATATGTTCAAATGCAGTTACTTTTTCTGCTAACGTTTCTTTTAATTTCGTAATAGCTGGTAATACGTGATTTTCTACTGCTATTACACATGCTACATGAAGCGCTGTTGGAAATGTATCATTTGAACTTTGAGACATGTTCACATCATCATTCGGATGAATATGTACGTCAGATCCCTTCTCTTTCAAAATTTGATTCCCACGATTTGCAATTACTTCATTCACATTCATGTTTGACTGTGTACCGCTACCCGTTTGCCATACGACAAGGGGAAAATGTTCATTCCATTTCCCTGCGATTACTTCGTCAGCTGCTGCCACAATTGCTTCTGCTTTTTCTTCTAATAGCTTTCCTAATTTTTGATTGGTAAGTGCTGCACTCTTCTTTAAAATTGCAAATGCTTTTACAATTTCAAGCGGCATTTGCTCTGTTCCAATCGGGAAGTTTTCTTTACTACGTTGCGTTTGTGCTGCCCATAATTTATCAGCTGGAACTTTAATTTCTCCTAATGTATCTCTTTCAATTCTGTACTTCATTTTTTCATCCCCTTGAAAATAAAATACCTACATCTCTTATAATAACAGACTTTCTCTTAAATGATAAGGATTCTCACTACTATATATAGATATTTTATATTTATTTTTAAAAATTCCTCTTGACCTAAACTTAAGTTTAGGCTGTATCCTTTCCTTTGTAACCTACTATAACAATACTGGAGGAATTCAATATGAAAAAATATGCTTTTATAACAGGTGCGAATAAAGGAATTGGATATGAACTTGTTCGTCAATTAACAGAAAAAGATTATCATGTATTTTTAGGTGCTCGTAATGAACAACTTGGACAACAAGCCGTAGAATCTTTAAATGTTTCAAACGTTTCCTATATTCAAGTAGATATTTCAAATTCACAATCCATTCAAGAAGCAACAAAGAAAATTTACGAAACGACTGATCACTTACATTTATTAATTAATAACGCAGGCATAGCGCTAGACTTCAATATGCTACCTAGTGAATTAAATATTGAAACTTTACGCCAAGGATTTGAAGTTAATTTTTTTGGAACTTTCCAAATGATGCAAGCCTTTTTACCATTATTAAAGAATTCAAGCAACAGTAAAATAATAAATGTAACAACTGACATGGCCTCACTAACAATGTTTGCTAATGGTGAAACACATCCAATTAATACACTAGGATATAATTCTTCAAAAACAGCTATTAATGCTTTAACATTAGCTTTTAGTAAAGAATTTGCTACTAACGGTCCAGAAGTATTTGGGGTAACTCCTGGTTTTACAACTACGGATCTTAATGGAAATTCCCTCGGTGGCCATACAACCACTGAAAGTGCTAAAATTATTATTAAATATGCATTAAGTGAAACAAACTATAATGGTAAAATACTAAATAAAGATGGCATTATACCTTGGTAATAAAAGGATGAATGATATGTATTATACAATTGGACAAGTCGCCAAAATGCAACACTTAACAATTTCTCAAATACGTTATTACGATAAACAAGGACTGTTCCCTTTTTTGCAAAGAAACGAAAAAGGAGATCGAGTTTTTGATGAAGAAGCACTGAAATATTTAGAGATGATTTTGTGTTTAAAAAACACTGGTATGCCAATTCAAAAAATAAAACAATTTATCGACTGGTCTATGGATGGAGAATCTACCATCTTTCAACGGTTGAAATTAATGAAACAACAGGAGACAAATGTCTTACAGCTCATTCAAGACACTGAAAAAAACTTAAAAAAGATACAACAAAAGATCGCTAAATATGAGGACGAGATAACTTCTTCAACTCCTATTACAAAATAAAAAAATCACCTTCTACATATTATAGAAGGTGATTTTTTTATTTTATGATGCTTGCTTTCCTTTATCGGCATCATCTACATACCAAATAAATTTGCCTGTATATCCGTAAATAACCGCTAAAATTAACGATACGAAGCTTAACCACATAAATGGAACGTATGAGAACGTTGCTACACCTAAAATACCAGCCATAAAAATACCATTATCAGACCATGGAACCATACCTGAAGTTAACGTTCCACCTACTTCTGAGTTACGCGCTAATACACGTCGGTCTATTTTTAATTTATCATAGCTATCTTCCATAATTTTCGGTGTTAAAATTAGTGATACGTACATCGCACAACCAAATATATTCGCTAAGAATGCCACGATTAATGTAGACAATGTTACATTACCTGCAGAATTTAATTTCTTTTCAAATTTTGATACGATTACTTTTAAAACACCTAGTTTTTCAAGTAATCCACCAAATCCTAAACCGAAAATAATAACGGCTACTGAGCCAAGCATACCGTTAATTCCACCACGGTTTAATAACTTGTCAACAAACTCAACACCAGATTGAATTGAGAATCCGTTATACGCTGTTCCAATCGCCTCTCCAAAGTTCATTCCTTGGAAAAGAGTTGCCCAAATTGCACCAATTAAAGCTCCCATTGCAATTGTTGGCATAGACGGTTTCTTCATCGCTAATAGAACAATAACAATGACCGCTGGAACAAGCATCCATATTTTAATATCAAATTGCTTTAATAAAGCTTCTTTTAAAAACTCTACTCGATTTAAATCTACATTATCGCCGCCATACATCCAACCAGCTACAGTAAACATAATGCTAGTAATAATATAAGCCGGAACATCTAATACGAGCATAGCTCGAACGTGAGCAATAACATCTACTTTCGCCATAGAAGCTGCCAGAACTGTACTATCAGAAAGTGGTGATAATTTGTCGCCGAAATAAGCTCCTGAAAGAACTGCACCAGCAACAAGCGGAAGTGGCAATCCAAGTCCCTCACCAATTGCCATCATGGCAATACCTGCTGTTCCAACTGTTCCCCATGATGTTCCTGTCGCGATAGAAGTGATCGAACAAATAATTAATGTTGCTAATAGGAATATGCTAGGGTGAATAAACTCTAATCCATAATAGATTAATGTTGGTACTACGCCACCAGCAATCCACGTTCCAATTAAAGCACCTACTGCAACTAAAATCAGTATTGCTTCTAATCCGTTAGAAATCCCTTTCGTAATTGCATCTTGCAATTCTTGATAACGAAATCCTAATCTTAATCCAAGCGCAATTACTAAAAACCATGAAATAAATAGCGCTAATTGAATTGGGAGATCAAAAATCGTTTGGAAGGAAAAGACAACAGCAAGAAATAGTAATAAAAGAACTATGATTTCTAGCATCGATGGTAATCTTACACTTTTCATTTTTTTCTCTCCTTACAAGTCGATAACATGACGTGTGTCGTCTTACATGTATGCGATATACAATTAGCGAAGACAAAACAAAATTTTCATATTATTTCGATTTATTTTTCCAGTATAATATAACACCTTTTCTATTGTAAAAGTAGATGTTACTTTTCGCAATGGAAAATATAAAAAATGTTACATTTTTTATATAGAACCACCCAAGAATAACTTTTTTAATATTTGCCACAACAAAACTTTTTACTATGATCCTCACCTTTCAAACACTTACATTTTTTTCACAAAAAAAGCACACATCATTAAAATGATGCATGCTCCACTTTTATTTATACATATTTTGTATTTCTTCTTTATTTTTAAGTATTTCCACAAACTGATTGCTACAACCTTTCGGAAATAATACTCCGAGTCCATATGAATGTTCAAACTGAAAATGAGGGTACTTCGCCTTGACCTCATCCCCAAATTTATACACGCCGAAGTTTCGATTTTTCACCTCAATATCATGAAATAACACGATACCGTTATTCGCAAGTTTCGGTAACCATGTTTTATAATCATGAGAAACTGCTTCATACGTATGGTAGCCATCAATATGCAACAAATTTATCGTTCCATCTTGAAACTGATCCACAGCCTCATCAAAAGTAGATCGAATTAAATTACCTATACTAGGATAGCTCATTTTCACCACTTTATCTACGATTTGAAAAACACCTTCTCCATATGGACCTGTATGCCCATCTCCTGTCCAAGTATCTACAGCAAAACATTTTGTAGGTAACCCTCCATCTTTTACCCCTTGACAAAAACTGAAAAAAGAAGCGCCTAGATGTGTCCCTAGCTCAACTAATATTTCTGGCTTTTCAAATCTTACTAAATCATATGCGAACTCTAAATGCCCAATCCACGCAGTATTCGCACGAATAAATGGACTATAATTATCAAATTCAAATGTTGGTTTATGAGTAACCCAGTTCATCGCGTATCTCCTTCTACACATATTTTTAACAAACCAAATTACTCTTATCTTTATTTTTTTATCGTCATGATTATGATTCTATTTCATGAAAATATGAAGAATTTATTCTTTTTTATTGGGGTAAAGCATCATATACATATGGGTCTGTTGGCTTATTGATTTT
Organism: Bacillus albus; assembly: GCF_001884185.1. GTDB lineage: Bacteria > Bacillota > Bacilli > Bacillales > Bacillaceae_G > Bacillus_A > Bacillus_A albus. Next base: position 68,517 of record NZ_MAOE01000037.1, read on the forward strand.
CTCCACTTTGTTTACTTTTACGAGTGGAAATAGCGTTCCTTTATATGTCGTTTCGTCCAACAAACCTGTTATTTTCACCCATGTTTCCTGTGGGAGCTTTTTTACGTTTTCCCCTGCAACAATCATCCCCCAGACAGATGCATCCGCAATACAACAAGTTATGCCGTATCGCGCCACTACCGCTTTATCACCCGTCACATCCTTATCATTATAGATAAACCCTGAGAATGTAATTTCTTTCCCTTTAAACCCTTTTACATCTTGGCCAATTATACTCATTGTTTGAACATAATCCTTATCCTCTACTTGTATTTTTCGTTGTCCTAACATACTTTTTTCTAATTGCTCTTCCACTTGATCTGTCACTTTTAAATTCGAGGTTTCATCTTGATCGACTAATATTTCTTTCCAATTAGAATTTGCCTGTATTCCCTCTTTTTCGTTCTTTTCCATACTTCTTGCCTGTACACTTTGAGTCATACCCCTTTTTCCCGCTAAACTTCCGTCAATTGTTACACTTCCAAATAGAAAAGCACTAATAATCGGAACAACAAATAAAACATATACAAAGAAACTTTTCATCCCTGATTTTAATGCTGTATGATGCTTACAACAATTACAATCATCCTGTTTTTCTCTCCCATCTCTCCAAACTTGTAAAGAACCAAGAAGTAAAATCACTACAAAAGCTATATACGTAAATTTAATCATTTTTGGAGCGATAAAATTATAAATATTCCCTGTTACAAGTAGTTTAAATAAGAGCATTGCTAAACCAATTAAAATAATGCCACGAATATAGCGATGATAAGCTTTCTGTTCCTGTTCCTCCACTGTTTCACACCTCCTATAACGTTGTAATTTGCACGATTGTGTACACCGATAAAATAATAATTCCAATCAAAAAGAATACAAATTTCTTTTGAAAATACGCAAATAGCATTAACGTATTTTTCATATCAAGCATAGGTCCAAACACAAGAAATGCGAGAAGTGCTTTTACAGAAAAAACATGTCCAAAAGATGCCGCTATAAATGCATCAGCTGCTGAGCAAATGGATAAAACATAACCAAATCCCATCATAATAATTGGGGAAATCACTTCATTATGGGCCACTGCATCAAGTACATTTCGATCAAAAAACGTTTGAAATACGCTCGCAAAAAAAGCACCAATCAATAAATATTTACCTGTATCAAAAAACTCATCTACAGTGTGATTCACAACATTCCCCCAGCTCTTTTTTTCTTTTTTCTGAGCTGAATCCTCTATATCTTTTAAAATATTTTTCCCGCGATAGAAATAATACACAATTAGCCCTACTAATAACGCCGCACAAATTGTTATCCCAAAGCGTGCATATACAACTACATCATTTTTTTGAAATGCATATACGGTAGATAAAAGAACAATCGGATTCATAATAGGTGCACTTAATAAAATTACAATTCCTACATGAAGAGGGAGTCCTTTTTGAATAAGTCTTCTTACGATTGGTATAATGACACATTCACACATCGGAAAAATGATTCCGACAAATACCGCTGGAATCATTGCAACAATCTGTGACTTCGGCATTACTTTATGAATCATATCTTCCGTCACAAACACTTGAATGAGAGAAGAAACAATTACCCCTAATAAAATAAAAGGTATTGCTTCGAATATAATACTTAAAAACACGGTATTCACATTCAACCATTCTTTTGGCATACTTTTGTGCAAATTTGCTAGACTTGTAAAATCTACAAAAAATAATAAAAAAAGAAAAATAGCAATAAGGGCTATTCCTATTAATTCTTTTGAAACTCTATTAAAGACCAACATTATCCCCCCACTTTATTCATATTAAATCGTATACTTGTCCAAATGCCCTACACTACTACAGCACAAATTTGATAGTTTATTCCTATTCTTAAATCGTAATCATTATGATTTATTATTGATTTTTTCTTTTTTATCACTTAATATAAAACGTAATAATTACGATTTAAAGGAGAGATCATTTTATGAAAAAAGTACCTATCACTGTATTAAGTGGTTTTCTAGGAGCTGGAAAAACCACTCTACTACATCATATTTTGGCTAATAAGAGCAACTTAAAAGTAGCTGTTATCGTTAATGATATGAGTGAACTAAACATTGATGCGTCACTTATAAAAAAAGGTGGATTTTCACGTACGGAAGAGAAATTAGTAGAAATTCAAAATGGTTGTATCTGCTGTACACTACGAGAAGATTTAATGATAGAAGTGAGTCGGCTTGTTGAAAACGATGATATTGACTATATAGTTATTGAATCTTCAGGTATAAGTGAGCCGATTCCAGTTGCCCAAACATTTACTTATACTGACGAAGTACTTCATATCGATTTAACGAAAAATTGTCGCCTCGATACGATGGTTACAGTTGTAGATGCAAATACATTTTGGGATGATTTTGCAGATGGTGAAAGTTTATTAGACCGTAAACAGGCTATCGATGAAAATGATACTCGAGAAGTTATTGATTTACTAATAGACCAAATTGAATTTGCGAATGTCATTATTCTTAATAAAACTGATTTAATAGAAAAAGAAGATAGGATAGAGCTTCATCATTTATTACAAAAATTAAATCCCGGTGCAAAAATTATTGAAGCTTCATTTAGCAACGTACCATTGCAAGAAATCTTAAATACAAATTTATTCAATTATGAGGAAGCGAGTCAATCGGCGGGCTGGATGCAAGAACTAAATAGTGAACATCATACACCCGAAACTGAAGAATATAGTATAAATTCCTTTGTGTACCGTCGTAAATCGCCTTTCCATCCTGAACGCCTTATGAATTGGCTAAAAAAATGGCCTGTAGATGTTGTAAGAGCGAAAGGCTTTTTCTGGCTCGCATCTCGTAATAATATGATAGGGCTTCTATCTCAAGCAGGTTCCTCTATTACAATTCAAGGAGCCGGTGAATGGATAGCGGCATTACCTGAAACTGAAAGAAATCAAATTATTACAGAAGAACCCGAAGTATTGAAAAACTGGGACGAGCGATATGGAGATCGAATAACTGAGCTCGTATTTATCGGTATTGATATGAATCGTTCTGTGATTGAACAATCATTAGATGATTGTCTATTAACAGAAAAGGAAATGGAACAAAACTGGAATACATTTATTGACCCTATTCCGGCTTTTACTTACACTTCATAATCTAAAACAAAAAGGCTTCCGTCAACAGAAGCCTTTTTTATTTTATCGTTCTCTTAATTAACAAACTTTCTTTAATTTAAATAACAACTTTACATTAAGAAAGAAATTTCAGTTTATTTTTTATACACTACGTGATATATTGCATATTGTATTCAATATATTTTTTTGAAAGGAGACTATATACATTATGGATCCAAATCGTTTAAAAGGAATCATTATGGTTGTAATTGGTGCTTGTTTATGGGGTTTGTCCGGAACAGCTGCACAACAACTTTTTCAATATGAACATGTTTCTACTGAATGGTTAGTTACAATCCGATTGCTTATATCGGGCGTTATCTTGCTCATTATTTCATCATTCGGAACGAACAAAAAAGAAATATTCGGCATATGGGAACAAAGATCTGATGCTACTAAAATGATATTGTTTGGCCTATTCGGTATGCTTGCTGTACAGTACACGTACTTCGCTTCTATTAAAGAAGGAAATGCCGCCGTCGCAACATTATTGCAATATTTAGCTCCTATATTTATTACTGTATACTTACTTTTCAAATGGAACGTTCGTCCATCAAAAATTGATTTCATTTCAATTGCCCTTTCATTAGTAGGCACTTTTCTCTTACTAACAAACGGATCGGTTCATAACTTAGCTGTTTCTACACCAGCTATTATTTGGGGTATTTTATCTGGATTATCTCTCGCTTTTTATAGTTTATATTCAAAGGGATTACTAGAAAGATGGTCTTCCTCTGTTATCGTTGGATGGGGCATGATTATTGGAGGTATTGGTGTAACGATTGTACACTTTATTTCTACGAAAGAATTCATTTTATTATCAACTATGAAATATGTAAAACTAAGTACTCTACCTCTCATCACATTTGTCGTCATTTTCGGGACACTTATTGCATTTTATTTATACTTAGACAGCATACGATACTTGACACCGAAAGAGACGACATTATTCGGTTGTACTGAACCACTTGCAGCTATTATTTCTTCCGTACTTATATTACATGTACCGTTTCAATCTTTTCAGTTATTAGGGGCTTTTTGTGTCATTGTAATGGTGCTCATCTTAAGCCAAAAACCGGATGAAGGGAAACCGAAATTAAAGCTTGTTCATGAGAAAAAGGAAAATATACAATGAAAGGATTGAATTCACTATGCCTATCCCTCAAAATTATAAAAAACAAGGAAGAGTTTCGGCGAAATCACTCGTTTTAAATCAATTACAAGATTGGATTATTGAAGGTGTACTGCAGCCTAATGAAAAAGTTAATGATGGCGAATTGGCTGAAGCACTAGGAGTAAGTAGAACACCTGTAAGGGAAGCACTACAAATATTAGAACTTTCTGGATTAGTGGAAATGGTACCTGGGCAAAAAACAAAAATTGCTCCTATTAAGTTAGACGACATTCCTATCATTTATGAAACGATGGCTGGTCTTCACTCTATTATAGGAAAGCAAGCACTTCAAAACATTACGGACGCTGATCTGAAACTACTTTCTGAAATAAATGATGATTTTCAGCGCTCTATAGAGAAGAAAAACGCAAAACAAGCTTTACAACTCGATATACAATTTCACAATACAATTTCTTCTATTGCTAAAAACCAATACATTGAACCGTTTCTAGAAAATATGCAACTTCACGTTTTACGTCTTGAATACTTGTTTTTCCAAAACTTCGTTCCAGCAAGTCAATCTATTGAAGAACATCACTTCATCATTCAAGCACTGCAAAAGCAGGACGAAAAACAAATAGAACGAATGATGTCTCAAAACTGGCTCCGTCCAATGAAAGAAATATCAAAAATAATTTCCAGGAAATAATAATAGAGCTGGTTACACAAAATCGTAACCAGCTCACCTTTTATTAATCTATATAGCTACGCCTGAATATCTGCATAATCTTCCATATCTTCGTACTCTTTTTCTAATTCCTCTAAAGACAGCTCGTATAATTGTCGGTCGCGAATCTTAAACACACCTGCTCCAATTAACTCATCGATTAAATGCCTCTTACGATTTTCAACAGCAAAACGGAGTTGACTACTCATCTTTTAAAAAACTCCTTTCTACAATCATTGAAAATGATAATCTTTATCAATTACCACTTTTGATTATAAAAGATGACTCGTTATAAGTAAAGTAATTTCATGAAATATTTACCTTACAAAGTATTTGTGGCCACATTATATATATGTATGTCGCGCGAAAAATGTTATGACACTTTTTCTTATCCTTTTTCTTTCATACTTTGCAAGTTGTCTCACTATGATTAAATCCACCATCTATCTCTACTTGAATGGTGACATGTTCTACATGAAATTTCTCCTTTAATACATCCGTAGCCTCTTTTAGTACACTTTGCGTTTCATTACCTTTAATAATCAAATGGCAAGTTAATACTTGAAAATCAGATGTGACAGACCATATATGCAAATCATGAACTTCTTTTACAACCGTAATATTTAATAATGCACTTTTTACCTCTTCAACATTTATATGCTGTGGTGCACCTTCCATTAATATATGGACCGTATCACGTGTTACACGCCATCCACTAATAATGACTAAAATAGACACTAGAATACTAGCAATCGCATCTGCAGCAGTCCAACCGAAAAATTTAATACATAGCGCTGCAATAATTGCTCCGACTGATCCTAATAGATCACCTAATATGTGTAAGAAAGCACTTCTTAAATTCAAATTACCTTTCACATCTCCGCCTCTCATTAATATCCAAGCTGATAAAATATTAATAAGCAGACCAAGTACAGCAATAATGAGCATCCCATTACTAGCAATCTCAACTGGTTCTTTAAAACGGTGAATTGCTTCAATAAAAATGTATACTGAAATGACTATAAGAACGACGCCGTTACATAATGCCGCTAACATTTCGATTCGCTTATACCCATATGTTTTCGCAGCTGTTGCTGTTTTTTCTCCAAACTTAAACGCAAGTAAACTTAACGCTAACGATACCGCATCACTTAACATATGCCCCGCGTCAGATAGAAGTGCTAAACTATTTGTTACGAATCCCCCAATTACTTCAGCAATCATAAAACTCGTCGTTAATACGAAAGCAATTAGCAACGCCTTTTTATTGTTAGAATGCCCGTGATCATGTGAATGTCCCATACGAATACTCCTTTAAGTGCAATATCTATATGTTAGTATGAAACAAACTCCCCATCTTTATCCCGAATTAACGCCCATAAACGTCCGCTTCCTCTATCTATACACTTCGCTATTTTTCAAACAAGTCCTTTTTCTCAACAAAAAATAAGACTACTTCTTTTTCAGCTTCATATTGTTTACTAATGAAAGAATTTTGAAGGAGGTTATGGAATTGAAACGACTATTTCTCTGTATGGAACGTGAACTTATTGTTGTAAAAGAACGATACGGTAACTATGAAATCTCATATCACTTACAAAATATGCAGCCTACTTGTATCGCAGTTGATCCATTCCAAAAGAATCGCGTATATTGCGGAACATTTGGACGAGGTTTATGGTTAAGCGACGATGGTGGTGATTCGTGGAAACCGATTGGAGATTCATATCGTTACTTTGATTTTCCTAAAGAAGATGGTATTTTACATTCTTCGATCACTTCCATTACGATAAGCTCTAATGAACAAATTAACGGCTATGGCGTCGTTTATGTCGGCACAGAACCGAGCGCTTTATTCCGTTCGGAAAATGGCGGTGAAACGTGGACGGAACTAAAAAATATGAAATCATTATTATCTTCTTATACGTGGGCTTTCCCGCCTAGACCTTTTACTCATCACGTGCGCTGGATTACAGTTGATCCAAACAATCCTAATACAATCCACGTTTCAATCGAAGCTGGTGCTGTTATTCAAAGTAATGATAAAGGGCATACATGGATGGATAAAAAATTTGGTGCTCCTATCGATGCTCATCAATTGCTTATGCACCCTGACGCTCCAAATCGCCTTTATGCATCATGTGGTGACGGATTTATGGGCGGACCTGATCGTGCATACCTTGAAAGTTATAACAGTGGAAACAACTGGATATCATGCAGCGAAGGACTTGAACACCATTATTTATACAGCATGGCTATTGATCCGGCTGATTGCGATACAATTCTCGTTTCTGCCGCACCAAGTGCTGACCTCGCTCATCACCGTATTCCTTATGAATCTTATATTTATCGTAAAACGAAAGATACTCCTTTCGAGCAAGTACAGCAAGGACTACCATCTGCAATCGGTACAGTCATTTCAATGTTTGCGACAAATCCAACAGAACCACATACGTTTTACACTTTAAATAACAACGGTGTGTTTCAATCCACTGATAGCGGCGAATCTTGGGAACAACTCGACATTCCGTGGAAAGATGAGTATAAAACGCAGCATCCGCATGCGTTACTCGTAATTAGTTCTTAACGAAAAGCGACTGCCTAATGGTTTTAGGCAGTCGCTCTTCTATTTCTTTAAATCAATTACGATATCATCTAGAACAATATCTTTACTCTTCGCTTCTTTATTCGGCACTTCAATTTTCTTCTCTTTTCCATTTACATACTCCACTCCACCATGATTTTCAGGTGTATGAACTCGCAAGTGTACGCGAGGTGTCACGATAAGCTTTGTTGCATTTTCGTTTAACTTTTGGAATGTAGCACTCCAACTACTTTTATGTGGCTCTGCTTCTGTACTAGTTCCGCCATTTCCTTCACCTGCATATTTATTTCCTAAATCATCTTTTATTTCTAATTCCACATCAGCGCTATCCCATTCACTTCTTAATAGCTTAGATTCTTCCTGATTGTAAAAAACGATAAAGGACATCGGAGTTACTTCCATTTTGTCTATATTTACTTTTATTAATTCATTTTCAGAAACCCTATTAACCTTTACTTCCTTACTATCCATCGCCTTTAAAGTAAGAGCAAAGTTCCAATTCCCTTTTATAGATTTCTTTTCCTCATACATATTTATTGCCTCTATATCCCACCAAACATTTGCAACATCTAACCTTTCACTACCATGACCACTCATCGTAGTCATACCTACATATTTCCTCTCTCCAACTTTTGTCACGTCCGAACTACCTCCTCCGCCATCAAAGCCCATCACTTGCGGACTTCCAAATGGGAACGGTTTCTCTCCTAAATCTTTTTCGCTTTCAATAGAATATGTGATTGTAATTGTTCTACCATCGAACACAGCATCATTAATTGTAACCTTAACCCCATTACTCTCCCTCGTCATATTCAATTCAGTCGAAAACTCTTTATAATTTTCATACAGACCTGTTCTACCATTATCTAAAAATCGGAATATATCACCTACAATTGGCAATCCCCCGGCATATGTAGGAAATCCGATACCAAGCGTTGCAACTGATAATCCTACTAAAATAGATGCAGCAGCAACACCTTTTTTCCAATTTCCCATCTTTTTCTTCGTACGTATCGATTGTTTTACATTGCGCTTCACTTTTTCTTTTTCAATTTCAGAAGCCTCAATTTCCTCAAGTTCTTTTTCATCTATATCAATATCATTTAATAATTTATAAATGTCTTTCATATGGCACTACCTCCAAAACTAATATTCGTAGCATTTTGTTGTAGTTTCTTTTTCCCACGGTACACACGATTATCGATCGCTGCCCGAGTTAATCCTAACTTGTCTCCTATTTCTTCTGTTTTCATGCCGAGAAGATATTTCATAATGAACACTTTTTGATCTAGCGGTTCTAATTGATTAATAAGCTTTAATAATTCTTCCCTATCTTCCATAACGATTAATTCATCTTCAGCTGACTTTTCCGTACTAATATGAAACTCATCTGAAATAATTTCTACTTTTCTAGTTGCTTTCCGATAATAATCAATCGCTTTAAATTTCGCAATCGCCGCAATCCATTTTTTAAAGTCACTTGGCTCCCCATGAAATTTATTTGCGTTATTCCAAATGGAAAGAAATATATCATTTACACATTCCTCTATTAATCCATCATTTTGAACTGGAAGAAGAACTTTGTGTGTGATCCCTTTTATAAGTGGTAAGTATGTATCGACAACGAACTCTAGCGCATCTTCTTTTTGCCGTTGTAATCTTTTTATAAAATTTTTCTCATTTGATTTCATGTAGCGAGTCCCCTTATTTTTTTGTAAAAGCTTTTACACCCTATATAACGTCTTACAAAAAATTTTCTCTCATCTTTTTTATTTTTTGTATGTTATGGAATACTTTCCCTAAGCAATTGTCTCACATAACTACGCATTCAAAGAAAATTTTCTCAAGTCTGCAATTTAATTCATGTAGTACACTATTTATATAGTCATTCTTTAATTTAGTGTACATTTTATTTCGTTAATCTACTATTTTAAATTAGGAGATGAGATGTGTATGTGTGGAATTACAGGTTGGGTAGATTGGAAGAAAGATCTTTCAAATGAACATGTTATTTTGGAAAAGATGGCAAATCGTATTCAGCATCGTGGTCCTGATGCTGAAGGATTCTGGTTTTCACCTCGTGCGGCCTTTGCACACCGGCGTTTAATTGTTATTGATCCAGAAGGCGGGACGCAGCCGAAGACATTTCGTACTGGTGATTATACGTATGCTCTTACTTATAATGGAGAAATTTATAATTTCCGTGAACTGAGAGAACAACTTCGAAAATGTGGTCATGCATTTGAAACGCATTCAGATACAGAAGTGTTACTACATGCTTATTTAGAATGGAAAGAAGATTGCGTACAACATTTGAATGGAATTTTCGCTTTTGCCTTATGGGATGATCAGAAGCAACAATTATTTTTAGCGCGTGATCATTTAGGCGTAAAGCCACTCTTTTACACAGAAAGAAATGACAGCATTATTTTCGGGTCTGAAATTAAAGCATTATTAGCGCATCCATCTGTCCCCGCTGAAATTAATGCGGATGGCCTAAACGAAATATTTGGATTAGGCTTATTTCGAACTCCAGGGTGTGGCGTCTTTAAACATATTCAAGAAGTGCGTGCTGGACATTGTATAACATTTACACGTGATAAAAAAGTAGTTACGAAGTATTGGAATTTAGAAAGTAAAGTTCATACAGACTGTACTGAAGATACATCATCACATATTTTATCTATTTTACAAGATACAGTAAAAAGACAATTAATTGCCGATGTTCCTCTCGTCTGTATGTTATCAGGAGGATTAGATTCTAGCGGTATTACTGCACTAGCGGGAAAAGAATTTGCTGCTGAAAATAAAACACTTCATACGTATTCCGTTGACTTTGTAAATAGCGCAAAAGATTTCGAGCTGACATTTGCTCGCACTGGTTTAGACGCTCCTTGGGTAAAACGCGTTTCCGAACATGTAGGGACATCTCATCATGACATTATTTTGAATGCTGAAGAATTAGCAAATCACTTATTCGTTCCCCTCCGTGCAAAAGATTTACCGAGTGCTGGTGAAATGGAAACTTCACTATATTTACTATTTTGCGAAATGAAAAAAGATGCAACTGTAGCTTTATCTGGAGAATCTGCTGATGAAGTATTCGGGGGATATCCTTGGTTTCACCAAGAAGAATTACTGTATGTAGATAAGTTTCCGTGGCTCACAAATTGGAAAAATACATCTCCTCTTCTACTAAATGAAATAAATAACGAATGTAACTTAGAAAACTATATTGATACACGATTCCAAGAAGCGATACTTGAAGTACCTACTCTTGAAGGTGAAAGTAAAAAATCCGCGAAGCAACGTCAAATGTTTTATTTATTTTTAACGAGATTTCTCCCGTTCTTACTTGACCGGAAAGACCGTATGAGTATGGCTGTAGGATTTGAAGTTCGCGTACCGTTTTGCGACTATCGATTAGTTGAATATTTATGGAACGTTCCTTTCAACATAAAAAGCATTGATAATATTGAAAAAGGCATTTTACGTAGAGCACTACAACCTGCTTTACCCGACGATGTACGTAATAGAAGAAAAAGCGCTTATCCAACTTCACAAGATCCACATTATCTGCAAACAATCCGTCATTTATCACTCGACATGTGCAGCAATAAAAATAATCCTATTTTCTCACTTATTAATCATTCCATACTACTTTCGATTGCCGATGAAAGCAATAAGGAAATTAACAATTTTGAAGCAAGAAGTGCTATGGAATACATGCTTCAAGTAAATGAATGGTTGAAAACATATCACATCCATATCGCTTAACAAAAAGGAGTTCAAGGATAAAAACCTTGAACTCCTTTTATATTAATTAGCGCATCTTTTATTTTCAGTATCAATGGACCATCCAATAATAGTGGCACAATCTCTACCTTTCCACTGTAGTACATTTGTTAATACTGGCTCAATCTGTAAGCTATTTCCGTCGTGCAATATTTCTACTAAAGATTGATCATCATCAAACCTTCGTTTATCACACTCTAAAATACCGTCCGTTGCCATTACAATGTGATTCATTCCTTTTTCTAATCCTCTTACACCTGACGTAAAGCAAGGTGTATTTGCTGCGAAAATATTTTTTCTACCAATATATTCGTAATTTTTCCGTTTATTTAATCGCCCTTTACTATTCTTCGTTTTCTCAGAATGGAATAAATATGCGAAACAATCACCAACTGATAGCCAATATAAAAATTCGCCTTTTCGTAAACAAATTAAGCATGCAAGTTCCTCATCATCTTGATCACATTTTTCAATAAACAACTCATCTGTAAATAACGCTAATAAGTACATATGTGTATGATGAAAAGCTAAATGTATCGGGTAGGAAAATAACTCTTTTAATTTCTCTTTTCTTTCTGAAATTGCTTCTACTATATAATTTATATTTTTTGTTTTGTGGTGTGTATCAAAAATCATAACAAATTCAAATTGTAATTCAGGATCCCACCAAGCAAGCACCGCATCTCCTCTTTCGTATGCATCACTTTCTTGATTTCCCCCATATACGCCGACTGAAAGAGGACCACATTTTTCAACATGTATTTCATCTACATACATCTGTTCATGACTCATCCATTTGAATGTATTCACAGCTATCATCCTCTCTCTTGCTAAATGTATACCTTTACACATAGATTACCTTATATTTCAATAAAAATAAACTTTTTCAACATTTTCCATCCAAATAAAAGGATTTTACTTCTATACTCACGAATATATCTTATTATACGATATAAAAACAGGAGGATTTATCATTATGAAAGACATTAATCAACATTGGGAGAGTATTTATTATCACTTACGATATGAGTATGAAGACAACCTTTCTCATCAAGCTATTCGTATTTTACAACTCATTTCTCGTGAGAAAGATATAACAATTGGAAAATTGGCTACTGAGCTTAGTCTCTCCCATAACACAGCGTCTGAACACGTAAAGCGCCTTATTCAAAAAGGATTTATCATGAAAGAAAGAAATAAACAAGATGAAAGAGTTGTGAACCTTACATTAACGAAAGAAGGCATTGAAGGATTAGAAAAGCATACTTTACTAGATAAAGAAAAGATAAAAATATTAGAATCTCAGTTATCAAAAGAAGAACAACAATTAATTGAAAAAGCCTTTTCTTTATTAGCGAAGGAGGCAAAATATGCATTTCCTCGTTAAAGTCATTGTTTCTGCACTTATTATTGGCGTTATTACTGAAGTCGCTAAACATTATAGTGCGATAGGCGGCTTTATCGCTGCCCTTCCACTCGTTAGTTTACTAAGTCTATTTTGGATTTCTTTCGAAGGTGGGAACAAACAAGAATTAAGTCAATTTGCTATAGGCGTATTATATGGATTTCCTGCATCCGCACTACTATTATTTATCGTCTATATTGGGTTAAAAAATTCATTTTCACTTAGTACATCTGTCCTGTTCGGTATAGGTGTTTGGTGTATCGTTTTCGCTTGTCAAAAATTATTTCAAGCATAAAAAAAGGAAGCAACTAAAGCTGCTTCCTTACTTATCTATTCATAATCTTCTTCATCATCGATTTCTTCGTAATACGAATTCCCATTACTTACATATATAGGGCCATTCGCAACGTCAATACGTAATACCCATGCCCATGGCACAGCTAAACGCTTATGTATTGATCGCCAAAAGCTCATTGATTTTCTTTCGTACTCCTGGAACTCCTGAAGTAACTCTTTGTAGGAGGAACCGTCTAACTGAATATTTGCTTCTAGCAAACGAGAATGGGCATAGTACTGCAGCTCTAGTTCAGCAGCAATTTCCATTTCTTCTTCCGTTGCCATACCAATAATTGCTCCATCTGCTGGTGCAATTTCATATACGTTGTGAACTTCAATAAGCCCTTCTTTCTCTTTCTCAAACATGTAAACAGCCTCCTTTAACATATATTTTTTATGTTACAAAGTCATACTTCTACAATAACATCTCTCTTTCCTCTTTTTTTGATAAACTTTTACAAATTATTTATCTGATGACCCGTATTCTCTATCCTTTCGGCAGAAACTAAATCTTCATTATGAAAATTCAACTTAAATATATCAGGCATACGAATTGTTTTCCAAAATTGAAAATCATATTTTGAATCAAAATAATTCATGAGCAATACCATAATATTCCCATGAGTTCCTATTACAATATTCTTATCTTCATATTTTTTTAATATATTTTGCATACATATTGCAGCACGCCTTTGCGCTACATCATTCGATTCTCCACCTTCGTGTGCAAAATCCCAATCTTCCCACACCTTTTGGACCGCATCATTAAAATCTGTTACTGGCTCTTTACTTAATAACCTTTCTCGTAAATCTTCTTCTATTTGTATCGATACATTATATGTATTTGCAATTCCTTGTACCGTTTGAATCGCCCTTTTATACGGACTAGAAATCACAACATCAATATGCTTATCTTTTAATAAGCGTGTTACATTCTCTACATCTAAGTGCCCTTTTTCAGATAAGGGACGTACCCTTTCATCTTTTGTATATATAGAGTGAGCATGGCGAACGAAATATATTGTCGTCATTTATTCATCTCCCTTTTCTGTTTCTATCCAAATTCAATACGTTACCATCAAATCCCTTTACCTTTATAATAAGCGCTGTCAAATTTGAATGTTGATTTTCATATTAATAAAAGGGAAACACCTCTATGGTATTTCCCTCATTTAAAATAGACTACATTCAATTAAATACCTTATCAATTTTATTTCTATCGTATTCTAATATCCAATCATTATATGTATGATAAATATCTCTAATTGTATTAGGAGAGGTAGCTAATACATCACAACCCCTATCATCATAAACGTGAAATATAGTATTCTTGTTAATATTTATGAAATACACCCTATGAAAAATACGCGGTTTTATTCCCATATCTTGATTACAAATTGCTTTTAGCATAGGAATGTATTTCAAGTCTGAAACTTTACATTTCAAAGTATATCTATGAGTTTTATATACCCCATCTTCATCGTCTTCTGGAAAAATATAAGGGATTGTATTTTTCTGTAACTTAAACAAATCGGACTTCGCTTTTACATACTTAGAAAAGATATTCAATTTGTGTTTGAAAATTTCACCGTCTGCATAGTCATTTACATCCACTACGATATAAATATCATCTTCTGTTGCATGTAAAGACTGAAATAAAGTAATCGCTCTATTATAAACGCCTTCTAAATATGAGCAATTTTCATAAATGTTAGTGCAATCATAGTTCACGCCTAATCTAAAGCGAATACCAATAGCTCCATTATAAAATAGAGGTGGTCTAAGTTCTAAATTTGGAAATGTTTCAAGCATATACTCATTCAACCTCATCTCAACACCTACCTTTAATCGCATCTTGTTTACATAATAAAATTATTCTATTATAATTTATTTCTGAATTCCTCACTTGTTATAATATCTCGAATAAAATAATCTACATTATTTCTCAGCTTTTGATATGCAACTTGATCTTCTATATCGTTAAACATAATTACAACTTCTACTTTATTCCCTTTCTTATCTGTAGTATACAAGCTTTTTGTCAATACGAATGCGGTAGAACCACCTTTTTGACCAGCATATTCGAACTTACTATTTTTAACTGTTCCTTTGAAAATGTTCTCGATTTCTTCTTGCATTGATTTTGGAAAATACTTTCTACTATTTATTTTTTCCATTATACTCATATAATCTTTAGCGTTTGCACCCACTAATCGATCTGACCAAATTCGCTGAAATTCCATATCTACCTTTAATGGGATATCCCGTTTTTTCCATTCTTCTTCATCTTTCATCCATTCATGAATTTGTAACACATGTTTATTATACTCATCCTTTGACATGTTACGTATCATTTCTAACGATTGATTTTCTGGCTCATGAAGCTCTTTTTCTACATACCCTCTCATATATAGTGAAGCAGTATACGATGTGAACTTGTCATGACTAGTAAGCTCTAATTCTTTTAAACTATCATTTACCCTTTCTATTCCAAGCTTTTCTAACAAATATGTTGTATTTGCATTAGAACTATAATGAATCATTCCTTTAGCGACTTCTTCTAAAGCGATTTGTCCATTTTTCACTAATTCTCTCGTTTTGACATCTTCTAGCCAGTCAGAATGCGCTCCACCATCAGTATCTTTAACGTAATATTTTTCTAGCTCGTGCAATGAAATTTGTTCATCTCGACTTATTTTTCCTTCTGACACTTGCTTAGCAAATTCAACTGCTATTACGATTTTTGCCGTACTCGCTAAAGGCAATTTTTTATTTTTATTTATAGAAGTTAATACTTCTCCATTTCTTTTAATAAGTAATGAGCATGTTTCATCATCTTTATGTTCTTTTATGTACTTTAATACATAACCAGGATCTTCTTTTGACAAATAGTACTTCATAATGACAAAGAAAGCTATAACGGCTACTATAATCACTCCTGCAACAATTCCTATAATCTTTAATATGTTCACAATATGCCCCCTCTAATAAATCCGCTTCTATATAATCATTATAACGAATAAAATTACAAATTTATACAAAACAGAGTAACTCTTCCTAAAAAAGAAAGAGTTACTCTATTTCACATGATGTTATTTGTCCATTTAACGTAACGACTATATTTGAGTCGTCACTTTCTTTAACACTTTTTAGTCGATTTGAATTAGGAGGACCAATTACAACTGACTCCTTAATTGGCGAAAGTTCCTTCCCTAATTTTTCTGCACTTACACCATATGCAGCTTGAAATACTTCTGGTGGTGTTAATCTAAGTATGTCTGACCCTTCTGCTGTTTCAAACTGATCATTATTGAAGAACAAATGTAATTGTACTTCTTCTGTTACCGCTGTGATCCAATGCCACCATCCCATTGGAATAAAGACAGTTTGCCCCGCTTTTACATGATAATTTTGCAATTGATTCGTTTCAGGATTTAAAATGGATGTAACTGCTTCTCCTGATACAACAACATCCAACTCCCACGCATTCGGATGCCAATGCGGTTCTCGCATATGCCCTTTCGTCATAAATAAATCAACAAATGCTCCACCTATCATCGCTGGTAACTGCGTTGACGTAACTTCATATGCAACGTTTTTCTCATCCCTTTTAAAAAAGATATTTTTTCTCGAATCAAAGAAAAGGTTTGGAGTTCCTGAGCTTTTCTTTAAATTTTTATTATCTGGAACATAACCTGAACTACTCATTTTATCCCTCTTTTCCACTCCGAACATTTCCATCTTCACATTGTATCGTATGGAAAAAATGAATGAATGTGCCTAATCATTCACATAACAAAAAAACATGCCTTCATGATGAGAGCATGTTTTGTGATATTCTTCACATTGTTTAGTTAAAAAATAAACTTTTACTTACCATGATGTAACATTAAATCACTAAGTTCTTCTTCAATGTGATTTAATTTCGCAACGCTTTCTTTCCATTTATGAATATAACGTGAAACCCCGACAATAAATAAAACAATAATTGTGGAAAGAATAATACCATACACGATTGTTACAGTACTCATAGTTACACTTCCTTATAATTAGTAATGTGGTTATTAGTTATATTTTTATTATAAACCTTTTTCTTTTAAAATACTTCGATTTCAACTTTTTGTAACAAAATTGATTTTTCTAACATTTCGTTCATACAAATGGCATATTTTTCACAAATTATACAAAACTTCACCATATGTACTATTACCATATGAGTTATATTATTTAATAGGAAAAAGGGGATGATATACTATGACGACTTGGTTTATTGTTATGTTAGTTGTATTTGGGGCATTTAAAATTATCGTTTCAAGCCTCCCTAATACTGTTATTGAATCCATTATTAGCAAGTACGAAACACATCCGCAACTTGAAGAAGAGAATGCGACTGTTACAATCAATGGAAATAACTTAGAAGGCGAACAAAAATCTAAAATTATTCATGATTTTAACGAAGGTTTATTTTTAGATCGCTATTATGCACCACCGCACAATGAGGGTACGCCTTTAATTATCAATGCAAAACGTGGCAAAAAAGATTTTATCTTTTACATTTATAGTCATGAAGAACATGTTGATGTTGTAAAGCAATATAAAAAGAAGGTAGTTGCTTATAGTTTACGCTCTAAAAACCTTCAAAATAATGATATGTTCGTGTCAGCTGATTTAGCTTAATACTCATATATTAGAAAAAGGAATCCATATATGTATGGATTCCTTTTCACTATTCACTGAAAAATAAGCTCTGTCTTCAAACTATCTTTCGGCAACAGCCATCCTTTTTGATCTAAACTCTGCATTAATAATTCTCTTTGTTCTTTTGCAATACTTTCCTCTTTTGTTTTAAACGACACTTCTATTACGAAATCATCTTCTATTTTCCCAGTATTACTTAGTGGCCAAACTTCAATATTCGTTTTAATATTTTCAAATTCAGCTGTATACCTTTTCATTAATACAGGGCCATAAATACGAGAATTTTCGAGCATTTCTTCTCCCCAATTCGTATACAACCATTTGTTCATTTTCCCTGGTAACTTTTCTAGTAACATGTTTTGAGCTGCTCGTTCGTTTGGTAAATCAAGTACTCCATATCCTTTAGCACTGTAGCTTTTCTTATTTGAAATACTTAACGTTTTCTTCTCAAATCCCCAATCTATTTCTGCCTCATAGTTATCGGTTTTACTATCAAACCCATCATTTTTAGCCACTTCTAGTGCATCTTGAATTACACCATTTTGAATAGGATATCTTTTTTTATATGTTAGCTCAAAATCTTTACTAAATTCTTTCTTTCGAATTCTCGCAAACCAACCTTCATTACTTAAATTTTTATTTGTCGTATCTAAAAATTGCACTTGTATTCTTTCATAATTTGTACCAGCCTGGAAATATTCTAGTACCTCTTGATTTATCTCTTTGTTATATCCTAATACTTGTTCTGGTTTTAATAATAACTTCACTTCAAAACTAGGTGTCATTGGACTGGCAGCAAACCCTTCCTTAACGTTATACAGGAAACAACAAAAGAAAATACTTACGAATACAAATACTTTTTTCATATACCGATCTCCTTTATATTTTAAATGACTTCTATACGTTCCTTAGTAAGTGAGTACACATTTTCATACCCTGCCGTGCTAAGCTTTTTCTGTAATCGATCCGTATCCTCTTTCAAAGCGTGTACTAACACCGTATGTTCTGGTAATAATGTATTTAACATCTCTTTCACATCTCTTATACTTTGGTGAACTTTATACGGCACTCGCTTCACCCTACATTCCTTATCTACACGTTCTTTCAAAACTTTTTCTGCAAAACTCCCTTTCGCAATATGTCCAGTAAAGATAATGGAATTTCGTTCTTCATGCCGGAGTTGTTCATAATATAACTGCGCTCGCTTCGTTTGCATATTCGCATCATTCATTACAACTATTCCATAACTATTTTGCGTACAGCTGTCATCATCCATAACAATTATGTTTCTTTTTAAACTCTCCATAAGCCCTTCAAGTTCTTCATTGTTTTTGATCCAATCTTTATATACTAACATCTCCTCAAATCCATCCAAAATTTCTTGATCTACTATAATGGGAAGTTCTTTATATTTTTCATATAAATACAATACGATATCTTGCGCCCTACCAAGCGGTGGCAACGGTAGTAATGCTATTCCTTTCTTCTGCGCAACCCGCTCAATTTCTGTACATAGTTCGTTTATTCGTTCATGTTGCGAAACATCATCAGTATGATAAGCGGCATCTACGATTGCGACTTTTATATCGCCGTGCAACTTCTCAGGTAAATTAGCTCGAAGTATGTTAGACTCTGCTGAATAATCGCCAGAATAAAATACATATGTATGACTCATATCCACTAAAAACCAAACAGCCCCTAGTACATGCCCACTATACCCCCATTGAAAACGCAATGTAGGGGTAATCTGTATCCATTCATTCGGATTGCTAATCTCATCAATATATACATAATTTAAATCTTTAATATTTTGGTAGGTATAAGGTACATGCCATCCTTGCGCCAAATTGTAGTTTCGCCATTTTTCATAATAAGCAGGGAGTTGCTCCTTCGTATAACGAGTCGTCCAAATTTTTTTCTTATATCCATACTTCGCTAATAAAGGTAAACCCATCGTATGATCTTCATGAATATGTGATAAAAATACTGCATCTAAAAATGGGACAACTTCCCTCTCTATTTTTGGATAACTATCCTCATATGATCGATTAATACCACAATCAAATACTATTTGTGTCTCTTTATTTTTTACGAAGTAGCAGGAACGACCATATTCCCCCGCTCCTCCCCATACTTCTACCCTCATCATGCTACCCCTTTTCGCTTTTGCTCCATATGTTGCAGAAGTAATAAACATACTGTTGTAAGTCCAACTGAAACGACAGCCATCGCCATTCCAATAGATACTTCTCCTTGTTCAAATTGAGCGAAAATAAATGTTGCTGACGTTTCTACTGATGGAGGTAGTACGAGAAGCGATGCTACTAACTCTCTTATCGAGATTGTAAATGTCATTGCCCACCCGGCAAGAATACCCGGGATAATAAGAGGTAATATTATTTTTCTAAAAATATAAATATAATTTCCAGAAAAAATACTTCCTGCCTGTACAAGAGAATCATCAATTTGACCGAGCGATACTTTTACATACTGCACCGTATAAGGTAAAAAAAGAACGACGTACGTTACGATAACCATGACTGGCGTATTGTAAATTGACAGGGGCATATAGGGTGAATTCCAAAACAAAATAAGCCCTACAACCATCACGATTCCTGGTACCATATTCGGTAACATACCGCACATATCAAGCCATTTTTCAGAGGACTTTTTCCCCTTTCGAATCATAAGCGCGAAAAAGACTCCAATTATAGCGGCCATTACCGCTGTTATAAGTGAAAAGAGAAAACTGTTCCATAGGGCTTCTAATCCTGGGGATCCAATTGTAAACAATGCTTCATAGTGACTTGTTGTAAAGTTATTTACATGTAAGCCGCCACCTCTTAATTTCGATAATGAAGCAATAAGTATAGAAAAATACGGGATTCCAATTGATACGATTAATAAACCCATTACATAAACCCATGCTACAAAGCGCGTAAAGATAGACACTGTATACCTTTTAGATTTCACACCTTTTCCACTCACCATTGCATATGAGTACTTTCGATTCAATACATTTTGCATATACCAAATGAGCATACATGCACTAAGCAATAAAGAAGATAATGCTGTTGCACTACTAAAATCAATCGGCCAACTCGAAATAAATTTATGAATCTCTGATGTTAACACATGAAATCCTATTCTTCTTCCGAACGTAGCCGGTGTTCCAAATTCAGCAATCGTCTTTACGAAAATAAGTAAAGCACCCATTACATAACTTGATACTAATAACGGCAATATGATTTTTCTTAAACGATAGAAAAATCTCCCACCATGAACTGCTGCAGCTTCTTCTTTACTACTCCCAATTTGAAGTAATGTATTCTTCAACATGAAGTAAAGGAATGGGAATAAATGAAGACTCATTATTAAAACCATACCACCTAAACTAAAAAACGAAGATGATATTGTCTTTAGCATCGGGAAAAACTGTTCGAAATAGCCGTTCGGCTGCATGAACAAAATCCAGCCCATCGATCCAATATACGGCGGTGTCATAAATGGAATCATAAAAATAATATCTAACTTACTATACTTTCCAACATCTGTTTTGCTCATAATGAACGCTAATGGAAATGCAAATATGGTTGCTCCTATTACTACGAGTACACCTAAAAACATCGAGTTTAGAAAAATCCCAGCTAATCCACCACTCTGCATCACTTCAAAAGGCTTTAAAAAATTCCAACTACTATTTTCATATACACTAGAAAATAAAATGAGAAAAAGCGGAATGACGATTAACATCGCCACAAGTAATAACGCTAACGTCATTCCAACTTGTCTTACTGATATAAATCGATTTACCATGTAATCACCATCTTATTGAAATACTTTCTTAAATTGTTTTCCTATTTCATCTTGTTCTTTCTCAACTGTTTTCCAATCAATATTTAATACTGGAATCTCTTCTACATTCGGTCTATTTTCAGCTTTCATATCTGTTCTACCTGGCAATAAATACGCTTTAGCAATTTGTTTTTGCACATCATCTGATAATAAATAATCAATAAACTCTTTTGCACCTTCTACGTTTTTACTATCCTTCATAATCCCTGCTGCACGCGGGCTAATAACTGTTCCGCTTTTTGGATAAACAATATCAACCGATTCACCCTTTGCTTTTGCACTGTACGTCATATAATCAACGCCCGCAATGACCATGTCTTTCGCACCTGTTACTACTGGATCTAACGCTTCTTGATTTGCCCCCGCTACTGTAACTTCATTTTTCTTAAGCTGTTCAAATAAATTCCAACCATCTTTTCCATTCTTTTTCACATATCCTGTTACAAAGTCTAAAGCTGATCCTGAAAGCGCTGGATCTGGAAGATTCACTTTTCCTTTCAATTCCCCTTTCGTTATGTCACTCCAATCTTCAGGCGCTGTCTTCACATTTTTTGTGTTATACACAATCCCTAACGCTGAAGCACTATATCCAAAATAATGTCCTTTATCATCCGACCATTCAGCACGAAGCTTATCAGCTTGTTTCGCTTCTTTATAAGCTAACGTTTGTCCATCCTTTTTTAATCCTTCCATCGCTGGTAACGACGCAAGTACGACTACATCCACGACTGGATTTTTCTTTTCAGCTTCCATTCTCGCTAAAATCTTACCTGTTGTTCCTTGAAACATTTCTACTTTTATACCTGTTTTCTTTTCAAAGTCCTTTTGAATCTTTTCTGCTAATCCTTTAGGTCCTGCACTATATACAACAATTTTCTTTTCATTCGTCGTTTTACTTTTCGCATCTGCATTGCCTGTCTTTGAACTACACCCTGTTACTACAGCCGAAAATAATAAAGTACATACAAATAAAGACTTAAGCGAACTGAATTTCTTCATACGATTCTCCCCCTATATGATGAATACATTTTTTGGGCACATATAACGATACTGGTTTACCGATGCTTAATTTACTATTGTGATAAGCTGTCCATATTCCAAGTGCACCCATGTTTACTTTCATTTCATACCGTTCTCCTACATATGTAACGTTCTGAATTTCACCTGTATACATTTCGCACACTTCATTTTTCGTCCAGCTTACATGCTCTGGCCGAACCATTTGTTTTCCCTCTACAAGCCAATTTGCTTTACCAACAAATTTTGCAACAAATTCATGAGATGGCTTCACATAAATGTCTTCTGGTGTTCCTTTTTGTAGTACTTCTCCTTGTTTCATAACAATAATTTGATCTGACATTGACATAGCTTCTGTTTGATCATGAATAACATACAATGCCGTTAAACCAATTGAATGAACGATGTCCATAAGCTCTAATCGCATTTCTTCTCGCAAAATCGCATCGAGTGCACTCAGCGGTTCATCAAACAAAATAAAATGCGGTCTCGTTACAATCGCTCTAGCAAATGCGACACGTTGCTGCTGTCCACCAGAAAGTTCATGCGGATATCTTTTCTCCATCCCTTGTAATCGAACTCTCTTTATTGCGTCTTCAACTTTTTCCCGTAATTGATTCGTTTGCTTTGTAGCTCTTAAACCAAATGCAACATTTTCAAACACTGTCATATGTGGCCATAAAGCAAAATCTTGAAATACCATCCCGATATTACGTTCATGAGGAGATGTTTTAATTTTTTTCTCACTAGAATACATGCACTTATCCCCAAAATATATTTCACCTTTATCTGGCTCTTCAAGTCCTGCAATCATTCTAAGTAAAGTCGTTTTCCCGCATCCAGAAGGTCCTAAAAGTGTGGTGAATTCGCCTTGTCTCATGACAATTTGTAACGGTTTTAACGCCTGCGTTTTTCCAAACTTCTTTTCTAATCCATAAATTTTAATATCCATCGTATCACCTCTCTCCCCTCACTATTAACTTGCTTTCATTCTATATGGAAGACTTATACTGAATATTAATGTACTGTAAAGATTAAATTAAAAAACTTCTAATAAACTATTTATTTCTATAGATTTTTTCTATAGTTAAAATAAAAAGGCGGCAACTCATAATGAATCTCTTAAAATTAGAAATTGTAGTACTTATTAAGAAATACAAAAAACTTACGATTGTTGCAGAAAAACTTGGTGTAAAACAACCTACTATTACATTCCATATAAAAAGTTTAGAAGAGGAAATCGGTGTACCTTTATTTGAATTACGTTCTCGAAGATATTTCTTAACAGAGGCTGGTGAGGCACTGCATCATTATGCTTGTAAAATAGATGCGCTTATGAAAGAAGCTAGACGGGTCACACAAGAGTTTAAAGATTTTCATAAAGGTGCTATAACAATTGGCGCTAGTTATGTACCAGCGACTTATCTTTTACCAGAAATGATTCACCAATTTCAATGCGAATTTCCAAATATAAAAATAACACTTATGGTAAAAACAGCTCCTGAAATTCGGAAGATGCTACAAAATCATGAAATTGATCTCGGTGTAATTTCCGCAGCACCGTTCGATGAATCACTTTTACAAGAAACAAAAATAATGCCTGATACACTTGTTCTTGCTTTCTCCAAAGAACATCCTTTTTCAAAAAAAGAAAATGTAACATTACAAGATATTGAAAAGGAACGTATACTATTGCATCGTAATCCATCTACAACGAGAGATTTACTTACAAAATGGATGTTAGAACATAACATTACGTTCCAATCTGAAATTGAATTAGATTCATTAGAAACGATGAAACAAATTTTAAAATATGGTAATGGAGTTGCTTTTATTTCTAAACTCGCTATCGAACAAGAAGTATACCGAAAGGAACTATGCTATATATCCATCCCTGGATTTGAATTTCAACGTAACATTTATACGATTCATCATGAGGACAGATGGAATTCTAAAATTATTTCTTTTTTACTACATAACATCACTTCTTATGCAGCAAAAAATTAAAAGGCTGTCGTTATATACGACAGCCTTTTAAACTATAACT
This sequence comes from Bacillus albus, assembly GCF_001884185.1. Classification (GTDB taxonomy): domain Bacteria; phylum Bacillota; class Bacilli; order Bacillales; family Bacillaceae_G; genus Bacillus_A; species Bacillus_A albus. The sequence goes on from NZ_MAOE01000037.1 coordinate 93,332, forward strand.
CTATTTATTTTTCTTCGCTTCAATTTTTGCTTGCGCCTCTTCAGCCTTATCTAATGCTTCTGAAACTTTTTTCTCTTTTTCTTTCACATCATCTATACTATCGACAGCTTTAATAAGTTTATCGATTCCTTCTTCTTCTACTTTTCTCCGCTTTGCTACTCTTTCATTCACTTTCTCTTCTACATCTTTTGCTTTTTGAAGCATATTCTCTGCATTTGATGTTACAGCTTTTTCAAGTGCATCGTCTTTTTTCATTTGTAACACTTCATTTGCAATGTCTTTCGCTTCTAAATACTTACCATCTTTTAATGCTGTAGCTCCGCGATCCATTTTCTCAGCCATTTCTTTATATGATTTCGCTTCATTTCCTGACTTTTCTTTTTCCGCTTTTTCAAACCACATCGTTGCATCACTATATTTTTCATCTTTCAATGATTGCATACCTGTATCAATATACGTGCCATAATTACTACATCCAGCCATTACGACTAACAGAAAAAGCATAACAAAACTTAATTTTTTCATGATGTTTTCTCCTTTTCTTTGTCTGCTCACTATACTGTAACATACATGAAAAAGAGTTTCAAAAACTAAAATACTAATTTGGTCATTTTTATTATTTTCAAACGGACACATCTACTTGTTTTTTCGCCATATGCTGCTTTACCCCAACTAATACAACTAACAATAAACCTCCGCCTATTGTCATCATAACAATGCTAGTTGGCAACATGTCTAATAATAATCCATATACAATCATACCGAGTGGCGCGATTGCAGTAGCAATTGTTTCAAGTAGTCCAAACACACGCCCTAAGTAGCTCGGATCTGTCGTTTTTTGCATATGTACTTGCATCGGAATATTTACAATCATAATTGCAATACCCGTTAACATCATAAAAGCAATATAGTAAATAAAACTTGCCACTTTTGGAATGGTAACTAACAACGGGAATACTGTACATAAACTTAAACCTGCAAATAAAAACAGTCCCGTATAAATAGAACGAAACGGATTATTCACTTCTTTACGCACTGATAAAGCAATCGCCCCCATTAGCATCCCGACTGCTAACATTCCCTCTACAGTACCGAGTTGCTTTGAAGATAAATGCAATGTATGGACGATAATATACGGAAGCGCAACAGTTAGCCCACACGCAAAAAAGTTTACCCACAGCGCTATTTTCATTAAACCATATATTTCATGCTGTCGTTTTACATATGCAAATCCTTCTTTTATGCTCGTTAAGAAATGCTCCTTACTTTCAACCATTTCTTTTTTATATAAATCAAATACGATAAATAATTGCAAAATAACCGCTAAAAAGAACGTAATACTATTTAATAAAAAGAACGACTTAATGGAAAAGAAACCAAATACAACTCCGCCAATAATCGGCCCTAAAATATTTGATAAAGAAGCTGCCGTTTGATTTAAAGCACTCGCTTTTTGAATACGTTCCTCATTTACTAAACTCGGAATAGACGAAGTTAATGCAACAGAATAAAAACTGGCACAAGTTGATAATAATGCTGCTGAAACATAAATAAAAAGAAGTGATGGTCCAAATATAGTAGCAAGAATAAACATAATAAGCATCGTTAAGCTACTTAATAAATCAGTACCAATGACAAGCCATTTTCGATTCACACGGTCAGCTACAGCACCCGCAATCGGACCACAGATCATCCTTGGAAGTGATCCGCAAACGAGCGTAGTTGCAAAACCCATTCCTGAACCAGTTGTCTTTAAAACGTATAACCCCATGGCAAATGTATAAATTCCTGCCCCTAATAAAGACGTCATCTTTCCAATCATCATTAAAATAATATTTCTCGTTGCAATCTTCATTCTTGCATCATGTTGACCTATACTTACATCTCCCATAACGACTCTCTCCCCTTAAAAGTTAAATTGTGTTAAACTTATTATATAATCAACTTTCCATTTTTTACAACAAAAAGTTAAATTGTATTTAACTTTCAATTATAAAGGAGCAAAACTATGGCAACTCTCGGCGAAAAAATTAAAGCATTACGAAAAGAAAAAAAACTTACACAAACAAATCTGGCAGGTTCGGAACTTACAAAAAGTATGCTTAGTCAAATTGAAAATGGAAAAGCTACACCTTCCATGAAAACATTACAATATATCGCTGAAAAACTAGAATGTGAAACGAGTTTTTTATTAGAAGATGATGATGGAGAAATTGTAGAACTCATTACAAAAATGGAGCAACTCATAAAGGAAAACAAATGTGATGAAGTGTATGAGACTTTACTACCTATCATTCAAACAGAGCTACCTTCTACTTTAAATACAGCTCGTTTATACAAACAATTTGTAACTGCTGCGGCGATTATGAAAGATTACGATATTGAATCTTACGTAGAAAAAGCTGTTTCTATTTTCGAAAAATATAAGTTATACCGTGACAGTACGGAAACAAAATTAAAATTAACTTTTGCGATATTCACACGTAAAAAGTATGCAGAATGTTTACAACTTATATCTAATATTAGAAATGACTATGAAGAGAAACATTTAGAAATGGATCTTATTATACATATTGAGTTATGTTTATATGAAGCCATCATATTACTAGCATGTGGCGATTATGAAAAATGTGAAGAAACGATATTAGAAGCACTCGCATTTTCAAAAAAGCATCAAGTGTATTATAAAACAGACGAATTTTACCGTATTTTATCTTACCAAAAAGTGATTACAGTCGATAAAGAGCAATATTTATATTACATAAAAAAATCTGAGCAATTTGCCATTTTTACAGAAGATACTCTATCCATTGCGATAATTGACATTTTAAAAGCTTACTACTACAACACGATTACTAATGAATATACAATCGCATTAAAACATCTAGAACAATTTCGAGAAAAACTAAAAGATCAACCCATTTTTCAAGACGACGGATTGTATTATCTTGAAAAAGGAAAAGCTTTATACGGATTAAAACGTTACGAAGAAGCTTTACAAGCATTGCAACGTGGTATTATACCAGATTATATGAACCATCCACTGGATCAAGCATGGCTTACAACAGCTGGTGCATATCGTGCACTTTGTTACGTTAAACTGAATGATAAAAAAAGAGCTCTTGAAGAAGCAACAAAAGCAAATAAAATGATACAATCGTATCCAGACTCTATTTTCTCTTCTTTTATTAAAGAAACATTACAAATAATACAAAAACTTTAAGAATGTCTCGAAATGGTATATTATCCCTCTTTTTTAGCAAAGATAATAATGATGGGAGGAATATAAATGAATATTCAACGTGCAAAAGAGCTTTCTGTGTCAGCGGAGCAAGCGAATGTTAGTTTTCAAGGCATGCCTGTTATGATTCAACACGTCGACGAAAGCAATGAAACCGCCCGCATATATGAAGTAAAAAACCCAGGACGCGAATTAACAGTTCCAGTTAATAGCTTAGAGGAAATATAAGAAATGCCACTTCATTTTTTTGAAGTGGCATTTTTCTTTTTTTAGATTACTTATTATAAATTTCTTCTATCTTCTATTTCACAGGAGCTGAAAAAATAAGAATTTTCTACTTCTTTTCTTTTTGTGACCTGCTAAAATACAAACTATGGATTAATTATTCACACTATATTAAGGAGGAAAAATAATGGCATCTAATTTAGAAAAAAACAATTCTTATTATGCAGTTATATTCACTTCCAATTTATCTAATGATACAGCAGATTATAGTACAGTTGCCGATAAAATGGAGGAACTCGCAAAACAGCAACCTGGATTTCTAGGTGTAGAAAGTGCGCGAGATCATTCAGGGCTCGGAATCACAATTTCTTATTGGGAATCACTTGAAGCAATTGAAAATTGGAAACAGAACGCCTTACATAAAGAAGCGAAAAAAAGAGGCCGTGAGCAATGGTATGAAAACTTCCATCTGCGTATATGCCTTGTCGAGAAAGAATTTAAGTTTCATAGAGGTACATTGTAGCGATGAAGAAAAAATTAGCTCTCGTTGTTGTTCATGAAATATATGGTGTGAATGACCATATGCATCACGTTATCCACCACTTCACTTCATCTCATATAGATGTATTCTGTCCTAATCTTCTACAATCGCACCATGCATTTCATTATAGTGATGAAGAAAAAGCATATCATTTTTTTATACATCATATTGGATTTGATGAAGGCAAAAAGAAAATTGAAGAATTCATTATTCATCTTTCTAATAATTATACACATATTGGACTTATTGGCTTTAGTGTTGGCGCTACTATCTCATGGCTATGTAGTAACAATCCGAAAATAGATTTTATTATCGGATGTTACGGTTCCCGTATACGTGACTATATTCATATAAAACCAACATGTGCTACCTTACTTATTTTACCTGAAAAAGAAGCTAGTTTTTCAGTATCCTCTTTCATTCAGTCGTTGCAGCAACAAAAAAATCCTTTATTAGAAATTAAACAACTACATGGTGAACATGGGTTTCTAAATCCGTACACTGAAAAATATAACGAGCACTCTACAAAGCAAGCATACTCTCTAATAGATGCATTTCTTGTAAAAAACACTTTTATAAAGGAGAGCTAAATGACACTTACATTACTCTTACTTATTTTCATATTCATTGCCTTTATATTTGCGCTAACTATCATTTTTATAACAGTTAAAAAAGGGAAGTTTTCCAAACGTCCCTACTTACAATCTATTATCGTTTACATTTTATTTTTTACAAATTGGATCTTATATTTAACATCTTTTTATTCGTTACTCCCCGAGAAAGTTAGCGAGTTCATATTCTTGCCCATTTGGTTTGTTCTTTGTATTTTAGGATGTATCGTTTTCTGGCGCGAATGGCGAAACAATCGTGTGTTCTCAATATGTATCGGTTTTCTTTCCATTATTAGTTTTCTATTTGGGTTATTTTTGTTAGTTCTTTCAGGGATGTAAAACAAAAGGAAGAAAAGCCACCATTCAACTTTTCTTCCTTCTATGTTTACCTTTATCTTTCACTGTCACTGATTCACAAGGTGTATAATATATTTGAGGTGTCGCCTTATCAACAAACATCATAAACGTAATGAAGCCGATAATAAAGAAAATAAACAACGTTAACAAAATTGCTCCTATCGTTAAAAGTATCATAACACCACCCCTATATCTTTCATGTTATTACACTTTTCGCTATTATATGAGCGTAATCCTTTTTAGAAAAAGAAACGTAACAAAATAATCACAATCACTCCTGTTAATACTGTACCTAATAAACTACGAGTATATATTGCTACAAGAAATGTTGGAATTGCTGCAATAAGATAATCCCACTGCATCGTTTCATGAATAAATAATACTTGTGCTAAAAGTGCTGCTAATATCGCAATTGGTATGTAATTTAACCATTTTAAACCCCATTCCGGAATTTGAAGTTTGCTAAATACAAGTAACGGTAAAATACGTGGTACGAGTGTGACAGCTCCTGCTGCTAGTAAAAGTAGTATTACGTCCAATCTCATTTCCATTTTTCAATCACAACTCCAATCGTTGCAGCTAGTAATGTAGCGATAATAACCGCTATACTATCTGGCATAAATAAGTGTGAAACGTATGCTATTAAAATCGCTACAATTGCAACAGTAAGATGAATTGCTAGTTTCGGTTTACTACTTATGAGCTGAAGGACAAATAACCCGATAAACATTGCTGGTAATGCATAATCCATGCCGTACGTATGCGGATCTGGTATCCACTCACCAAACAACCCGCCAATAATAGTAGCAAGAATCCAATTTAAATATGCTGTGACATTTAAACCGATCATCCATCTTTCACCTAAATGTCCTTTTTGCGCTGCGTGCTGCACAGCAACACCGAACGTTTCATCTGTAATTTGAGAACCGATTATTACATTTTTTAATAGGGGAAGTTTCGTAAAGTACGGCGCGAGCGCAGCACTCATTAAAAGGTGGCGTAAATTAACAAAAAAGACGGTGAAAATAATTGCTGAAGCAGGCGCACCAGCTGCATACATACCAGCTAATATAAATTGGGCAGAACCTGCATAAATTAAAGTGGACATAAACGCAATTTCAATGATGGAGAAACCTGCTGTTTTTGCGATTACACCAGCTGCTATACCGATGCTTAAATAACCAAATACAGTTGGTAAACAATCTTTTACTCCTTGCTGAAATGTATCATCGCTTTGCAAAGCTACATGTGCCTGAGCTTTACTCATCCGTATCATCCTCCATTCCTTTCATCGTTCGTTTTCCTGTTACGACATGAACTAAATCTATATTTTCACGCCATAACGTATCTAACTTATCAGCTCCAAACTCCTTCGTGATTTCTTCGACCATAATATCGTGCCGTACATACTCTGTAGCAACGAGAACTAAAGCTGGATCATATGTTGTAACGGCCCATGAAGTGCTATCATTTGAGAAGTTCGCAATTAATACTTCCTCTCCATCACGAGCAATAATAGTTAAATGACCACCCATTCTCTTTTCTACAACGTGGGGTGTCATATAATTATGGTGAAACGTCGCGCCTATTTTTGTATTTGGAGCACCAAATAAGATTGAAAATATATGTACACCTTCCTTTTCTTTCTGATGAATATATGGTCCAATTTCATGTACTTGATCTTCCCAAACAGAAATCCATAACTCTTCCTTCGCCCTATTAATTATATTGCAAATTTCTTTTACAACACGATCATTTGAGCGAATATGCGAAATTACATCTATTTGTCGCTCTTGTTCCAAACCATTTAATTTCTCACCTAAAAATTCAAAAGACTTTTCAAAATCTTTTCGCATTCGATTCATTAATTCGGTAGCTGGTACTGGTACATATTTTACTGGTTCAGTAGGAACGATATGCACTGCTCCTTTATCCATTAACTTACCGAGTACCTCGTAAATCATAGAACGAGGTACTCCTGTTTGTTTACTCACTTCATACCCTGTTACTGGGGAATGTTTTAGTAGTCCAATATACGCTTTACATTCGTACTGGGAAAAACCTAGCTTTTGTAACTCCTTTATAATTTCATCCATCGGTAATCCCCTCTCATTCTATATAACTCTCATTTCCAAACAACATATATATTAGTAGTTATTAGTATACCTACTAATATAAAAAAGCAGACCTGCAAAGTCAATTGATAATTCTGAAATTTAAAACTAAAATAAAAAAGACTTCCGCTAACGGAAGTCCCCTATCTCAATATTTCATTCGCTTCTTTTTCATAAATTTTATCAAATGAAGTCATAACGCGTTGTGACGCTGAAATCATTTTTTGATCCGTCATAAGATCAGCCATCTCTTTCGTCATATCTACATTTGAATTTTCTAGCATATAATTTTTTACTGTCCCTGCTCCGTTCGGTAAATCAGCAATGTTTCCTTCTGCTAGTGTAAAGCTTTTGTTCTCTCTTTGTACGAGACGATTATTCGCTTCTGCACCTACTGTTTTTGTTTGCAGGCGGGCAATATTATTTTGTGTTACTGCATCATATAACGTACCGTCTGCTTGTACAGCTACCTTTGCTCCTTCTGGAATACGAATACGTTCATTATTCTCTCCCATTACGAAAGCGCCTGAAGATGTTTGCAAATAACGATCACTATTTAATGTAAAACTACCGTCTCTCGTTAAAAACGTTTCATTATTTTTAGATGTAACGAAAAACGAAGCTGTGCCAGCAGTTCCATCATCTAAAAAGAGATCTGTAGCACTATTTGTCATTTGTATATTTCCTTGTACTAAGTTCACATGCGTTGCGGCTGGTACTACAGCGTAATCAGTCGAACCGATATTTGTCACAGCCCCATCTCCGCGGCGATATGTGTCTTGTACATCAAATACTTTAGAAGTCATATTTTCTGCTTTAAATCCTGTCGTTTGAGCATTTGCAACGTTATTCGAATGAACATTAATACGCTGCATGTAATTCATCATACCCATAGAACCTATATAAAGACCGTTCATACTCGTTTGAATAAGGCGGTTGCCTTATCCTTCACCTCTTTTCTATGATGTTTGCAACATTTGTTTCGCTAAATGTTCAGCTGTAGCGATATGTATATGTTGCTTCACGTCTTGTCCGTCTGTCATTAAGACAATTGGTGCTGATGATACTGCTGGAATTTTCAACAATTCACCACTACTTGCTGTTTCATCAAATTTTGTAAATACGATACCATCAATATGAATATCTTTAAAATTCGTAATGATTTCAATCATATCTTTACTTTTCATCGAAGCTGATAACGTTAAGCAAATATAATCTGGCTCTACTTGTCCCATCGTTTCAATCATTTCTTCCACCGTTTCTGACGCACGATAATTTTTTCCGGCTGTATCTATTAAAATATAATCGACGCGCGCTTCTTCTTTAAAATACGTAAGCGCTCTTGTCATTGCAGCTTCATCACGCACAGCGATTACTTCAAATCCAATTGTCTTTACGTAATCTTGCAGTTGCTGTACTGTTCCAATGCGCGAATGGTCTGTCGTAATAAAACCGACCGTTTTTTTCTTACCGTGAAATTGCCATGCCATTTTCGCAAGTGTCGTCGTTTTCCCAACTCCAGTTGGACCGATTAATGCAATTGTTTGCACTTCTTTTTCAAAAACGTTTTCCGTGTTGAAATGAGATCTCATATCTTCCAATATATATTCGATCACTTCTTCTTCTGTAATCATCGTCGCATTCTCAAACTTCACTTTTAACTTTTCAGCATATGCATGAATGAAGTATTGTTCTACATCGTTTTGTTCTAGCATACGAATTACCTTTTGAATAATAAAAGGTACAGATTCTTGCTTTTCTTTCTTTACAACAACTTCTTCTTTCTTAACGGGAACGACTTTTTTCACAGTTTTTTGCTTTTTCGTTACTTTCGTCTCTTCCGTCTGTTTCACAACGACGATGCCTTTTTCAAACAGCTTTAATAGTTTTTCTTTCTTTCTTGTCCATTCTTCACTGTTTCCTGTATGCATCGCTGCGTATGACATGGGAGTCGTCACGTTTTCTAAATTGTGCAGTACCGATTGAATTCCGTTCGCCTTCACAATTTGTTCTGAAGGATCGTTCACAACATCCATTAATTGTTCATGAAATTGAGCTGTGCCTTCGTTCACTTCTTCTTGTTTATCCTCTGGAAAAGCGACTAACATTTCATAATTCTTTTTCCAAAAAAACGGGATGTTTCGTTTTACACTTTCATCGACAACGTAATAATAATCTGTACCATATTGGTCAAATAACTTTCGATACAATTCATTTTTCGAAGCTGCTTTTATTCGCATTAACGCTTCTTTCTTTTCTGTACTTTCCATTACTTCACCCCCTACTATTCAATATAGGCAATTTGATCTACAACAATCTCTGGTGCTAATTCGCTAATACAAAGTACTTGCGCTTCTATTTGATAACGTTCTAGCAGTCTTACAATCGCAAACCTGAAATCTTTTCTACGTGTTAATAATACTGGTTCTCTACCCATTAACCTTGCTTGTTTGAATACGCGTTGTACTTGCTCAACGACTCGCGATTCCAAATCTAAATCCCAGTTTAATAAATAACCTTGATAAGAATTGTTCACAACGTCCGCATCTAATTCGATTGAATCTGAGAAGAGCGCCGCATAAATTTTACCGTCAGGATTTTTCGCATTTTCACAAATAACTTTTGAAATACATTCACGGACGAATGACGTTACACCGTCAACATGATTTTGATAAATTTCTTTTCCATCAATAATACCTTCGATAATAGTTGGTAAATCACGAATAGAAATACCTTCTTTTAGCAGTTGTTTAATAACATTTTGAACGAGTGATAAGTCAATTTCTTTCTTCTTAATCTCTTCTAATAAAACGCCGTTATCATTTTCAAGCGAGTTAATTAAGTCTTTTACATGTTGACGCTGAATTAACTCATGCAGATTACGTCTAACGACAACATCTAAATGTGTAATTAATATGCTAAGTGGCTCTAATACTTGGTAGCCTTTCATTTGTGCATCTTGTACCATATGCTCTAAAATCCAATATCCATCTTCACCGAAAATCGGATCTTTCGCTGGTTCTGCATCTAAATCAGCCATTACGTTCGGTGTTTTCAGTGCTAATAAGTACCCTGATTTTAAAACACCTTCAGCTGCCTTCGCACCTTTAATACGAATAATGTAACGTCCTCGTGGTCTAAAACTCGTATTATCTTTAAAGTTAATGCCAGGAACATTAATACCAAGGTCGGTAATAATCGACTTCCTCATAAGAACAACTTTATCACGAGCTGTTTCTCCGTTAATTTTCTGCTTTACAAGTGCTGCTAAATCTAAACCGAGTTCTACAATAATTGGATATTTATCTGTAAATACTCCGAATGAATCTTCCACTTGTTGCAGTTGCTCATCTTCGCCTTGAATCATTTCGATTTCTTTTTGAAGCTCTTCTTCTTTTTCTTTCTTTATTCGGTTTTTATTACGAATTCCTAAGAAAATAATTGTTCCGCCAACGAGCGCGAATGGTAGAAACGGTAGCGGAGTGAAAATACCCATCGCAATAAATAAACCACCAAGCGCATAGACAACGACTTCATGCGCTAATAACTCTTTAAAGATTCCTTCAGTTACTGTATCTGGTGAACCATCAAATACACGCGTTACGATAATACCAGTTGAAATTGCAAGCATTAACGAACCGATTTGGTTTACGATTCCGTCACCGACAGTTAACTGTGTATAGTGAATAGCTGCTTCAGCAAAACTCATGCCCTGCTGCATCATACCAACAATTAAACCGAAAATAATGTTTACGAATAAAATGACAATCCCGAAAATAACGTCCCCTTTAATGAACTTCCCGGCACCATCCATCGCCCCGTAAAACTCTGTTTCCATATTTAATTTTTTTCGTTTTGCCTGTGCATCTTTTTCTGTAATAATGCGCTGGTTTAAATCAGCATCGATTGACATTTGTTTCCCTGGTAAAGAATCAAGTGTAAAACGAGCTGCTACTTCAGCTGTACGAGATGCACCGTTTGCAACGATAAACTGGAATATGATTAATACTGTAAAAATAACGATACCAATTAATAAGTTCCCACCAATTACGAACTGGCCGAACTCTTCAATAACATGACCGGCATTTCCGTCTGTCAAAATCGCTCGCGTCGTCGATACGTTAATCGATACGCGGAAAATCCCGATTAATAACAACATCGTCGGAAATGACTTTAATTCATCCCACTCGTTAATACTTGTCGCTCGCATATAAATAAGCACTGACATACTTAGTAGAAAAACGATAATGATATCAAGTATAAATGGTGGAAGTGGAATTAAGAGCGCCACTACGAATGACGCTGCTAAAAAGATAGAAAAATAGGTTCTTGCAGAATCTATCTTAAACAAAGAGATCTCCTCCAAACGCGCTATTACACTTCAAGTTCATTCGTTTGAATTAAATAGCGCATAACTTCAATTACAGCTACATATAAATCTTCTGGAATCGTCTCATCCTCCTCGACTTGATAATATAAAGAACGAGCAAGCGGACGGTTTTCCACCATTGGTATTTCTTGTTCACGGGCAAGTGTTCGTATATATAATGCTAGCTCATCTTCCCCTTTTGCAACGACAATCGGTGCTGCGTCAACGTGTTTATTGTACCTGAGTACGACCGAAATATGAGTCGGGTTATTTACAATAAATGTTGCGCCATCCATCTTCTTCGCAATTGTTCCTTGCAATATGGCATGCATAAAGTTTTTTCGTTTTCCCTTTACTTGCGGGTCCCCTTCATTATCTTTATGCTCTTGTTTTACTTCTTCTTTTTTCATCTTAATATCTTGTTCGTACTCCCACTTTTGATAAATAAAATCAATAATAGAAAGAACGATTAATATAATTAAAATAGCTAAAAAGATAAATTTAATTTGCCTAATAATTTCAGTAAGTGACGCAGTCCAGTTAAATCCAATCATACTCACGATTTTCTCTAAATTCTTTTTAAAGAGAACGTAAGCGACATAACCAATTAACCCCATATAAAACAGTGATTTCAAAATATCTACTAAACTTTTACGACTAAACAATCTCGTAAAATAGTTTTTCGGGTTAATACGTGACGCTTTCGGCTTAATGACTTTAGAAGAAAATAAGAAACCAACTTGAATCATATAATTGAATAAATGAAAAGCGTATACGAGTATTAATATCGGAGCTGATACTTTTAGTAGTAAAATCCCCATCATATAAAAATACTCGGTCGAATCTGTATTTTTTCCAATTTGATCAAACAGCACCGATACAGAATTGGCAATCTCAAACCCTAGCCAATCTCCGAAAAAGTAAACGACAACTGCTAACACAAGTATGGAAAATAAATTATTTAAATCTTTACTCCGGGCAATATTCCCTTCTTCACGCGATTTCTTACGCTTCTGCGGGGTGGCCTTTTCTGTTTTATTATCCTTTGCCATGTGCGTCCCCCTACTTCGTTAAGAAAAAGTTAAATAGTTTCGTATATTCTTCAAGCAATACATCCGTCATATTTTTAAACACATAACCGAGCATTGGTACACTCATCGCAATAAACAAAATGCCACACGTAATTTTAATTACAAATGCATTCATAAAAATATTTAGTTGCGGAGCGTTTTTTGCGATTAAAATTAAAACAAAGTTAATGATGAACAAACTTCCCATGAGCGGAAGAGCAATTTCAACCGCTGATGTGATCGCAAATAATAACGTTGCGAGTAGACTATCTAAAAAACTAGTCGTCAGCAATTTTGAAATCGCCTCTGTATATTGAAACGACTTTAAAATCGTGGCAACGAAATAATTAATGCCGCCAAGTGAAATAAAAATAATGAGAAAAAATATATCAAAAATGGTTGATAGTAAAGTAGACTGTGAACCTGCGTTTACATCAAACAAACTTGCTTGTGATAAACCGATATCAAAGTCTAAAATATGCCCAGCCATTTTTGGAATGTTCCACAGCATTTCTACAATTTTTGAAAGTGATAATCCAATTACTATTTGCGTTCCTGCATAAGCTGCAACGTCCCAAACTGTCTTTATGTGAGAGACATCAACTTGATCGGCCACTGTAATCGAAAGAGCAAGTCCAACTGTAACCTTCGCCATTGCTGGAATGGATCGCCCTGAGAAAAACGGTAAAAAATATAAAAATGAAGTAATGCGGCAAAACGCAAAAAACGTCGCCGCCCATAATTCCATATTCATTTCAGTCCACCTATCTTAGTACGAACGCAATAGCGATGGAATTTTATCAAATAAATCTAAAATAAGCGTCGTTAACTCTTGAAACATCCACGGACCTAAAATGATAATAACGAGTACAATACTCGCCATTTTCGGTAAAAACGTCAGCGTTTGTTCTTGAATTTGCATCATTGCCATAATGACAGCGATGATAATAACGACAATCATACTAACGCCGGCAACCGGCATTAAAATCATAACCCCTTTATAAAAAAAGGTTTGAAAAATATCTATAATTGGTGACGTATTCATTTATATGACTCCTATCACATAGCATCAAACGCTTCAGGCGACTGTTTTAAACATAATGTCGACGATTTTTGTATATCCACCTAAATATACGAAAACGAGTATTTTAAATGGTAAACTTAAAATCATCGGCGGTACCATCATCATCCCGAGGTACATTAATAGTGTACTAATAATCAAATCTATAAATACAAACGCTAAATAAATGAACATCCCTGTTAACAATCCCTTTTGGATTTGCGTTAACGTAAAGGATGGTACGAGCGTAAATAAGGATAGATCCTTTAAATCCTTCGGCAACTCTTCTCCGCGCACTTTCAGCATCATCTTTAAATCATGCTTATACGTATGCTTTGACATATACTCTTTCATAATCGGCGCTGTCGTCTCCGCAGCTTGACTTACCGTTATTTTCTCTTTCGTCATCGGATCCCACACATCGCTCTTTAGCTGCCCAAGTACAGGCTGCATCGTAAAGAGTGATAAAAATAATGCAAGTCCAACGAGCACTTGGTTCGGTGGTAAATTCATTACCCCAAGTCCTTGACGTGTAATCCCAAGAACGATCATAAAATAAGTAAAATGTGTAAATAATAGAACGATAGATGAAGATAATGATAAAAGGGTAACGAGCGCAAATAATTGTACACTTGAATTACTCGTAAACTCTTTTCCATTTTCGAAATTAATAAAACCGTTCGGGGCCGCATACGCTGGATTTACAAAAATAATTGAAAAAACAATAGAAAATACGAAAATAACGGCTAATAACGATAACTGTTTCTTTATTCTCATGATGGATCCTCTACTTTTTTCGTTTCACTCTTCACCGCGTCTTCTAGTGCTTGTTGAAACTGATTTCCTGTTCCTGTTAATTGCACAGACTGTACACCGTTATTACTAATAACAGTGAACACTTGCTTGCCGTCTACTTCAAATAAAAAGGCGCTCGTTTGATGGTTTAAATACACACCGTCTTTCACTTGAATATGGCCATTTTCACCTTGTTTAAAAAACTGCTGCTTGCGCGTCTTTTTCGTCATATAATATGCACCGTAGCCGAGCGCACCAAACAGTAAAACGACTTGAAATAAGGTCGTCATATACGACATATGACTCCTCCTCTACTCTTTATCTTGCATTTGCTTTTGCGCCTTCATAAGCGCAGCTTGCTTCTTGTCAGCTTCAATTTCAGAAATGATAATACCGAACTTCTCGTCCATTACGATTGCTTCACCGATGCCGACTTTCATATTACTTAAATACACATCTACTTTATGTCCTAAGTTTTTCTCTACTTCAAGAACATCGCCAACTTTTAACTCTTTCACATCACCGAGCGTAATAGATGATTTTCCAAGCTTTACACCAAGTTCAATCGAAATATCTGAAACAGTATCAATATGTGCTTTACTTGCTTCATTTCGCTTTCCTGCAAAATCTTCTAATCCCATTAATGACACAGGAGATACTTCATGCTTCATATGGATCCTCCTACTCTACAAAACTTTTAAATAAGAGCGCCTTACGCGTTCCATCTTTCCCAATAAAACAATTAAATTTATGCTTTCCATCTACATAACCAAGTAATTCATCCGAAACTTTCGTATGGAGCGGAATAATATCGCCTTCTTCAATTTGTTCAATCTCACCCATTGTCATCTTCTGCTCGCCAATTGCAACGTGAACAGGTTTGTACACTTGATTTACTTTCATTTCCACTTCAGACGTATACTTTTTACGTTTATCCGAAGAATGTTCAACAATATTTTCAGATGTCAACTTATCCATAATTTCTTCAACAGATAAGAATGGAATTCCGATGCGCACTGTCGTATTCCAAAACTCTGTTTTCATATTTACATTCAATAATGAAATAATATCGCTTGCTGTCGTAATCTTTAATGCATTCGGGTCTGTTTCCGTCGTTACAAATTTTGGCTCAATCACAATAACGCTTTCAAATGATTGCTCTAAATTTTTACAAAGGAGCATAAAAATATTATCCAGTGTTAAAAATTCAAATGCGGTAAGTGGTCTGCGCATCGTAAAGTTACGCTTACTATCTCCGCCAAGCCAACATTCATGAATGTAAATAACAAATGCTAAATCAATCTCAATGACAATTTCTCCAAGCTCTGGAAGGCCAAGATCAATAACACAATATAAATAGTAATCTTTCGGCATTTTCTCCACATACTCACTCGTGAATGGAACTTGTTCAACCGTAGAAGGCTCTAACTCAATCGGAATACGCATACGCGCTGACAACGTCTGTGACGTCTGTTTACCAAATGTAGAAGCAATTGCTTGCAAGCTACGTAAATGCTCAACACCGAACTTCTCCGGTCTATTAAAATCATACTCTTGAAATTTCTCTTGCTTTCCTGCTTCTTGTGCGAAAGCTGGCATTTCCTCGCCTTCATTTACCGCCTTCAGCAGGGCATCAATTTGCTCTTGGCTTAATTTTTCGCCACTCATGACAATCCCCTTCCCTACCTTTTCAATTCAACGATTTCAACGTACATCTTTCCATTCTTCGTCAAAATCTTTCCGGTTCCAATCTCTTCATTCTCAAGCATAAGACGCACCGTATTTTTCGTTGAATTTTCAAGACGATACAATGTACCTTTCGTAATATGAAGCAAATCTTCAATTTTCTTTTTCGTATTTCCGATTTCAAAATAAATTGTTAACGGAATATCATCTTGTAATTTCAAATCTAGCCAACTCCCATATCATGTTCACGAAAATTTCATGTTCTCTCTATATATGAAACTTCTTATTTTGAAACGTCGATATTTAATATTTTTTTAATATATCCTTGCGTTTCTTTAAATGGCGGTACGCCTCCGTACTTTCTCACATTACCAGGACCTGCATTATAAGATGCTAGCGCTAATACGAGATCGCCGTTATTTTTCTTTAAATAACTGCTTAATTCTTTCACGCCACCTTCAATACTTTCAGCTGGTGAAAATGGATTCTTCACACCCATCTCCTTCACATTCGCTGGCATAAGCTGCATAAGGCCCATCGCACCGGCATGTGACACCGTTTTCGGATTAAAATTAGACTCTACTTCAATCATTTTTTGAATTAACGTTTTCGGAATTCCGTATGTACGACTGACTCTATCAATAATATCCTCATACTTCCCTTCATTGGAAGAACGTATTTTTTGAATATTATACTTCTTCGTTAATTCCCACGTATCAGCAGCCTCATTTTTCGTTTCTGGGAAACGTCGTTCAAACTCTTTTTGTGCGACTTGCACTTCATCTACATTCTTCGTTTCAGCCTTTTCTTCAGGCTTACTCGCTTCCTCTACTTTATTAATAGATTGTTCCGGTTTATTTACGACCGTTTCTATTTTTGTAGATTGTACCGGCTGACTCATATCCTCTACATTTGCCGGCTGCGTAGTACCCTTCGTCTCCTTTGCAGGTTCACTCTGCAACTTCTCTTGAAAACGACTACTAACGAATGCTTGTGGACTACTTAGCTTTTGCTGAATTTGCCCTTTCTTATATGCAAGCACTTCTTTTACTACATTTCCAACTATCATAATATCACCTTTTCGGTAAACAAAGATAATCTAATATTAGAGTTTTTTTTTAAAGTTTGCAATAATCCTTTTAATAATTATGTAATAAAAAAATGAATATATTGTTAAACTGTTATTTTTTTATATTTATTAATTCGAATTTTTAGTTGACACCCGCTATGACAGGGATTACAATAAATCTCGAAATTGATTTTTTCGCATATTACCGTTTTTCAATTTGCAGAAAAGTCAATATAAAAAAATGGGGGTTCTTAATCATGAGAATTAATACAAACATTAATAGCATGCGTACACAAGAGTACATGCGCCAAAACCAAACAAAAATGAGTAATGCTATGGACCGTTTATCAAGCGGTAAACGTATCAACAACGCTTCTGACGATGCAGCAGGTCTTGCAATTGCAACTCGTATGCGTTCACGTGAAGGTGGCTTAAACGTTGCAGCTCGTAATACAGAAGACGGCATGTCTTTAATTCGTACAGCTGACTCAGCTTTAAACTCTGTATCAAACATCTTACTTCGTATGCGTGACCTTGCAAACCAATCTGCAAGTGAGACTAATACTAGTAAAAACCAAGCTGCAATGCAAAAAGAATTTGATCAATTAAAAGAACAAATTCAATACATTGCGGACAACACTGAGTTTAACGACAAAAAATTATTAGACGGATCTAATAGTACTATTAATATCCAAACTCTTGACTCACATGATAAAAATAAACAAATTACAATTTCACTTGATTCTGCATCACTTAAAAACTTAGATATTACAGATTTAGCAATTGGCTCAAACACAGTTAACAAAAATGATCTTGATACACTTAATAATTCTATGAAACGACTAGCAACTGCTGCTACAGATGCAGCAGTACAAGCTCAAGACGTTACAGATGCAAAAAATGCTTTTAATAAAGTCAAATCAGGTTATACACCAGCAGAAGTAGAGAAAATGGAAGATGCTTTCAAAGCTTATGATAAAGCAGTAGCTGATCCAGCTAAAACTGATGCTTCTCTCAAAGCTGCTGCAGAAAATATTAATACAGAATTTGCAAAACTAACACCACCTACGGCAACAGCATTCGATCCATCTTCTTCTGTTGAAAAAATCGACAAAGCAATAGAAGCAATTGCTTCTAGCCGTGCTACTTTAGGTGCTACATTAAACCGCCTTGACTTTAACGTAACAAACCTTAAGAGCCAAGAAAACTCTATGGCAGCTTCTGCTTCTCAAATCGAAGACGCTGACATGGCGAAAGAAATGTCTGAAATGACTAAGTTCAAAATCTTGAACGAAGCTGGTATTAGCATGCTTTCTCAAGCAAACCAAACTCCACAAATGGTTTCTAAATTATTACAATAAGCCATTTGATTTAGCTTCATGAATAAACCTCTCTGCTTGCGGAGAGGTTTATTTTTATAAAAAATCCCTTTTTTTGATGGAAGAGAGCATCTGCTGTGCATAGAAGCGGTTAGTGCTTATCTTGATCCCCTCTTATGTTCAAACACAAACAGTAAATAAGCATAAGCCCCTCTATCCTTCCATAACTGTTTATTAGATTAAAAGATACTGACTATATCAATCTATAAGGGGTGTCTATTATGCGTATTGGTACGAATGTTTTGAGTATGGATGCTAGGCAATCACTATATGAGAATGAAAAACGTATGAATGTTGCAATGGAACATTTGGCTACTGGTAAGAAGTTAAACCTTGCTTCTGATAATCCAGCTAATATTGCGATTGTGACTCGTATGCATGCACGAGCAAGTGGTATGCGTATAGCAATTCGTAATAATGAGGATGCGCTATCAATGCTTCGGACAGCAGAAGCCGCTCTTCAAACTGTGACGAATATTTTACAGCGTATGCGTGATTTAGCTGTTCAATCTGCTAATGGTACAAATTCAAATAAAAACCGTAATTCACTGAATAAAGAGTTTCAGTCTTTAACAGAACAAATTGGCTATATTGATGAAACGACTGAGTTTAATGATTTATCCGTGTTCGACGATGAAAACCGTCCTGTTACATTAGACGATATCGGTCATATAGTAAATTTGGCGAAACATATTCCCCCTTCCCCTACACAACATGACATCAAGATTTCAACAGAACAAGAAGCAAGAGCTGCCATTCGTAAAATTGAAGAGGCTTTACAAAATGTATCACTTCATCGTGCTGATCTTGGGGCTATGATGAATCGTTTACAGTTTAATATTGAAAATTTAAATAGCCAAAGTATGGCCCTAACAGATGCTGCATCTCGAATTGAAGATGCGAATTTGGCGCAGGAAATGAGCGATTTTTTAAAGTTTAAATTGTTAACTGAAGTTGCACTTAGTATGGTTTCACAAGCAAATCAAATTCCGCAAATGGTTTCCAAGTTACTACAATCTTAAAAAATCATCTTCCTTCTTTGGAACGATTTCATACAAAATAAAAGGGAAATACATATAAACTATGTATCTCCCTTTTATTTTGTACCCAAATTTTATTACTGCGTTACAGTCATAACCTGTCCACTACGATCAACCATAATTTTCATTTTACCGTCTTGTGCGTTATATAACCCTAATTTATGCAAATCTTGTTTACATTCTTTTACGAAGAAAGGCAATGTGCGAATTTGATCGATATCAGAACTCGTAATGAAATGAATTAAATGATGCGTCATTTCTTTTATATCATGAACAAGCTCTTCCTTTTCTCGCTTGATCCTTTCATTTTCAGCTCGTAATACACGTAATTCCCCTTCGAGACCACGTGCATTCTTTTCATCCTTTGAACGCTCTGCAGCCATGCTAGAAAGCTTATAGATTCCTTCCATAAACTGATGTAGTTCATGCTCTTTTCTTTCACTACAATGGCTTATCGTCTCAAAATTATCAACAATACCAGATATAACTGTTACAAGGCTTTTTTCATTCTCTGTATTTTGAACTTCTTCTCTTAACTCTTGCTTGTTTTCTTTTTTCATCTCAACAATCGGTTCTTTTACAGGTGTATATTTTCGCTTTCGTCCTGGTTTTTGTTTTTCAATATTTTCAAACGGTATTTCACATTTTTTTAATTTGTAATACGTATTTTGTAATTGACTTTCTGTTTTCGGAAAAAGATTTAGTTCTTTTTTACTAACGTATTTTGAAATATTAATAATGTTTAAACCGTGACGTTGGGAAAATTGATACACTTCATACAGTAACTCTAGCTCAGACTTCAGCCATGTAATCGCTGATTTTTCATATGTTCGCATCCCGCCATGTTTTTCTATATCTATTTGAAATAATACCATTCTATTATATAAATCAACTAGTTCTTCATATTTTACTTGGAATTGTTTTACTATTTTTTTAAATTCCGCTTCTAGTTGCATATCATTCATTTTATTATTTGACATGTTTTGTAAAAGACTTAATACATTGATTGCTGTGTGGTGATACATAATCTGTGTCACTCCCCCTCATCCTTTCACAATTCTCATCTGACTCCCATGTCTTCTCAGAAAATAGCAATTTTTTCATATCCATATTATAACATTTCAAAATTATCTGTCAAATATTAAACATACAAAAATGTATAGAAAGTATAGAAATAAAAAAATTATTTTTAATTAATATGCATAATTACATATTAATTATATTATATGGTATTTCGGATATATTTTCCCCGAAAAAGTTTGCGTTACTACGCAACCTTACTAGCATATTCCAAAAATACGTTCTCTTATATTTTCAAATAAACAAGCCCGCTATTTATTCATTAAACGAATTGAAAATCTCGAAGTAGAGACTATTCATACAGCCACAAACACTCCAGAAACGTTTAATCTTTCCACCTGTACAGTAGAGTATAGAATGCAAAAAAGGAACTAGCCAGTACTACTTACACGTGGCTAGTTCCCTCCTCCCTACTAAAAAAATAGAGTTGTATATCAGTTCTTCAAACCCTCAATCAAAGGCTCTTTTCTTCTACTGACCTAAAACCACTTCATATCTCTGGTCTCACATCGCATAGGGCTCTATTAGGCACTGACCGCCACCACACATGGCTAGATACTCTACTCTCGACTTGATAAATAAAATGAAATGGTACACCAGTTCCTCTCAAACTCTCTTGATGCCCAACTTCCCCCATTTACCTAAAGCCACTTCATATCTCTGGTCTCACATGGCATGGGGCTCTATTAAGCACTGACCGCTCCACACATGGCTAGTTCCTCTATTCCAGCTAAAAAGAAGCTTTTAAAGCACTAGCTTATCTACTAAACCAATTAACTCTTGAATATCTGGCTTACTTACTTGAGCATTTGCTCCTACAGCTTCGCCTTTATGGAATAATTCATTTGTAATTAATGAAGAGAAAATAATGACTGGTAAACGATTCATTACTTCACTATCCTTAACAACTTTCGTTAAATGATGTCCATCCATTTTCGGCATTTCAATATCCGTAATTAGCAAGTGAATATGTTCAAACATTTTTTCCCCTTGCTCTTTCGCTAATTTTTCAATTTGTGCTAACGCTTCTGCACCATTGCTGAAGAAGTTCATTTTCGTATATCCAGCTGATGATAATGTTTCTTCTAATATTTGGCGAAGCATTGCTGAATCTTCTGCAATATAAATCACTTTTTCAGCTCGATCTGTTTTCTGTTCTAACCCTGCAAGTGATTTATTGTCATAACCAGTACCACTAATTTCACATACAATTTTTTCATAATCTAATAGCAAAATAATTTGCCCATCTAGCTTTACAATACCAGATGTCGTTTCTTCTAGCCCCATAGACAATGAAGCTGGTTCATCAATTTGTTCCCACGAAATACGTTGAATACGATGCACTTCATCAACGCGGAAAATAACTTTCATTTGGTTTAATTCAGAGATAATAAATTTCGTTTGATCAAGTGGCTTTGTCGATTTTAAATTAAGAGCTGTCGCTAAGTTAATAACAGGTAAAATTTCACCACGTACTTGAACAACACCTTCAACTGCATGATGAGATTCTGGCACAGTTGTAACAGGGAATGGATTAATGATTTCACGTACTTTCATTACGTTAATACTAAATAGGTTTTCACCAACAGTATATGTAACAATCTCTAATTCATTTGTTCCGCTTTCTAATAAAATACTTTGTGCTTGTGACATAAAGGTGTCGCTCCCCTTCCATTAATTCCGTATATCTAATTATTAAGCTTTATTAAAACGAAAAAGTCAACTATCTATATAAAAAATATAGATAGTTGGACGATTCATTTATTTAAAAAGACAATTAATCTTGTATAAACGAAGCAAGTGCCTCTAATAACACTTCTTGTGCTCCTACAATTTCTGTCGGCATTGCTTCCCACTTTTTCGAAAGCTCCGTTTCTACTCTTATTCTTAGCTCCGAATCCATTTCTTCTAGCACATATTCTTTCGTCGCTATATCAACATCAAGTAGCGCAAGTGCATATAATTCTGGATCATTTATTTTTTTAAATAATTGTTTCAATATAGCTGGTGCTATATGTTTTAATTTTTCAATATGAATTTCCTTATCCGAAAATAGTAACTCATATTGAATAAACGTAACATTTTCTTTAATCACTTTAAAATAGCAATTATTTTTTTTATCATTTACAAAATAACCGTTCGAATCTGCAATAATACTCTCTACTTTACGAATTAAATCTGGCAAACTACTCGCCGCCATAACAGTCCGCTGCTCAACCTCACTCGGCGAAATGAATGTAACGCGATACTTATTCTGCGCCATCCTCCTCACCTCTCCTTTTATAGAAATCTATCGTCACATACTATCGAAAGGCACTGGTCTGTTATAAAACAATTAACCCTCCCAGTAACCTTCCATAGATCCATTTTTGCAACTACACTTCACTTACAACTTCTCAAACTACTCTAGTAGCTCTCCATATCTCTGTCCTTACACATCGGTCGAGCACCCAAATAGGCACTGACCGCTACCACATACCGCCAGATCCTCTCTCAAAACCTAAAAAAGGGCTTTTAAAAGCTTTTTAAGAGCTTTTCAATAACTCGATGTTATTGAACCAAAATGCAATCTGCTGATCCGTTATCCCTGATAGTGTAATAAAAAACTCACGGCACTTCATCTCGTCCTTAAACAGTTGATACTTCCATTCTCCTTCGCTACCAACACTTATGAAATAAAACTCATGAATACGGCCAATGATTGATTGCTTTTCGCCAAATGAATATGGAGGTACTTGCTTAATTTCAAATTGATCAGGTAAATATATATGCTCTTCTCGTTCCATTTTTAACACTTGCTCAGCAAGTTCACGTTTATTTTCGAAAAAAGGCAATTGTAAAATTCGCTCTTGTCTTGTCGTCATACGAATAAAAAACCCTTTCTACTACATTACAATTTTACTTTATGATATATTATCGAATTAAGTTTACAACTTCATTTAATACTTCATCTGACACTTTAATTACTTTCGCATTTCCTTGGAATCCACGTTGATAAAGCATTAAATCAACAAATTCTACAGATAAATCTACGTTTGAACTTTCTTTTGCTGACCCTCGTACATTACCTGCACCATTCTCACCAGCAACACCTATCCCTGGAATACCCGCTGATGGTGTCGCAACGTAATTTCCATTCCCTGTTTTCATTAATCCACCTGAATTAGGGAATGTAGCTACAGCTAATTGTCCTACAACTTTCATACTACCATCCGAATATTTCATCATAACGAAACCACCGTCAGAAATAGAATAATCATTTGCAATTGCAGCTGGGCGCCCCGTTACTTCTGTTGTAGAAAGAGTTTTCCCTGTCGGATAATTTGTTAATCCGCTTAAATCAAGTGTTAGACCACTACCAAAAGGAATTTGAACAGATCCACCTTTAGTAATTTCACCAGTTACTGGATCTTTTTGTACAGCCTCATCTGTCTCCTTTAAATTTCCTAATGTATCAAATTTAAGATTTTTTTCGCCCGTCATGCCTTCGACAGGCTTAAATTCTTTTTCATTTTTAGAATCATTCCTTACAGAAACTGTATATGTATATTCGCCTGGCACTGGCTTTTCAACTTCTTTACCATCTACATTCTCTTTTGTAGTCTTTTGCTTAATATTTACACGTAACGTTAACGAGTTTCCTTCTGCATCAAAAACTGTGAATTCGTGAGATAATGCATTTTGGTTTCTAGGAAGGTTTCCACCTATTGTCGCTTTATCTGTTTGAATCCCACCAACAGCTGATCCCATCGGAATATGAATTGGGCTTGGTCGTGAAGAGAAATCAATTTCTTGTGTTCCTGTTTTCACACCATAACCTAGCACATACTGTCCACCTGTAGTTGTAACATAGTTATCTTTCGATACACCGAAAGACCCTTTTCTCGTATACTCTACATTTCCAGCATTACGATCACCAACTAAAAATAAACCGTTTCCTTCTATCGCTGTCTCCATCTTATCACTAGTTAAAGTAATAGAACCATCACTAAAATCTGTAGATGTCCCACTGAACTTTACACCGTTACCAATACTCTTTGGATTCGTACCAGCATAAGCACCATCACCACGTGAACCAACCGTATTATTATATAGCAAATCATCAAAAATAGCTTTTTGCTTTTTATATCCAACTGTTTGTGCATTTGCAATATTATTTGAAGTAACACTTAATGCATTTTGTGCTGCATTCATCCCTGTAATACTTGTATATAACGCTTTAATCATAACCTTTGTACACTCCTTTTATTAATCTGGCTTAACCTCTTCATTTTTTTCTATATCATCTTTCTTCTCATCTTCCGGATTAGTTTCTGTTATCGGTTTATCAGAAACCCTTTCTATGAAACGAAGTGAGACAACTTGATTATCAACAATAAGTTGCACATCGTTATTTTCAGCAAGTCGAACTGTTTCTACTTGACCAGTCACTTGCTTTCCATTATTGCTTACACCTCTAACGTACTTTCCTAAAAACTTCATCCCTCCATCAAGAGCTGTCGAATACATCGTTGATTGCAATTTATCTACTGCTTTCGTCATATTCTGTACTTGCTCCATAAGCGATAGCTGTGCTGTTTGGTTCATCATTTGGTTCATATCCATCGCATTAAACGGGTCTTGATGTTGAAAGCTTGCTAAGAAAAGTTTCAGGAAATCATCTTTATCCATAATACCCGGTGTTTTTTGAGTACTTGCTGATACTCCGTTTGCTTGTTGAGCTGTCGACTGTGCACCAGTAACAGATGCATTTTTTGTTTGTGCTCCTGCTTGTAACGGAATATGATTTGTACTCGTTGTATTTAATCCAACTGTTGGCACACTTTATTCCTCCAATAATCCCGCAAATTCTTTTGCATGTTGTTTTTCATGTTTCGTACTTGCTAATTTTTGTTTTTGCCTTTGCTCTTGTTCTCGCTGTTCCTTTCGATTTTCATCTTTATCTGAATAGCTAATTTGAATATTAATTTCTTTTTCTTTTAACTTCAGTCTCAATTCATCAAAAATGATTTCAACACGTTTTTTCGCATCGTGTTTTTCCATTTCTACGTGAACATCAATTTGATCCCCATGTTTTTTCATAAACACCGTTAATGTACCGAGTTTTTCTGGATTTAACTGAAATAAAACACGTTCTTGTTTCACTACAAATTTTTGCAGTGCTTCTACTTGTGCTTCCATCTTCTTTCCTAAGTCAGGCAATGAAACTTTCTCAGCGCCAATATTTGATTTCCCTATTGGATCCGTACTCGTTGCTTTATTTAGTAACTCCGCACCCGCAGAACTTGAATCGTTGAATACATCACCTTCTGGCAACTCTATCTTTACATCATCGCTCTCAGCTTTCGGAAGATCTCCATCTAATTCTTTGGACTCTTCTTGTTTCTTTGCAATATTACAAGTTTCTGTTTCTACCACTTTCAATACTTGCATCGTTTGCTCTGGCATCGTCACTTTATCTAATACCGTTTGCATTGTATCTTCTAAACATATAGCATTTTTGATATTCATATTTGAAAGGAGCTCTTGTAACTGTTGTAATTCAGCTGCAGGTAATTCGTTAAGTTTTATATTTCCATATTCTTTATACAGCTCTTGTATTTTTTGTATGTATTGATATAACAATTCTGGCTGCACACGTAATTGTTCAATTGCAACCATTTGCTCAGATACAGCTAATAACAACTGTTCTGTCTCTTTTTTTTCTTCTTTCTTTACAATTGGCTCTTCTTTCGTTACTGATTGTTTAGAAAGAATATATTCTTTTTTTTCTTCTTTTGGTGCTTCTTCTTGTTTCATTTTCTCCGTTTTCGGCTGCTTTTTATTTTCCATTCTCATCGTACGATCGAATGAAGAAACTTCACTTTTTGATTGTACTTCTAGCCCTTTTTCTTTTTGCGGAGGTAAACTTTGTTGCACCGGTAATACAGACTGTATCACTATATTCACCTCATCCATTCATACACATTTTCAAATCAAGAAGCATTTTTTCTTCCTGCTTTTCTCGTACTTTTGCAAGCTTTTTACAATCTTCTTGATACATCACATCAATGACACGTTCTTTCTCTTTTACTTGTTCTAAAAGGCTTTCATTTTTTCGAATAAAACCTTCCGTTTTTTTAATTTTCCGATTCCATTCTTCTATTCTTTCAGGTGAAAACGTATGTGACGAAAGCATACCAGCCATTATACGTTGCCCAGTTTGTACGACTTTACTACGCGATTTTACAACATATAAATCATATTCTTTTTTTTGTTCTATTTTTCTTTTTTCAGCTGTTAATTCATACACTTCTTTCAAAATCTGTTCTTTTTCTTGATTTATTTGCAATTTTATCGTGTCGTACTGCTGCTTATCCACCTGTTTTCATAGCCCCTTCCTATTATAACGCTCTCTTTTTCTATTATATAGTTTTTTTCCGAAAAAATCTGTGAAATATTAAAAAACAAAAAAAATAAGACCTCTTGAGCAGAGGTCTTATACGATATGGTGCATCGCTTCAACAATATCATCAAATTGGAAACGATCTGATCGACCTTGTTTTAAAAACGTATTTATACCTTCTACTTTGTTTTTACATTCAAAAATATAAGCATTTTCTGCATTTTCTTGAATCGTTCCTAATTTAAAATACAATTCATTTTCTTTATAAATAGATAAGATTTTTCTCATTTCATTTGCAAGTTGCCAGTGATTTGGCGACACGATTTCTTCCATAATCCTACTTACTGAATCTAGCACTGAAATAGCAGGGTAATGACTGAGCGTTGCAAGTTCACGCTTTAATACAATATGTCCATCTAAAATACCACGTGCTAAATCTGGTACAGGTCCGTTTAAATCATCCCCATCAACGAGTACGGTATAAATACCTGTTATGGATCCCTTTTGTGTTTTCCCAGAGCGCTCTAATAGCTTCTTCATATAACTTTCCATTAAGAGTGTTTTACCACCGATCGGCAACTCTTTAACGGCAATATCAACACTTCTACGCGCGTCAGCAAAACGAGTAACAGAGTCCATCATAAGTAGTACGTTATTACCTTGATCACGGAAATATTCAGCAATAGATGTTGCAAGCTTCGCTGCACGAAGTTGCATTAGGTGACTTTCATCTGACGTCGCTACAACAACGACGCTTTTTCGCATACCTTCTTCGCCTAACTCTTTTCGAATAAAGTCTTTTACTTCTCGGCCACGTTCTCCTACTAAACTAATAACATTAATGTCAGCTTTTGCGTTTTTCGCAATCATTCCGAGTAAAGTAGATTTACCAACACCAGAACCTGCAAAAATACCAATCTTTTGACCGATGCCAATTGTTAGCATGGAATCAATAGATTTGATTCCCGTTTCAAATACATCGGTAATTTCTTCACGTTCAAATGCATGAATAGGCGGGGCATCTAGTTTTATTTTTTGTAGTGGAATATTGTCTGTATCCTCATTTAGTACTCCGCCATTTGCACTTAACACTTTTCCGAGTAAATGATTGCCACGAGGTATAACAACATCTTCTTCAATTAGTGTAACTGAATCTCCGTAACATACTTTTTCTGTTTGTTCAAATGGAAGTAACATGTTGTTCTCTTTTTCAATTGCAATTACTTCACATAAGACGCTATGTTCTCCAACGAGACAAACATCACCGATTTTCGCCTTTGGCCCTTTCGCTACAAAAAACTGTTCTTGTACACTATGAACTTTACCGACTTTCGTATAAAACGGCGTTTCAATAAACGTATTCCATTTTTGGTTTTCATTCATTAATAGTCGATTCATACATTTTGCTCCTCAAATAACTTCTCTTCTTCCCATTTCTGGCGAAGTTTCGCAAATATAGGTGCAAATTTAAATTCAAAGAACTCTTTCTCTTCTTCCAGAACAAATTCACCGAACTGTAAGGAGAAATCATATTTCCATTCTACTAATTGTAGTAACCAGTACTCTTTCGTATTTTCCTTCTCTTCTTGAATACGTTCAAACGTTTCTGGATGTACGGTAATAACTAGTTTTTCAAACGAAGTAGGCAATGTTTGAACGATGCCAGTTAAAATAGGTAACACATCAAGCAATCTAGCATCTACTGCTTGATTCACAATTTTTTCTGCTAGTTGAAAAGATTGATCCCATAATAATTCCATCCATTCGTATGCTGTTTCTTGTTGTTCTTTTTGAAACTGTATATGTGCCGATTCTATCTCTTTCATCTGCTGCTGAACATGCATTTGAAATTGTTCTTGATCATGTAATAACTGCTGACGTTCTCGTTCTAACATTTGTTGTTCTTGTCTTAGTTGATTCAGTTCAGTATGTAATGATTGTTGCTGTGCAAGAAGCTCTTCATGGTCCACCTGTATTTCTTCTACTTGAACTGGTATTGGTTTTGGAAATTGTAATTCATACGTTTCTTCAGAAAAAGAAACAGAATTCTTCGGAATTCTGTTTTTAAATAAGGACATCATCTTCACCTCTTTGAACGATAATTCTTCCTTCCTTCTCTAACTTTTTCACTGTGCCTGTAATCGTTTGCTGTGCCTTTTCAGCATCCGTCATCTTAAGCGGTCCTAAGCCATCTAATTCTTCTAGAATCATCTCTTTACGGTTTGAAGACATACATGTAAATAATTTCTCTTTAATCTCTTCTTTTGCAATTTTAAGTGCTTTCGCAATAACACCGTTATCTGTAATTTCTTCTAATACACGACGAAGTGCAAGATCTTCAAGTCCGAGTAAGTCTTCAAATACAAACATGTTTTCTTTAATTTTCTCAGATAACTCATAATCCATTTCATCCAGCTTTTGAAAGACTGTTTTTTCAACACCTCGTGAAACGTTATTTAAAATGTTTACTATTGTTTTCAAGCCATCTGTTTTATTAATTGCATTAAACGCCATATTATTTAATTTTGATTTTAATAAATCCCCAATTTGATTTATTAATTCACCATCTACTTGCTCTAACTTCGCAATCCCCATTACCGTTTCTACTCGCTTATGATCTGGTAATCTCTCAATTAATTGAGAAGCAAGCTGCGGTTTAATATAAGAAGCGATAATCGCAATCGTTTGTGGCGATTCATCATTAAGTACAGTAAGAAGTGGTTCTAAATCTGTAAGTGAATTTAAGAATTCAAACGGATTATCTTTGTTATACCAAAGATCTTCCAATAATTTTTCTAGTTCGTCTTCTGGCATATTTTTAAATATGCGACGAATATATTCTTTATCTGGAGTCACTAGGTTTAATTCTTTTACATTTAATTCATACAAGAACTCCCCTAGTACATTTTCTAACGTTTCCGGTTTATATACACGAAACTTCGCGATTTCACGAAGTAATACTTCTTTTTCCTCAGCCGTCATATATTCAATGACTTTTGCTGCCACCCCTTCTTCTAATGTACGAATAAGGATGGCAGCTTTTTCTTTGGAGGAGATTTCATCTAACATCGTTGTTCCTCCCTTACTGTCCATTTAACCATTTTTTAATTACTTTTGCAGTTCCTTCTACATGTTCTTTCGTAGCATCCTGCACTTGTTCATCTAACGTCGGTTCTTTCGGTTCTTCTGGTTCAGGTTTTGGTTCTGGTACTATTTTTTCTTCAGGAATTTCCATAATACTTTCACTACTCGCAGCAATTTCCTCTTCTGCTAAGTATTCTTCATATTCCTCTTCTTCTTTCTTTCTCTTACGTCTTGCTAAGAAGAACCATACTAGACCACCAATCGCTAATAAACCAGCTGGAATTCCACCGAATAACCACCAGTTTATGCCGCTTTCTTCTGGTTCTTTCTTCTTCTCTTCTTTCGGCTGATCAAACTGAACAGTTACAACGTTAACTTGACCGTTTGTAAAGTTTCCATTCGGATCAGCTTGAAGCCCAGCAGCTGTGCCGATTGCTTCTTTGAAAGTAGTCATATCTATTTTTCTTTTTACTAACGTATCGTTGTCTACCCATACTACAACATTTGTTTTCGTTAATTCTGGGTGTTTCTTAATTGTTTCAACTGTTTTATCTATTTCATAGTTTTCAATTTTGTTACCATTTTTATTATCGTAGACGATTTTACCATTTTGATTATTGTTCGTACCGTAGTTTGGTACTTCGCCGTTCGCTGTAATACCAGCGCCTTGCTTCGTCTCTGCTCCTTCTTGTGCAGTAGAACTTTCTTCTTGCTCTTGTTTACTACGAAGTACACCTTTATCACCATATTTTTCTGACTGGCGTGTAACTTCATCATAGTTTACAGACACTTTCGTATTCACTTTATATTCATTCGGTTTAAACATCGTCATTAATGTTGCGTCAATATCTTGCTTTAATTTACCTTCAATTTGATGCTGCATTTCTACTTCTTTTTCATAAGAAGAGGAACTAGTAGAATGCGCTTCATCTGCCCCTTTTGAGATGACACCTTTTTTACTATCAATCACACTTACTTCTTCTGCTTTCACCCCAGGAACTGCTGCACTAATCATTTGCTGTATACCCGCAACTTGATCAGCAGTTAATAATTGACCACGCTTCACTCCAACCGTAATCGCAGCTGTTCCTTTTGCTTTTTCTTCATCAAAAATTGTCTCTTTTTCAGGTAATGTAATTTGAACATTCGCCGTTTCAACTGTCGCAAAGTTTCTTACGATATCTTGCTCCAATTGCTTTTTCGTACCGACAATTTGCTTCATTTTTTTATCTTGCTCACTTGAACCGAGCGAGCTTTCTAATAAAATTTCCTCACCGCTTTTAGAATTAAACGGTAAGCCCATCCCATTCATTTCTTTTCGTACCCATGGAGCATCATTTTTTTGCACACGAATCGATCCATCGGCCGCTAACTGATAATCGACACCTAACTTTGATAATTCTGCTGTAATCTCTTGCTTATCTGCATCATTTAAATTTTGATATACAACAACATATTTATCTGGCAAGGTGAAGTATAAAAGTGCTCCTGTTACAATCGCTAAAAGCGCAGCACCGATTACTAACTTATGCCACGTTTTTAACGATTGGATAACATTTTTCATCTTTTCCATTTAAACACACCCGTCCACTTTCCTAAATTTGCATATTAATTAGTGACTTATAATTTTCAATAAGATTATCACGTACGAGAGCAGCCGTTTTCATTTGAGACTCAGCCTTCTTCTGCTGAATTAAAACGTCATGCGTTTCTCCTACCCCTTTAGTTAGTAAATCATATACCGCTGTTTGCGCATTGTTTTGTGTTTGATTCATATCTTCCAATAAATCGATAAACTTTTTCCCCTCAACTACTGATGTTTGAGAAGTTTTCGGTGCACCAATTGACTGAATTGCTCCAAATGGTTGCGTATTTAACATTGGTTGGATTTTCATATTACTATATTCCCCCTTATCCTCGGCCAATTTCTAAATCTTTATCAAGCATTTTTTTATTCGCATTTAATACACTTGTATTTGCTTCGTACATTTTTTGGGCAACCATTACATTCGTCATTTCAGCAGTCACATCAATATTTGGATAACGTACATATCCTTCTTCATTTGCATGCGGATGCGTTGGGTCATACACTAAGTTTTCAGTTTTATCTGCTTCAATACTTTTTATTTTTACCCCATTAGTAGGAGACCCATCTAACATATTTGCAAAACTATTGTTTGATTCTAGCACTACACTACGACGCTCATATAAATCTGCCCCCGGAGCCGCAGTTGTATTTGCATTTACAATATTATTTGAAGTAACTTCCATCCACTTTCTCGCTGTCGTTAGTCCTGAGCCACTTGCATTAATTGCCTGAAACATCGTTGTCTCTCCTTCTACTTTTAACGTCCGCGTGCCGCTTGGTTAATTGCATATTGTGTATTAATCGCGTTAATTGAAATACCATATAACTGATTTGCTTTCATTAAATCTAGCATTTCTGTCGTTACATCCACACTATTTCCATCTTTATTCGTTTGCATTGATTTTGTTTGAATCTTTGCATATGTATTTTTCGTATTTACTGTCGGTAAGTGCATTTCATTCGTTTGATATAAATCTGGATTACTCTTTAAGTCTGCAGCATTGTTCTTATATAATGCACTACTTTTATTCATTTGCTCAGCAAATGTTACATCTTGTGCTTTATAGCCGGGTGTATTCGCATTTGCAATATTACTAGAAACAGTATTTCGTTTCGTCACTAAATAATTCATATAATGGCCTACATCACTCACTAAATCTGGCATATTCCACACCCTTTCTTTTTTAACTTAATGATCCACTGATGGAAGTTTCACTTCATTATTTATTTTCTTATATGTGTTTATTAAAATATTAACAATCATGTACCCTTACATATTTTATTCCATTTTTCCATTGTTGTCTTTAGAAAAATACAAAAATATAAAAAAGAATACAAAAAAACTGTATACACGCAATAATCTATGAAACATTTCAATCTATGATTTACAAACTAAAGTTCATTTTCACATTATTTAGATTACTACTATTTTTCATTACAGTCATAAAATGAAACCTCAATCAGCGGAAATCTTTATTTAAATAAAGGAATGGATCCCCTCTTAAAAGGGGAATCCGTTTCTATACTCTACCACTAAAATTTACCGTAAAATGAATTAGCTTTCATG
Source organism: Bacillus albus (assembly GCF_001884185.1). GTDB lineage: Bacteria > Bacillota > Bacilli > Bacillales > Bacillaceae_G > Bacillus_A > Bacillus_A albus. Next base: position 126,593 of record NZ_MAOE01000037.1, read on the forward strand.
CGCCCATCATTTGTCATAATCATTTCTTCCAAAATCTTTTGCTTATCTCGAATATGCTGTGCCGCCTTAATAATGAATGGACTTACTTCTGCTGCAACTTGCGCACGCGTTTCCTCATCCAATGTCATCATCCAGCGATTTAACATTTCACTCTTCTCAGCAAACTCTTCATCTGACACTTGCAATTCACCGATTTCATTAAAACAGCCGACAAACGTCCGATAAATATCATTGTTCATTTTCAAGTGCTCCGCGGTAACCGTCTATTAAATCTTGTAACACTTTCACAATCGCATCAATGTCTTTTGCTTCACGTGTTACTTTCATCGTTTGAATTTGAATGCTAATCCAATCATATAAGCCATATAAACTATCATATAAATCCTTCGTAATTTCAGGATTTAATTGAAGCTTTAATTCTTCAAAAATACGTTCTAACTTTTCAAGAAGTGCATCTCCTTCTTGTAGTTTAAAAGCATGTAGCAGTTCTTCTAAATTACGAAACTCTACAATGCATCTTTCATAAATAAAAATTGTATTTTTAATCGGATTACTCGTCATAATATCATTTTGCATATAACGTTGCCATGCTTGCATACAATCACTTCCTTACCTTTCATTAATCATCACTTTTTTGTTTTGTCATTGCTTTAATTGTTTTTAATTGGCTATCTAGCGCTGCTAATGTACTCTCTAGCTTTTGATACTTCTTCACAATGTCGTCTTGTTTTTGTTTATTTTGCATATCAATATCGCTAATTTTTCTATCTAAATCACTTACACGCGAATCTATACTCTTTACTCGTTCACCAACGACACCTTTATCACCAAAAAGCTTTTCAAGCGGGGCTTCCATCATTTTTCCTAAGCCATTTGAGCTAAAGAAAAACTGTTTAGCTGTATCTGGCTTTTCTTTTAATGCCTTTGTTAGAGTTTCATCATCGACTTCTAATGTCCCATCCTGCTTTATTTGGATACCAAAAGTAAATAAATAATTATCATCTTGAGAAAATGTTACAACACTATTCATTACTTGACGTATACTTTGCATAATTACTTGTCCCTGAAAGGCTCCATCTTTTCCAGCAAAAAGATCTACTGTAGAAACCGCTTTATTATAATCTGCCACCATTTTTTTAATAAGGTTGGATGCGTCTGTTACGTTTGAATCACTTACTGTAAATTTTAAATCTATTCCTTTTGTTTCTGTACCAGTTCCACCGTCCGATACCTTCGATTCAGTTACTTTTAATAACTCCACTTTTACACCAGGGAGTGTTTCAATTGTATTACTAGCACTTTTTCCTTCAATACCATTAATACTGTATATTGCATCCTGTGCCTCATTAACAACGTTCACCGCTTTACCATCCACTGTAGATAAGCCCATTTTTTGGAACAAATCAGATTTTTCACTTGTAAACTTAATTTCGCCTCCCATTCCCTCTTTTTTAGCAGACATAAATACTTTGCCGCCAAGCGTATATGCAGAAACACCATAGTCACCATCATTAATTTTATTAATTAAGTCCTTATAAGTCATATCCATTGTTACTTTAAGTGGTTTCCCGTTAATTTCCAGCGTTTCTTCTGCGGGTAATTTTTCATCAATTTTAATATCATTTGAAGCAATTTGATGACGTTGCGCAAGTTGCTTAATTGTCATATTGAATGTTCCTGAAATTGCTCCGCCATCAGCTATTACATTAATATAGCCGTCCTGTGTTGTTGTAACTTTTTTTTCATTCCCTTTAAATGACGCTAAGTTTTTAAATGTTTGTGTAAAAGAACTAAATTCTGTTTTTAAACTTGTGTATAATTGTTTATCTTGTGTAAGTTGTTGTTTTTCCGTTGTATACGGTGTTTTTTTCATATTTAATGCTTGCAATTCTAATTCTACAAGATTAGAAGTATCAATCATATTATTTCCGAGGTTCCAAATTTGTTGTCTACCGCCAATACCTGTTAATGTTCCTGCCATGTTGTATCACTCCTTATTCGTTTACATATAATCTAAAATGCTCGTTTTACTCATCGTACTAACTGCTTTAAGCGTCGCTTCATACGTTGCATTTATATACGCTAAGTCAGAAATTGCGACCGCTAAATCGACATCTTCAATTTCTTTACGGTTTTCTTGAAGCGCTAGGTTTTGCTCGCTTAAAATCGTTTTAAATGTCTCCATTGTGTTCATTGTTGAACCAACTTCAGTTGTACGGTTAATGATGCCATCTAAGTTTTTCTTATTTTCTCCTAATAACGGTTGTAATGCTTTTTGATCACCATTTTGCATCGCTTCGCTCATCTGTTTTAACGTTTTTATAACCGGTGATAATAACGCTTCTCCGTTACGGAACGCTTTGAATTCATAACCGTCATTTAGTTGCCAGTTCACATCATTTGGTCCACCTTGATATGTACCATCTTCTGTAAATGGTGACTTCTCTGCACTATCACCACCGAAAATATAACGGCCTTGCTCTTTCGTATTCGCTAAATATACAACTTGTTTTAAAATTTGATCAATCTCTGCACCAATTGCTTTCAATTCTTTTTCACCATTTTGCTCACTTAATGCTTGTACTGTTAATTGATCTGCTCTTGTTAGAGATTTCAAAACACCTTGTAAAGTATTTTCAGTTTGTGTTAATACATTTTTCGAATCCGCTAAATCTTTTTGCATTTGTTCAATATTCGCCAATGAATGTTGAATCGCAAATGATTTACTTGCTGCAAGTGGATCTTCACTCATAAAAAGGTTTTTCTTCCCTGAAGTTACTTGATTTCGGTGGTATTGTTGTTGCACATTCAAATCCATTAACTGATTCTTTGCCCAGCTTGCATTTTGAAATGTAGATACTCTCATTTCTATATCCTCCTTTATCTATTTCAAATTAATTTGAAGAAGAAACCAAAATTATTTCCGGCTCTACCCTTAACTAACTTATTCCTCTACCGCCCCGTATCTCTGGTCTCACACCGATAGGCCCACTATTAGGTACTGACCGCTTCTACACTCTGCTGGCTCTCTCTTTAAACATAAAAGAAAAGGGTTTTGTTTTTACCTCTCATTATCTAATAATCGAAAACAGACTATCAAACACTTCATTCATCGTAGTAATAGCTTTAGAGTTTGCAACGAAATATTTTTGGAAGGCCATTAAATTAACCATTTCCTCTTCCATATTAACGCCTTCAACACCCATCTTTTCTTGCTGAATCCCCTCTAATAAATCTCCATGAATTTTTTGATAAGCATTCACTGCACTTTTATCAGATGCAACACCAACTACGAATTGATCTAATGCTTGTTTATAAGAAAGACCTTCTTTATAATTTCCATCTGTAATTGCTGCTAGTTTATTTGCTGTTTCAGCTGATATTTTCATTTTCGAAACATCTTTTGCAAATTCAGGGTTTAATTTCATATCTTTCGCTTGATCTCCAACGAAGAACTCTTTCCCCATTACTGTGTTCACTTCATTCTTTACAGAACTCATTAATTCTTCAAGGTTTTTCTTATAACTAGCAATCTTCGCTTTCGTATCGATCGCTGATTGGATTGCTCCACTCGTTAAAGGAATTTCCGAACCGTAAATTTCAGCAGTCATTGGTTCTTTTTCTTTATTTAATTGAAGTGGATATGTATCTTGTCCATTTACTGTTAAAACACCATTCATTCTAACACTCGCGATATTAGGATTCATAGATTCATAAGACACTTCTATATTTGCATACTTAGACATTTCTGTAATGATACGATCACGTTCATCCAAAAGTTGATTTGGCACTTGTGTACCTGCCTGTCCAATTTTTTTATTCGCTTCCGCTAAGCTGCCAGCAAGACGATTAAATTCATTGACATGCGCTTCAATATCTTCTGTCGTTTGTGCTTCTGCTGTATCTAAGCTTTTTGCCAAACGATTTACTTGACTTGTAAACTTCCCAGTTTCAGAAATTAATGTATCGTAGTAATTTGGTTGTTCTGGATTTTTTGCAACTTCACGAAAAGCATTAAAGAAGCCATCCATTAAACTAGATAATGAATTCTTTCCTGTCGTTCCAGCCATAGACTCTACACGTGATAAAGTCGAATTCATATAGTTATAATAAGAGAGTTGAGATAATTGATCGTTAAACTGTTTCGTCTTCACTTCATCAGTAATACGATCAACGCCTAGCGTTTGTACACCGTAACCTATTTTTTGTTCCGGTGAATAGCCATGACTTGCTCCAGCCGATCCGTAATTCGCCATTTGACGCACATAACCAGGCGTATGAATGTTAGATAAATTTTGTTTCGTCGTTTGTAATCCCATTTGTGCCGCTAACAAACCCGATAGCGGCGTATTATAATCAGATAGTCTCATAATGTTTCACTTCCCCTTTACAATAGTTCGTTCATAAAGATTTGTGAATTATTGTTTCGTTCTAAATTATATTCAGAAACGGAATCCACAATACTTTCTGTAGTTTTTAATAGTACGTTTAAGTAATATTGATTTTTTAAAAGAACCATTTTTACATTCTCTTCTAATTCAGTTACATTTTTTTGTAATTCTTCCATTTTTTCAATTTCTTCGTTAGAAAAATGCGAAAATAATGCACTTACGCGAAACGGTTCAATTTCCTTTTCTTTACAAAATCGAATAACCATTTCTTCAAATGAGCTTGATAATCCTTTTAAACCATCTATGTACTGCAATTGCTCTACTTGCAATTTTTGAACTGCATTTACATTTTTATGTTTCAAATTCTCATATATTTGTTCTCCAAGCGTTTGAATGTTTTCATATGCTTTTTGAATAATAACGAGCTTTTCATATAATTGTATGTACATATCGTTTCCTTCCCTTTTACAAGACTAAATTTACAATTAAACCGTGGATTTCTCCAATCTGATTTAACATTTCTAAATGTCCCGTTTTCGTATTAATTAAATTCATAACATCTTCTAACTCATTTAATCCCATTTCCGCCTGTTTCACAATCGTCATTTTCTGTGAATATCCGTAACGCGGATGACGAGACATGACATCTTTATATTGCAATACATTATCTACGTAAAAATTCAAAAATGATTTTACTGTATTTTTGTATTCCATTACATTATCAAGCGTTAATTCCATTTCAATTTTCTCTTTAATTTCTCCAATGTTATCGACAAATGCTTCCATTTGTTCTAGCAATTTATCTTTTTTCGGATCTGCATGCAAATTATCCGAAAATGCAAGTCCTGTCCTGACATTTGCTTCTTTCGGCATTTGAGTAGCAGGCGGTATATGCGATAAAATTGGATTATGCGAGATCGAACGCAGCATATATATCACCTATTTATTTTTTTATTTCTTCCTAAACTTAATCGTAAAATCCAGTTATTTATAATTATACTCTGAACACTAATATTTTGCAGTTATTTTTTATAAAAGATATGTTACAATTTAGCATGAGGTGGCACAAATCTATGAATATTTTTCTTTGTGGTTCAAATCAATTAACAGCATTAGATCAAGAAGAAATAAAAAAATTTTTAACTGACTATGCTCACAAACATAAAATTTACATATTATGTTATAAATCTATCGAAAATGAGATTCTTCGTTTTTTCATCGAAAACGAAAGACTCGCTCAAAATTTATGCCTTTACACGCTACAGCCGTTACAAGCATTAACAGATGAATTTCAAGAGGTCGTTGATTACTTAAAAAGGCATGGAGCCGAGTATGTCGCTTTTGATCATCCTTCCGACTCCATTTACCGATCGGATTATATGTTTTTTGTAAAACAAATAATTGAAGATACCGATTTAGTTCTCTGTTTTTATAATGGGGACAAGCATACATCTGTCATTCCCGTTGACGTTGCAAAAGAAGCAGGAATCGATGCTGTTATTTATGATTTACCAGGTTTACATGAAAAACAGATGAAAAAAAACTTTGAACAAAAAATCCGTATGATGTAAAGGGGGAGGCACAATATCGTTATTGTGCCTATTATAAATATGATAATTGAACAAGATTATGATCATTTTATCGCGAGTTTTAAACAACAATTCAATATGGATATCGCTTCATATAAACAAGATAGAATGCGTCGTAGAATCGATGCTTTTATTTCGAGAAAGGGCTTTGAGAACTACACTAGTTTTCTAAGCAATTTACGTACCGATCAAAAGTTATTTTTAAGTTTTATTGACTATATTACAATTAACGTTTCAGAGTTTTTTAGAAATAAAGAACGTTGGCAAACGTTAGAGACGAAAGCACTACCAAAATTACTCGAACAAAATAACGGAAAATTAAAAGTATGGAGTGCCGCTTGCGCTGCCGGTGAAGAACCATATACACTCTCTTTAATTTTATCGAAACATTTAGCTCCATATCGTTTTGAAATACAAGCAACAGATCTTGATTTTCACATTTTAGAAACTGCAAAACGTGGTCAATATACAGAACGTTCTTTAAAAGAATTACCTACCGATTTGAAAGAACGTCATTTCACAAAAGAGAATGATATATATTCATTACATCAAAACATTAAGCAAAACGTGACGTTCAAGCAGCATGACCTGTTAATGCAGTCGTTCGATACAAATTACGATTTAATCATTTGTCGCAACGTAATGATATACTTTACTGAAGAAGCAAGGGTAAAACTTTATGAAAAGTTTAGTCGTGCTTTACGAAAAGGCGGCGTATTATTTGTTGGTAGTACTGAACAAATTTTAACACCTGAACGTTATAATCTTCAGCGCTTCGATACATTCTTCTACGAAAAAATATAAAAGAGGTCGTCACAATGTAAAGTGACGACCTTTTTATATAACTCGAATTAAAATAATAGCAACAATCCATACAAAGAGAAAAAGAAACGTCATAGACCATTTATGTTCTTGCATCGTATGTTTCAAAGCCTGTGATAATTGTGTCATATTCATTTCTGCAAGTGCTCTCCATACGCTTACATCCCGCTCTTTAGCAGTACGATCTGTAACGCTAATTAAAATGGTTTCGTTAGACAATTTCGTTATGTAAGCAGTAATAACCGTTACCATTAAATTTATATTTCCTTCTGAAGAATCACTTTCCACTCTGGAAATGAGTGCACTTACATCTAATAACGGAATATGTACCTTTCTACCAAATGATAATTGTACTTCAGCAAAATCATACGTCCCATCTAACAAAGGAAGCTCTTTTATATGCGCCTGCTTAACAAGACCTTGTAAACTTCTCATTACTTGTTCAAATATTTTATCTGTTTGCTTTCCTTCTCCAGATAATGTATGTAACTTCTTAAAGAGTTGTAATACTGTATCCATCTCTTTAGAAAGCATTTCCTTCATAACCTTTCCATCACCTAAACTCGCAAGTAAAATCCCTATTTCATTATTCTGCGAAATAATCTTAGACTGTCCAGTAAACACTAGATTGCTATGCTTTCGTTCTTTCTGGATTTCATGTTCTGAAATAGCTGCAGGCTGTTTTAATGGTTGTAGCGTCTTATTTTCAATTGTCGTACGTTTAATATCCATCTAAGCGCCTCCACTACTATGAAATTATTAGCCCCATTCTTTATTACTTTTTAAAACTAGAAAGAGTACGAATAAACCAGACATAATAGCAAATACATTAGAAGCTTGTATTCCCTCGTCACTTTTAGCTTCTTTCTTATCTTCTGGCTCTTCGTTTTTCTCTTTCTTTTTCGAAATGACTTGATTGTTATTATCTTTATCTTTTTGAGCCTTCGCTTTATTTACTTCTTTGTTGTCTGTGAGGGGCTCTTTTATAACATAAGTAATTTTTTCTTTCTCTTTCAATGGTTCTTTTATAAGATCGTTTACTTTCTCTTCTTTTTTCGGAATTTGAACAACTGGTGGTTTTTCTTCCAGAAGCGGGATTTCTACTTTCGGGTCTTCCTGCTTCTCAGTTTCTTTCTTATCTTCTAATTTACCCTCTAATTTATCTTCATTCTCTCGTTCTTCTACCTTTTTATCCTCTTCTGTTTTTTGCTCCAAAACAGAAACGATATACTCACTTTCTTCAACGAGTTTATTGCCGGCCGCATCCACTATCTCTACAAGTAATTCGTATGAGCCAATTGGCAACGCATCCGTTATTTCAAATACTTTTTGCCAATCCATATCGCGCTTATTGTAATCTAATAAAAATGTAATCTCTTTATTTTCTTTTCCTTTTAATGTAACACGGACTTCTTTCAAAACTGATTCTACGTCTGTCGCCTTCACTCGTACACGTATAGAATCGCCTCGTTTTCGTTCAATTACGTTTCCCTTCGTCTCATCAATCGTAACTTTATGTAACTTCGGTAACCCTTTATCTAGAGTTGGCATTTCATTATTTATATGAATGAGCGGGACTTTCACTTCATTTTCTACGAGCTCTTCTTTCTCATTTTCTTTGTAACTTTGAACGAGCTGAAGGCTCCAATCACCTTGTAAATCAAAAGTCTCGACCTTGTAGTTAGCAATCCATCGCTTCGTTTCTTCTTCATACTTAAACGATAGCATTCTTTCTTGTTCATACTGATCGCCGTTTTTTGGCAAGCGCAAAATACCTTTTATACTTTGAACATTTTTCTCTTTCGGCTCTACAATAATCCGCACTTCTTCGCCAACTTTTAATTCCGGCTTATTTACTGTAATAACCCCTTGATCCGTCTCTATCTTTTTTTCGGTCTCTTGTTCATTTTTTGCTTCTTGTTGTTCCTCTTTACCTTGATTCACTTCCACTTGCTCTGGCTGCTCTTGAACTTCTTTGTTTTCTTCTTGCACATTCACTTCATTTAATTTTTGTTCTGGCACATTTTGCTCTTCCGCCTGACTTTGCAGCGGGAAGAGCAAGCACACATGTATGCATAGCCAGCAAATTAGAAAGAACTTTACGCTTTTCATTTACTATTTCAACGCCTTATAGTGATTTCGTCACTTTTACTCCGAAAAATCCATCTACATTTACAAGTTCACCATACGCCACCAATACATCATTTACATAAATACGAATTGGCTCGTCAATATCCTCATCCAGTACAACCGCTTCATTCTCTTGTAAACTTAAAATATCTTGAATTGTTTTCACTGTGCTTCCAAATACAAATTTCACATTCATTTCTACATTTTGTAAGATGGATGTGTCCATGTATACTGGTTCCATTTGTTTCACTTCTTTAAATTCAATAGGTTGCACAACAGGTTCTACAATTTTTTCTTCTTCAATTTCTTCCGTAACAATCTCTTCTTCCTCTTCCATCATTGGATATAGAAGTCTTCTTACCATTTCTTTCGCTTCTGAAATCGGTAAAATTTGATACATTTTTGATTGAAGCAGGTCGCCAATTTCAAGGTTGAACGTAATTTGGACGAGTTCGTCCACTTTCATTGACTCTCCCAAATATTCCATTTCTTCTTTTAACGTTACGAATTTAACATTTGGTGGTGTCATGTCCATTTTTTCTTGAAACATTTCTGACATCGCCGTCGCAGCATGCCCCATCATTTGGTTCATGATTTCTTTAATGCCGCTCAGTTCTAATTCACTAAGCTCCTTCTCTGGATCAACTTCCCCTGTTCCCATCATCATTAAATCTACCATTGTTAAAGCGACATCTTTCGTAAATACGAATACATTCTCATTCTTTAGTCCTTCAACAAAATCAACATTTAAAATAACAAATGGGACTGGTACTCCGTCATAATGACGAACATTGATTGATTCTACATTGGGCGTACTAATTGTAACTGGTTGATTTAAAAGTGTTGACAATACTGTTGAAGCGGAACCAATTGAAATATTTGCAATTTCACCAAGGACATCTTTCTCTTCTTGCGTTAAATGCTCTTTTTCAACTTGTTCTTCTACAATCTCAGTTTCCACTACTTCTGCTGGCTCGTCTTGCTCTTCTACGTCACCAGATAATTGCATTAATTTATTTACCATTTGTTTCGCATGTTCAACTGAAACAATTTGCACAAGTTTAGAATTTACCAGATTATCTATCTTTAAATCAAACGATACTTTAACAATCGTTTGATTCCCATCAATTTCCGAGATTTTCTCCATTTCTTCTGATAGCTTTACAACTTTAATTGTCGGCGGAGACATATCTACTGTATCTTGGAAGAATTCAGACATAGATGTAGCTGCGAATCCCATCATTTGATTCATCGCTTCTTGTACAGCACTTAGCTCTAATTCACCAAGTTCTTTTCCGTCCTCTACTTCACCTGTTCCCATCATCATTAAATCAGCAATGGATAATGCAACATCTTGCTTAAGGACAAGAAGGTTTTCCATATCTAATCCTTTTGTAAAATGAATGTTTAGTACAACGTGTGGAACTTCGACGTCACTTGAATCATATAAATCTACCAATTCGATGCGAGGAGCAGTAATGCTTACTTGCCTATTTAAAATTGTTGATAATACAGTCGAAGCTGAACCAAATGATATATTTGCAATTTCGCCAAGAATATCGCATTCTTGAGGCGTTAAATGCTCATTTTCTTTTTCTAGCACAATGGTGCTCGTATCCCCTTTTGTGTGTTGCTCAGGCATTTTCTCTGCCTCCTCATTTCTGTTTTTCTATCAAATGATATAAACTCTCATTTTATTTTAACAAACTTATTATATAAAACGTTAATATGTATTTATTCCCATTTTTAGATTAGTAACGATTAACCAAAAAGCTCCCCAATTGTATACAAGTGGGGAGCTTTCCTTCATTCCTATTATAAACCTTCTGGGTTTAAAATGAGGACCACTCGTCCATCACCGAGAATTGTCGCACCAGAGAAATAATTAGAACTCTCTGCAAAGAAGTCACCTAATGACTTTAAGACTATTTCTCTTTGACCGATAATTGTGTTTACAATAAGTCCATAGCTGCGATGTGTATTACGAACAATTAACACAGGAACCATTTGACCATCATATGACGCAAACGCCTCATCTGCTGTTTTCTCACCAAATACCGTACTTAAATGCTTCACTTCAATAATTTGATTACGGTAATTTAACACATCTTTTCCTTGTATGGATTGGATGTCTTCTCTCTTGATTCGAATTGCTTCAACAATATTACCAAGAGGTAAAGCATAACGTTTATCATTCGTTTGAACAAGCATAGATTGTATAATAGACAACGTTAATGGAAGTTCAATTCTGAATGTACTGCCTTTGCCTTCTTCAGAATCAATAATTAAATGTCCACCTAAACTATGGATTGTATGTTTCACTACATCTAATCCAACGCCACGCCCAGAAAGGTCTGATACAACTTCAGCTGTACTAAATCCTGGTTGGAAGATCAAATCAAATATTTCACGGTCTGTTAATTTATTTGCCTCAGATTCTGTTACAACACCATTTTTAATCGCTTTTTCTAATACTTTCCCTTTATGAATTCCATTTCCATCATCCGTAATTTGAATTACGACATGATTTCCACTATGGAACGCTTCTAATTTAATCGTACCTGTCTCATTTTTACCTGCATCACGACGTTGTTCAACAGTTTCAACCCCATGATCAATTGCATTACGAATTAAATGAACAAGCGGATCACCGATTTCATCAATAACAATTTTATCGACTTCAGTATCTTCACCTGTAATTTGTAAATCGATTTTTTTCCCTAAATCTTTCGCTAACATACGTACCATACGCGGGAAACGATTAAAGACTGTTTCAATCGGCACCATACGCATGTTTAGAAGTACATTTTGAATATCTTTTGAAATATCGCCTAATCGATTTAAATGCTCAATTAATTCCTTATTTTGAATTGCTTGTGCCAATTCATCTATGCGACCACGCTCAATTACACTTTCTTCAAACATGTTCATTAATCTTTCAATTTTTTCCAATTGAACACGTATGGAACGATTTTCTACTTTACCATTTTTCGTTTTTGCAGTGCTTTTAGCTGGTGTAGCATTAGCAGATTGTTTAGATACTTCTTTAGTTGATTCCACATGCGTAGCCGCTTGTGGAACTTCTTGTACGACTTCTTGTGTAGCCAATTTTTCAGAAATCACTTCTTTTGATGTATGTCCTTGCTTCACTTCTACTTTCTCAATTTCAGAAACATGAAGCACTACTTGTTTTAATTCTTCTTCACTTTGATCAGTATCCATAAATACTGTGAACTCAAATCCGAAAGCATCTGCTTCAATTTCTTCAATACTTGGAACTGTTTTTTGTACATTCCCTACATTTTGCAGTGCTTCAATACACATAATGGCACGTACTGCTTTTAAAATAGCTTGTTGCTCAACAGTTATATGCACTTCATGTGAAGCCGCATCATCGTTATTTATAGCTTCTTGTTCTATATGTTCAGCAGGAATTTCTATATTGCCGTTCAATAATGCTTCTAATTTCTGTTTCGTTGCAATTACATCAATATTGCCCATTCCACCTTGCTGCACATCTGCAACCATCTTCTCTAAATTATCAATGCACTCAAAAATCACATCAATAATCTCCGCATTTACAACTATATTCCCATGACGAATTTCATCTAAAACGTTTTCCATTTTATGCGTTAAATCCGCCATTTCCGTAAATTCCATACTCGCTGACATACCTTTAAATGTATGGGCTGAGCGGAATATTTCTCCCACAACATCCATATCAGTGGGATTTTGTTCTAAAGTTAGCACATTTTCATTTAGCGATTGTAAATGTTCTTCTGATTCCTCAAAAAATATATTTAATAGATCTGTTTGCATTTTAATCCCCTACCTGTCTAACAAACATTTCATTTATGTATAACAATTTAGTGTTTTAAAGCAAGAAAAAAGGGGGCCACACGCATATCCGCTATCAATGTTTAGATTCCTTGTGGCACCCCTTCTATATTAGCTGTTTGCTACTTTTGTTAAAGCTTCGATTACACGATCTGCTTGGAATGGCTTTACAATAAAGTCTTTTGCTCCACCCTTAATTGCATCTAATACCATACCTTGTTGTCCCATTGCAGAACAAATAACAACTTTTGCACTTGAATCAATTTTAATAATTTCTTTTAATGCTTCAAGTCCGTCCATTTCTGGCATAGTAATATCTAATGTAACTATATCAGGTTGAAGTTCTTTATACTTTTGAATTGCCTCTACTCCATTTTCCGCTTCTCCGATTACTTCAAATTCAGAATTACTTTTTAATAAGTTTTTAATCATTGTTCGCATGAACATCGCATCGTCTACAACTAAAATTTTATGTGCCATTCTTTTTGATTCTCTCCTTCTATGTATAAATATATCTTAATATTTCACCTTATCATTCTCACTCATTATACAAAATAAAATGATAAAATTTAATATTTTTTTAAAAGAATTTTCGTATTTTTATTATTTATTATCAAAATAACAATATACTATTCTTTTATATAAATGACAACGCGACGATTTTTTTCCCAATTTTGCGGTGAATCATTTGGTACTACTGGCTTGGTATCTGCATATCCTACCGCAGCTAGCCTTTTATCATCCACATTATACACTTCAATTAAGTGATGAATCATATTTGCCGCTCGTGCGGAAGATAATTCCCAGTTTGAAGGGAATTTATCGTTATGAATCGGTCTACTGTCTGTATGTCCTTCTACAACAATGGGGTTTGGTACCGATTGGAAAAATCCAACTAATTGGCTTATTATCTCTTTCGCCTCCGGTTTAACGTTCGCATCACCCGTATCGAATATTAAATTATCTACTATAACGACACTTACCCCTGTGTCCTCTCGGTATACGTTCACTTGACTAATACCGTTATTATCCACATATGCTTTTAACTTCTTATATAATTCATCCATTCTTTTTTTCGAAATCATTTTTTCATCATTTTTTTCATGTGAAATATCTGGTATTGTATTTTCCATTACTTTTGCATCTACTTGCTCCGCGTCACTAAACTTTTCAAGCATCTTCGACAATTTTACTGCATCCTGCTTTGATGTAGCAACTAGTAATACAAAGAAAGTTAATAATAACATCGTTAAATCTGTAAAAGTCGTCATCCAACGAGGCGATCCCTTTTGCGGTCGTTTTATCATCACCATACCACTCCTTGCAATATTAGGCTGCTCGTTTTACTTTTTTTATCTTTGTTTCGTATACGTATGTATCGAGTTTCAACTTTAATTTAGAAGGAATCTGTCCACGATACAATTCTGAAATTGCTTCAATAATAAACTTCTTCTCTGTATATAAATCTTCAATACCACGATACACTTTTTCAGCAAGAGGAATTGCAATCATATTCGCAAGTACTGATCCATACAATGTCGTTAACATAGCAACTGCCATCCCTGTACCAATTTGTGATGTGTCTTGCAAGTTTTGAAGCATAATGATAAGACCGATTAAAGTCCCTATCATACCCCAAGCCGGAGCGAAATCACCAATTTTATCTAATAATGTCGCTCCCTTTCTTAACTCATACACTTCCGTTTCAACATCTTTCATTAACACTTCTTTTAATTCCTCTTCATCATAACCACTTAACATGAGTCGAATCCCTTTTTGAATAAAAGGATTGTCTACTTGCTCTCCATCGACTTCTAAAGAAAGCAACCCATGCTTTTTAGACTTTTTCGAAAAATCAACAAACATATCCGTTAACTGCTCTAAATCTTCTTCTCTTCTATGTAAAACAGTAAAAATACTTTTCGTATATTTTTTTAATTCTCCAAATCGATATGCCACAACAATTGTCGCTGTAGTTCCCCCTATAACAATTAAAATAGATGAAACATCTAAAAAGTTTTTAAAAGCTTTTATTCCACCGCCGCCAAGCATAATTGCCGCTATTACAATAGCAAAACCTACTATTATGCCAACTGGGCTAGAAATATCAAACTTCCTTTTTTTTCTTTCTGGTCTAGCAAATCCTTGATTTTCGTTTCCCATATTCCTGCCCTTCCTTTTCATTTTTATAAAACATTTTTTTATTTTAATAATGCGTTTTTACATATAATAAGTATTATACGCTTATCATCTATTTATCGCAATATACTCATAGAATTGACACATTTTATTTCCATATTAGAATTATAGTATGGATATATGAGGAGGATCACAATGGAACATAACATTTTACAAGTCATTGCACTAGCAGAAAAACTAAAATATGAAATGCGACATAGCTGGCTTTCTAATGGACGTCAAGAAAGCGTTGCTGAACATACGTGGCGCATGTCCTTAATGGCCATTTTAGTTGAGCCTTATTTAGATCAAAAAGTAAACATCGAAAAATTACTTAAAATGGTTATTATTCACGACCTGGTCGAAGCTGAAGCTGGTGATATTCCCGCTTTTGATACAATGAACAGTCATGAATTACAATTACAAAAACAAAAAAATGAGCAAGAAGCAATTTTAAATATTAAGCGCACATTAAAAGGTTCTCTCGGCACGGAATTATATGATTTATGGATGGAATTTGAAGCGAAAGAAACATACGAAGCAACAGTGGCTAACGCACTTGATAAGCTTGAAGTAAAAATTCAGCATAACGAAGCTGATATTGATACGTGGCTACCAATTGAGCATAAAATGACTTTCCAAGTAGCAAAGCATACAAACTTTGATTCTTTCCTATCTAAATTACAAAAGATCATCGAACAAGACGGAGAAAAGAAATTATTAGATGCCGGCATTGACGTGGAAGCTTGCAAACAATAATGAAAAGACACTCAATATGAGTGTCTTATTTCATTATTGTTGATATAGCCTGCTTGTAAATAAGTTGTTGTTTTCCATCAACTAACATTAAAACGGTAAATTTGTCTATCGCCACAACTTCTCCTACTATTCTAACGCCACTCTTTAAAAAAATTGTAACAATACCTTTTTCTTCTTTTATTTGTTTATATAGCTCTTCTTGTAAATGTTCCAAATACTTTTCTCTCCTTTTTACGGAATATCCTAATATAAAAAACTACAAATTATTTATTTATGTACTTTATCTTTTACATTCATAAACTTATTAATAAGTATATCTAAATCTCGGCTAAATAACAAAACTTTATCATGATCCAATCCGTGTCTAGCAACAAGTTGAATTAGCTCTTTCTTTTTGTCTTCTATTTTATTGTGTAATTTTCCCATCTCCATCTCTTTACTAAAACTCCCTTTTCCCATAATATTACTTGTAAAATTATAGTACAAATCCACTCATAAAAAAATATAAAAATGGTTTTTTTTACAATTTTTCTATTTTTTTATGAACAAATCGCAAAATATATAGGAATTCATTCACATATCCCTAGCTAATTATACAATCAAAATGACCATACAGGCGTTTGTCTAATTACTCAAGAGACTGGCTCCATTTCCATACAAAAAACATACTGTATACAGTAGTCCATGAATTATATAGATTAACTTACTCAAAAGGAGGAACATATATGAGTTATGGTGGAAGTTGCGCTGGTTTCGGCGGTGGATTTGCTTTGCTTATCGTACTATTCATCCTTCTAATCATCATCGGATGTAGCTGTTGGGGTGGCGGCGGATACGGATACTAATATATCCTATCCTTAACAAATGAACGAAAAACTATACGAAAACAGCTCATATTTGAGCTGTTTTTTCATACTTTCGTATGAAGTTATGTCCCTCCTTTTTCTGATTTCAACTAATAAAAAACCGTTTACTATGAAATTAAGAAATACTTTACTAAGGAGGATTACAATGATTAAAGGTCTTTACGAAGCACATTTACCTGTCCGCAACTTAGATGTATCAATATCTTTTTATGAATCACTTGGACTGAAATTATATAAAAGAGGAGATGCTATTGCTTTCTTTTGGATTAAAGAAAATGAAAGTTGGCTCGGTCTTTGGGAAGGCACAGAATACAAAGTTAATTATCACCCCTCTTTACGACACGTCGCCTTTCAAGTAAGCTTACATGATTTAGAACATGCGATACAATGGCTACATCAAAAAGGCATTTCAGCACGAAAAGATTTTGGAATGGAACCAATTGAACCGATTGTTTTTCCAGAATTAGCGCATGCCGCTATATACTTTAACGATCCTGACGGAAATAGTTTAGAATTGATTGCACAATTACCTGTTGGACTCCCTACAGAGGAGAAAGTGTATTTAAGTGAGTGGAAAAAACAAGTTCAAGCATCGTCATTACATAAGGATTAATCTTTTATGTCAGTTTCTTATTCCGCGCTTCTTAAAACAAATACTAACTTCAAAAAACTATTTTACGGGCAAATATTAAGTGTACTTGGAGATTGGTTTCATACAGTAGCTTTATTAACATTCGTCTATAGTATAACGGAATCTCCGTTTATGATTGCACTCACTTTTATAAGTAAAGGTTTACCACAACTTCTACTTAGTCCTTTCATAGGCGGGATTGTAGATCGTTTTCCTAAAAAGAAGATTCTGATTTTTACCGATATTTTACGAGGCATAATCGTCCTTACTTATTTGCACTATATAAAATTGAGATTATTTTCATTTCTAACATATGTTTATCCGTACTTTCTTGCTTATTTGAGCCGGCTAAACAAGCAACATTAAAAAATATCGTACACCAACATCATTTTGTAACTGCTAACTCTCTTTCTAGTACAATGAATGGTTTTATGTCTATTATGGGGGCTTCTTTAGGCGGGATACTTGTACAATCTTTACATATTGAATTCGCTTTTTTAGTAAATAGCCTTTCATACTTTATTTCAGCCTATTTTATTTATAATATGAGTGTCCCTACTCATGATACTTGTAACGAAAACAAAGCATTTTTTACTGATATAAAAGATGGGTATACATACATTTTACAAACAAAAATCATTTTAACGTTAATTCTTGTCGGCATTTCATGGGGCATAATTGGCGGCGCTTATCAGCTACTTTTAACGATCTATGCCGAAAGAATTTCCCACACGAATATTGGAATTTTATATACAGTTCAAGGGGCTGGGCTGATGATTGGGAGCCTCCTCGTTAATCTTTATATATCTAAAAATGAAGAAAAAATGAAAAAAGTATTCGGTTGGGCCTACTTCCTACAAGGAGTTTTCTTTCTCGGATTCATTTTATCCGATCAACTTATTATCGGTATCATTACATTGCTCTGTATGCGTATAGCAGGAGGAATCATCGTTCCACTTGATACGACATTACTTCAAACTTACACGAAGGACAATATGATGGGTAAAGTTTTTTCATTCCATTATTCCATTTACGGATCTCTTATTCAGTTATCCATGTTTTTTACAGGAGCGCTTTTAGAAATTCTTTCTCCGCAAGTTATTGGTACCTTGCTAGCTATATGCTGTATTTTTGTTAGTTTTATATGGCTTTACCTGCTTTATCGCGGGAAACTGAGTGAAGAACCTACTATCATGTAATAGCATGTTTATGTACATGCTATTTTTATTTATGTCGAAATATAAAGGAAAAAGGCGATTTATTTTCCTTACGTTCTAATTTTTTAGAATGTACAATAAATTTAGATTATAAGAAAGGAGATGTCATAATGTTTGACGATAGACTTACTATTTCAGCTGAGCAGCAGAAGCTTATTTCCAATGCAACCCGCATTCAAATTCTCCACCTTTTAAAAGACGAAGCACTCACTGCAAAGCAATTAGCTACTAAACTAAATAAATCTGCTGGTAGCGTACATTATCACGTTCAAATTTTATATGATGGAGGGTTACTTGAATTAGTAAACACGAAAGAAAAACGAGGAATTATTGAAAAATATTACAAGGCAAAATCTGCTCACTTCTATATTGAAGAAAGCGGCACAGAAGGAACGAATACAGGCAGTCATATTGTATCTCATTTATTTTTAAATCCAGAGGAATTACAACAGCTTACTTGGGAAGTTTCACAAGTTTTATTACGTTGGGAAAACAAAACCGCTCGTCAATCAAACTCCGAAGAGGAATACGCTATTTCCTGCAGGATTAAAAAACAATGAAAGAAAGGTCCAGCCGCTCATGAAAAATAAATTATTATTATTGTCGGGAACAGGAATTTCTCGTTTAGGTGATTTTATGTATCTCATCGCCTTAAACGTAATGGTGTTAAATAGCACAAACTCCCCCGCTGCTGTAGCAGGATTATGGATTGTGGGTCCAATTGCGACCGTTGTTACAAAAATATGGTCTGGTAGTATAGTAGATCGATTAAACAAACGGTCTATTATGCTCATCACAGATATAATTCGGGCAGCTCTTATTGGCTGTGTTCCACTATTTGATTCTATTTGGATCATTTATATTTTTATCTTTTTAACTCGCATCGCTACATCATTTTTCGATCCAGCTTCATTCACCTATAAAACAATGCTCATACAAGCTGAGGAACGCGCTCAATTTAACGCTTGGAATAGCTTATTTACAAACGGAGCTTTCATTATCGGTCCAGCCCTTGCCGGAATACTTCTCACCACGCACTCAGCATCCTTTGTAATTTACTGCAACTCACTCTCATTTCTACTTTCTACCATTCTCATTTACTTCTTGCCAAACATTACACTACAAACAAAGCAAAATGAAGAAGTTGCAAATACTTTCGTACAAACATTACGAAATGATTGGAAACAAGTTTTTTCATTCGCTCGAACTGAAACTTACATCATTCTCATATTCGTTTTATTTCAAGCCACTATGCTTGTTTCTATGGCGCTCGATTCACAAGAAGTTGTATTCACAAATCAAGTACTATTTTTATCCGACATGGAATATAGCATGCTTGTTAGTATAACTGGTGCTGCTTACGTTTTCGGTTCATTTCTTGTTTCTCTCTTTGCTAAACGATTACCGATTCAATATTGCATCGGATTCGGTATGATTTTTACAGCAATAGGTTATGTAATTTTCGCCTTTTCAAATTCATTTATAAATGCGGCAGGCGGTTTCATTTTACTGGGTATCGCTTCATCATTTGCTGGTACTGGCTTTATCACATTTTATCAAAATAACATCCCGGTTCATATGATAGGACGTATTGATAGCGTATTTGATTCTATAAAAAACTTCATCCAAATCTTTTTCATTTTAGCAATTGGGGCATCCGCACAATTTCTTTCCGTTCAAATCACTGTAATCATTAGCTCGTTACTCATTCTTTTCCTTTCCTGTTTATTAGCAATCCGGGTAATGACGCCTTCACGAGAAAAATATTTTAAAGCTACCGGGTCATCATTAGAATATTAATTGCAACATAAAAAGCGGCTATTTTCCCGCTTTTTTCCCGTATTAAAGGACATTAGGCCTTCCACTGATTAAAGTTTCACTTTATGTTAAAATATGTATTGGATCTGATTATGTAGGAGGGCTATTTTGGAGATTATTTTCATTTTCATATGTATTATATTAGTAGCTTCTATTTTACAAACAAGTACAGGTTTTGGATTTTCTATTATGGCAACACCTTTCTTACTCATGCTATTTCTACCACAAGAAGCTATACAAATAAATATTATTTTATCATTAATTATTTCCATATCACTCGTCTGGAAAATAAGAACAGACATTGATTTTATTCTACTGAAAAGATTAATTTTTGGAAGTATAGTTGGTGTTCCTTTTGGTATTATCATTTTCACTTCCATTAACATTAACACATTTAAATTAGCAATTAGCATCCTACTCTTACTATTAACGTTGATGCTAATATGCAACTTTAAGATTCAATCAACAAAATCTAGAGATTTCATAGTTGGTGGATTATCTGGTCTATTAACGACAAGTATCGGTATGCCAGGTCCTCCCCTGTTACTTTATTTTACAGGAACTGATACGAAAAAGGAGAAGTTACGAGCAACTACATTGGCTTTTTATCTGTTTATATATTTCATTAGTCTACTAACTCAAATACTCTTTACTGGGACAAACAAAACAATTTGGGAATCCAGTTTTTATGCTATTCCAATCGTATTTCTAGGTTTGTATATAGGTCAAATTATTTTCAAATGGCTTAATCAACGGATTTTTAAAATATTTACGTATATCCTTTTGAGTTGTACGGGTATGTATCTTCTTATTGAGAGTTTGCATTTATTATAAGTAAGTTTTTCAAGATAATAGATGCTTTAGATGGTACAAGAACATATTGACTTAAACGATAAAAAGCGGCTATTATGCCGATTTTTATCTTCACTTAAACTAACGTTTCATCACACAGCTCTGTTACATTTTTAAAGTACTGCACGTTCTCCTTCGCTTCAGCCTCATTAAATAAATTGAGCTGTTTCATTATTTCAGCAGCGAATTCAACGTACGCAGATCCTACCGCTGTTATAATTTTCCATCAACGGTTACATCTTTATTTTGTTTATATTCCCATTCATGTAAATGCGCTAATTGTTTTTCATCTGGTGTTAATGATGTTGAGAATTTCTTCTTATTAAGTACTCCTGCTGCATGTAGTAATGATGTCCCTGCACAAATACCTGCTATCCATTTATTTTGCTTATGTAATTCATTCACAATAGTTAACAATTGTTCATTTTCTAAATGGTCAAAAATATGTCCCCCTGGTACAATAACACTTCATAGTCTGCCACCTCAATATGCTCGATAGCAACATGTGGTTGACACAAAAAACCACCTTCTCCTGTAACTGTTTTTCCTTCTACAGTTGCTGTTATTATTTCAAATTCCTTACTTATCAAAAATAAACTCGCTATATTCACTTCAAATTCTGCAAATCCATCAAATAAAAAGATTAAAGCTTTTTTCATATTATCTCCTCCTTCTATACTTATTCGAAGATAATCATCTTTCTCCTCCAAAAAAGGCAAACCCGCATCACAGATTTGCCTTTTTACTCATTTTTTATTTAGTCCTTTTTCACTTAAAAACTCTTTCATATGCATTCTTTTTTCTTTAGACATAAATGAACTCATTGATTCTGTCCATGTTACATTTTTCTTATTTGCTGACCTTTCTTTGTAATACGAGCTCATCGTTTCATCGTATTCGTTTAATAATTCATCATATTTCTTTTCATCATATCCATTTTCATGAAGGATTGCCGCTACTGGTAAACGCGGTTTCACTCCATGATCTTCATCTGGT
Organism: Bacillus albus; assembly: GCF_001884185.1. Classification (GTDB taxonomy): domain Bacteria; phylum Bacillota; class Bacilli; order Bacillales; family Bacillaceae_G; genus Bacillus_A; species Bacillus_A albus. The sequence goes on from NZ_MAOE01000037.1 coordinate 148,679, forward strand.
ACACCAACTGTCATTCCGAATACAGGATATACTTTATCCGGTAAATGAAGCAATTCACTTACTTCCCTCGGATTATTGCGAATACCACCAATATAACAAATACCGTATCCTAACGATTCTGCTGCTAGCGCTAAGTTTTGCGCGAAAAGTGAAGCATCTACCGTCGCAACGATAAAGTCTTCTACTCCTTCATGCTTTATTTCTGTACCATGTTTTTCACATGCTATTTCAAGACGTTTTAAATCTGCACAACAAACAAAGAATGCTGCGCAGTCCTTCACGTGACGATTTCCAGATAACTCTGCTAGTTTAGCCTTTAAGTCTTGATCAGTTACATATATAACAGAATACGCTTGTACAAAATGCGAGGAAGCGGCATGCTGCGCAGCTTGCACCATTCTTTCCACTACATCTTTCGGAATTGATTCTTCTTTATATTTACGAACTGAAACGTGTTGCTCCATTTTATGTATGATCTCATTCATGAAAAACACTCCTTTTTCTCATCATAATGAAAAATTAACATATCTTTTCCAATATTCACAACTTATAAGCACAAAAAGAGCAATTCTTTTTTGAATTGCTCTTTTTAAAACGTCTATCAATACGGTACATGAAATTATATCGACGATTATTTAAATATATCAGCGATTTTTCAGATATATCGACGATTCCTTGCACTATATCAACGATTTTTCGAATATATCGACGATTCGACAAGGGATATCGACTTACCGACAAATAACGACAAATCCACTCCGACTTATTCCTTATCTTATTACGCTGTTTTCAAAACTTTAATACCTTTTACGATATTCCAAATGAAGTAATAAATCCCTACAAGAATGAACACCGCATATGTGATCATCATGCCAATTCCAGCACCATCCGATTGATTGAAGCTTAACCCGTATATGCCGGATACTGCTAATCCACCAAATAAAACCGCATACGGGAAAATATGTGACCAAAATGCTTTTTTCGCGTGGTATTTCACTTCATCCTCCGCAACGAAGTACACGATAATTGGCAGTAAAAATGGTGCAAATAAGATACTAAAGTAACATAGTGAAGATAATATATTATTTCCTTTCATCCGATTCACCTCTAAGTAGTTTTTGTTATCTTCATTATGTCAGGTATCCATTCTAGAAACTATCGCTTTACCTTTCATGAACATGACATATTTGTAAGATTTTCATCAAAAATAATCCCGCTTAGATTTCGAGACGGGATTATTTTCTCTATATTCGATTCATAAACCAATATTGCGTAATAGCTAAATACTCCCTTATATTCGATGGAATGACAATTCGCTTCGGTGTTTCGGCCGGAAGACCTTCTAATTGTAAACCTTGCTTTGCTGCTATTTTTTTCGCTCTAAACATATGGAAATCGTTTGTTACGATCATTCCTTTTTTCATATTGTCCGGAATTAAAGGTTTTGAGAATTTAATATTCTCATCTGTACTCGTTGACTTATCTTCCATTATAATGCGGTCTTCTGCAATTTTTAGTTTCATTAATCCATGTTTCATTGCTAATGCTTCTGAAATATCTTCTCCTTTTCCTTTCCCTCCAGACACAATAGCAATTGTTTTCTCATGTGATTGTAAATAGTCAGCTGCTTTATCAATACGATATTGCAATGAATACGACGGTTTCGTTCCGTTTACTTTCGATCCTAATACAATTATATAATCCGCATCATAGGTCGCATTCATTTGCCCATGCTTATAAATGTTATATTGTAAAAATCCCACATAAACGGCGCAAACCATTATAATGCCCATCATATACTTCATTATTTTCTTCTTTTTCATCTCCATATACTCCTATGTTCTTTGCTTATTTCATGATAATATCCATTTATTTGTTTGTATACAGACAAATTCCAACTCATCCTAATTTATCCTCTGGAATGTAATATTTATATTTCTTTCGGGAACAGTAAGTACAACTTTGCACGAAGGAGTGTCTCTATTGCTTCTCTTTTTATGTAACGTATCGTTCTTTTTCATCTTATTTTTACTATCACTCAAGTTACTCGGTAAATCAGCTTTAGCACAACTAACGCCTCATGATTTTGGTGCTATTATCTTTTTATCTTATTTAGCTTTTCAGGCTATACCAGTTTCAGGTGCTTTACAAGCTTTTCTCGGTATGGTCGTTATTACATGTTTGCATTTGCTTCTTACAAAATTAAGCTTACTAAACAAACTGAATCGTTTTATTCTTGGGCACCCGATTATTTTAATTAAACATGGTGACATTATTTTTGAAAACTTACAAAAAAGTAGATATCCAATCGCTGAACTTCTTTCTAACCTTCGCGTCGCAGGATATCCAAGTGTTCACGAAATTGAATATGCTATTTTAGAAGCAAATGGCGCCATTAGCATTTTACCAAAGCGTGAACTTGTACCATTAACTCCGAAAGATTTAAACATAGATGTTACATATGCTGGTTTACCAATTGCCCTTATCGTTGATTCTCAAATTCAATACGATAACTTAAAGTTAATTCATAAGGACGAAAAATGGCTATATAAAGAATTAAAAGAAAAAGGAATTACAAATATAAAGACCGTTGCTTTCGCGTCTGTTCAAGAAACAGATGGATCTTTTGCAATTAGTTTAAAGGAATAAAAAAATCCCATTAATTGCTTAATGGGATTTTCCTCATTATATTGCTTCTTTCTTTCCCGCCATATTTAATGGAACAGGATGTTTCATACGATTCATCGTAAATACGATAATCGCTGTCAATACTTCCGCTACTGGCATAACGAGCCAAATTCCGTTTATCCCAAATAATTTTGGCATAATCCATAATAATGGAATAATAAATAGTAACCCTCGGCTCATTATAATAAGCACTGATTTCGTCGTTTGTCGAACGGATTGGAAGTACTCTCCATACACAATGTTATAGCCTAAAAATACATATTGGATAAAGAACAAGCTAATACCCGTTAATGTTAACTCCAATAGCTCTGGAGATTGGACATCAAATAGACCGATAATATATTTCCCGAAGAATAATCCGACAATTATTGCAACGCCTCCAAGTACAACTGCAATTTTTACAGCAAACTGCAATCCTTCGCGCAATCTTTCTGATAAATTTGCACCGTAGTGGAAACTCGCAATTGGTTGTAACGCTGCTCCAACGCCGAAGAATAGTAGTAATGTCATCGCGTGAATACTATTCACCATCGCATAGGAAGCGACACCTACTTCTCCTGCATATTGAACGAATGCAATGTTAAAACCAATCGTTACAATTGCAACTGTACTTTCTGCTGTAAAGCTCGGGAAACCGATTATCATAATTTGTTTCACTGTATCCCATTCAAAATGGAATTTCGTCCACTTTAAAATACTACTTTTTCTAAAGAAGTGCGTTAATAATACAAGGAAGCCAATTGCTGCTGAAAGAATAGTCGCTGAAGCAGCACCTGTTACACCCCATCCAAAAATGAAAATAAAGATATAGTCAAACACTATATTTAATACAGCCGTTACAACTAGACCTGCCATCGCTAAGTTAGGATTTCCATCATTTCGTATAAATGTACTTAAAATATTTTCTAACACGTATATCATTCCAAATGTTAATAACACGTGTAAATAGTCTAACGCATACGGTAAAATCACTTCGTTTGCACCGAATAAGTATGCTAAATCTTCTATTCTCCATAAACAAATCGCTGCTAATACACCTACGATAATTACTGCTACCGTCATAGATTGAGTAAAAATAGACCTTGCTCTTTCTATTTTATTTTCACCTAATGCAATGGAATATAACGTTGCCCCGCCCATTCCAATCCATAATGAAATTGAGAAGAATATTGAAAACGCTGGAATAGCCACGTTTACTCCTGCTAATCCGTTTGCTCCAACTCCTCTACTAATCATAACCGCATCAATCACAATATTAACTGACATTAATACCATTCCAAGAACAGCTGGTATTAAATATGAAATAAATAAACTTTTTATCGGTTTTTCTCTTAACTTTTCTGTTGCTTCCATACTCTAATATGCTCCTTTTTTTCAACTCTCTTTTCTCAGTTTAAACCTTCAAGTAACTTGAAGGTCAATAGAGAATTTAAAAAATAGGTAACTTACTTATCGTGTTTCATGCCAATTTGTAATGATACGAGTCCTATGACTTATTGCTTTGTTTTTTCATAATAGGAATTTGAATTTCTGTTACTTGTTCCTCTGGATTTTCTGTTACAGACCAATCAATTAATGCAATTTCAATTGCATCTCCACTTATTTTGTATCCTTCTTGATCAATATATTTCATTAGCTTCTTATATGTTTCATCAGTTTCTTCATATGGCCCATGATGATATACACAGGCAAACATACCTTCTTTAATTTCATCTGAACTATGTACTTGAAAAGGCATGTAATCCAACAGAATAAAAACACTGCTATACGCTTGAAACTCATTTTGCAATAATCCTTTTTTCGCAACTGTTACACCGATATCTCCAGAAAACAAGCTATCATCCATTTGCCTCATATTTTTTTGCAACGAATGAATGTAATACTCAAACATATCATCTGTCGTATTCGGTGCAACCGCAATAGCTGTTATTTTTCGCTGCGGAATCTCTTTTATTACCATTTGTTCAGCTTTTGCTTTTGTTGCTTCCTTAATTAAATGAATTCTATGCTCCATTTTCGCCAAAGCATACTCAATTTCTCTTTGTTTTTTCAACATCATTTCTTGTTGTTTCTCCAGTAAATTGAGTGCGTATGCTGGATTTCTTTCATCAATATATTTCTTAATTTCCTTTAATGGAATATTTAATTGGCGTAAAAACTTAATCGTATCTAATAGTGAAAATTGATCGATTGTGTAATAACGATAATTGGTTTGCGGATCTACAGTAGACGGATGAAAAATACCTTTTTCATCATAATAACGTAATGTAGATTCTGCTATATTATGCATTTTTGCCATTTCTCCAATTGTAAAGCGTTTGTTTAATAACATCTTTTATTTCCTTCCATTTCTATTTATTTCATTATATGTTCATTCTGTCTTCAAAACAAAAAAAGAATTCTCCTACGAGAATTCTTTTTATTAACTCTTAAACCTCTATTATTATAGGAAGGATCATCGGTTTTCTTTTCGTATTAGTATATATAAACTTCCCTAAAGCTTCTCTTACTTCTCTTTTCAAAATACCCCAGCTATTCACATTCTCTTTCTTTAAATTATTAATTGTAATAACTGCTAATTTATTTAATTCCTTCAAAAATTCTTCTGAATCACGAACATAGACAAATCCACGAGATATCATATCAGGACCGGAAATAATTTCTCCGTCCACTTTATTAAAGGTAATAACTATTACGAGCATTCCATCTTCTGAAAGTTGTTTTCGATCACGTAATAAGGCATTTCCAACATCACCTATTCCTAATCCATCTACGTATATATTTCCTGCCTGTATTTTTCTAGATTGAATTGCCACTTCATTACTTATATCTACAACATCTCCATTACGAACGATAAAGATATTTTCTTTTTCCACACCAATTGATTCTGCTAACAAACTATGGTGATGTAGCATTCTAAACTCTCCATGAATTGGGATAAAATATTTAGGTTTCATTAAAGTGAGCATTAATTTCAATTCTTCTTGATACGCATGACCAGATACATGGACTCCAGTAGAACTACCTGATCCATAAATTACTTTTGCTCCTAAAGCAAATAAATTATCTATAATTCTTGAAACGTTACGTTCATTTCCTGGAATCGGAGTCGCAGCTATAATAACCGTATCTTCTGGTAAAACATCAACTTGTCTATAGTTTCCACTCGCTAAACGCGCTAAAGCTGCCATCGGTTCTCCTTGACTTCCTGTACAAAGTATCGCTACCTGCTTTGGATCTAAACGATTTACCTCACTCGCTTCAATTAACATGCCGTCTGGAATATGTAAATACCCTTTCTCTAGAGCAACTTCTACTACATTTACCATACTTCTCCCGAGCAAAGCCAATTTTCGATTTGTTTTTATGCAAACTTCAACTATTTGCTGAACACGATTCACATTAGAAGCAAATGTAGAAATAATTACTTTTCTATTTGCTTTCATAAATATTTCTTCTATTCGTTCTCCTACCGATCTCTCTGATGGAGTAAAACCTGGTCGTTCTGCATTTGTACTTTCAGATAGTAAAGCTAGTACACCTTCACTACCTATTTTAGCCATTTTATGAATATCAGGATGTTGGTTATTTACTGGTGTTAAATCAAATTTAAAATCCCCAGTATGTACTACATTACCTTCTCGAGTATGAAACACAATACCGAGACAATCTGGAATACTATGATTTGTTTTAAAAAATGTCGTCTGAATAGAACCGAGATCAATTTCTGATTCTGCGTGAATGACGATTAATTCTGTATCATTTTGAAGGTTATGCTCTTTTAATTTAATTTCAATTAAACCTAACGTTAACTTCGTCGCATAAATTGGTACGTTTAGTTGTTTTAAAAAATATGGTATTCCGCCAATATGATCCTCATGCCCATGTGTCACGACTAACCCGCGAATTTTTTCTTTATTTTCTTGTAAGTATGTGATGTCTGGAATTATTAAATCAATTCCTAATAAACTTTCATCTGGAAATTTAGATCCACAATCAATAACGACAATATCATTTTCATATTGAATAGCATACATATTTTTCCCTATTTCATTTACTCCACCTAAAGCAACAATAGACAAGTTGTTCTTTAATGACTTCAAATGATAAAACCTCCCTTTTACATTTATAATTCGTGAAATAGCATTTAGGCTTTATTATTTGTAATAAAAAAGGACTTCATACTATTTCATACATATAAAAATTCACACACTATTCTTATATGTATACCCTTAATAACACCGTCTCTCTCTAAAAAAGCTCCCATTTTTTCATTGATTTTTTGTAAAATCTATTATATATTAATTACAGGTTCAAATTACGAGTTCAAAAGAACTTGTAATCAGACCCTTTGTTTAATGGGTTTTACATATTTTCATTAGGCAAATTCCGAGAAATCGTGTGATAAAAATAAAAATGATGAGGAGAGGATCCGATGGAATTCGAATTTTTCTTTCAAATTGCACTTATTTTATTAAGTACAAAACTTGCTGGTGATCTTAGTGTTAGATTAGGCCAACCTTCTGTACTCGGTAAATTAATTGTCGGTATCGTTATCGGTCCAGCTGTATTAGGTTGGATTGAAAATTCAGAACTTCTAACACAATTAAGTAATGTTGGGGTTATTCTTTTAATGTTTATGGCCGGTCTTGAAACAGACTTAGAGGAATTAAACGCAAACCGTAATTCTTCTTTAGCTGTTGCACTTGGAGGTATCGTTCTTCCATTCGTAGGGGGTTACGTTTCTGGTCTCGTTATGGGAATGGAACAAGGAAATGCTGTATTTTTAGGATTACTTCTATGTGCGACAAGTGTTAGTATTTCCGTACAAACACTTCGCGATTTAGGAAAGATGAAAACACGTGAAAGTACAACTATGCTGGGCGCAGCTGTATTTGATGACATTCTTGTTGTTATTTTATTAGCATTTGCAATGAGCTTCTTAGGTACAGACGATGTTAACTTAACAATGGTTATCTTGAAGAAAGTTGTATTCTTCGCTTCTATTATTTTAATCGGATGGAAAGGTGTTCCTGCGATCATGCGCTGGTTATCACCACTACGCGTATCTGAGTCTATTGTGAGCGCGGCTCTTATCATCTGTTTCTCATTCGCATATTTCGGCGAACTATTAGGAATTGCTGGTATTATCGGTGCTTTCGCAGCTGGTATCGCTATTTCTCAAACGAACTACAAACATGAAGTAGAAAAGAAAGTAGAACCAATCGCTTACGCTATGTTCGTTCCAGTGTTCTTCGTAAGTATCGGTATGAATATTACATTTGACGGTATTGGCAATCAAATTTGGTTCATCCTAGCATTAACAGTAATCGCTGTATTAACGAAACTAATTGGTTGTGGATTGGGTGCACGAATGACTGGATTTGACGCTAAATCTTCTGCAATTATTGGTGCTGGAATGGTTTCTCGTGGTGAAGTTGCACTTATCATCGCAGGAACAGGACTTTCTTCCGGTCTATTAGCACAAGATTACTTTACAGCTATCGTTATTGTCGTTATTTTAACTACAATGATTACACCACCAATGTTGAAATACACTTTTGGTGCTAAAGATAAAGCAATGAAAGCAAGTAAATAAGCTTTCTACAATAAAAAGAGATTACTATCTTATAAGATAGTAATCTCTTTTTTCATTTTATCTTTAAACAATTCCGTTCGTTTTTAACCAGTTTTCAAAAATAATTCGTGCTTCTTCATCGTCAATATCATTACGAAATGAATACACCATAATGCCGTAATCATCTATATATTCACCTAGCTTCATCTCCTTCACTCTCTTATAAAAATCGTCTGCCTCATAGTGCGGAATATAAGCATCCCAAACTGGTTCATTTATTCTTTTGTACGCTGTCACTTCCAAATCATATCCATCTTCATAATATCCGATGTGATAATGTTGACTAGGATCATATTTCTCCATAAAAAACTCCTCCTACTAAACAAAAGCGAGCTGTAATCTACAGCTCGCTTCATCCATTAAATGCGTTCCATCGCTGTCTTCAACGTTCCAACAACAAAAGCGATTTCTTCACTCGAAATAACAAGCGGTGGTGCTAATGTTAAGACGTTATTGTATCCTGCTGTTGTCATACCGTTTCGCCCTATAATTAACCCTTTTTCTTTACAAGCATTTACAACACTTGCAATTTTGTCGTTATCAATTGGCTCTTTCGTCTCTTTATCATTTACTAGCTCAATTCCAACTAGTAAACCTTTTCCTCTAATATCCCCAACAAGTGGATGCTCTCCAATTTCTTCTTTTAATTGCTCTAATAAAAGCGAGCCCATTTGTGCAGAGCGCTCAATTAAATTTTCATTTTCCATAATTTCTAAGTTTTTAAGTGCTAATGCACAAGCCGCTGGATTTCCACCAAATGTATTAATATGACGGAAGAATTCATATTCTCCCTTCCCTTTAAATGCTTCATATATTTCTTTTTTCACAGCTGTTGCTGATAACGGTAAATATGCGCTCGTAATCCCTTTTGCCATCGTAATGATATCTGGCTTCACATCATAATTCATAAATCCAAATGCTTTTCCTGTACGTCCGAAACCACAAATCACTTCATCGCTTATGAGCAAGGCACCGTGTTTTTGACACGTCTCATGAACAGCTTTCATATAGTCTTGTGGCGGCATTAAAATGCCTCCACCCGTAATAATTGGTTCCATAATAAAAGCTGCAATCGTTTCACTTAATTCCCATGTCATAACGCGATCTACTTCTTTCACACATTCTACATCATAAATGTTCTCTCTTTCTATTCCAGGCATACGATAGCAATCTGGCGGCGTTACATGTAAAAAGCCTGAAGCAAATGGCTCATATTGATATCTACGCTGTGCTTGTCCCGTCGCTGCCATCGTCGCCATTGTATTTCCATGATACCCGCGGTAACGTGACATAAATTTATAACGATGTGGTTCACCTTTTTGCGCATAGTATTGCCTTGCTATTTTAAAAGCTGTTTCGTTCGCTTCCGAACCACTATTAGAGAAGAAAATAACATACTCTCCTCCAAGCCACTCATTTAATTTTTCTGCAAGCTTTATAGCCGGTTCATGCGATTGTGACATCGGAAAGTATGATAATGTTTGTAATTGCTTATAAGCCGCCTCTGCGAGCTCTTTTCTGCCGTATCCACTATTCACACACCAAAGACCACTCATACCATCTAAATATCTTTTCCCTTGTATATCTTCAACCCAGCACCCTTCTGCTTTTGCCCCTACCATTGTATTATTTGGACTAAAGGGACGCATTCCATGCCAAACATATTGCTCATCTTTTGCTAATAATTCATCAGTCTGTTTCGTTTTCATCATTTCTTCCACCTTCCATAACAACTTATTTTTCACAAAAGCTGCGCTGGTGCCATGATGATTTAAATTTCTCCCTGCTTATTTTCATTCCACAAAATTAAGACAAATCCTACTTACAAAGCAGTATTATTTACAATAAAATGACAAAAGAAAAAGGAGCTTTTCTTATTATCGAAAAGCCCCTCTTTTTTAATGTGAAGACGCATCACTAATACCATGACCAGTATTAGATTTCACAAGAATTTCATCAAACTTCGCCGCATCTTCTTTCTTACTAGATAAAATGGTCCCTAAATACGCTGCAAGGAATCCGAGCGGGATCGAAATAATTCCAGGTGTCGTATATGGGAATATCGCTTCTCCAACAAATATAGCTTTTCCAGCTACAGGATTCCAAACATTCGGACTTAACGCTACGAGAACAATAGCTGATACAAGACCAACAATCATACCAGAGATGGCGCCCGCTGTATTGAAACGCTTCCAATATATTGTGAATAATATAACTGGTAAGTTTGCACTCGCTGCAACTGCAAATGCTAATGAAACTAAAAATGCTACGTTCAATGTTTGAGCAAATAACGCTAGTATAATGGATAATACCGCTACTCCAATAGACGCATAGCGAGCCATTGAAACTTGCTCTTTTTCCGTTGATTTCCCCTTGCGAATAATTTCATTATAAAAATCATGTGCAAAGGCTGACGCTGCTGTTAATACAAGACCTGCCACTACAGCTAAAATCGTTGCAAAGGCAATGGCTGATACGAAAGCAAATAAGAAATCTCCACCTAACGCTTTCGCTAATAAAGGTGCTGCCATATTACCAGCAGGATTTGCTTTAATAATTGCTTCATTTCCTACAAATGCTGCTGCCCCAAATCCTAAGAAAATTGTCATAATATAAAATGCGCCAATTAACCAAGTCGCGTATACTACAGATTGACGTGCTGTTTTTGCATCACGTACTGTAAAGAAACGAACAAGAATATGTGGTAATCCAGCTGTACCAAGAACTAGTCCTAAATTTAAAGATAGCGTATCCAGGCCATCTTTATACTTTACTCCTGGATTTAAAAACGAGTCTTTTAACGGTGTAGCTGTCTTCATTTGCGCGAACATTTCAGTCACACTAAAATTAAATTTTGCGAAAACGATAACAGAAATAATAAATGTACCAGCCATAAGTAATACAGCCTTTACAATTTGAACCCAACTCGTCGCAGTCATTCCGCCAAAAATAACGTACACTGTCATTAATGTACCAACGATTAAAACAGATGTCGTATATTCGATTCCTAATAATAATTTAATAAGTGCACCAGCCCCAACTAATTGTGCAATCATATAAAAAATCGAAATCGTCATCGTATTAAGCGCTGCAACTCCGCGAACTTTTTTCGCATCAAAACGTGCCGCAATCATATCAGCTAACGTGTACTTCCCTAAATTTCTAAGTGGCTCTGCAACTAAGTATAATACAACTAAATAGGCAACCAAGAAACCGATACTATAAAAGAACCCATCAAACCCAGTTAACGCGATCGCCCCAGCTATACCAAGAAAGGACGCAGCAGACATATAATCTCCCGCAATAGCCAGACCATTTTGCCAACCAGTTAATCCCCCTCCAGCCGTATAAAACTCACTCGCATTTTTCGTTTTCTTCGATGCAAAATAAGTTATGACGAGTGTACCAAGTACGATGATTAAAAATAGTGCAAAAGCGGTTACATTCAAAGTCAGCCCCTCCCTTTTTGCATATCTTGCAGAATGTTTTGTGAGATTTTATCAAAGGATTCCGCTTTTTTGCTGTAAATCATACATAATGACCACGTCATAATAAATTGAGCAAATGCAAATACCCATGCCCACGTAACATCACCGAATGCCGGTGTATTGAGTACCTTTGAATACGATGTTAAAATAGGTAACGCAATAAAAAAACTTAAAAAGAAGATACTCATTGGAACGATGAACTTCTTTTTCGTATTTAATAGCAATTGAAATTCTTCTGACTGAACAACCTCTGTATAATTCACCTCATTTTGCAACTTACGTGCTGACGTATCATCTCGTTTCATTCTCTAATCCCCTCTCTTACTAAAAATACAATTCCCCCTTGTATACCTAAAGACTAATTTTATGAATATTCAGAAACTTATTTTCATTTTAGACAATCCATACATTCCTGCAAAGATTTTTCGATAGACATTTTTCGGCAATTTCCCCTAAGTTTTTAATATACTTTTTCAGCATAAAATTTACACACTAGCCAAGCTTCCATACTCGTTATAACAAAATAAAAAAGGAGTGCTTATCGCACCACTTCTGTTTTTTTCTCTTTTTCTAAATTACGAGCTGTTTCGCTTAATTCAACATCTTTTCCATCTTTAAGCGTTCCAAATAGGAAATCAAACACTGGATTTGAAACACCGAACCAAAACTTTTCATTTTTATAATGGTGTAATATGTGCTGTTTTTTTAGCCATCGTCCAAACTTAGTGACAGGACGAATTGGCTTATGTGCAATATAATGTTTCCATTCATAAACGAGAAGCATAATAATCATACCAATCCCGAATGAAAGTGTAATAGTAACACTTTTTGTTATAGCGTATGATAGGAGTAAATATATAGTAAAGCTCGGTATACTAAACCATACAGGCAAAAATAATAGTTTTAAATCATCTGGATATACGTGATGATCATAATGTAATCTTCTTAGCATTTTTAATAAAAATACGTTTTTAGGTGGTTTTAAGTGAAATAAAAATCGATGTGTCATATATTCGTTAAGTGTATAAAAAACAATCCCAAACAAACAGGCTAACATACCGATCCATGTGAATAATTGCATTTTTAAAATAATGATAAAAACAAATAAAATACTATACATAATAACGATATCATGTTGTAAAAAGAACTCTTTCCCCACTCTCTTCATCTTCCTTCCCCCTTTTCCCAAAAAACAGCCGCAACATATCGTTACGACTATTTCTTTTATTTTCTATTCTTATTCTATTCACTTTACAAATTTGCCTGCTGCTCTATTGTCGAGAAAAAATTATTCGATCCAAATATATTTTGCTTCGGAATAATATGTTCCACCGCAAACACTGTTACTTCTCCTCTTTGAACCTCTCCAATAATGAGCCCAAATATTTCATGATTTACCGCAAACGTCGGTTGCTTTGTTTGTAGTAATCTTGCCGCATTATGAAATACCGCTTCATAAAGTGGATCCCTATCAGTAATTTCTTTTCGAATTTTTGGTGCTAACGTAATAATAATTTCTTTTTCCTCAATAGTGGTTCGATACATAAAAATCTCCCCTTCAATCTTATGTGAACAACTGTAAAGCTTTGTATGCTAAATGGATAGAATATCCTACTAAAATAACACCTGCTCCGGCTGTTATATAGCCTAATGCTTTTTGCTTTAATAAAGTTCTGCCAAAATGAACAGAAAAAGCGATATTTAAATTCCATAAAATAATACCTACGATAATACAAAGACTGTACAAAAACGCTTCTTGTTTCGTTACCTTCGTAAGCAATGAGCTAAGTGTACTTCCGTATATACCAAACCAAAAAACAAGATTTAATGGATTGGATATCGCAATTAAAAAACCTGCCATAAACGATTGTTTCAGGCCACCTACCTCTTCTTTTTTATATTCCATATTCGAGTGGGAAATTCCTTGTTTTACACTTTGAAATCCTAAATAAAATAATAAGAAAAACCCTGTGCAATACATAAAAGCTTGTACATATGTATACATAAACAGAGAAGATAAACCGAAATAGATTAGAAGCATAAACAAAATATCGGCAGTCATTCCACCAATTCCAACAATCCACGCATGCCAAAAACCTCGTTCAATGCCTCTTTTTAACATTTCAATATTAATCGGACCTACTGGTGCAGCTAATGAAATACCTAATACAATTTGTTGTATAATCGCTCCAAACATCGCTCTGTCCTTTCTACTTCCTTTACTATTAAGTAATGATGTAATGTTTAAAAACAGACTAGCTTTCATCAAAATATTCACTACTAAAATACCCTTTTTTATCCAAAATATGCAAAAGAGCCATCTAGATGATGGCTCCTACTTTTCTATCTTATGAAGAAAAGGACATTTTCCTTTTATCGGCTCTACATCGTCTCCTATGAAGTATTGTTTCCATTCGCGATGATCTGGATCACCATAATGACTAATGTTAGGATGCTTTGGCAGCTGATCCCACTTTTCAACCCGCTCGCGGACCGTTTGTCTTGAATATGCTCCTTTAGGACGATCCCCTTCTAATCCATCAAAAATGGTGCGTGGTTGAAACCCAATAACGAGAGAATTTCCTAAGTGCCTAGTTTTTCGTTGTTTATAAGCTGGTGCATTTCCGAATGCAAATATCGGTTCACCACCAAATGAAAATTCCCATAAGTAATGGTCTGGGTCTTCAGGAATTTGCTTCGGCCATGTTTGATCATCGTTTTCATGTAAATATTGTAGTACTTTCCAAAAGTAATCCCGATAATATTCCAGTGATTGTTCCTCACATTCCGGTTCCACAAAGAGGAAAAATCCTCTTCTTACAATTGGGCGCTCTTTCATTAACTCTAAAAAAGATAACATTGTATGTGGCAAATGACTCCAATCATTATGAGAGAGGAAGGAATAACGAAGCTCATTCTTTTTCAAAGCTGTTAAGCCGAAATAACACGGGAAAGTTGGTTCTAGCACGACATTCGAAAAATTTTGAAATTCTTTTGTAACCCAATTCGGTATGTCCGTTCTCGTTCTCATTCCTTCATTATCTAATAAATAAGACTCATTCATTCTTTCTTTCACCTCATTATGTATAGCATTCAATTATGAATATTACATACTCGGCCTGTCCTATACCTAGTTAAAAATTCGACCGAAAAATTATTTAAAAATACAAAAAAATAAAATCGCTTACTTGACTAAATTCTGCCAATTCGTGTATATTTAAATTAATCATTTAGCAGAATATTCAAGATTATAGCATTTTTAGTTTATATTATCTTTTCAAATGAATTTCACTAAATGAAAAAAGCAAATGTTTTTAGGAGGAATTGTAACATGCAAGGAAAAGTAAAATGGTTTAACAACGAAAAAGGTTTTGGATTTATCGAAATGGAGGGAGCTGACGATGTATTCGTACATTTCTCTGCTATCCAAGGCGACGGCTACAAAGCTTTAGAAGAAGGTCAAGAAGTATCTTTCGATATCACTGAAGGAAACCGCGGACCTCAAGCTGCTAACGTAGTAAAACTTTAATCTAACATATGACAGGAGGTTACCTAACTTGGTAACCTCCTTTGTTATTCCTTTGTATATTTCCGTTTTCCAGAGCAAAAACTATGTGAAATGCGCAATATACAAAGGAGGAATTAGCAATGGGATCAGAAGTAAATGATTTTGAAGAAGTAAAATTCCGTGTAGAAACAGCACAAAAAATGGTAGGATCAGCGACAATTTCAATGGATCCAGATACATTAGAGCATGCTACTACTGCTGTAGAAGCCGCTCGCTCTCAGCTTGAAATTATGAAATCTGTTGCAACAGATTTAGATGAGCCATTTCTGATGAATGAGGAAAAAAAATTAAGTCAATGCGAGCATCAATTAAATGAAGCGAAGCACTAAAAAACATCCAGAGAATTTTCTCTGGATGTTTTTTCATGACAGCTGTTCTCCATACTTTTTCAACGTTTCTCCAACTGTACATTGCCGTATACAAAAGGAATGAGCATAATACTTACTATTTGTCTTCCGATTATGTTCTCGCAAAAAACACCCTTCACAATACGTTTCTAATAAGTCATTTACCTCTGTAATGAGTTGCTTTTTATCCACCTTTGCACCTCTCTATTCGGTTATTTCTTTATGACTATCAATGACTGTTCCTTCTAATGCTTGCGTAGCTAATTGGTGTGCTTCTTTGTTTTGTTTTCTAGATATCGGCTCACATACAAGTTTTAATTTCATTTGCTTCGCCTTTTGTTCAATTTGATCTAAGTAATGATTTAAATGCTCATCATAACAAGGCCATTCTCCAGCCAATTGCTGCAGCACAACTTGCGAATCACCGCGAAGTGTAACTGCTTCATACTTAATAGCTAATTCCTCGAGTATATTCATACCATATAGTAATGATGCATATTCCGCTTCATTATTATCATATATGCCTTCTATATATGCATTACGGCGAATTCGGTATTTTGTATTTCCTTTTTTATAGTATACACATATACCTACTCCAGCTTCTTTCGTCTGTACATCATAACCACCATCAAAATAAACGAGTATTTCTTGGAGCTCTTCCTCCACTTGTTTACTCAGCTTTTTCATTTCTTTTAATGACCATTCTGCATCCATTTCATCATAAAATGATAATTCTTTCACTCTTCCTGTTTTCTCGAAATCCTCTGCAAATTGAAGTACTTCTTCTATGTTCATATAATCTGTCGTTAATTCCGTCTGCAAACCGCGCTTCGTTTTATACAACCAATGAATTTTATATTTCATACTAGATTCCCCTTATATAAGACTTCTTATATGTAGCCAGCTAATGAAAGCCTTACTTTATTTTATTATATTTTATCTAGAGTCACAGCATTATATTCAATGTGATTACATACAAAAAGAGCTATCCCTATAGGAATAGCTCTTTCATCTATTACATAAATCTTTCAAATTGTACTCGTTTATTAATCCAGTACATTACAGGCATACCGATCGCCATGACAACAAATTCACCGATTGCACATGTTAACCAAGTCAACATAAATGGTAAATCAAATGCAAGATGAAGTTCAATTGCAATCATAAACATAGTAATCGTAAAAATAACCGTATTAAAAATCATACGAGCCCAAACACCTTTAATAAATCGCATAGAAATAATCGTTGCAACTAATGCAAGAATAGATTGCCCTACTCCAAATACTAAATCATACGCGATCATAGGTGAGAAAAAGAGATTCGTTAAAAATACACCTAATACAATTCCGTAAATTGCTTTCTTATTAAATACAACAAGATGATTAAACATCTCTGAAATACGAAACTGTACATTCGTAAAGCCAAATGGCTGAATAAGCATAGAAACAGCAATATATAATGCCGCTAAAATACCATTACCGACTAAAGTTCTAATATTCATGACAAAATCTCCTTAGTTTTTTTACGTGGGATGGTTTCGAACCACGTTATTCGTTTTTTAAGCAACAAGATTATATTCTACGCAATACATACTCTTTCGTCAATAGATTCCTATCATGAACTACCTTTTTTCTTTTAGACAACGTATAATAAAACATATGAAAGTTTTAGGAGGTTTCACTTCATGACAGCAACAATTCAAAATGAAAAAGTGATCGTTTCCATTTCTGACAAAGGTGCAGAATTACAAAGCGTTCGCTTAAAAGAAGATAACACTGAATACTTATGGCAAGGCGATTCTACTTATTGGGGGCGCCGCGCACCAATTTTATTCCCAATTGTCGGTCGATTAGTAGATAATACATACTACGTAGATGGTAAACCATATTCTTTAACACAACACGGCTTTGCTCGTGACCTTACATTCACTGTGAAAGAACAAAGTGAAACGAAAATCACTTATATTGTTACTAATAATGAAGAAACATTAAAAAAATACCCATACGAATTCGAATTACTTGTTTCTTATGAGCTAGACGGACAAATCGTTCATGTAACATATGAAGTAAATAATCCTGCTTCAAAAGAGATGTTCTTCTCAATCGGAGCACATCCTGGTTTCAACTTCCCGTTATTAGAGGGCGAATCATTTACAGATTATCATTTATCCTTTAATGGTTCTGAACGCATAGAAACAAGCGTATTAGAAGGACCTTACCTTTCAAGCAAAAAACAATTAATCGCTGAAAATACGAATGAATTACCACTTACATACGATTTATTTAAAAATGATGCACTTATTTTTGAAAATATGAACACGGATGAAATCTCTATTCGTTCTCATAAACATAATAAATTTGTAAAAGTAGAATTTGACGGATTCCCATTTGTCGGCGTATGGACACCAGGCGAGAATGCACCTTTCTTATGTATTGAACCTTGGTACGGAATTGCCGATGAAGTAACTCCAGCAAAAGATTTCAAGGAAAAAAAAGGAATTCAATCTTTACAAGCGAATGAAACATTTACATGTCGTTATAGCATTACAATCGGCTAATTACTCTATCCCCTACTTTAAAGAAACATATAAGTAGGGGATCATCTTATCATTTGGAGGTTTCTCATTTTGATTGAAGTATATATTGATGGTGCATCAAAAGGAAATCCTGGTCCTTCTGGTGCGGGAGTATTTATTAAAGGGGTTCAACCAGCTGTACAATTATCATTACCCCTCGGGACAATGTCCAATCATGAAGCAGAATACCACGCTTTACTTGCGGCATTAAAATATTGCACGGAGCATAATTATAACATTGTCTCTTTTCGTACAGATTCGCAACTTGTCGAGCGAGCTGTCGAAAAAGAATACGCAAAAAATAAAATGTTTGCACCTTTATTAGAAGAAGCACTGCAGTACATAAAAAATTTCGACCTCTTTTTTATTAAGTGGATTCCAAGTAGTCAAAATAAAGTTGCTGATGAGTTAGCTAGAAAGGCTATCTTACAAAATTAACGGGGGTATGAGTGTGAAAAAAGATTGGATTGCTCCTCTTGCTTTATTATTTGTCTCTTTTATTTGGGGAGCTACGTTTGTTGTCGTTCAAAATGCTATGTCTTTCGTTGGTCCATTTACTTTTAATGGTATTCGCTTTTTATTAGCTGGAATTATTTTATTATTCGTTCAAATGATTTTCGCAAAAAAAACTTCAAAACAAGATATAAAACAGAGTAGCCTTGCTGGATTAATCGTTGGATTCTTTTTATGTGTTGGCTATGTGTTACAAACATTCGGCTTACTTTATACAACTTCTTCAAAAGCAGGATTCTTAACAGGGCTTAGTATCGTTATGGTACCTATTTTGTCTTTTATCTTTTTAAAACAAAAAGCTACTATTTTTATCGTAATGGGCATTGCTGTAGCAACAGCAGGTTTATACTTATTAACAGCTGGTGATTCATTTCAATTAAACATTGGAGATATACTCGTTCTCGGTTGCGCGGTTGCTTTCGCTGCTCACATTCTTGTTAATGGCTTCTTCTCTAAGAAAATATCACCTTTATTGTTAAGTACGTCGCAAGTGTTAGCTGTCGGTATGTTTTCTTCTATTTGCGCCTTTTTGTTTGAAGATTGGGAAAAATTATTTTCAGCAACACTATGGACGAATTCTTCCTTTTTATTCGCCCTATTTCTAACTTCCCTATTCGCAACATCCATTGCTTTTTTCATTCAAACATCAGCGCAAAAACATACGTCTCCAACGAGAGTAGCCATTATTTTCGCAATGGAGCCCGTTTTCGCTGCCTTAACAGGCGTTCTCGTTGCAAACGAACAACTTTCTATTTCCGCTATTATCGGATGCCTCTGTATTTTCCTAGGCATGGTGTTTGTTGAATTACCTTCCAAAACAAAAAAAGAAGCGCAGGCTGCGTGAAGTTACGCTTGTAACTTCCGCATAAAAGCCTTAGCGCTTTTTTTATCTGTAATCTCTTCTTCTTTCAATCGTTCTAATAACGCAACAAAATAACTCCCATCAAACTGTAACTGATGTTTAATTGTCGCTTCTATTGCCGCGTTCACAATTCCATCAGATGCACCAGTATATCCTTGTCCGAACATAATAAACCCTTGTGCTTCCTCTGATAGTTTAAATCCTTTCGTATGTAAGAATGAAAGATAATCTTTTACTGTTTGCATGCTATTCCCACCTACTCAAAAATTCTCCATCTCCTATCATACATGTTTTTACACGCTATGAGAATGAAATTTATATGACAACTTTGTAAATCTATCCGAAGTAGACGATAGAGGATTTCCTTACAATATAAAAGAATATGTAAATGGGAACTTATTTTATATTAAAGGGGATAGGGATACAAAATGAAACAAGCACTATTAATTATCGATGCTCAGCAAGAATTAATGGATGGCAATGAACAAGAAAATGAAGTTTTTCGTAAAACAGAACTACTATCTACACTAAATACAGCCGTACAGAAAGCAATCGATTCAAATGCCCTTGTTGTTTTCGTAAGAGATATCGATGTTGCTTCTGGTAGCGGAGAAGGATTTGAAGTACATAATGAAATTCAAGTACCTCAGTCCGCAATCCTTATTAATAAAGCGGCAACAAACGCATTTTATGGCACTTCTTTACTAGAACTTTTAAAAGAAGAAAAGATTGGCCATATCGTTATCGGTGGATGTAAAACAGAACATTGCATTGACACCGCTGTTAGAACAGCTACTGTACAAGGATTTGACGTTACATTAATTAAAAATGGTCATTCCACAACTAATTCTAACGTATTATCTGCAGAGCAAATTATTGCTCATCATAATAAAATTCTACATGGACATTATAATGTGGATCATTTTTCTATGGTGAGAGATATCGAGGAAGACCTATTTCAACCGACTCACGACCAATATCGTGATTAATAAAAAAGAATCCTTCATTTAGAAGGATTCTTTTTATCCGAAAATTTGCGCTGCAATACTGTATAGTTCCCCATTTCTTTTCAAAAAACGATCACTATTTTTCATCATAATTGGTGGTGTATTAACCTTTTGAAAGCCAACAGACTCTAATTGATTCATAAAATCGTTTTTCCCCTCTGGTACATCAATTCTTAATTTACCATGATGCTCTCTTGCTAAATAATGCACAATCCTCATTGCCATCGCATCATCTTCAGCAACAACCGGACCTATTATTTTATTTTCTGGTGTTTGTATACTTAAACCGTAACCTAATACATTTTGTTCCTTATCCTTTACAACGATACACTGTTCACTTTGCATAATTCTTTTCGTTACAAACCCTTTTCTATTTGTTCCAAACGCATATTCATCTAATTTTATTATTTCTTCTAAATCACACTCCTCATAATTCATTATATAATCTTCATTTCTCATACAATAATTATTCACATTATACGAGTTACATATGTATTTAGAAACATAGCTTACTGCTCTAAATCCTAATTTTTCATATAAAGGCTTTCCCTCGTCCGTAGCAATAAGCATAATGGGTGTTTGAGCCGATACGCTCTTCATGCATGCATTCTTTATCGCCTTTCCAATCCCGCGTCCCTTATAATTCGGATGTACAATGACCATTCCAATAGATGCTAATTTCTCCTCATATAATATTATTGCCGCGCTAGCAATGAGTTCCTTTCTCTCATTCCACACACCGTATACAATACCTGAGTCAAAAATAGTCTCAATTTCTTCTCTGTTATAATCCCATCCAATATTAGAAGATACTGCTACAATATCGCCTATTTGTTCTTCCCTAAGACGCTCCACCTTAATTTCCAATTCAAGCATACTCCATCCCCTTATCTAGACATTTAAATCATTATTACCAAATCAACTTGTACATGTTTCCCTTTATTTGTCACACACATATCCTATTTTGACCAAGACTATATTGGAAATGAGGTGACAACATGCCCATTACGAATCGATTTTCTACCACCACTAACGGCGCACTCGCTATTACAGGAAATACTTTAGGATTAAGTAAAATTAGTAATCAAAACCGTGCTGGTACAATCGGAGCAATTGGTGCATTCGCAACTACAAATACTGCTTTACAAGTACCTACTTTTCCTGCTGGTACAACGTTAAACTATACACAAAATAGTTCTACCGCTCTTTTAAATATACCTGCTGGTAGTACGATTCTTTACGCAGAACTCGTTTGGGGTGGGAACTATTTATCTCGTGATCAAAACATTACGAGTGTATTAGGAAACCCGGTTTCTTTTACAACACCTGTTTCAACATACTCGATTACTCCTTCAGCTGTTACAGCTTCAAATCAAACTTTCGTTTCAAATTCTATTACATTTGGCTTTTACACGCGTTCAGCAGACGTAACAACCCTTATTCAAGCTGGAGGTTCTGGTTCTTATACTACGGGAGCTGTCCCTGGACTTGTAGATCCTATAGATGCTTCTAATGGAACAATTAATTCAGCCGGATGGACGCTTATCGTCGCTTATCAAAACGGGACATTACCAGCAAGAAACTTAACAATTTACGTAGCTGGAAACCGTGTTTCTGCTGATACTGGTAGTGCAGATGTAGCTGTTTCTGGATTCTTAACACCTTCAGGAGGACCCGTAAGCGGGAGATTATTTTTAAGCTCTATTGAAGGAGATGCAGATATAACAGGGGATCAAGCGTTATTTGGACCAAATTTCAGTTCATTAAATGCTTTATCTGGGCCAAATAATGCTGTAAATAATTTCTTCAGTTCTCAAGTGAATAATGCGGCTGGAAATTTAGATACAACCGGGACATTTGGAACACGAAATCAAAGTGCTTCTACAGGTACAAATATATCTGCAGGGAGGCAAGGTTGGGACATTACTTCTATTGATATTTCTCCTTATTTAACAAATTCTCAAGTGTCCGCCGCAATCCGTTTAACCACTAACGGAGATGCATATATGTTAAATACAGTCGGGTTACAAATTAATATAAACTCACCAAACATACAAGCAACGAAAAGCGTGAATAAAAGCGTCGCAGCAATTGGAGATGTTCTCACTTATACCGTTACTATCCCTAATACCGGGCTTCTTCCCGCCAATAACGTTATTTTTATAGACAGTCTTCCTAACGGCACTTCCTTCATACCTGGCACTGTAACAGTAGATAACATACCACAAACAAATGCAAATCCGGCTGCTGGTATATCTCTTGGAACAATTAATAACAGTGCTTCTCGTACAGTAACTTTTCAAGCAACTGTCGTTTCTCTTCCAAATCAAAACCCTATCTCTAACACCGCTAATATTACATTTCAATATACACCAATTGCCGGTGGAACGACTTTTAATGGTCTTGCAACAAGCAACTCTGCTGGGACACAAATTAACCTGGCAGATATTAATGGTATAAAATCAGTTAACAAAATTTTTACTGATATTGGCGAAACGTTAACTTATAGTATCGCCTTAGCTAATATAGGAAATATCGCAGCAACGAACGTTATATACACGGATCCGATTCCTAGCGGGACTACTTTCATTCCAGGAAGTGTAACTGTTAACGGCGTTACGCAAGCTGGCGCAAATCCCGCTAATGGTATAGCAATTGGATCTATTGCTGCTAATTCTACGACTACTGTTTCATTTCAAGTACTCGTTCCTTCTATCCCACAAACAAATCCAATATTAAATAGTGGCACGACAACATATCAATACATTCCTGTACCAAATCAACCTGCAGTAAGCGGGACTGATACGACCAATATTGTATCTACTCAAGTGAATAACGCTACTGTAACTATGGCAAAAGCAGTAGATAAAAATTTTGCAGATATTGGTGATACATTAACTTACAACGTTTCCTTTACAGGTACAGGTAATACGAATGCAAACAATGTTATTTTTACAGATATCATTCCTACTGGTACAACTTTTGTTCTAAACAGTTTAACAATAGATGGCACGACACAAGTTGGCGCAAATCCCGCAAACGGCGTAAATATAGGATCTATTCCAACTGGTACAACAAAAAACATTTCATTTCAAGTAGTAGTAAATACAATTCCAGCGTCGAATGTCATAACTAATGGATCAAGCGCTTCTTATCAGTACACGGTCAACCCTAGCCAATCTCCCGTTACGAAAAACATTTCTTCGAATCTCGTTTCCACTCAAATTAACAATGCAAATTTAACTTTAACAAAATCAACAAATAAACAATTTGCTACAATTGGCGAAACAATCAGTTATACGATTCTTATTACAAACAATGGAAATACAGCTGCTACTAACGTGCAACTAACAGATCCACTTCCAAATGGAACGATATTAACTCCTGGTACTGTAACACTAAACGGAGTTTTGCAAAATGTAGATTCTCTCGTCGCTTTATCTATAGGAACAATTCCTGGCGGAGCTACTTTTACACTTTCTTTCCAAGTAATAGTCATCAATATTACTGCACAAAACCCTATCATTAATAACGCTTTTGCCTCTTACATTTACACTGTAAATCCAAGCTTGCCACCCACTTCAAAAACAGCAAATTCTAATTCTGTTACATCAACAATTAGACTCGCAAACCTTCAAGCTACTAAGTCTGTAGATAAAACATTTGCGGAAGTTGGAGATGTATTAACTTATACCTTTTCTCTTACAAACGATGGAAATGTTGCGGCGAACAATGTAGTACTATCCGACTCAATTGCGAATGGTACTGCCTTTGTACCAAACAGCGTTACAATTAACAATGTTGCTCAGCCAGGCGTTACACCAGCTAGCATCAATATCGGTAGCATCAATGCTAATACTACAATTACAGCTTCATTCGAAGTATTAATAACTAGCATTCCAAACCCAAATCCTATTTCAAATAGCGCTTCTATTTCCTATAACTTTATCGTCGATCCAAATGCTTCACCTGTAAGTAAAAACACAACTTCAACCACTACATTTACTCAAGTGAATGATGCAAATGTCGTTTCAACCAAAGCAGTGGATCGAGCGTTTGCTACTGTTGGGGATGTATTAACTTATACCGTTACTTTGGCGAATGCAGGAAGTGTTTCCGCTGATGGTCCTACTTTTGTTGATACGAATCCAGACGGTACTACCTTTATCCCAAATACTTTCCTTATTAATGGTGTACTCCAAAATAACGTCGATCCAAATGTCGGTGTTCCGTTACCTTCTATTCCTGCTAACGGCTCACTTACCGTCTCTTATCAAGTAACTGTCACCTCTTTACCAACACAAAATCCAACAATAAATTCATCTAGTACACAGTATAGCTTTATTCTAAATCCAGGCGATCCACCAACGATAGAAACATCTTTAAGTAATACTGTAAGTACACAAATTAATTTAGCAAATGTAATTATTTTCAAAGATGTAGATTTAACTATCGCTGATGTTGGGCAACCAATCACATATACAATTGCCTTAGCTAACCCAGGAAATACTCCAGCAGATAATGTAGTCGTTACCGATATACTTCCACCTGGTACAATTCTCGTACCAAATAGTATTTTTATAGGGGGTGCTTTACAGCTAGGTGCGGATCCAAGTGCCGGCCTTCAAGTTGGTACGATTCCAGCAGGCGGCATTACAACAATTGTTTTCCAAATTAGTGCAAATAGTTTACCTTCACCAAATCCAGTTCAAAACAGTGCTGCACTTCAATATAGCTTTATCGCAGATCCAAATTCACCTGCTGTTGTTAGAAATGCTACTAGCAATATAGTAACGACACAAATAAATACCGCTAATATTGTTGCTACGAAACTAACAAGTACAAATTCCGCTGATGTTGGCGATATCATAACGTATGCTACAATTTTAACGAATAACGGCAATATCCCTGCCTCTAATGTAACGTTTACAGATATCATTCCAGCTGATACCATCTTCCTTCCTAATACTGTAACGATTAACGGCGTCCCTATAGCCAATGCAAACCCTGCTAACGGCATTCTTATTGGTACGATAGGAGCAAATTCATCACGTACTGTTGCATTCCAAGTTTCTGTACCAACTATTCCTAGTACAAATCCAATTCCAAATCAATCAAGTACTACATTCCAATACACGTACGATCCAGCCAAACCAACCGTCATGCAGATGGTTGCCTCCAATACTGTACAGACAACTATTAATAATGCAACGATTACCGCTGCAAAATCTGCAGATAAACAGTTTGCGAACGTAAATGATATTATTACGTACACGACTACTTTAACGAATAACGGGAACACACTTGCATCAAATATAGTCTTTACCGATGCAATTCCAAGCGGGACATCTTTTATTCCAAATAGTGTAACAGTAAATGGGAATATACTGCCTAATGTAAATCCAACGAATGGAATAGCAATTGATCCTATAAGTCCGAATGCAAATACGATAATTTCGTTCCAGGTGCAAGTAAACTCCATCCCGAATCCGAATCCAATCCCGAACCAAAGTAACACAACGTACCAATATGTCGTAGACCCGAATTTACCTCCAGCATCCGCCAATGCATCAAGTAATGTAATAACAACTCAAATTAACAACGCTACGATTATCGCTACGAAGTCAGTGAACACACCGAATGCTGCAATTGGAGATATCGTTACTTATACAATTGCAGTTACGAACACAGGAAATATCCCTGCTAGTGCTACAGTTTTAACAGATGGACTCGGACCAGGTGCATCCTTCATCCCAAATTCCGTTACAATAAATAACATTTCACAACCTGGATTAGATCCTTCATTAGGTATTCATTTAGACGATATTGCACCAGGAGGCACTACTTTCCTTACATTCCAAGTGAAAATCCTCGCTATTCCACCTAGTGGAACTTTAACGAATAACGCTCTTGTAAACTATGAATATGCAGTGAATCCAACTGAAACACCAGCTGTTGGTAGTATCGTTACAAACACGACAGTTACACCGATTGTTGATGCTACTTTAGTAATAAATAAAAATGCTAGTACAACTTTTGCTACAATTGAAGATACAATTACATTCACTTCAGTTGTTACAAACACAGGAAATACTACCGCTAACAACGTTGTATTTACAGATTCCATTCCAAATGGTACCGCCTTTGTCCCAAATAGCTTTAAGATAAATGGTGTAACAATCCCGAATGCAAATCCACAAAACGGTATTACTATTGGTAACTTGAATTCAAATGCATCCGTTACACTTAGTTTTCAAGTGAATATTACAACTCTTCCAAATCCTAATCCCATTCCAAATCAATCATCGCTTCAATACAGCTTTATTGTTGATATAAATGAGTCGCCTGTTTCACGAACAGTTCAATCCAATACATCTTTTACACAAGTAAATACTGCCTCCGTTATCGCAACAAAAACTGCAAGCAGTGCATTTGCTGCTGTTGGAGATACAATTACGTATACAACTACTCTTACTAATAGTGGAAATACTATCGCAAACACACCTGTTTTTATCGATATATTACCACCTGAACTTTCATTCGTTCCTGATAGCGTACAAATTAATACAATCCCACAACTTGGATTTAGACCAGATAGCGGGATTTCTTTAGACCCCATTCCAGTTGGAGGAACGACAATAATTAGTTTTCAAGCGATCGTTGGCTCAATACCAGCTACAAATCCAACATTAAACCAATCTAGCACAACATACTCTATTATTGTTGATCCTAACCAGCCACCAGTGACAGAAACAGCTACAAGTACTCCAACTTTAGTTCAAATTAACGAAGCAATTATTCAAGCAACGAAAAGTGTTGATCGACTTTTTTCTGACATCGCACCTGGAAATTCATTTTTAACGTATACAGTTTTATTAGAGAATATAGGAAACACGACTGCTACGAATATCATGTTTACAGATCCAATTCCAAATAACACAATATTCATAGAAGATAGCGTTCGAGTAGGCGGAGTTTTATTACCTGGAGTAAATCCAGCGAACGGGATACCAATTGGGGATATTATTGCAGGAGATTTTATAAACGTCACTTTCCGTGTGCAAGTAGTTAGTATCCCAAATCCTATTTTTACAATCGGACCTGGAGGGCCAAACTCACCGGTTGTAAACGGAGCTTCTATTGATTACCAATTTATTAAAGGACCTAATTTACCACTTGTTTCACGAAGTACGACATCTAATGCTGTCTCGACACAAATAAATTCTGGGGAAGTTGTGGCAATCAAATCTGTAGATAAAACTTTCGCTACGATTGGCGATACAATTTCTTATACAATTACATTAAGTAATCCTGGAAATGTAGCATCACAAAATATGATATTTACTGATATTTTACCTGAAGGCACAACATTTATTTCCGGAACTTTAACAAATGATTCTGGTACACAGCAAATTGGAAATCCTGGGAACGGAATACAGATTGGAAATATAAATCCAAGTGGAACGACCGTTATTACTCTCAATGTTCTTGTTACAAATATTCCAAGTATAAATCCAATTTCTAATTTTAGTTCCGTACAATTTGCACATGTGGTCGATCCTAGCCAACCTGCCGTAACACAAACGAATGTATCTAATTCTGTTTCGACAACTATTAATAGTGCAATATTAAATACGACAAAAACTGTTGATAAATCTATTATTTCCGTCGGCGATACACTTACGTATACAACAACAATTACGAATACAGGAAATACACCAGCAACTAATATAACATTTACAAGTGCTATTCCGGCTAACACGACATTTATACCAAATTCGGTCACAATCAATGGTATACAGCAATTTGGTGCACAGCCAGCACTTGGAGTAACTATACCAAATATCGCTCCAGGTGAAACAGTAACTGTTACTTTCCAAGTAAATGTTCTTTCTGTTCCCCCTTCAAGCTCGATTATGGGTAACGATACGATTTTATACTCTTATACTGTTGATCCAAACGGAGCTCCTGCTACTACTTCTACTTCAACGAATATCATTACAAACCCTGTATTAGATGCTATGATAACAATGGTAAAATCAGTCGATCAAACACTTGTAACGCTAGGTGATGCCATTACCTATACGACAATTTTAACGAATAGCGGTAATACAAACGCGACGAATATTACGTTCACTGACCTTATACCAGATGGTACAACGTTTATTACTGATAGCGTTACAATTGATGGCATCACACAAATTGGGCTTAATCCTAATACAGGCATAACAATTGGATCGATTGCTCCTAACAGCTCAATAGCAATAGCATTTCAAGTTACCGCTACTTCTACTCCTGTTCAAAATCCTATTGCCAATTCCGCTAGTGCTTCTTACACATTTATCGCTGATCCTAATGCCCCTATTGTTTCAAGGAATGTTACTTCAAACACAGTGTTCACTACAATTAACACAGCTACCATTCTTTCATTAAAACAAGTCGATAAATCCTTTAGTCGTATTGGCGACACACTCACCTATACTGTCACTTTAACAAACAATGGAAACTCATCCGCACAAAATGTTATTTTCTCAGATACACTGCCGAGCGGAACTACATTTATTGCAAACTCATTTTCTATTAACGGGGTTCCTCAAAGTGGAGCGGATCCATCAAACGGTGTAAATATTGGACCTATAACAGCTGGGTCTACAGTAAATGTTTCATTCCAAGTAAACGTGGCGTCATTACCAACCGAAAACCCAATTGTAAATTTCTCATCAACATCGTATCAATTGGTCTCACCGCCTGATGCAGAAACTTCAATTAGTAATCCTGTTTCAACGCAAATTAACGAAGCTATATTATCCATGACGAAAAATGAGAGTGTCTCCTTTGCAGATATTGGGCAAACTGCTTTTTATACTACTTCTATTTCGAATATAGGAAATACGGATGCGACTAATATTGTATTCACAGATGTATTACCGAGTGGACTCACATTTGTTCCTAACACATTAACTGTTGATGGTGTTTTACAACCTGACGCGAATCCAAATACCGGTGTATTGCTTGTAACACTTCCACCAAATGAAATATATAGCATCGTTTTTCAAGTTACCGTGGACAATATCCCTCCTAGTAACCCAGCACCAAATACAGCATCAACGACATATGAGTTTACTGTTGATCCTGTTAATCCTCCCGTTTCAAGCACAGCTAATTCTAATACGACGCTTCTTCAAATAAACAACGCAACTATTATTAGTACAAAAACAGCAAATCTTGCTTTTGCGGACGTTGGTAATACAATAACATTTACACTTAACCTTCCTAATACAGGGAATGTGGCTGCAACTGATGTTACCGTTATCGATATACTTGATAGCAATTTAAGTTTCGTTCCAAACAGTTTCACAGTTAATGGGCAAACTATTCCAAATGCTGATTTATCTACTGGTGTAAATATCGGTTCCATTAATGGTGGAAGCACATCAATTGTCACATTCCAAGCCACTGTTTCAACCCTACCAAGCAACAATCCTATTTCTAATTCAGCTCTTACCACTTACCGTTATATTGTTGATCCAGATCAGCCGTTCATTTCAACTTCTAATCAATCTAATACAACGACAACACAAGTTAATAGCGCCGTCCTTACTGCACAAAAAAATTCAAATGTAGCAACAGTAGATATTGGGCAAGATATTATCTATTCCGTTACGATTACAAATAGCGGAAATGTTAGTGCGACGAATGTTATTTTTACCGATTTGATTCCAGACGGAACTTCCTTTGAACCGAATAGTTTTACACTTAACGGAACTACCATTCCAAATGCAGACCTAATTACAGGCGTTCCAATTGGCGATATCGCGCCAAACCAGTCTGTCATCGTAGCATTTCATATTAATGCCGATGAAATTCCGCCTATAAATCCAATTACTAATCAAGCTAGCGTTAGTTTCCAACATATCGTCAATCCAGCTAACCCTCCAGTTTCAAAAAACATTACTTCAAATAGTGTTACAACAACAATTGAAAGTGCTATTTTAACTACCACTAAAATTGGAGATAAAGCTTTTGCAACGATTGGTGATACGATTACGTATACAACTACGATCACGAATACTGGAAATATTCCTGCCAATAACGTTATTTTCTCAGACCCGATACCATTGTGGACACAATTTGTTGCAGGATCAGTTATTGTTGATGGCACTCCGTTACCATCCGCTTCTATCATTGACGGTATTGGCATAAATACGATCATTCCAAATCAAACTGTAACAATTGTATTCCAAGTTCAAATTGTAAGTAACCCAACAACATTCACACCAGAGCTCCAAAACTTAGGATTTGTAAACTTCCAATATAACGTAGGAAATGCATTACAGGCTCAACCTGGAAATGTGGAAACGAACGTCTTCGTTACTTCTATTAATTCAGCAATCCTTTCAGCTGTAAAAACTGCTAATACTGCCTTTGCGAATATTGGCGATACGATCACTTATACAGTTTTAATTCAAAATAGCGGTAATACAAACGCTACGAATGTAAATTTCTCAGATCCGATTCCAGCAGGAACAACTTTTGTGGAAAATAGTTTTACTGTAAATGGAAATACCCTTCCAAGTGCAAATCCAAATAACGGAGTGAATATCGGAACCGTGAACACCGGTAGTTCCTTAACCGTTACGTTCCAGGTCATAGTTACATCTACTCCACCTTCGAACCCAATTACAAACGTTGCATCTATTCAATACGAATTCATAGTTAATCCGGCTTCTCCTCCCGTTACAGGCACAATAAATTCTAATAGTGCTTCCACACAAATTAATAACGCGACTGTTATAACTGGTTTAGAAGCAAATCGTACAATCGTATCTACTGGAGATATCATTACGTATACAGCAACATTAACCAATACTGGAAACTTCCCTGCAAATTCTGTATTACTCATTAACGGCGTTCCTGAAGGGGCATTATTTGTTCCAAATAGTGTCACGCTTAACGGGATTTCACTTCCAGATGCAAGTCCAACTCTCGGCATTCCAGTTGGTATTATCGCACCAGGTGATTCTGCTACGATTACGTTCCAATTTCTTGCAAGTTTTATTCCACCGCAAGGAGCGATTATAAATCAAGCACTTACAAATTACACGTATATTGTCGACCCAAGTCAACCTCCAGTTACAGCAACATCTTCATCTAATACGGTAAATACAGCTGTCGTTGATGCATCACTATCTGTAATTAAAAATACAGATTCCCTCGTACAGTCTACTGACGGTACAATCACTTACACTGTAGTCATTCAAAATAACGGGAATACAACTGCAAATACAGTTACTTTAACAGATTTGGTCCCAGAAGGAACTGCATTTATTCCGAATAGCGTGACCATTAATGGCGTTTCAGCCCCAGGTGCCGATCCAAACGTAGGAATCCCCTTAAACGCCATTGCACCTTCAGAAATCATCACCGTCACATTCCAAGTTATCGTTCAATCCATTCCAAGCGTCAATCCAATTTCTAATATAGCTCGTATTGACTATACTTTTATCGCCGATCCAACTGCTCCTATCATCTCTCGAACCATTACGTCTAATCCAGCTTTCACACAAATTTCGGATGCGAATGTTCTTTCTTTAAAAGCAGTCAATGCAGAGCAAGCGACAACAGGGGATATTTTGACCTATACGATAACACTAGAAAATACCGGAAATATTCCAGCTACTAATCTATTATTTTCAGATACGATTCCAGAAGGGACTACATTCGTAGAAAATAGTTTTACACTTAACGGAACAGCTATACTTGGTGCAAATCCAAATGCAGGTGTCACTTTGCCTAACCTAGCAGCAAACTCTACTCACCTTGTTTCGTTCCAAATTCTTATTAACGATTCATTCTCGCAACAAACGATTACAAATCAATCTAATACAACATATACAATTCAACCAGATCCAGGGCAACCGCCTATTACTGAAACATCTACAAGTAATATTGTCATTACAAATTTCGTTCTAGCACAATTGACAGTTACAAAAACGTCCAATCCAATAACTGTAGATATTGGCGGAACTATACTTTATATTTCTGAAGTGAAAAATATCGGCAATGTTGACGCAATAAATATTACTTTTACAGATGCTATTCCAGCTGGGACTACATTCGTTCCAGACAGTGTCACAATTAACGGTGTACTTCAGCCTGGTGTAAATCCAGAAAACGGAATACCAATTGGAACGATTTCACCAAACAGTTCCAACACAATACTATTTCAAGTACAAACGAATAACCCACCAACTGAAACCGAAATTGTAAATCAATCATCTGTAAATTACCAATATGTAAGTATTCCTACAGCTCCACCAGTGAATCGCACTGCAAATTCTAATATCATAACAACATCACTTCAAAATGCAAATATTATTTCTGTTAAACAAGCAGACGTTACTTTCGTAGCCATCGGGCAAAATATTACGTATACAAATACACTACAAAATATAGGAACTGTTCCAGCTAACAATACGGTGTTCATTGACAACATTCCAGAAGGTACTATATTCATTGAAGATAGCTTATCAATAAATAATGTGATGCAGCCTGGTGCGAACCCTGAAAATGGTGTAACTCTCGGCACGATACAACCAAATGAAACAGTCACTATTTCATTCCAAGTACAACTCACAAGCATACCAGAGGGCAATACAGTCACTAACATTTCAGACACTTCGTATGAATACCAAATTGACCCTAGTTCCCCAATTATTCAGCGTAGATCGTTATCAAATGCAGTAAATACTGAAGTGCGGACGGCAAATGTTAGTGCAATTAAATCCGCTAACAGATCTATTACACGCATCGGTCAAATTATCACATATACAGTCGCAGTTACAAATGATGGTACAGTACCTATTACAAATACTCTTCTAATTGACGCCATTGCTGCTGGCACCACATTCGTTCCAAATAGCATTCTTGTAGATGGCATACCAAGGCCTAACGAAAATCCAATTACCGGAATCACTCTTGATATTATCCTTCCAAACAATACAATTATCGTTACATTCCAAGTAAATGTAGTCTCTACACCTTCTCAAAATAACATTAATAATATCGCCATCATCCACTATGAATATCAGCCAGACCCAAGCTTACCACCAATTTCAGAAACGACATCTTCCAATACTACAAATATACAATTTATTGATGCCATTCTTATCGCTACAAAATCCGCTAATACAGTATTAGCTAATATTGATGAAACTATTGAATATACAGTACTCATTCAAAATAACGGATCCACTACAACTAACTCCATCTTTTTTACAGATACTATAGAAGATGGAACAGTATTTATTCCAGGAAGTGTAATAGTTAACAACACTGTACTTCCTGCAGCAGATCCAAATATCGGCTTTTCCATTCCTAATATTACGTCAGGTCAAGTAACTACAATAACGTTCCAAGTTTCCGTTACGAATTTACCTGCTGTAAACCCAACACCTAATACTGCAAACATCGTCTACGACTTTATTTTCAACCCTGACTTCGCACCTATTCAAAAATCTACTACTTCCAATACTACTTTCGTTCAAATTAATGACGCTGATATCATTTCACTGAAAACTGTTGATTTGACCTCTGTAGCAATTGGTGACATTTTAACTTATACAACAACTTTAACGAATATAGGAAATACGGATGCTACTTCTGTTGTATTTACAGACAATATCCCTGATGGAACAACCTTTATAGACGGTAGTGTTTTAGTAAATAATATCCCTCAGCTTAACGCGAATCCAAGTACTGGTATACTTGTAGGAACGATTGCTCCTAACGCTTCTATCCCAGTCACGTTTTCCGTTACTGTGGTATCTCTTCCAGCTAGCAGTCGTATCCAAAACCAATCAACTTCTCGTTATACGATAAACGGGGCAGAACAAATATCGACTAGTAACATTACCTTCACTGAAGTTATTTCTGCTAATGTAACGGCAACAAAAACAACGCCTATCCAATATGCTGACCTACAAACAATTATCCCTTACACAATTTCCATTACAAACAATGGGAATATACAAGTAGAAAACATTATCGTTACAGATATCATCCCAGCAAATACGAGCTTTATAGAGAATAGTGTTATTGTAAATGGAAATTCTCGTCCAAATGACAATCCACTTAACGGTATACCAATTGACAACATTCCGCCCAATACAACAGCAACTATTCTATTCCAAGTACGGGTTACTTCAATTCCGCAAACAAATCCAATCTCTAACACGAGTACAATTGAATACCAATACACGTTACCAGATCGACCACCTATTACCGAAACTATTCTTTCATCAGCTGCCGTAACAACAATTAATCATGCGACTTTGAATAGTAATAAAGCTGTTGACCTTGCATTTGCAACAGTCGGTGACACGTTAACATATACAATTACACTCAATCAAACTGGTAATGTTGCAGTAAATGATGTAATCATTCAAGATAGGATTCCTCAAGGTACTACATTTATAGAAAATAGTGTCATTGTAAACGGAGAAAATCTTCCGGGAGTCAATCCAGTAAGCGGTATACCAATTGGTCCTATAACCGTTGACGGAAACGCTAGTGCTTCATTCCAAGTTTCTGTAACTTCTATCCCAACACCAAATGAACTAAGCAACCAAGCCATTACTACCTTTAACTATATAGTCAACCCAAATAACGTACCTATTACAAATACAACTACAACAAATACTGTCACTACAACTGTCCAAAATGATAATGTCGTTGCGATAAAAGCTGTTGATTTCACGAGCGCCTTGCCTGGTCAAACTTTAACGTACACCATTACCATTACGAATAATGGTAATATCACTATTGAAGATCTTCTTCTAGTAGACACAGCACCAGTAGATACGACATTCGTTATTGGTAGTGTTACGATTAACGGAATCAATCAACCTAATGAAAATCCTGAAAATGGTATTACGTTAGGAAACCTTGCTCCTAATGAATCTGTTTTTATTACATTCCAAGTGATAATATCTTCTTCTACTCTTCAATCTACAATCAATAACGATGCAACTATTTCCTATACGTCTATTGTTGGTCCAATCGAACCACCTATTACGATTACAAGGCAAACAAATACCGTTACAAAGCAAACAAATACCGTTACAACAACAGT
The DNA here is from genome assembly GCF_001884185.1 of Bacillus albus. Classification (GTDB taxonomy): domain Bacteria; phylum Bacillota; class Bacilli; order Bacillales; family Bacillaceae_G; genus Bacillus_A; species Bacillus_A albus. The sequence continues at coordinate 184,498 of NZ_MAOE01000037.1, forward strand.
AGTTGACCCGATGGTTAGCATTGAAAAAACAGCTGATAAATCTATTGTAGCGTCAGGCGACACCATAACTTTCACATTAGAAGTGATAAATCATTCACCAATTCCTACAATTAGTACTTCTGTCCTAGATATAATTCCAGCTAGTACAACATTTATAGAAAATAGCGTAGCAATTAACGGTACTCCGGTTCCAAATGTCCGTCCAGATACTGGTATTAATATTGGCGCTTTACCTGCAGATTCAGTAGCAACGATAACATTTAAAGTTCTCGTCACGTCTATCCCTTCAAACAGTACAATTATCAATTCCGCTTCCGTCACTGCTGCCTTCCAATTGACACCACAGGACCCAATTATTACTTTTATAGTTAATTCAAATATCGTTCGTATACCAGTACAATTTATAACTGCGATAGTAGTAAAAAACGCTTCCGTCAGCTCAGCTTATTTAAACCAATATTTTGATTATACGGTGCGCATTACGAATACTTCTGACATTTCACTTTCAAATATTTCGTTACAAGATACCATTCCAGCAGGTTTACAATTTATGAATGGCACTGTCTCCATTAATGGGGAACGCTCTCCACTAGCGAATCCGAATATCGGTTTCCTAGTCGCTACTAATTTAGAACCGAACGAAACAATTATCGTGTTATTCACAGTACAAGTAATAAGTCCACCTGTTAATAATGAATTTAAAAATACAGCTAATATTTCGTTACAACTTCAAGTCTCACCTACCGATCCACCAATTACAGTAACTGTTACGAGTAACGAAAATATGGTCACCTTTGTTCCAGAAAATCCAGATGAAACACTTCCAAATTTTAATTGCTTCTTTGACGGTGAACGCTTCATACGGATTACTCCTCGAAATGTGCGACATTACCTTTGGACTTGGATTTGGTGGGATTAAATGAAACAAAAAGAGATTGTAGTTTGGTTGAAACCAAATTACAATCTCTTTTTCATTCTCTTTATCGTACTACTTAATAACTCGTCCAAGCATTTATAACCGAGCATCATCTCAAGTTAATTTAGTCGTAATAAGTTGGCCAGCCTCATTAATCGTTACTTTCCATTTCGCTCCACTAGCAGTCTTCATGACGATACCTTTACTTGCTTCTATTTCAATATCTCCAAACATTCTTCCACCAGTTGTCGCTAACCAAGCATTCCCATTCTCCATAGAAGACCTCGCAAACATACGATTAATTCGAAAACGTTTATGGTCTTGAACGTAACCACTGAGTGTAATTCTTACTTTATATAGTTGACTCGCCTTCATATTCGATATAATTGTATCGCCTACATTTAATGGAACATCCGATGCAACAACCCAATTTCCAGTTGCACTTAATGCATATTCAATTTTAATTTTCTTCGGGCTCTCTCCCCATCCAAAATACATGCCAAAACAATTTAACATTTTGATTGGATTCTTCGTAAAATCTAGTTCAATCACAACTGGATTACTATCTAGAACATCGATATAGTTTACACTTTGTTCATCTATTAAATTAAAACAATTTGCAAGATTCCCCCCGTAAGGTAATTTCCCACTTACTTGCTTAACAGTATACTTCTGCTGAGCATTTACTAATATATCATCTTGGTTCCCTATTAAATGTGGTTTATTTAACGTAATTGGCAACTGAACCCGAAGAGATTCTTCATAGGTAGACTTACAAACATTATATTGTCCTTTATCGACAATAGTTGTGGAAAGTAAATTCGAAAAAAGGTAGTTGCGATGCGAATTAGAAGAAAATTCAATGACAATCGGTTCGCTACTCATCCGGTACGTATCCCAAATCATACAATCAAATGTATTATAGGCACCCGTACAACGAATTACTTTTTTCGTTTGCTGTCTACATTGTACTTGAATATCATGAAATGTATTGCCTGAACTTTCATTTGGCAAATCACTATTTCCATCTACTTCAATCCCATACTGACATCCATCAATAAATATAGATTGAAATACATTTGCGTTAATCCAGCAAGGTGTATTTATATCATCTATATATTCTGTCTTCAAATGTATTGCAGTTTGAAAGTTTTTAATTTGAATAAAGTTAACTTGAAAGAAACTAATATAATCCCATGCTTTTTGACAATAAAAGTGTATAGCCTTTCCTTTATATGACGACGTTGCATTTATTATATTTATATTTGATATAAGAGAGTGATTAGGAACTTCTATTTGTTGCGAACCGGAAACATAAATAACTGCGGATTGAAACAGTGGATTTATAACTTGAACTGTACCACCTGTTATAGACGCATTTTGTTGCAGTTCAAACGCATTAAAATCTCCATCAATTTGCAACGTAACAGTAGGATCCAGCTCTAATCTTACATTTGATTTAATAATAATCGGCTTTACAATTTTGTACGTATTTACGCCTGTAATTCTTACAGTGGAAATCCGATTCGATACACAATATTCAATCGCTTGTTGAATCGCTATTGAACTATCATTTCCCGAGTTCGGAACTGCACCAAAACAATCAATATGGACACTATTTTCAGGTGCACAATCTTCTTGTGATGAAATATACTCTGTCAAAACAAATTCACTCCTCATATTACCTTTTTCATATAATATGTGAGTTTTATCTTAAAAGTTTCTATAATAAAAAAAACAAACGACTTCTACAGTCATTTGTTTAATTCATATAAATCTTTCGTTTCTTCTATCATTTTAGTTAACGAGAAATATCTCTCTGCTTTCTCTCTTGCTTTCAGTCTAATACGATTCACCTTTTCTTCATTCTCTTTTAACTCCTCAAGCGCACTTACAAATCTTAATTCGCAATATTCAGATATCAAAACACCTGATTCTCCATCTATTACCGCTTCATTTATTCCGCCGACATCTATTGAAATAATTGGTGTCCCTGTCGCCATCGCTTCAATTACCACCATCGGAAACACTTCTCGAAAAGATAATAAAAGTAAGGCATCCATATTTCCTATAAATCCATGTGGTTCCGAAATATTACCTAACATCTTTACATTTTGCTGCAATCCATACTTTTCTATTTCTTTCATAATAGACTCTTTCTCTGGTCCATCACCAGCAATATAAAACTTAAAATCATCTCTCTTTTTCAACACATTTGCAATTTTTACAAATAGTTGATGGTTTTTTTCTTTGGATAATCTAGCTAATATCCCTACATGATAAGTAGATTCTGTCTTTTTCTGCCGGAATAAAAACTTTTCAATATCCACACCGTTATAAATCGTCTTTATTTTTTCTGCAGCTACATGCATTGAAATTAAATTATTTTTTTCAAACTCACTTACTGTAATAATATTGTTCACATATTTATTCATGAAATAACGAAAAAGAATTGGCATTTTCTTTTCTAATATCGTTACATTATGTTTCGTATACACGACTTTTATCTTTTTTTTCATAAACTTTTGAAGTAGAAATGAATATAACACCATTCGTAAACTATTTGCATGAATAATTTCTATCTTTCGTTCACATATTTCTCTTCGCAAGCAATAAATATTCCCTAAATGATTCCATCGACTAAGCAACATAAAATTTTCTTTTCTAGTAAGAGATTCATATAGTTCTCCATCACCTGCAGCTGTATAAACTGTAAAGTTCTCATCACGCAAATTGCTTTCCAATTTACAGAAATAACTTTCAGCTCCTCCAGTTATCAATTTGTCTGTCATCAACAATATATTCATAATTGCGTCTTCCCAACTACATTGATTTTATTTTTTCTATAGGCATGAAAAGCATACTTACTAAAATAGTAAAAAATTTGCACTGCATTCAATCGTTTTTGTTCCTTTAATAATTTCCAATACCGAAAAGCCGCTCTCATTTTATTTCTCGAAACAGAATTTTCTACAACTCTATACTTCGCTAACACTTGCTGTATTCCTTTCGCTTCATGCCCTTCATGTAATAAGTTTAGCCATAGCGCTGTATCTTCCGGCTGGACATTAGGCATTTCAATATGCGAAATTTTTTCTCGATCAATCATTACCGTTAAACAACCGATAATTGTATTTCCTGCCAAACGAAGATAGTCAACAGATTTTGGTACATTCACTTCTCGATTTAGTTCATTACCGTTTTCATCGATTAAACGATACGATGCATATGAAAAGGCCGCATTCATTTCTTGCATAAATAACAATTGTGTCTTCAATTTATGTGGCAACCATATATCATCGCTATCTAAAAAAGCAATATATCTTCCTCTCGCCTCTTCAATCGCTAAATTCCGAGCTTTCGCAGCACCAACATTTTCTTTTAATGATATTAGCCTAATACGCGAGTCCCCTTCTATTATCTCTTTAATTTTTTCAAGAGATTGGTCAGTTGAAGCGTCATCAACGATAATCATTTCCCAATTTTCATATGATTGATTTTGTACTGATAAAATCGTCTCACCTATAAATCGTATACTATTATAAGAAGGTGTTATTACAGAAACATGAGGCGCCTTATTATGTGCTGATAGACATTTTACCATCTACCTTTCCCCTTCCTTCATATATTGAAATGTACTTCACAACCATTGCTAAAAATAAAAAGAACGCTTCGTTAATAATGAGTGACAATGACATCATCTGAAATAAAAATCCAATCATGGTCAATAAAAGAAACGGTTTTTCACGAAACAGAGTATACTGCGTTAACTTGAACATTAATATGAATAAAAAAGTGCTATATAAAAGAAAACCAATTGTACCTGATTCAGACAAAATTTCTAAAAATGTATTGTGTACATATAATTTTTCATTAAATTGAAACTCATAATAATTCGAAAAATTAAACGCGCCGATTCCGATATATGGATTGGATAAATAATATTTAAAAGCAGCTTCCCATAACGTAAATCTACCACTTCCATTATCGTGTGAAAAATCAGAAATTCGTTTATTCAATATGTCATCCAATTGGCCACCCATTACACTATTCGATAAACTAAAAATTACTACGCCAAACAATAGTAAACTCATTATTATTTTTATTTTTTTTGCAAAACTAGATGTACATACATATACAAAAACGACAAGTACGAGTGCTAATATTCCTCCTCTTGAAAAAGTTAATAAACTTGTCGTAACACATAAAATCAATCCAAAAATGTTCGTCACATTATGTAAATTTGTCATATAATACATAAAAAATATTGTATTATAAAAAATAAAAATGTTAGGATCATCTAACAAACCAATTAATCTTGGATACCCTCTATCAACTAATAGTCCAGCAAAAATTTCTCTTTCTTCTCCACCATACAATCCAAAGTGCTGTAAACCGACTATATACAGTATTAAACTTACAATATTAAATATAATTCCCACATAGACAATAGATGATTCAAGTGTTGCTATTCCAACATTTCCTACTAAATTTCTCATTATAAAATAACACCCTAAAACAAGTAGCACACCAAAAATCATACGAATACTAGCATGTAAATATATAGAAAAAATTCCACTGAAACAATAGATGAAATAAAATAGTAAAAATACAATTTCATGAAAATATAGCTTTTGAATATGAAAGTTTTTAACTGTTAAACAAAAATAGATGACTAAAAAAATCATATATATCTTCAATGAAAACCCAATATATATGTTGTATTTACTTAACATGACAAATAATATTAAGAGCATAATCCATTTCATCGATATTTTCATATTATTTTCCATAGGCTATATCCCCTGTTTCGTAATATAATCCTTTTTACGTGTTTTTCTTATAAACGAAAGAAGAAGTTTTTTCAGCTCATAATCATATAGGAATATACCAACTATTACGATTAACGTATTAAGAACGAGCGCAATGAAATGATATGCATGCAATATATATTGCACTCCAATAAAAGTTACGCCAAAATAAATTGTATAAGGTATAACAATTTGAAATACAATTTTCCCCTTCACTGCACTTACTGCTATATATCCAACTAAAGCTACAATTTCAAATAAAACCATAGCATAAGCCGCCCCTATCACTCCACCAATGCTACTCAGGCTATAAAGCATAATCCCACCTATCACTAATGCTATACATTGTACAAACGTTCTTTTATTTTGATGTCCACTCGTCGTTAAGCCGTCAGCTATAGCAATATTTAAACTTTGCAGCACAATGAGAAATGATAATATTTGAATTGGTTCTACTGCATTTCTCCATTCCTCATGAAAAAATATAGAAATAAAATATGGCGCTAAATGATATAAACCTATCGTCATACATATTCCCACAATCGCCATTGATTTTATTTGAAGTAAGTTTAATTTCGTGTGCTCTTCTATTTTATTCTGATTATAATGCTTAAAGAGCACTGGATAAAATGCCCCTGCAATTACCCCTGGTACTTGATATAAAGCTGCTGGCATCCGATACGCCACCGCGAAAACACCTACCATACTTAATGGCAATGTATAGTTAAGTAAGATAGGTGCTAATTGTGGCGTACTCATTATTAAAAAACCACTAATAATAAAAGGCGGCAATTGCCAAAATAACGCTTTATGAATTACGACTTTCATATTCATACTCGTCTTTCTTTTCATTACATATATACTGAATACACCACCGATCATATAACCAAATCCATATAAACGAGCAGTTATATAAACTGGTAACTCTCCGAAAATACAAAAACATGTAAGGATAATGACAACTATCGCTGATACCACTTTAATAAGCGCTATATACTTCATACGCTCCGTCAGCTGAAAGTAGGCAATCCCTATATTTTGCCAAGTTAATCCTATTAACATGAAAAACATTACGTTTATCATCATGTAAATTAAATTTCTATCCGCATACATATAATGAATAGCAATATAGCCGATTATAGAAATACATATAAGTAGAATCATCCTTACTTTTATATACGATGATAAAATCGTCTCTAAATCTACTCCATCTTTTGCGCCTTCTCGAAGAAACGTATTCGTAAGTCCTAAATCTGTAAAAAATAACATAACAAACGTCACTGCTATGGCAACACTAAACATCCCATAATTTTGTGTATTAAAAAAATTTGCTAAAGCAATTAAACTAACAGCCTGAAGAAGATTAGCTAAAATCGTGCTATAAAATAGATGGATGATATTATTTAAAATAGACCTACCCATACCTGCTCTCCTTTGCAAGCAACCTACTTACATATATTTATCTTGCACCATTACCGTTCAATACTATAAAAACGGTTTTACATAAAATACGAACGTCCATCTTAATCGTTTTCATTTCAATATACTCCATGTCCCATTTCAACTTTTCTTTCGGATCAAGATTATACCCTCCATTTATTTGTGCCCATCCTGTTAGCCCTGGTTTCACAATTAAGCGACTTTTAAATTCTGGAATATACGTATCAAATTGTTTATAAAAATACTCTCTCTCTGGTCTAGGGCCAACAAAAGACATCTCACCTTTTAAAATATTTAAAAGTTGCGGCAACTCATCAATTCTCGTTTTTCTTATAAATGCTCCAACTTTAGTAATTCTTGAATCATTTTCATCTGCCCATTGTGGCCCATTTATTTCAGCATCTTTTACCATCGACCTTAATTTAAATACATTAAATTTCTTCCCGTTCATCCCTAAACGTTCTTGAAAATAAATTGGAGCTCCTGCTGTTTCAAAAACAATCATAATACAAAAGAACAACATAATTGGTAGCGTTAATAGTAACAATATGAGTGAAAATATAATATCAAACAAGCGCTTCATACTTCGATTCAAAATACTGGTCTTTTCTTGGGCCGGAATCATATACAACTTGGCTTGATTTGTTTCACGAATCATAGATCGTTACCCCCACATTCAAGAATATAAAACTATACCTATTAATTCACATTCTTTCCGCTTTATATCCGCTATTACTTTTTGCACGGTACGCAGAGAATCTTTTCGCCTCTTGACTGCTAAAATTACTCCATCGCACTTCCCTGCAATCATGTGCGTAGTAGGAAGCTCAAATACTTCAGAGGAATACAAGAAAATGTAATCAAAATCTTCTTTCCACTTCGCAATTACATGATCAAATTCATCCGTAGTAACTAAAGGCGTACCACTGTGTACTGTTTTTTGGGCTGGAATACAATATAAGTATTTAGATAAATTACTAGAAAAAGATTCATAACTACAAGGGGCATCACTTATTATATCGTTCACTGTTTTCGTATAATTGCTTTGTAATAGTAGATGTAATTTAGGATCAGAAAAATTCACATCGATAAGTAGCACCTTTTTTTTCATTTCCGCAAACACTAGACCTATATTTACTATAAGCGAAGCAACAACGCCTCTATCCTTTGTTGAACTTACTGTGAACACTTGTTTCCCCGATTTTTTCAGCTCATGATACACCGTATAAAACTGCTCTTTCATTAGAGCATCATGAGGATCAAATGGCAGCTTTTTCTTCGTCTTAAACATCGACATGTTCACCTCGATATATAGATGATTTCGTATCAATTTCTGTAGATTTCTTTTTTCTTTTCGGTTTCATATTTATGTGACCAATAACAGGAATTGTTGTTATTTTCTCCAAATCTTGCTCCACGTATATACGCTCATCAAAATAATCTCGAAATACAGCTAAACCTACCCCAACAAAAAAACTAACAATTAAAGAGATAGGGATGATAAGTTGAAATTTCGGAAACAACTTTTCAGCTTTTTCCTGTAACTCAGGATCAGTTAATATCTTTATCCCCTGTACATTCGTATACTGTTGAAAGCTTTTTTGAGATTGTTCTGCCAATGACTTTACAATTTCTTTTACGATTGTAGGATCCGAATCTTTCACTGTAACAGTAACAATTTGTGAATTGTCCATATTCACCACTGAAATCTTTTGAGCTAATTCATAACTTGATTGCTCTAATTTTAAAGTCTTTTTGACTGTTGAAATAATAAGTGGGCTTTTTAAAATATCAACATACGACGTTACAAGCTGCTTATTTTCCTGTGTTTTATTCATCGCATTCTCCTTATTAAACCCGTCTAAATTCCCAACGAGAATTTGCGTTGAATATTGATACGAAGGCTTTAATACGTACATAGAGATAAGAACTAAAGAAGCTGTTAAACAACTCATTGTTAAAATGATCGTTACGAATCTTCTTTTCAATAATTGTTGAAAATCTTTTATACTCATTTCCTGCTTCAATTATTTCACCGCCTTTGTCTGATTCATATTCTGCAAATCATTCTTTACAGATAACCCTTTCCTCTTTCTATTCGCTTGCTTTGTTACATACTTTCCGACTCTGAATGCAAATTTTTCTACAAATATATATGAAAGCATTGCAAGTATAAACGAAAAAACGAGTGAAAAAATTAAAATAATAGGCAACGGCAATATTTCATGGAGCATGTATATAAGGGAAAATAACGATATGATATGGTATAAATAAAGACTGTAAGAAATCTTCCCCAAATATAACAAGTATTTATTGCGCAGCAAGGATGACAAAGTTGCTACTGACAAACTTAATATGACAAATAAACATGCACTTATCGCTATTACGTAGTCTCGAAATATAAAATTATTGAGCAATTTAATTTCTCCAATAAGCCCTTCATACATATAAAGTAAAATCGCAAATAAAAACCATGCAATTTTCTCATTTTTAGTACGATTACTATAAAAAACTATTACATTTTCTTTATATTTCGCAACTAGTGCTCCTAGTAAAAATAGCACTGTGTAATGTAGAGTTAATGCATAACTAGTTAATGTCAAACTTGAGTGAAATAATAATAAAATCAAGACAGAACATATACTAAAACTAAACAATGACAATAATGAACCCCTCAACGTTTTTCGTAAACAAACCATCAAAACTAACGGGAAAATCATTGATATTCGCATTTCATGAACAAGTGACCAAATTACGCCGTTATATGCATCTGTATTATATTTCCCAACCAATAATATATGCTGCACAATTAAGCTTAAAGAACTTTCAATCGTCCATGAGCGATTAAACCATTCACTTAAATGAGAAATTCCATATTCACTCATTGTAGTTTGGCATAATATAGCTATAAGTATTGCTACGATATATGGAATATAAATTCTGCATATACGTTTTAAAAGGAACGACCCATAACTATCGTAGTTGTTTTGAATGGATCTATACAAAACAAATCCACTCAAAACAAAAAAGATAATAACAGATTCGTTACCACTACTAAAAATTAAGCGAGCAGGCGTTTCTTTTAATAGATACATAACAAATGGTTTATTATCTTCATAACTGTAATTTTGAAATACTGAAAAAATCATTAAATGATGACCAATCATTACTACCAATGAAGAAATCCCTCTAATTGAATCCAATTCTTCATACCTATTCATCGCTTTATATCAACTCCTAATGAAATGATAATAATCATTTCAAAGCGACACCATTATTCATATTCCTCTCCTTTCTTTTCATTCCAATTTTTCATATTAAAATGATTTATAGCGTAATTTTGAATGTATTGTAACATTTTTTGTAATATTATGAACAGTTAGTTTTTTATATTGGTATATGCCAATTTCAACCTCGAAAAATGAAAAAAATTGGTAGAAAAACACTATGAAAATATCTTGTATATTTACAAAAATTAAAGAGAGGAATATAGTTATTTAAATATAAAACAAAAAAAGATAGCCTTTATCGGCTATCTTTTTTTATTTTATTTAGTTGCTAGAGCCACTATATGCGACATGTCGTTTCTCAATTCTCTCTTCAATTTCTTTCATATTTTCTTTATTATTTAATAGTGATTGTTTATTTTCAATTAATAGTTGTTTAAAAGATTTTCTCACTTTTTTTCTCATTTTTATTGTCCTCCTTGGGGGATGGTTTATATAAAGTGAAACTTTAATCAGTGGGGGGTTTCTTCATCCCCCACTGATTATTAGCCTTCACCAATCGGACTTTTATGGGCAGCCCGACCCCCACCTAACTTCTTTGCTTTCGCTGAATTTTGAGGTGGGGGGGTCTTACTGCCCATTAAAGTGGGATAAAAGATAAAGAATTATCTGGTTGTTCTTATAATAATTGATTGTTGTGAATTCCATTTGAACTTCATATGAAAATTACGTTTATTTTCTGACAACTTTGTGAACACGAAAAAAAGAGATCCTCCTAAAGCAGTTTTGTAATTGCTTCATTTCATTACATAAATCGCCATTTACGCCATCTTATATCAATTACCTTGTCGAAATATTTATATATATTTCTAGCCAAGTTTCATATACTTTCGCTGACTTACACACTGTTTTCCAAAATAAAAAAGAAGGTGCCACCTAGTCAAAGTTTGACTCATGTAACATCCTTCTTTATAAACTATTTACAGCATATTGATTAATATTTCAGGTCTTCCCCAATTCATTTCTTCACAAACGAATCTTAGTTTTTCTTCATCCATTGTGTGTAACCCTTCTTCTAGTGAACATGAAATAGGAACTTCACAATGAATTTGCGCTAATTGTAATGAAATATTTAAATTCTCTAAATCACTTTCAATCTTCGTACGTTGTGCTTTCGTTAAAGATGCCACATTTTCTAGTACAGTTGCTACTGTACCATGCTCTTGAATAAGCTTATATGCTGTTTTTTCACCGATACCTTTTACACCTGGGTAATTATCGCTCGTATCTCCCATGAAAGCTTTTGCGTGCACGATTTGCCACGGTTCCACACCTTTTTCTTCCATAATTTTCTCTGGTGTGTAGTACTCGTAATTTCCAATTCCTTTGCGCAGAAGCATAACTGTAACATTCTTATCAACAAGTTGAAGTAAATCCGTATCACCTGTTAAAATGTAAACTTCTGCTTCATTACAGTATTGTTTTGCAAGCGTACCGATGCAATCATCCGCTTCATACCCTTTCATACCGATAACTGGAATAGACAATTTCGCAGTCATTTCTTGTACTAAATCAAATTGCGGAATTAATTCTTCAGGCGGCGCTGCACGATTCGCTTTATAATTTGAGAACGATTCTGTTCTAAATGTTGTACTTCCCATATCCCAGCATGTTACGATGTGTGTCGGTTCAATTGCTTGCATAGCTGTTAATAAATGTTTCATATAACCATGAATCCCGTTTGTAGGGGTACCATCTTGTCGTTTCATAAATTGTCCGTAGACGCTTGTTGCATAAAAAGCACGAAATAATAGTGCCATACCATCAACTAATAATACTTTTTTCATAATTCCTCTCCTACCAAAAAAATAATAACCCCACGTCATCACGTAAGGTTATATAAATAGATTACCATTCTACGTTTTTCAACTTTGTCTATTATACATTGTTTTTGTATATTTAGCATCATTTACACATTAAGACGTTCTACTACAACAAGTATGAAGAATTCCTGAATACGTATTTTTTCCAGTCGAAACAACTACAGCTTTTGCATTTCCACCAACAATATACGTCCCTTTGAAACATACGTTTTCCAGTTCAAGTGGATTATAGTCTTTCATTCGTTTTAAAGGAATAAATCGTTTGCGCTCAAGATGATAGCAGCTTTCAAATTTCTCAACACTTGCATCGCTTCCTGTTAGCACAGATTCATTTACTAATAAATCATTTGCATAGATGATACGTACATCTGCTGGTACTGTATCACCCTCTGAAAGAAAAATCATATCTCCAGGAACAAGCTCTTGTACTGGCAAATTCATCATTTTCAATTCACCGTTTAACTCTGATACACTAGAACATTCTACTCGAGACACAGTAATTTTCTCACATTGTGATTTATCACATACATGTTGTTTTGAAAAACCTGGGATCATTCCACTTAGCTTCATCATAACTTCCGCAATACGGGCTCTTTTTGAAGTTAATTCATTTCGGCCGTATACTTGAATACGTTTTTGCGCCTCTTTCATAGATAATCCGTCTCTTGTTGTTTTAAAATACGCAAATACAGATTTTACATCTCTCGTTGCGATTTCAATTAATAAATCTTTATTTTTTTGAAGCAATGTTTGTTCTTTCATTGATTTTTTACTTAATTTATATGACGTGTTACCCACAGTTTTGTTTGCATATAACATATTATCGTCTCCTCCTTTATAACATAGGAAGAAACGCTTTGTTTCTCGATTTATCCACTTTACTGTAAAAGTGTCTAGCGCTTAAACGTACATATAAACGCTACATGATGATAAATATAGAGGGAGGAACAAGTCGTTTCCTGCCTACATCATATATTTTTGATTTGAAGTATATGGGTAACGGAACCGAGTCAGAATTTGACATGCTCCTCACCTCCTCGTTTAATTTTATAGTTTATACTATGATGTTACTCATAGCTTTGTAACAAAAAGACCCTTACTCCGAAAAGAGTAAAGGTCATGACATACACAAATAAACGATTCCTAATACAATTAGAAATCTACGGACCTCTCCCTCGCCGAGTTTTAGCACTGTATAGCATAGGTACATTACCAGCTACGTTAAGAAAAACCTTAATTCGATCATTCCTGTTGACCCATTGGCGTCTCTCGACATTTTTGGGCAGTAGCATTTCTCTATACAGGAGCCTCACCTAACAGAGACTTATTTTTATTACATAGAAAATGTTACTCTTATTTAAAATAGATGTCAACAGTAGCCTACAATTTTTTCAAAAGGTATAACAAACTAACGTAGACATAATAAAAAACTTTACGTTTAAACGTAAAGTTCTTAATAAGTGATACATCCAGCAATTACAATCCCAATGGAAAGCGATAAAAACATAAGAAAAAGACCCACTGCTTGATTATCTTCTTCAAGACTTTTGTTTATATTAAAGCGCGGTGTAAGCCACTCAGCTAAATAAAAGACGATAATTTGAGCTAAAATCCCAACTGCTCCCCACGAAACCATATCAAGAAGTGAAATAGAATTAGCTGCTGTTGAATATAAAACAATCGCTAACCCAAGTAATCGCCCTCCAAGCACATAGCTTACCGCCTTATTTCCTTGGGCCATTAACTTAAATTCTTTCATTTTCGTTGTCACTTCCATCAGGAATAGACCAATGCATAAAAGTCCAAGTGTGACTGCTAAATATAATAAAAAATTAATCATGTACTTTCCTCCTTTTTTATACCTACCGGTAAATAGTACGATTCATTACCCGTAATTTTTTCCCCAGCGCGAATACCGATACTACTCGCTTTTCCCGCAATTAAAAACGAACCAAATACATACGACAGTTTCTCCATCCCTTTCTCTGTTTCCAAAGATACGACTGGAAGTTCTGTATACTTTTGAAATATCGGCAGTGACGCTTTATACGTTTGGTGTACATTTTGAATCATAATATTTTCGTCCTTATCGCGAACGGTAATTGTATCTCCCTCTCTACCAAATGAAGGTTTTTGAACGAAAGAACCTTTTCCTAAAAATAAATCTGGTTCTAAATATGTAGGTAACATATATTCTTTAATCCACTCTCGTTCCTCATTTGTATAAAAGGCATCTTCTTCTGCTAGCCCCCAAATAAGACACTGAATTGATTTCGGCTGAAGTAAAAATGCTGACAAAGGATTTATAATAAAAAGCTTTCCGGCTTTTACGAGCTGCAACAACTCCACACCAACCAAATCTCCAGTTTCTGGATCTTGATCCTCAATTAAATCTTCTATTGGATATGTTTGGCGATATAAAACATCAATCTTTACTCCATCTCTATCCACTAATGCATCTTTTGTAATTCTAAGTTCTGACATTGGTACTACTTTATTTTCAACATGGCATAAATGACTCAAATACATCGTCGTATTCCAATCCTCAATATGTTCATGATGTGCTGTAAAAACAACATTTGGGTTGTCTATTCCCTTTATCGCTTCCATTACAGCTTTTGTAACACCAGAAGATAGCAATCGCTCTTGACCTAAGTTCGGATCATCATAACCTAGCTTTTTACAAACTTCCCCATTCATTTGAAAGCATTCCATAATAAAGGTGGGTGTATCACTATTAAACTCAAGCATTTTTATTTGGTTTTCACCTGTTAAAACGAAATCAAATCGTGAAATAACAGATTCAGGATATAATCCTTTCATTCTAATGAATGATAAGCTCGCAGGAGGAAATCCAAGTTTAAGAAGCTGTTCGTCGCTTAAATTACGCAACAGTCTAGCAGTCTTAAAAAATATTTTTCCCATTCGTTCAGTTGCTAATTGCAATTGTTTCTTAGTCTCATTTGTTATAGAAAAAACATGAAACAAACTATACTCACATTCATATAGATCCGACCAGAAATTCGGATATTTCGAATAAAACTCTTTTCGATTCCTTATGTACTGCGACATGTTTTAGCCCCCAAATCCTCCCTTTGAACCGCTTCCAATTCCCCCTTTAAATTCGGCAGACGATTGATACGATTTAAACGCCGATGAATTTTTAAAATTGGATTTATTTTGATAGTATCGCCCACCATAGAAATAATGCCCACGATAACCTGAACTACTATCATCACACTGCCATACCCCAAGCTCATCATCCCAATCCCAATCTGAACAACTCTTATCATTCGGTTTTGGGGGAAGATCTTGCGCGCAACCAAATAAGGTGCCAGTCATTAAAGACGTTACGACACCACCAACTAGCCATTTCGTTTTTGTCACCTTCGCACTCCCCTTTTTAAATTCTATTCCTATTATATAGGATGTCATGATAAAGTAGAAGAAAAAGGAAGAAGAGGGATAAAATGCGCTTAGAATATCGACTTAATGATGAAACGAAAGGGTATCCAGCTTTATGGAACTATGCAAATATTTCTAATTCTGAAATCATCGCACGCATGACTTGTGAATATTTTATAAAAGATAAAAATACATATGTTGTCACTGCAACTTCAGTAGATCCAGACGGAACAGCAGTTATATATATTCAACAAGAAACTTTCTCTAACGATCCTTCAGATCCTACTTACTTCCACATCGGTTTTGAAATTAGGGAGCTAAAGGATACGAGTTCAAACTTGATTGAAAGTAAAGATGTATGGAACTATGAAGAAATTTTACCATCTCTTCATTCAGATATCATATATATTCAGCGCGACGGCATGCATATGGAGTTTACTTTAGATTCAAGAGAAATTGATGAAGACAGAAAATGCTATATTTATTATGGGAACTTCACAGGTGAATCGAGATAAAGTGAAACTTTAATCAGTGGGGGCTTACTTCATCCCCCACTGATTATTAGCCCTCACCAATCGGACTTTAATGGATATATATATGCAACAAAAAACCTTACGTATAAAACGTAAGGTTTTTATTTAGCCCCACATATGCCGTTCTCTCTAGATGTCCATAAACCTGCTCTCACAGGTGGATGCTCTCACAAATGTTTGTAACTTCCTTCTTAAAAAGATGGCATGTTAGCTACATTTAAATATTGAACTTCCATATTAAACTTATTGGTTTAAGACATGCATAAGCTACGTACACCGTAGGAATTTTATATAATGTTAGTTGAAATAAGACCCCCGCACGTGCCGCTCCTCGTAAATGTCCAAAAACCCGCTACTCGCAGGTGGATGCCCTCACAGTTACCTTACATCTTCCTCCACAAGGAAGGCTTGATGATGGTCGCTAAATATTGAGCTTCCGTATAACTAACATCGGTTTTAGACATAAATAAGTTACGTACACCGCAGGATGTATTATTTACTTGTCGTTATATTATCACATTGTTTCCAATGTGTAAAATACAAAGTTTTTCGAGCAATTTCTTGCTTGTGACCTTATTTTAATACAAATTATTTTTGCATGCAAGTGATTAATCTTCTTCTTTTGCAATTTGATTTTCTGGATAAGAAATCCAATCACTCCAGCTACCTGCATACAATTTAACATTTTGGAATCCAGCTAATTTCAATGCAAGAATGTTTGGACATGCTGTAACACCAGAACCACAATATACAATTGTTTCCTTATCTTTCGCAAGATTTTGGAATCGTTCTTGTTGCTGAGCTTCATTCTTAAAGTGTCCTGATTGCAGCATTCCATCCTTCCAAAAATAGTTTACTGCGGTTGGAATATGTCCTGCTTTTGGATCAACAAGTTCCTCTACACCAGCATAACGTTTTGGCTCTCTAGAATCAATTAACGTAACATCTGCACCTGTATGAATATTCTCTCTGACCGTTTCCATCGTTACAAGCATATGACCTTGTACATTTGCTTTGAATGCCTTTCGTTTAACAACAGGAATTTCCTTTGTTACCGGTAGTCCATTCTCTTTCCAAGCTGGAAATCCGCCATCTAATATATATACTTTCTCATGGCCTACATAGTTTAATAACCACCAGAGACGAGAAGCATTTGCACCCGCTTCACTGTCATATGCAATTACTGTCGTATGTTCATCAATACCAGCTCGCGAAAGCTTGTCTGCAAACTCCTCAATATTTGGCAACGGGTGGCGGCCACCGTGTTCTGTTATAGGACTTGATAAATCTAAATTCAAATCAAAATATACTGCATGAGGAATATGTTCTTCCTCATACTTTTCTCTCCCCCAATTAGGATTCGCTAAATCAAAACGACAATCGATTATACGGACGTTCTCATCTTCTATATGCTCACGTAACCATTCGACTGTAACTATCATCTTTAACGACCTTCTTTCTCTTTCAAACGACTTACATACTCCATAACCATTTCTTCTGTAACATATTTACGCTCCAAGGTAACACCATTTTTTGCAAGATCATTAATTTGCTTTGTTACAACGTTAATGACATCAACCGAAAATTCTTTCCCATTTGACGCAAGAGATACGGCGGCTTCAATAGCTGCTTCACGCTGCGCATCTAATTGTAAACATGCTTTTACACTTTCATTTTGTTTACGAGAATGTGCTGTAATTGCTTTATGTACTTCCATCTTCTCTTCCCCCTAAATAAGTTATACGTTCTGATTCAATTCCATTGCAAGCCGAATCATATCACGGCATACAATCCCATTTTCAATAATCTCTTCTTCATAATGCTTCGAAAAGTAATCAAAATCAATAGAAAAAATACGAAATCCACATTTTTGATATAAAGCAAGTTGTGAAACACTAGAATTGCCTGTACCAACTTCAAGTTTTGACATACCATATCCTTTAGCGGTTTCTATGGCATGACTTAATAGCTTCTTTCCAATCCCTTTTCCTTGCAAATGCTCTACAACCGCAATATTCATAATTTCCATCGTCTTCGGCCTTGTTTCCAAAAGAACATATACACCGATAACTCTCCCCTCTTGCTTAGCTACATATGTTTTCCCTCTTTGTACATATGTATCAATTTGCCCCTCACTTGGATCAGCAAGCAATAATAAAGGTTTCGGTATCGCTTCTTTCGAAATAGGTTCTATTACTACACTCATAAAAAATTCCCCTTTCTCTATTGTTCTAAACCCTCCTTGTCTACCATAAGTAATAGAAAGGAGGGATTCATCATGGACAACAATGAGAAAAAATGCAACGTCATCTCTATTGATGGAAAGAAGAAGAAAAGCGACACGTATTCCTATCCAAAATTAGTAGTAGAAAACAAAACATATGAATTTTCTTCATTCGTCTTATGCGGTGAAACACCAGACGGCAGACGACTCGTTCTTACTCATATGATTTCTACCGATGAATTTGCTGGGTTTGTCAAATCTTTAGATACAGTACTGCAAAAGAAAATTGAACGAATCTTTTTCTCATAACGTCTACATCACATACATTTCTTTTTCAATCTCTACTAACTGCTTTTGCAATTGTTCTTTACTTTGTTCATATAGTGATACATCAATCGTTTCAGCCAATGCAAATAATACACTTTCATAATAGTTCATCACATCTTGCTGCATCACTTTTTGGAATAAGTTCCATTTCAAATCCCATTCTTGCTTATAATGATGAACAAATAATTCTTTTTCATCAGCTACATAGTTTGATACGAATGGCTCCAATACAATTTTAGCCTCGTCTTGCATGAAGGCTTTATCATTTTTTTCAAAAAAGCTTTTTTCATTTTTGAAATGTGCCAATGCTTTTTTGAAATCTTTTATTTCCACTGAAGGGAACGGTTCTTTATGTGTAATATCTTTATATTCATATTCCACTGTTCCATTCATAGAAATTAACTCATTTTCTACTCTACAGTTCACCACAATTTCATTCTTTGCACGCTTCATCGCTTCATCTATCCATTTTTCAAGGCGTAATGATGTCGCACGCATTTCTTGTAATAAATCATGTTGAATAAATGCTACTAATTCCATAACGCACTGTTGCAACTGCACTTTTACATTTCCATCCGTTCGAAGCGATGCTGGATTAATAAATTCAGTAAACACATCGTTATAGCGTAGGAACAGACGCTGTTGTACGTAATAAAGCAATTCTTTCACTTCATTTTGCATCGCCTGCTCTTCAGCAAGCACACTATATGATGAAATAATATGAAGTAGTTGATCACGCTCTGCTTCATATTTTTTCGTTTGCTTCTCTTTCTCTTCATTCCCCTGCTTTGCACCATTTATCATATTTAATAAAAGCTGATCTGCTCCTTGCAATGCACCATATAAAGCATGAACAGATACGAGCATTAAATCTCTCATCATAAAGGATGTAAATGATTCCTCAAACTTAGCAACCCCAGAATTTTGTAAAATACCGTATTTCTCTTTTTCAATATTTTTTCCTTGTTTCTCTTCAAGCGCACATAAACTTGAAATTGCAAATAAACGCGGGTTTCTAATACCGTATTGCAATAGCTGGTCTGCGATATACCCTTTTACCATTTCAAGCTCTTCTTCAGACTCTGCTAAATCGGCCGCATTAATTAAGAAGAACATTTTATCCAGAGCAAACGTATCCTTTACACGACCAAGCTGGATTAAGAATTCACGGTCAGCACGAGAAAACACATGATTATAATATGTTACAAATAAAATTGCGTCTGCATTCTTTATATACTGGAACGCTACGTCTGTATGGCGAGCGTTAATAGAATCCGCTCCAGGTGTGTCTACAAGCGCTACACCCTGCCTTGTTAATGCACAATCATAATAAAGCTCCATATACTCAACAAAACACGATTTTTCTTCATTCGCTACATAATCCGAAAACTCTTCTAATGTAACTTGTACTTGCTCTCCTAAATGAGCAGAAACCGTATCATACCCTTTTTGTACTGCTCGTAAAAAGCTAAATGTTGTTTTTTGCTTCCCAGTTGGTGAAGGATATTTCATAACTTTATCAATTTGTGCTAACGCTTCAGCTAACGTAGTAATCTCATAATGAAATAGCTTATAAACAGCTTTCATATCTTCTAATAGAGCTTGCTTTGATTTAAATTGAACCATTACTGTTCCGTGTGGTTTTTCCTCTGTAACCGGCAAAATTTGATTAATCGTTGCAGTCGTCGGATTTGGTGATACAGGAAGTACCTTCTCACCAAGCAACGCATTGGCAAATGATGATTTCCCGGCACTAAAAGCTCCGAATAACGCTACTGTAAATTGTTTCGTTTCCACACGACGCCTTTTTTCTATTACCTCTTGCTGTACGTGCTTTAGCGCCGGTAATGGCTCTAATATCGTTTCAGCTTTCTTCACTTTCTCTAATATGCGCTGAATATTTAAAGCTGCCGTTCCTTTTATCTCTTCCTCATGAGCCACTACGTTATCATTTACAACTTCTTGCTCTTGTAGTGTGAATTTCTCACTAACAATTTGTTTCTTACTTTGTAATATCTCTTCTATTTGCAATCCTTCTGGTGTAGCAACACGCTCATGCCAAACATTTTGCAAATAACTTTCATATGTCTCCAAATTGTTACTGTATTGCAATTTCGTTTCTTTTGCCGTTTGCAACATCGCATATTTTTCAATCTCTTCTTCAATGCGAGCAACTGCTTCCTTCACCTTTTGCTTTAAAACGACTGCACTTTTATCAAAAATTTGCTGTGCTTTTGTAAAATAACGTTTCTTCAGTTCATTCGCTACATCCGCTGTATAAAGAAGTAAGTAATCACCTGTGAAACCTGCCCCTTGTTTAATAACTTCAGCCAACATTTCTGGCCTAAAAGCAATCTCTAAAGCATATATGTCTTTCCCAAGTTCCTCTGTAAACAATCCTTCTTCTTTTAAAAAGGCAACAATAAACTCTTTCACATGAAAATCAAGTTGCGTTTCAACAGTCTTTTGCAAAGCAAAATAAAAAGCATCTAAACGTCTCTGTTTTTCTTGCTCCGTCTTTCCTTTCGCAAATAGCAAACCAACCTTAAACTTTGTTAATTTCGTTTCTAAATACGCATTTGCCAACTCTCTCATTTCAAATGGCATTAAATACGCGTTATCTAATATAGCTTGTAAGCCTTTTATAAATTCGTTTCTCACATGAGACTCTTTACTAGCCTCGCGATGTTTCGTTTCCGTTAGCTCTTCTTTCTTTTCAACTATCTCTGAAATGGAAAGCGGTGATGCTAACTCTTCCTCATATTTCAAAAGAGCTTTTTCATTTTCGGAAAGAATAAACGAGAAATGTTCCCCCATTAAATATTCTGTTTCTCTCTCCATTCCATCTCTTACATACTGCTCTTTTTCTTTCATAATAGAAGTAATTAACGTTTCTAAGCTTCCAATTTCATTATGTGGATGGTTCATCATTCGTAATGACGTATAATACACTCCATCTACTTCAATGTCCCAATTCGAGAACGATTGTTTTACACTATCTTTATAATTTTCAAACGATAATTCGTTTTCTTTATGTTTATCTATTTGATTTACAACGAGATAAACCGTTTTATTACGTTGTTTCAATTCTTTAACAAATTGCAAATTCACTTCCGATTGGACGTGATTATAATCCATCATATAAAAAATTACGTCTGCTAGATGCAGCGTTGATTCTGTCGCTAGTTGATGGGCATCATCTGTTGAATCAATCCCTGGTGTATCAACTAACATAACACCTTCAGGAATTGGCGCATCATTCCGATAAATGTGAACACCAATTACCTCATCACCATCTTTACAAATTTGTTTTAATTCTGCAGCTGAATATGCACCGTCATACTCGTACTGTTCTCCAGATTTAACTGTTACAACAACACGATCCATTCCTTTTTCAATTTTGACAACGTTAGCGCTTGTCGGAATCGGGCTTGTTGGTAATAACTGCGCTTTATATAGATGATTCATCATCGTTGATTTCCCTGCCGAGAAGTGACCGCAGAACGCGATCATAAGTTGCTCTTGTTTATACTTTTGAATCACCTCAAACAACTTTACACTATTCTCTGCATCGCCGTGTTTTTGCCACTCTTCATAAAAACAAACAAGTTTTTTCATACCGTTTGTCTGTACTATGTTTGTCATCCCCTTGTTCCCCTTTATCCAAGATGTATATACTTTTCCCCGCTATTTGCGAGTTCGTAATCATCAGGAAATACATCCCCTCATTGATTACAGTTTCACTTTACTATCATACTAAATTTTCAGCATATTCTCATTAAAAATAAAAAATCCCTTTCATTCTTTTTACAAATGAAAGGGATTTTATGTCATATCACTCATTTTGCTGTTCCTACTCCATTTAAAACATACTTTGCAATAACTGCATATACAGCGACTGTACCTGCTACTAATGCATATACCATACTGATGCACCAACCTTTTTTGATAATGATTATCACTTTTAAATACATTTTATCATTAAAGAGAATCATTATCAACAATTTTCATAAAGAAAGCCCCTTATAAGAAGGAGCTTCACTGCCTGTTTTGAAAAAGGGTAAAACTTGTTGTGCACTCTTATTATATCTCATCTTACATAACTTAATAGTTAAAAAAAATGGAAATCCACCCTATACCCTCCATCTTACATTTTGTATAATAAAAGGGAATTACTTAACAAGGAGGAAAATAATGACACAAAATATTACACAAGGCGAGAGGATACACTCCATCGATATTATTAGAGGAATAGCTGTATTAGGTATTTTTCTTGTGAACTGGCCTGTTATCGCCGGGATTGACTCACGTGATATTTCAGGGATTTACGAAGGGATAGACAGCTACATTCGCCTATTTTACGATATGTTTATTCAAACAAAGTTTTATACTATCTTTTCGTTTTTATTCGGCCTAGGCTTTTACATTTTTATGACTCGTGCTGAAGCGAAAACAAATCGACCAAAAACTTTATTTGTTCGTCGCTTACTTATTTTATTATTATTCGGTTTCTTACATTACGTTCTTTTATGGGACGGAGACATTTTACATAGTTATGCAATCGCTGGATTTTTCTTATTTTTATTTTATAAGAGCAAGCCACGTACTATTTTAATATGGTCAATTGTACTATTAAGTTTCATGCAATTGTTCACATTATTAGGTTCCCTTCTCATGCTATTAGTGCCGGTAGATGAACTAGGTCTCTCCACCGCAATTATGCCGTTAGAAAATTGGAGCTTACAAATTACAGACAGGTTCCATTCTTTCTATTCTGAAGCAATAAGTAACAGCCTTATTATGCTCCCTGAAACACTCGGATTGTTTTTACTAGGATTATATGCTGGTAAAAAAGACATTTTCCGCCGTGCTAAAGAATTAGATCCAAAGCTTAGAAAATGGCAAATCATTATGTTCATTTTAACATTACCGATGTGGTTTATTATGGTTTATTTCTTTATGAACAATCAACCATACACACCCTTTTCACTTATGGGTATTACGATGATAAGTGGAAAAACATTATTCATATTCTACATTGTCACGCTTATGCGTTTATTACAAAAAGAAAAATGGCAAACATTATTACGTCCATTCCAATACGTTGGTCGAATGGCATTAACAAATTACATCTCGCATACAATTGTTACGTTACTTGTATTCGGACTATTGTTCAAAAATAATTATCTTGCTCCATTATGGGTAGGACCACTATTCTGCATCGGTTTCTACACGTTGCAAATCTTTATTAGCCGCTGGTGGCTATCACGTTATCAATACGGGCCACTTGAATATATATGGCGCCTTGGTACGTACGGGAAAATGATGCCACTTAAAAAGAAAAGCAAGGTCTCATAACGAGACCTTGCTTTTTTTACGCTTCTCTTACCGCACTTTGCATAGCAACTGGCTCTTCTTTTACTTTCACTTTACGCTGTGGCACCATATTAAATACGATATTTAAAAGTACTGCTGACGCACTTCCAAGTACAATTCCGTTATCTGTTAAAATACGAATATTTTCAGGAAGTTGTGAGAATAAAGTAGGAACGACTGTAACTCCAAGTCCGATTCCGACAGAGCATGCAACGATTAATAAGTTTTCTTGTTTACCAAAATCAACGCTACTTAACATTTTAATACCATATGCCATTACCATACCGAACATTGCTAACATCGCACCGCCAAGTACTGATTTTGGGATAATAGTTGTAATAGCTGCGATTTTCGGAATGAACCCAAGGACGATTAACATACCACCACAAGTATAAATAATAACGCGATTTCTTACTCCAGTTAATTGAACAAGTCCTACGTTTTGAGAGTATGTTGTATATGGAAATGCGTTAAAAATACCACCTAACACCATCGCCAATCCTTCTGCGCGATAGCCTTTTGTTAATTCTTTTTCACCGATCTTTTTATTGCAAATATCAGATAACGCAAAGTATACACCTGTTGCTTCTACAATCCCTACGCAAGCAACAAGAACCATCGTAATAATTGGCGTTAATTCAAATGTTGGTGTACCGAAGTAAAACGGCTGAATACTGTGGAACCAATCCGCTTCTCCAACTGCTTGCAAGCTTACTTTCCCCATAAATGCTGCAACGATTGTACCGAACAATAGACCTAGTAAAATAGAGATTGAACGAATAAATCCGTCAAAGAAACGATACATAATGATAATAAATAGTAACACACCAAATGCTAATGCTAAATTTTCAAGACTACCGAAATCCTTACTTCCTACTCCACCAGCCATATCATTAATAGCGGCAGGAACAAGTGTAACTCCAATTACTGTAACGACAGATCCTGTTACAACAGGTGGAAACAGTTTTACAAGCTTTCCAAATAATTTCGCAAAAATAACAACGAATAACCCGGCAGCAATAATTGCTCCATAAATAGAAGACACGCCGTATTGTTTCCCAATTGCAATCATCGGCCCAACCGCTGTAAATGTACAACCAAGTACAACTGGAAGTCCAATACCGAAAAAGCGATTTGATAATGCTTGTAAAATTGTCGCAACGCCGCACATTAATAAATCAATTGAGACTAAATACGTTAACTCTTTTTGATTTAAACCAAGTCCACCGCCCACAATAAGCGGAACGATAATTGCACCAGCATACATAGCAAGCATATGCTGCATACCGAGCGATGCGATTTTAAATGGATGTTGCTTCATCGTTTACTTCACCTCCGCAGTTTCTTGCTGTACAAATGTAACTGTGCCGTTATCAAGTGATGCAATTTCTGCTAGTGATTCCACACGAACGCCTTGTTCACGAAGCTTCTTTCCTCCATCTTGAAATGCTTTTTCAATAACAATACCAATTCCTGCAATGCTTGCTCCAGCTTGCTCGACTAAACTCATTAAACCTAAAGCAGCCTGACCGTTTGCTAAAAAGTCATCGATAATTAAAACGCGATCAGTTTCATCGATATGATTTCGAGATAATGAAATTTCATTCGTTTCTTGTTTCGTAAATGAATATACGTTTGCAACGTACATATTATCTTGTAACGTTAACGATTTACGTTTTCTTGCAAAGATTACTTTTACACCAAGCTCTAATGCAGCCATAACTGCTGGTGCAATGCCTGAAGATTCAATCGTCACGATTTTTGTAATGTTCTCTTCTTTAAAACGTTTAGCAAATTCTTTTCCGATTTCTTGCATAAGTACTGGATCAATTTGATGATTTAAAAAAGCATCTACCTTTAATACGTCACCAGATAAAACCTTTCCTTCGTTCAAAATCTTTTCTTGTAATACTTTCATGTTTGTTCCCCCTCTTATGCAATAAAAAAACTCCAAAAGCCGCCACCACTCGTTACAAGTGAGAGACGCGCTTTTGGAGTTTCGCAAAAAAGAATGCTAAACAAGCAAATATATTCGTCCTCACTCATAGTCAAAGTATTTACGGTACTTCGGTAGAAACTTGCAGGCCATATCCCCGCGATTATATGAGTGTAGCTAACTATTTATTTTATAGATGGATTATAACGCACTTTTTATACTTTGAAAAGCATTTATTAACAAAACACGTACAAATTTTATAAAAACATCATTTTCGTTCGAGTTTTGTAAACTCTTACATATTATTTCAAAGCGTCGTTAAAACGATTGGCCCATCTTTTGTAATCGCAATTGTATGCTCATATTGCGCTGATAATTTCCCGTCCATCGTTCTTGCAGCCCATCCATTTAAATCTACTTTCGAATATCGCATACCTACATTTACAATTGGCTCAATTGTAATTACCATTCCTTCTTGCAACTCAGGCCCTTGTCCTTGTTTCCCAAAATGAAAAATTGCTGGTTCTTCATGAATCTCTTTACCGATTCCATGTCCCGTAAAATCTCGTGCGACAGAAAAACCTTCATTTGCTACATAACTTTCAATTGCATAACCAATATCTCCTACATGATTACCGATTACCGCCTGATCAATCCCTTTATACAATGCATTCTCAGCTACTACCAATAACCTTTCTGCTTCTTCTGAAACATTTCCAACTCTATACGTCCAAGCAGAATCTGAAAGACCACCATTTAAGTTTACTACCATGTCAATTGTTACAATATCACCCTCAGTTAAAGGAACATCGGCCGGAAACGCATGACACATTTCATCGTTTACAGATGCACATATCGCATATGGATACCCGTTATATCCTTTCTGCTGACATATTGCACCATGCTTTTCTAAATACGCTTCAACAAACGTATCAATTTCTTTTGTTGTCACACCCGGTTTCATCATTTTCGCAATTTCTCTATGACATGAAGCAAGTAATTTCCCAGATTCGTGCATCAAATCTATTTCATTTTTTGTTTTAATTGTAACCACGCTGCATCTCCTTACTAATCTTGCTATTTCCTCTTAAGCTTCAATCATACACATCCTCTAACAAAATTTCAAAGCTTCCAATTACAATAAATAAAAACAGAAGATTCCCCCTGTTTTTTAATCATTTTTACATATATAATTCATCCTCAAAAACTCAAAACAACTACCATTTGTCTTCTGTATAAACGTTCCAACCGCTTCAAATCCGGCTCTTTTATATACTTTAATTGCTCTCTCATTAAATTTCGCTACTGATAACGTTATATAATTACATCCGTATTTTTCTTTACTAAAAGCTAGTCCAGCGTTTACGAACTGTAATCCAAATCCATTTCCAGTTATATTAGGTTTCATTCCAAGACCTATATCAACCGTTCCATCATTTATTTTACAAACAGTAAAAAAACCAATGAGAGTGCCATTTTTCTTCACAGAAAATGTATGATTTCCTCTACTCTCTTCCTCTAAAAACTCAGCTAAATCTTCTTCATCTGCCCCTATATCGTAAAAGGAATACTTCCCTTCATAATGCCAGTTATACGCAATTTCTTCTGCTTCTTCTTGCGTCATTACTGTATATGTATAGTTCATTTTTCTATCCCCCTTTAAAAAAAGAGCTGCAATTAAGCAGCCCTTTTTTATAACTCATAAATCTCTCTATACTTCGCTTCTAAATAATCGGCTAAATAGTTTGCATTTAATCCTTCGCCTGTCACATCTTCTAAAATTTCAAGTGGCTTTTTCGTTTTACCATATTGGTGAATATTTTCTGTTAACCATTCACGAATTGGCGTTACGTTTCCTTCTTCTAATAATGCATCAAAGTTCGGAATGTCTTTTAACATTCTTTGCTTAAATTGCGCTGCATACATATAACCAAGCGCATAAGATGGGAAGTATCCAAATGAACCACCAGCCCAGTGAACATCTTGCAATACACCTTGTGCATCACTTTCCGGACGGATTCCTAAATACGCTTCCATCTTATCATTCCAAGCTGCTGGCAAGTCCTTCACTTGTAATGTACCATCAAATAATTCTTTCTCAAGCTCATAACGAACCATAACGTGAAGCGGATATGTAAGCTCATCTGCTTCTATACGAATGAACGATGGCTTCGATTCATTAATCGCATCATAAAACTCATCTACTGATATATCATTGAATTGACCATCACTATACTCTTTTAATAAATCATAATTTTTCTTCCAGAATGATTTATTACGACCGATAAAGTTCTCAAAGAATAGCGATTGTGACTCATGAATACCCATAGATGTTCCGCTACATAGCGGTGTACCTTCAAATTTCTCAGCAATATTTTGTTCATATACAGCATGACCACATTCATGAATTGTTCCAAACACAGCCATGCGGAAATCTTTTTCGTCATAGCGTGTCGTAATACGAACATCCCCTCTATTTAATGTAATCTCGAATGGATGCACCGTTTCATCAAGACGGCCTGCTTCAAAGTCATAATTTAACTGCTTTAATAGCTCTAATGTAAAGTTCTTTTGTTTTTCTTTTGAAAAATGTTCTGATAAAGCACTTGTCTTTAATCTCTTTTGTGACCCCGATATTTCTTTTACGAGCGGGACGATACGCTCACGAAGTTGACCAAATACGTGATCTAACACTTCTACTGTAATACCCGGCTCATACATATCTAATAATGTATTATATTTGTATGTTTCGTAACCCCAATATGTAATAAATTTCTTTTTAAATTCAACTATTTGTTCTAAATACGGACGGAACATTTCGAAATCAGATTTTTCGCGAGCTTCTTCCCACACACTTTCCGCTTTCGCTTCTAATTTCACATACGCTTCATATTCCGCTTGTGGAATTTTTTTATTTCTATCATATTCTTTACGACACTCTTCAACCATTTTCTTCGTCGTTTCAGAAATTTTATCTTCACGTATTAAAGCTTCAAGCTCTGTTAAATAATTTCCCATCTCATCTGAAGTCGACATAACAAACACTTCTGATGAGAGCATACCAATTACTTCTGAACGTTGGTCCACACCTTTTTTAGGCGCACCTGTTCTTAAGTCCCAAAACATTAAGCTTAATGCTTCTCCATAATTTTGTATCTTCTTCACATATGTTAAAAATTGTTTTTCTACTTCATATGTAGCTACTGTCATCGTATAAAAACCTCCCTTTTCTACCTCAAACTTAATTCGACATGAAAATCTAAATTCCTTTTATAATAGAAAAAAAGCTTGGCAAGCGCCAAGCTTTCTCCTTATAATTCTTTACCTTCTACCGGTAGTACGTTTTTCACCGCTTCTACTACTTTCTCATCTTCTGTATCAGATAAGAAGATTGAAATAGCACCTTTATCGTCACTCGTACGAATTAAACGACCAATGCCTTGACGAAGACGTAAAATCATATATGGTACATCTACATCCCAGAACGGATCATTCACATGTTTACGCTTCGCTTCAAACACCGGATCGTTTGGAGGGAATGGTAATGACCAAATGATAACATGTGATAATGATGAACCAGGGATATCTAAACCTTCCCATAAATGAACGGCACAAAGTACAGTCTCTTCTTCATTTTGGAAACGAGAAACGAGCTGACTAATTTCTTGATCCCCTTCATATAGGAACGGAACTGACATTTGTTCTTTACTTACATATTCTTTAAACGCTGCAAGTTCTTGCGTTGTACGGAATAATACAAGTGTACGTCCATTTGTTTTTTGTATATTTTCAAGCGTATATTGACACTTTCTTTCCCATTCATTTTCTTTCGTATGCGATAGTAAGTTTACTGCCATTTGCTCTTCATAATTAAATGGTGAGGCAACTGAGAATGATAAATAATCTTTTACCCCTAAGCTATTTGCTGTAAACGCGAATGAATCGTTATTAGATAATGTAGCAGATGAGAAGATATACGGGATTTTCTTCGAGAATACTTTCTCTTGTAACACTTCTTCAACTGCACGTGGCATAATTACTAACGTGAAGGCTCCATCACCTTCTTCACCCCATGTAATTACATTTTTCTCGTGCATGAACAGACGAAGTGAATGTTCTAACACATCTAAATGTTCATCAACGATATTTAAATCATACGTATTTACTGTATGCATTTCACTTTCAAATACTAATGCATCACCGACTTCACCAATTTTTGCATAAAGTCGTTTTGCTTCTGCTGTTACTTTTTCTGTCACAGTAATTTCTAAACGATCAGAACCGGCAATTTCCTTTTTATTTTCTTGTAACACATCAAAGAATCGCTCTGTTTGCCAAATTGTTTCTTCTACTAAATGTGCAAACTCTTCACGAATATCGTTTTGTAATAATCTCGTTAAAAGCTGCTCCATCATCGTTTGCTTTAAACGATATGTTAAAGCTTTTTGAGCTGCATATTCTACAAGATGTCCTTCATCGAATACAACGCAACTACTTTCTGGTAATAATGGAATTTGTCCTTCACGCTTACGAGCATCGTACGTCCAAATATGATCCATATAGAAATCTTGAGAACAAATAATTAAATCTGCTGCTTTACGATAATGTTCGCGTGAAAGAGTTTGACCGCAACGATGACGAGAATCACAAGTGAAGCAATCTTGGAAGTAATCCCAATTTACTTTTGACCATTCTTCGTCATTTAATAGTGGAAATTCTTTTCGGTCACCGTAGTGAGTAAAGTTTTGCATCGTACCATGATCGAATACGAACTGTGGTAATTCATAATATACATCTTCAATTACTTCTGGAGCTCGTCCACTCATAACATCTTCAAGCTTACGTAAACACAAATAATTATCCATTGATTTCGCAAGTCTTACATCTACTGATAAGCCTAACGCTTCAGATAATTTCGCAATGTCTCCTTCTTCTTTCACAAGCTGCTCAATTAACGTTTCATCTGCACAAGCGATAATAGCTGGTTTCCCAGTATAACGCGCATAGCAAATTGCGTATAGAAGATATACAATTGTTTTCCCTGTTCCTACACCCGCTTCTGCGAACATTACTTTTTTTTCTTGGAAAGCACGCTCTAATTGAAACGCCATAAAAATTTGTTCATCACGCTCTTCAAAGCCTTTTTCTGGAAGGATGTCGTAAAACACATCTCCAACCCACTCATTCAACTTATCATAAAAATTATCTTGTTTTCCTACTTCAAATGGTAATCTCTTCTCAGTAAACATCCTTAGCCTCCAACCAAAAAGTTTTTCTATAAAAAGATATAGCAACCGCTACTCATTTGTATGCAGTCACTTTCCCCTGTTACAATACATAGAAATTCACGAAAAAAAATTTTCCTTTCGAAAAAGGAAAATTTTCTTCTATATTAATGACTTTAAATACCGTTTATCAATCGCTGTTTCATGTGAAAGAGCTGACAAATATTCTTCTTGTGCTTTTTGTATTTCATCTACAATCACACCTTGGCTATCCACTTCTTTCCCGAGCTCATCATACGTACGGTGAATAGCTTTTTGAATCATTGATAATTGGAAACTATCCATATTAGTTCCTCCTTTACGCATTACATAATAGCCAGTATATGCGTGCTAGAGGAGTTTTATACTATGAATTACGCGGTGGACGTTTTCCGAAGTATTGGTAGTAATCTGTACGGATAAATCCGTTAAATAGTTTACGTTTCTTCGACGCATCTTTTCCGTAACACTTCTCAAATGCTTCGTAGCTTGTTAATACATATGCTGACCATGTATCTAACGGACGGAATACTTGTCCCATTTCTTTGTACAATTGTTCAACAAGTGCTTTTTCACTTAAACGTTCTCCGTATGGAGGATTCGTTACAACATAGCCATAATCCTCTTTTGTCGTGAAATCTTTTACTTGCATTTGTTTAAATGTAATTAAATCACCTAAACCTACTTCTTCTGCGTTATCTTGAGCAACTCGAATCATACGATGATCGATATCTGATCCAATAATTTGCAATCGTTGATCATAATTCGCTAAATCTTCAGCTTCTTGACGAGCTTCACGCCAATTTTGTTTACCTACCCAGCCCCACTCATCTGATGCAAAGCCACGGTTAAATCCTGGTGCGATATTTTGTCCAATTAATGCTGCTTCAATCGGAATTGTACCTGATCCACAGAAAGGATCCACGAAAGGACGATCTGGCTTCCAGTTTGTTAACTTAATTAAAGACGCAGCTAATGTTTCTTTTAATGGAGCTTCCCCTTGATCCATACGGTATCCACGTTTATGAAGCCCAACACCACTTGCATCAATTGTTAATGTTGCAATATCCTTTAGCATTGCAATCTCAATGCGGAATAGCGGACCATCTTCTTCAAACCAAGTTGTACGTTTATACGTTGTTTTTAATTTTTCAACGACAGCTTTTTTAACGATACGTTGGCAATCTGAAACACTGAACAACTCAGATTTCAAAGACTTACCAATTACAGGGAATTCTCCATTCTCTGGAATATAATCTCCCCAGTTTAATGCTTTCGTTTTCTCAAACAGCTCATCAAATGTTGTCGCTTTGAATTCGCCAACTTTAATTTTCACACGGTCCGCAGTACGTAACCATAAGTTCGTGCGACAAATCGCCTTTTCATCTGCTTCAAATGTTACTTTGCTGTTTTCTACTTGGCATTCATAACCAAGATCACGAACTTCTCGGGCAACTAACGCTTCAATACCCATTGCCGCTGTTGCGATTAAAGTAACTTTTCCCATTTGCATTCACCTCTTATGTATATTCAAACAATGATCAATAGCGATTTATCCTATTAATCATTACATTTTACAAAGAATTTTCTCATTAACCATTTTAACTCATAAATTATAACTTCATACAAATAAAAAGCCCTCCTCTAACAAAGGAGAGCTGAGTTATTTCATAGTTGGTTCATAACGTTCTGTAAGCCATGTTCTGTTCCTTTGTACTGCAAACGGCCCACGCCTCGTACTCCGGTGGCAATCATCTATCTACAGGTTATACAACCTGTCCTTTCCCATCGTTCATTTCCTTGGAAAAGATTCCCCTACCATTATTTGGGTTTCTCGCTCGTGGGGTTTACCTCGTTCCACTCCTATCATTTCTTCAAGGACTTCGTCACTGTGGCACTTTAAAGGTAGTCAAACCATATCCGAAGACTTAGGTTTTTTCCCTGCCGTTAAACCAGCCTTACAGCCAGAATACCCTAGCTTATGAATTGGCTAGGCACGAACACTACAGCCATCTCAGGCCGTGCGAGCATGGACTTTCCTCTACAACGTTGGCGTTGCAGCGATTACCCAAACGTTATGACATCCATTAGTATAGTGGAAACAAAAAGATTTTGCAATGTTTTTTTCTATGTAAAATGCTTTAACCTTTTTACCACTAGAATTTATTCGTATAACTTACTTCCAAATACAGCTTTTTCTAAATTAGATAGACGTTTTAAAATGTCCGTATTCGTGTTGTTATATACAGGTTGCGCAACTGGTGTTTGTACAACTGGTTGTTGCGGCACTTGTGTTGCTACTAGTTTTTGTTCCTCTAATTCACGCTTTAAACGAGCATTTTGTTGCTTTAATTGCTCAAATTCCTTGTGGAAAGCTTCATAGTCTTTAATGATCATATCAAGAAACTTGTCTACTTCTTCTTGTTGATAACCTCTCATACCTGTTTTAAATTCTTTTTCTAAAATATCTTTCGCCGTTAATTTAATTTTATCCGAAATCATTTTCTTCACCTCAAATTTTTGCCAAAACTTTCATTACCTAAATTTTTTCAGAAACAACGCCTTTTGTCAATCATATATACGAGTACTATATTACATATTACTCAGCATTATTCCACTGTTCCTCTTCTATTATATCTTGTAAATCGGAAAAAAGAATGAAATAACTGTGATAATTTTCTATTTCTCCTTTTTTCTTTGCTGCTTCTACAATATATTTAGGACTCCCTGGTTTCTCTTCATCATATACAGCTAAAAGTGCATCACTTTTTTCAATAAAAAATTGATTTTTTAATTTAAATTGCTCCGGGCTTTCGTACTTCCGTTTCGTAATACTATCAATATGGTCTGCTTGAGAGAGAATAAATTCGTAATATTCACGGTTATCTTCCTTCCAGCTTTCTTCTTGTTCTAAAAACGGAGTAAATACCGCTAATTTTAAATCTGGATATTCTACTTGAATTTCAAAAACAACTTCAGCAGCCCATAATTCTACTCCTAACTGCCCACTTATTATGACCCATTCCAAACCCTCTTCTACAAAAGTAGTTAACTTTCGGTGCAATGCTTTTTTTATACATTCCACCCCTGGATGATCATTTTTAAATATACCAAGTTCAAATGGCTTATATCCCGTTACAGCAATAACTTTCATATCAACACTCCAATTACAAAAAAAGAACTAGCATTTTGCTAGTTCTAACATATCATTTACTTTTTAAATATTCCACCAACGTTTGGTCCAATGTTCGGGCCTACTGGTGATACATTCGGTCCTACCGGAGATACATTATTCGGTAAGAATGGTGATACATTTGGTCCTGGACCAAATGGAGATACTTGGTGTCCGTGATGTCCGTGATGTCCGTGATGTCCGTGACCACACGGTCCACATCCGCCGCCAAATCCTGGATCAACTGGGTCTACAACATTTACATTTGAGTTTGTTTGTGGGAAGAAGTTTTGGTTTTTAATTTGCTGATGATGTACATGTGTTGTATGCGTCGGAAAAATGTGTGGCACCACCGTTGTTGAAAAAGAATGTGTTACGCACTGTTTCGTCGGATGAATGACAGGAGCAGTTGTACAAATAGGTCCTGTAGGCTTATGCCCTCCAAAGCAAGGATGACAATGATGCATAGTTTTTTCTCTCCTCTCTCATAAAAAAAATCTGATTACACTTTACAGTATGAGAAAAGAGGGAAAGCCGTTTGTTATATATACCCATTTATTACAAGGAAATTTGTCTAGTCCTTACTTCATGTACAATACTTTTTATAGAAAATCCTCCAAAATTACTTACCAAAAAATCCTCCAACTTGCTTTACAATACCTGTTACTTGATTCATTGCATTCATCATTTGTCCAGCAGTATTCATCATTTTATTTACATCATAGTTACCATCGGAGTTTTTAAATTGGGATACAAAACTAGAAAACTGACTCGGTTGTTGTTGTTTTTGTTTATTCTGCGCCGGATACGGTTGTTTTGGCGGATAAAACATTGCTTGTTGATTTCCATAAGGGGATGGCGGCATATAATATTGCGAATTCATATAAGGCTGCGGTTGTTGTTGATTCATAAACGACACTTCAAATGGCTGATAATAATTTTGATTTCCATAATAAGGTTCGAAAGGATACATATTATACCGTAAATATGTATCTGCATTATATTGGTACATATTTTGCTGGGGATATGGATTAGCTTGCTGATATGCGTTAGGTTGTTGAAACATGCATTCTCTCCTCCTTCACATAAGTTTCTACATATATAATATGTACCTACAAAATAATATGTGTAACGGAGTATCTGTCTATTTTTGTCGGAAGTTTAAATTTTTAAAAAATTAAAAAAGAAAACCCTTCCATGCTATGATAATGAAGAAGAAGATTCTCATGGGGGAGGAATCAACATGGTATTAGGGGATTTAAAACAAGCGTTTTCTCAAAAAAAGGGGTATTACACAGAGAATGTAAATGAATTGTTAGACTTTGCGAGACATTGGTATCTCGAAGGAAAAATATGCATTTCAGATTACCGAACATTAATAAAAGAATTAGAAATAAGCGGTGCAACAAAACCAACAACAATAACAGAAGCATAAAAAACAAGAGGGTTTCCCCTCTTGTTACTTACATTGCTCAATTATATTTTGCAAAGTATACGAAATAGCTTGATGTGTTTCAAAGAATCGCTTACCCTTACCTTTATTTACAAAACATTGCAGCACATTTGTTTGTAAATTATCGTACACTTGATCAATTTGCTGTACATGTATATACTTCGGTTTTTCTTCCTTAATCCATTTATAAGCTAATTCTTTCCACACTTTTAATTCTTCATCTACCATATCTACAAACGGTTTCATATCCTTATAAAAATCGTATTCAACCATTTCTCTTTTTTTCACATTTGCTTCATTATTATACTGCATAAGTTTTTCTGAAGACTGTATTAACGCTTCATACACCATTTTATTCCCACCTTATTATGCACTCACTACGACGTTTTGAAATGCCTTCACCCAATTCCCTTTTTCTTCGTGATGCACTAATTTATTTTCCATATGCTCAATATGCATTTCTGTTATTTCTATCTTATTACATATTTTTTCGCTCTTATCCTTCAATGCATGATTCATTCTAATCCCTATATTCATTTCCAGCAAATCGAGAGAACTTAACATTTGATCCATCGTTTTCATTACATCTTCCTTCTGAACCATCGCCATATACAAAACGCCTCCTTCTTTGCTTTTCCTTTGTCATGTAATTTCGCCGAATGATTTCTCACTCCTGCCCACATGACAAAACTAGTTGTTATTCGTCAAAGAAATCATTTTGTATGTCATTTATAGAAATGGTAACAATACAAAAAGGAGGTGTATGAAAATGACAAAGAACAAAAATGAAAAAAAGAAAAAACAAAGCAAACAAAATAAACCCGAAACTGGTAATCCAAAGTTAGATGGTCCAAACTTCCCTGCTACATAAAGTGAAACTTTAATGATTTTACAAAAAGTTAATTTCTGAAACATCCTTAATCTCTTATGTTCATTACGTTTTGAGATTAAATTTTTAGCACTCGTGGCAGGATTACTTCACATTAAGAAGTCCCGTCTTCGTAAATGAAGACGGGACTTCTTTTTTATTATATCACGAACTCATCTATCCTTTTAATAAAACGATTTACGATAGAAGCAGCATAAATTTGCTCCCTCTTCCTTTTATACCATTCTGTTATATCAACTTCTCCCTTATACTCTTCCGGCAAAAATAACTCTTTTATTTCCGTATCTCTACAAAACCAATCTCTCATACTTATCTCCTTATGCGCAACAATAGGATAAACCTCTCTCAGGGCTGGTGTACAAGATTTTTTAGCTCCTCTTACATAGCATTCATAATCTGCTCTTGATCCCGTGTGTATAGTTTGTAATGCAAAACTATGGAATAAACTTTTATAATTCGGATGAAATAGTAACTCCGCTAATTTCTTCCCTAATTCTATACGCTTTTGTAACGTTTCAAATTGATAAACTGAAAAACCATACATATTCCCTTCAATGGTTGGAAAAATAACGGCGCTCACATGAAGCATTTCTTGCAATTTAAAAAGCGCTGTATGAAATACATGTTTTTTAAAATATGCATTCTCAATAATTGGTTTTTGAATTTTATTTTGTTCATTTATAATAAGCGCTGTCATGAGCCTATTTATATCTTTTTTCTCCCAAAAATATATCCATTCTTTTTCCATAAAAATTGATACGTTGAAATATTGTAACAAATAGAATAGAGGCACCTGCCTCCTCTTACTTTCTTCGTATAACAATAGCTGCGGAAAAGCATCTAAAAAAATAATCCAATTTGCTTCTTCATAAGTTAGAAACAAATGTTTTTTTACTGTTTGAGGTAAAACAGTAGCATAATATCTCCCTTCTAAATCAGTCATATTCCATCCCGCATTTCTCGAGACCATGCTCGCTAAAAAAGCCCACCTAATTTCACTATTTCTTACATAATATTCTTGATAACACTGTGTTCGAGAAATGTTGTCCATATTAGCTATTTCTATTTCCCTATTAATGTTGTAAACGATTGTTTTTTCCTCTTCTGTACAGACCATATTTTTACGATATTGTTTAATTTTTTCATAATCATTCCATGTAAACATAAATAAGTCATCATACCTTTCTTTAAAAAGGTCACATCTTTTTTCATTTTTTGTTATAATCACCTTTGTAAGTAATTCTTAGCAAGTTGGGAGTGGACCACTATGACCATTCGTTACCCAAATGGAAAACGGTACAATCAAGCTTCACAACCTCATAAAACACCAATTAAAAAACATACTTACAGTAATAGAGGTATGTCCCTTGAAGAGGAATTGAATGAAACGAATGAATATTACTTAACCCATAATATTGCATGCGTACATAAAAAACCTACACCTCTTCAAATTGTAAAAGTAGATTACCCCGCTCGAAGTGCTGCAGTGGTAAAAGAAGCGTATTTTAAACAACCTTCTACAACAGATTACAACGGTGTATATAAAGGGAAATACATCGATTTTGAAGCGAAAGAAACAAAAAATAAAACCAGCTTTCCACTTCAAAACTTCCACCTTCATCAAATTGAACATATGAAGCAAGTAATCGCTCATAATGGAATTGCATTTGTTATTATTAAATTTACACTTTTTGATGAACTTTATTTATTAGATGCAAAACATATTATTGCATTTTGGAATCGTCAAAATACTGGTGGAAGAAAATCAATTACGAAAGAAGAAATAGAAGAGCATGGATCTTTATTATCGTGCGGTTATCACCCTCGGATTGATTATATCCGTGTACTAGACACGGTTTATTTTTCGTGATAGAGTCATCACTAAGGCTCTTTTTTCGACTTTTGGGGAGAGAATGAAAGGTAGGAGAAAGTATAATGTCAGATAATTATCGTTCTCGTACAGAACGAAATCATGTAAAAAATCAAAAGCAAGAAACAAATACAGAGAAAAAACCAAAGAAAAAAGGCTCCTTTTTTAAAAAATTCCTTATAGGTTGTCTACTTCTTGGTATCGTTGGTCTTGTAGCTGGCGTTTCCGCTTTCTTTGTTATGGTAAAGGATGCTCCAAAATTAGACAAATCAAAACTTGTCAATCCTTTATCAACAAAGTTTCTTGATAAGAATGGGAACTTTTTCTATGAATACGGTGCTGAAAAACGAACCCACGTTACGTATGATCAAATTCCAAAAGTAGTTGAAAATGCATTCCTTGCAACTGAGGATTCACGTTTCTATGATCATAATGGAATTGATTTTAAACGAACTACAAAAGCAGTTATGGAAAATGTCACTGGTGGATTCGGATCTCAAGGTGGTAGTACGATTACGCAACAAGTAGTCAAAAACTATTTTCTAACGATGGACAAAACTGCAAAGAGAAAAGTGCAAGAATGGTACCTATCTTACAAATTAGAGCAACAATATTCTAAACATGAGATTTTAGAAATGTACTTAAATAAGATTAACTTAGGTAACCGTTCGTACGGTATTGCAACAGCAGCCAAAAAATATTATGACAAAGATTTAAAAGACTTACAGTTACATGAAGCTGCAATGCTTGCAGGTTTACCCCAAGGTCCTAATATTTATGATCCAACAAAACCAGATAACGTTGAACGAGCTACACAACGTCGTAACGTCGTATTATCATTAATGAATCGACATGGTTATATAACAAAAGATGAAATGAATAATGCAATGAAAATCTCTGTAACTGAGGGTCTTCAACCATCTTCAGAAGTAACAGAGATGAAGTATCAAGCATTTTTAGATGCTGTTGTAAAAGAAGTCGAAAAAGAATATCCGGATGTAAATATCGGTTCAGATGGTTTAACAATTCATACAACACTTGATCAAGATGCGCAAGATTATGCTGATAAAATTATGGATGGCAATCTTATTAAGTATCCAAACGATCAATTCCAAGGATCATTCGTATTTATGGATACACAATCTGGAGAAGTTCGAGCAATTGGAGCTGGGCGCAAAGAAAGTAAGTCTACTTTCAAAGGTCATAATATGGCCATTGATTTAAAACGCCAAGTTGGTTCAACAATGAAACCAATTTTCGACTACGGTCCAGCAATTGAGAATTTACAATGGTCTACATACCATCAATTAAATGACTCAGAGTATACGTATTCCAATGGGAAAAAAATACGAAATGCAACAAATAGTTACAAAGGTGACGTTTCACTACGTGAAGCTTTGAAAAAGTCATTAAACATCCCAGCTTTAAAAACAGCCCAAGCGGTTGGTCTTCCTAAGTCACAAGCGTTTGCTGAAGGTTTAGGCATGACATTTAAAGACGGCAAAACATATGAATCAACAGCAATTGGTAGTAACGATAGTTCTCCATTACAATTAGCGGGGGCATATGCAGCCTTTGGTAACGGTGGGAACTACAATAAACCGCACTTCGTAAAAGAAGTTATCTTCCCAGATGGGAAAAAGAAAAGTTTTAAACCGAAAGAACAACGTGCGATGCAAGACTACACAGCTTACATGGTGACTGACGTTCTTCGTGACGTAGTAAAACCTGGTTCTGGTGGTACAGGTCCAACAGCATACGTTCCAGGTATAGACGTAGCAGGTAAAACAGGAACACAAAACTTTGATGCAGACGTAATTAAAAAATATGGTATTCCAGCTGACGCAAACAGAGATAGCTGGTTCGCGGGATATTCACCGCAATATACAATGGCTGTTTGGACTGGTTACGAAAAAGATGGTCCAGAAAATTACATTGGCGATCGCTCTACTAGAATTGCGCAACAAATGTTCCAAGTAATGATGAGCAAATTCGCTACAGATAAATCACGTTTCGAACGTCCTTCTTCTGTACAAGAATTAAATGGTGAATTGTACGTAAAAGGTGCTAAGAAAGATGCAGTGAAACAAATTAAAGTAGATGCACCGAGTGGTCTTAATGTTACTTTCGATGGGGCTAGCACCGTTACACTAAACTGGTCTGGACCAGCAGAAGTTGATGCGTATGCAGCAAGCTATAAAGCAACTGACGGTTCAAGTGGTAGTTTATCAATAAATGGTACGACAGCTACTCTTGGTGGTATTAAACCAGGCGTTACTTACAGCTTCTCTGTGGTAGCGAAAAAAGGTACTGGAACAAGCCCAGCAGTTGGAGCATCCTTCACTGCGCCTGGCGGAACTCCAGATGCGAAGAAAACTGAAGAAGAAGCTAAGAAAAAAGCCGAAGAAGAAGCTAAGAAAAAAGCTGATGAGGAAGCTCAGAAAAAGGCTAATGAAGATAAATTAAAACAAGAAGATGCTCAGAAAAAAGCTGAGGAAGAACAGCGTAAACAACAAGAACAACAGCAGCAAGAACAGCAACGTAAACAGCAAGAAGAAGCTCAGAAGAAAGCTGATGAGGACGCTAGAAAAAAAGCTGAAGAAGCTAAGAAAGCTGAAGAAGAAGCTAAGAAAGCTGAAGAAGAAGCTAAGAGAAAAGCTGAAGAAGAAGCTAAGAAACAACAAGAGCAACAACAAAATACAGGTGAAGATACACCACACGCAGACGGAAATGTTGTTACAACAGAATCTTAATACAAAAAAGAAGTCCTTTTCTCTTAACGAGAAAAGGACTTCTTTTTTGTTATCATTTTCTTTACATATAACTTTTCTATTTCAATATATAACTGCACTAACTGAATATAAGAATGATAATTATTTGGTTTCTTTATAATGAACGAATATCGCTCCATAAAATTAACTGGTTGTACTTCTAATTTGCTCGTGTAATCTTCCATTTCTTTCAAACTATGAACAGGTTGCTCATTTAGCCAATTTACAATTGAAAGCAAATGTGCTGCAAAAAGAATCATTGGGCCTTCAGCTTCTTGCTTATTTCTGTTTCGAAATAGTATGGCAATATCTTCATGCTTACTTTTCCATACATTCAATAGTACCGGAATACTATTTTCAATTTCATTCCACGGCTCATATTGTCTTTCCATATCATATATAAAGTAAGTATTTTGTATAATTTCTTCAAAAGGCTGTTCTGTATAATACACAACCGAATGTATACTTTCTTTAAAAAATGGTAAGCACCGAAATTCTTTCGGTATTTCTATCACTCGCTCCATCCTTTATTTCCCCTTCATTCGCTTCTTTCCTTCACGACATACTTCTAGTAAAGGACACTCTTCACATTGTGGTCGCTGTGCTTTACAGTGATAACGTCCAAAGAAAATCATACGGTGATGTGTAACACTCCATTCATCCATCGGAATTTTCTTCATTAATGTCTTTTCTACTTCTAACACCGAATCTTTCCATCGACAAATCGCTAACCGTTTACTCACTCGCTCTACATGCGTATCAACAGCAATTGCCGGAATGCCATACGCTACCGAAACAACTACATTTGCTGTTTTTCTCCCTACTCCTGGTAATTTCGTCAGCTCGTCACGGTCTTCTGGAACTTTTCCGTTATAATCATCCAGCAACAGCTGGCACAATTTTTGAATGTTTTTTGCTTTATTTCTATACAATCCAATCGAACGTATATCTTGTTGTAACTCTTCTAAAGAAACACTTAAATAATCTTCTGGCGTTTTATATTTTTGAAATAAATTTTTCGTCACTTTATTTACAAGTGCATCTGTACATTGTGCAGATAATGCTACCGCGATTACTAGTTCAAACGGATTATCATGTATTAATTCACAATGTGCTTCTGGATACATATCCGCCATTGTGTCTAAACAATAGCGAATTTGCGTTTTATTTAACATATACTTCCTCCTACATTACTGCTCCAACCAATTATAAAAAGGCACTTTCCCAGTAAATTTCGTCTCTTGTTTTGTCGTTTGTTGCGTTCGTTGTTGATTTGCTCTAAATTTTCGTCCTTGATTTTGGGCTTGATCTACTGTTTTAATACCATTCTTTTTCCACTCAAATAAAATACGGTCGATATATCGGAAATTAAGCTTACCACTCATTACAGCTTCCCTGAGGGCCGCTTGAATTAAATTGGGATGATGTTGATCTTGATCTTCCCACATTCCTAACGTCTCACATTCAAATGGAGAAAGTGGTCTTCCAAATTCTTTTTCAAATACTGTATATAAATTTACTTGCAGTTGTTTTATTTCTTTTTGTTCTTCCTCTATCGATTCATTCATTAAAAAATGCAATATTTTTTCCCAAAGCGGTTGTAAAGAATAACTTTCACACATCATCGCTTCTGATCTTTGTCCACCTTCTAGTGATAAAAAACCTTTTTGAATCAACGTCTGAATAACTTCCATACATTTCATTTCACTAATTGTCATCCGTTCTGAAATCTCTGACGGAGTCGGAAACGAATTGCCCGATTCTAAAAATGTGTGTACATGAAGTACAACCATAAATTCCGTTTCATTTAACCCTAATTTTTTATAATGCATCATAAGTAATTTTGGAATTGCAATGCTTCCCTGCTCAAACCACTGTAACATCATTTTCTTTTTCATCACCAAACACCTCGCTCTCTAGTATAACACACCTTTCGCTATTTCTTTTTGCCACAATTCGTCAAAAAAACCTCCCTATTATGTAGGAAGGTTTTTTGTATTGCGTTCATAAAATATTAGGGT
Organism: Bacillus albus; assembly: GCF_001884185.1. GTDB lineage: Bacteria > Bacillota > Bacilli > Bacillales > Bacillaceae_G > Bacillus_A > Bacillus_A albus. The sequence goes on from NZ_MAOE01000037.1 coordinate 228,016, forward strand.
TAAGCTTGCACTTTACTTTTCATAAACGTATGAATTCGTTCTAATGCTTTCTCTACTTGTTCAAGAGACGTCGCATATGATAAGCGAACGTTATTCGGAGCACCAAATCCTGTACCTGGTACAAGAGCCACTTTTTCCTCTTCTAATAGAGCTTTTGCCCAATCATCAACATTTTCGTATCCAGATAAAGCTACAGCTTCTTTTACATTAGGGAATAAGTAAAATGCACCTTGTGGTTTAATGCAAGTAAAGCCAGGGATTTGAATTAATTTATCATAAATAATGTTTAATCTCTCTTCAAATGCTTGACGCATTGTTTCTACAGGTTCTTGTGAGCCTGCATATGCCGCAATTGCGCCGTATTGAGCGATTGAAGTAGGGTTTGACGTACTATGACTTGCTAAGTTCGTCATCGCTTTAATAAGCTGCTTATTTCCTGCTGCATATCCAATACGCCATCCTGTCATAGAATGAGACTTAGATACACCATTAATAATAAGTGTTTGTTCTTTTAATGCATTAGAAAGCTGGGCAACCGAAGTATATTCTGCTCCACCATAAATTAACTTTTCATAAATTTCATCTGAAACGATTAAAATATCGTTTTCTAAGCATACTTCTCCAAGCTGTTGTAATTCTTCTTTGCTGTAAATCATTCCTGTTGGATTGCTCGGTGAATTAATAATAACTGCTTTCGTTTTCTCAGTAATTGCTTCACGCAGCTGCTTCGCTGTAATTTTGTATTCATTGTCTTCAAGACCTTCTACATAAACTGGCTTACCACCAGCAAGCTTTACTTGTTCCGGATAACTTACCCAGTAAGGCGTCGGGATGATAACTTCATCTCCTTCATCAAGTAACACTTGGAATAATGTATATAATGCATGCTTTGCACCGTTACATACAATAATTTCAGACGGATCATACGCAATTCCTTGATCGCGAGTAAACTTCTTCACAATTTCTTGTTTTAACGCTTGTAATCCACCTGTAGGTGTATACTTCGTATGTCCTTCTAACATCGCTTTATGTGCAGCATTCATAATATGTTCTGGCGTATTAAAGTCAGGTTCTCCTGCCCCTAATCCAATTACATCATGACCTGCAGCTTTTAATGCTTGCGCCTTTGCTGTAATTTCTAAAGTTGCAGATGGTGTTAAAGCAGCTACTCGCTTTGCTAATTTCATTTGTAGTTCCCCCTACATCTATTTTTCAATGCTATATCGTTTTAAAAACTGACCATCTTGAAATGCAAGATTATAGTAACTATAACGATTGTCATCATCAATATATGTAACTTCCCATAGTGGTATATTGTTTTCAACGCCTAATTTCACTTTTAAAATTTCTTTAGGCTTACTTTTGGGCTCTTTACTGTCATCTCCGACTTGTTCAATCGTTCTTTGTAAAGCCTCTTTTTCAGAAATACCTTCACTCTTTTTCCTTACTATAGCTTCCCCTTTTTTCTCAGGCACCCAAACGATAAGTTGTTCTCCTTTTTCATCTGTACCTTGTACGACTGTATATGAAGATTCTCCGTTATAATAATCAACAGATTTTACTTTTGTAAGCTTCGCCTTTTCTTTCGCAATTTCTACAGATTTTGCCTCTTTAGGGATTTTCTTTTCCATTGCTTTATTGTAAACATACGCCCCATATATTCCGCTAGCAACGATTACGATAACGATTGCAAAGATCCACTTTTTCATTGTATCACTACGTTCTGTAAATCGTAAATACAGCTGTTTCTTTATCTTTTTCGTCTAATGCTAATCCGAACATGAGGTCCTGCTCTTTTAACGTACGATTCAAACTATCAACAATTTTATACAAGTCAGACGAATATTTAATACGCGTCGTTGATAGGACTTCGATTTTCTTATCCATGAAAAAACTCCTCCGTTACACAAAAATTTCTAATTATAGAAGAACGCAATGCGGTTACAATAAGAGTACATTCTTTACAACCCCTGCTTCATCACCCATCTATTATAGCAGGACATGTACAGCAAAAAAAGGTTTCAAGTCGAAAACCACTACATTTTGTATACAAGAAGTAAGAAAAATAAAATTCCTCCTACCCACATTTTTTACGCCTGAAGTTTAAACGTACTTCAGGCGTATTTTTTCTTCCAATTTTATTCAGTTGGCTGTTCCTTTAATTGTTCTAACAATTCTTCTAGAGGGCCTTCATAGAGCGGGACAGTTGGGATTGATTGTAAAAATCGTTTTCCATAGGAAGCGCTCGTCAGACGACGATCTAATACAAATACTGTTCCGGTATCTGTACTTGTTCTAATAAGACGACCGAATCCTTGTTTAAAACGCAGTATTGCTTGCGGAAGTGCTAATTTAGCGAATACGTCCTCTCCTTGATTTTTTAACCACTCTCCTTTCGCTTCCATCATCGGTTGATGAGGAGGCGTAAAGGGTAGCCGAACAATAACAAGACAACTAAGCGCATCTCCAGGTATATCTATCCCTTCCCAAAAACTACTTGTTCCTAATAAAATTGATTTGTCGAACTCTTGAAATTTACGAATGAGACGACTTCGGCTTTTATTATTCACACTTTGCGTTAATAATAAATATCCTTCTAATTCATCATCATTTTTCAAATTCGTATACGCTTCTTTCAACATTTCATATGAAGTGAATAAAACGAGCATTCTACCTTTTGTAGCTTTCGCTATTTTTGCAATATGTGCCGACACAGATTCAATATATTCTTCATTACTTGCTTGCTTAATAAAAGGCACATCCGTTGAAACCATTAATTTCATCTGTTCTTCAAAACGGAATGGTGACGGGACTTGTAATGTATTTGGAGCAAAATCGTATAAACCTAGCTCTTCTTTTATATAGTCAAACGAATCATTTACTGTTAACGTTGCTGATGTGAAAATAACACTTTTTTTCTCTGTTAAAAATTCATCCGCAAATCTTTCACCAATATGAACAGGCTGCCCATATAAAACGGTTGAATGAATCGTTCCCTTCGTTTCCGTCTCCATCCATGTCACATATGAATTTTTTTCTAAAATGAGTGATTGTAAAGATTGTTCCATCTTTCTCAACAACTCAATTAAATGCATAAATTCACCTGTAACAACATGTATCTCCCATTCTAATTTACTTTGCAATATTTCAACTTGCTTCTCAAGTGTAGTCAATAATTTTCTTACATCGTATACAAAACGATTTGTTAACTCGGTAATGCTATCCCATAACTTACCTTTCTCTACTTCCGTGTTATATCGATAAATGAGTGGCATATTACTTATCCCTTGTTCCTGCTTCGTTTGTTTAAATATGAATGCACGTAGCATTTGGAATAGCTCATCCGCATCAAATTTCAATTCCTTCAAACTATGACTCACCATACGGAAAGTCGAACGCGAGGCTTGCTCTGATTTTTTCATCATTTTATATACTTTAGAAAGTACATCATCGGTTTCTAGCGTACCAAGACGAGATAAAACTAGCTGGAAATACATACAGGAGAACTGTTCACCTAACGTTCTACTCGCCGCTTCCTCAATATGATGGGCCTCATCAAAAATAATATGTTCACATGAAGCAAATAACGGTTCTTCACTTGAAAAATCTTGAAATAATAACGCATGATTTGTAATAACGATATCTGCAAATAACGCTTTATTCTTTGCTCGTTGATAAAAACAACGGCTATACCAGTTGCTTTGCATCCCGCCCGGACTATGTACATCACTACAAATACGGTTCCAAAGTAACTTTCCGCCCTCAGGTATATTTAATTCATCCCGATCGCCCGTTTCCGTTTGCAATAACCACACTAAAATTTTTGCCTTTGTGAGCGCCATATCATAATTTTTCTCTTCCTCTTGCAAAGCATATTCAAATTTATGTAGACAAAGATAATGCTTTCTTCCTTTTAAAAGAGCTACTTCAAATGAAAATGGCATTATTTTCTGTAATAATGGAATTTCTTTTTCTAGTATTTGTTGTTGCAGTTGTACAGTTTGGGTACTAATGATGACAGGCTCTTCTTTTTTCTTTGCAAAATAAATACTCGGAAGTAAATATGCAAGAGTCTTCCCTGTTCCTGTTCCTGCTTCAATTAATGAAAATCTAGAATCTCTTAGCGCTGTATATATTTCCTTCATCATAATCTGTTGGCTTTCTCTTTTTTCAAACTTTGGCATATTCAATTCAAGTTTCTCAACTGTTTTATGCAAGAAAGCATCAAATTTTAATGAACACGTTTCACTGAGGTTTAAAGAATAATTCCGTTTTCGAAGCGCAATGTTTCGATACACTTCATACCCCTCTGCCTCTTTTTTACCATGCATCATTTTCTTTAAAATATTTTCAGAAAGTACATCCGCTATATCACTTTGAAAAACATCGCTCAATTCATAAAGCGATTGTAAGGTGACAAGTGGTAACTTTTCAATTTCATTTAAAAATTGTAAAAACAATTCCGCTGTTGCAAGAGCATCGCTATCCGCACGATGCGGTTGATCGTGCTCTAATTCATGTTGTTTAGCTAAATCACGTAATTTATAACTATCAGCTGTCGGCAAAAGAATTTGCGCCAACTCGACTGTATCAACTTTAGAACAATGTACTTCTGTATATCCAGCCTGCCTTAATTCTTCCGTTAAAAAATTCCAATCAAAATGAACATTATGTGCAACGAAAGCTGCACCTTGTAATAGCTCAACAATCATCGGGGCTACATCTTGAAATAACGGGGCTTGCTTAACCATACTCTCATCAATCCCTGTTAGTTCTGTAATAAATGGCGGAATCTCTCTCTTTGGATTAATAAAAGATGAAAAAATCTCTAATATCTCTCCATCTTCCACTACAACAGCTGCAATTTGGGTAATTTTATCCTTCCCATCCTTCCAGGAGTTCCCTGTCGTCTCTAAATCCACAACGACATAACGCTTACTCATATATGTAACACCTCAATTTCTTACCTATCAAACACAATATTATATAATGTTACTATACCACGTTTTATCTCATCTTAATGAAAAGATGCACAAAAAAGCTATCTCCGTAATAGAGATAGCCTTCTTACTTATAAGATCGTACCCGCTTTTTCAGCACCTAACATTTCAATAATTTTATTCTCATCGTCTAATACTGCAATTTTTGGCTCTTGTTTATGAATATTTTCTTCTGCCACTAAACCGTAGCAAATAATAATAACTTTATCTCCAGGCTGTACAAGCCTTGCAGCTGCACCATTTAAACAAACAACACCGCTACCGCGTTCTCCCTTAATAACATATGTCTCTAAGCGAGCACCATTATTGTTATTTACAATTTGTACTTTTTCATTTTCTACAATATTTACTGCATCCATTAAATCTTCATCAATTGTAATACTACCTACATAATTTAAATTTGCTTCTGTTACTGTTGCGCGGTGTAACTTCGCTCTCATCATTGTGCGAAACATAGATGCTCCCCCTTATTCAACCGTTAATGTTATATTGTCAATTAATCGTACATTCTCAAATTTAACTGCGATTGCTAAAATAATTCTTCCTTCAATTTCATCCATTTCTTGTAGTGAAGGATAAGCATATAAATCAGCATAATCTACAGTGCCTTTCGTATACGTCTCAATATACTTTTTCACAAGAGTTGTAATGATTTCTGCATTACGTTCACCTGCCTCAATTCTCTCCTTCGCTACACATAAACTGCGGTATAATTGAGGAGCCTCTTCACGCTCTTCTTGTGATAAATACACGTTACGAGAACTCTTCGCTAATCCGTCTTCTTCCCTTACAATATCCACTGGTACGATCCTAACCGGAATATTAAAATCAGCGACAAATCCTTCAATAACAGCAACTTGCTGCGCATCTTTCATACCGAAATAAGCACGCGTTGGTAATGTAATATTAAATAGTTTCATTAGTACAGTCGCAACACCAGCGAAATGACCAGGTCTTTGTTTGCCACATAATACATCGGTACGCTTTACAACTTCTACTGTTGTTGTTTGTTCTGCTGGATACATTTCGTCTACGCTCGGATAAAATAAATAATCTACACCGTTTTCTTTCGCTACATTTTCATCTCTATCAATATCACGAGGGTATCGATCTAAATCTTCATTCGGTCCAAACTGTAGCGGATTAACAAACACGCTTAACACTACGATTTCATTTTCTTTTCTTGCCTGACGTAATAAAGTCGCATGTCCTTCATGTAAATAACCCATCGTTGGGACAAAACCAATACTTTTTCCACTTGTACGCAGTTCGTTTGTAATTTGCTGCATCTCTTGCACTGTAGTTACGATTTTCATTATTGTTTTCCTCCGTATAACGCTAAGCACTCTTCCTCTTTCATTGTGAATGAATGTTTTTCTTCTGGAAATTGCCCTGTCTTTACTTCAGTTACGTATTGTGAAATCCCTCGCACAATCTCCTCTTGAACAGACGTATATTGCTTCACGAATTTCGGAACACGATTTACGCCGTATGAGATAAGATCATGATAAACAAGTACTTGCCCATCTACTTTTTTCCCTGCTCCAATTCCAATCGTCGGAATTGTTAATTGCTTCGAAAGTAATTCCGCTAATTGCATTGGCACACATTCTAACACAAGCGCAATTGCACCAGCTTCCTCACATCTCTTCGCATCTTCTATTAATTTTTTTGCACTTTCAGCATCTTTTCCTTGTACTTTATACCCACCTAATACTCCTACAGATTGAGGAGTTAAGCCTAAGTGCGCCACGACAGGAATTCCCGCGTTCGTCAAGTAATGAATCGTTGATACCACTTCCCCTGCACCTTCTACCTTCAGTGCATGAGCACCACTTTCTTGAACGATGCGGCGTGCATTCACCATCGTATCTTGCAGCGACACATGGTACGACATAAATGGCATATCAGTTACAATAAACGTCTCTTTCGCTCCTCGGCGTACAGCTTTCGTATGATGAATCATATCCTCTACTGTTACAGGTACTGTTGAATCGTAGCCGAGCACAACCATCCCAAGGGAATCTCCAACTAGAATCATATCAACTTCAGCTTCTTCTGCTAACTTAGCAGATGGATAATCATACGCCGTTAGCATTGTAATCGGCTCACCTTGCTCTTTCATCTTCAAAAAATCTGTTTTTGTTTTCAAAAACTACTCCTCCTTTATGCAGGAGAGAGGAGATGGCCGAAATCATATAAAAAACCCCTCTGGCCATAAAAGGGCAGAAGGGTTGTGTGTTAGTCGGCATTATTCATCCCTCTGTCCCAGTCCGTTATTGGATCAAGGCAGAATCCAAGTTATTATTTTTTCGTATTGCTTCGAATCATGGTGCAGTTCGCTCTGATACTGCCCACATTCGAACTAATTATAGCAAACTCCAAAAAGGAATTACTACATTTTTTCGAAAAAATAATTTTTATTCTCATTTCGGTATGTGAAATTTTTTATAAATAACTCAATCATAGAAAGATAAGTGCCTCGTATAACTCTTAAACTTATGATGCAAGTTAATTGTGGAACATACTTAACAAAAGGAGAATTGCGAATGTCTATGAACAAATGGTTATTTCGATTCACCGGTTTGCTTGTGATGATTGTAGGGATGACAACGTTTAGCTCCTTCCATGCATTTGCCTCAGTTAACGTCGTGACACAACCTATCGATTCAACAAAAGTAATTGAAGTCGAACTAAACGATGATTACTTTCAACCAAACGTCATCACGATTCCAATTGAAGAGTCCACAACATTGTTATTAAAAAACAAAGGTAAGCATGAACACACCTTTACAGTAAAAAAACTCGATATTGACGTCGTAGTCGAGCCCGGAAAAGATAAAAACATTACCGTGAAGCCTACAAGTACTGGTACATATGAATTAATATGCCGGTACCATCTTCTAAAAGGAATGGAAGGTAAAGTAATAATCAAATAAAAAGAAGTTCCAAAAAGGAACTTCTTTTACTTAATTTCGATATCTGCAGAATGAATGTGATGTACTTTTCCTTCATGGTCTTCTAGAAGCAATACACCATCCTCTGTAATCCCTTTTGCTACCCCTGTAATTGTCTCTCTCATCGTTCGAGCGGTAATTTCTTTCCCAATGCTTACAGCGTAACTTTCCCAAAGAATTTTAATGACAGAGAAACCATTTTGTAAATACTCTTCATATAATTTTTCTAGTTGTAAAAAGATTTGTTGCATAAGCTCTGCACGAACAATCGGCTTACCCGATTCAATCGCTAAAGAAGTAGCAATATGCTGAATTTCCTCATCAAAATGTTCTTGCTTTTGATTCGCATTAATACCAATACCCATAATGACAGCATTAATTTTATCAGGATCAGCCTGCATTTCTGTTAATATACCTACAGCCTTTTTCCCTTGAATTAAAATATCATTTGGCCATTTTATTCCTACGTTTACACCCGTACACTTTTCAATTGCTTGTGCAACGCTAACAGCTGCTAACAAAGTAAGTTGTGGTGCATGATGAACTGGGATGGATGGACGTAAAATAATACTCATCCAAATTCCTGTTCCTTTTGGTGAATACCATTTCCTGCTTAAACGACCTCTGCCCGATGTTTGTTCTTCAGCCACAACAATTGTTCCTTCTTCTGCACCTTCATAAGCAAGTTTCGCTGCAATATGCTGCGTAGATTCAACAGATTCTTCAAAATATACCGTTCTACCAATATGTTTCGTTTGTAACCCTAACTGAATTTCATTTGCAGTTACTTTGTCTGGCTTACCCGCAATTCGATAACCTAATCGACGCACAGCTTCAAGTTCATATCCCTCATTCCGAAGGTCCTCCATATGTTTCCACACAGCGGTTCTTGAACAACCAAGTTTATCACTAATCGTTTGGCCAGATACAAACTCGCCATCCGCTTCTGAAAAAACTTGTAATAACTGCTTTCTTATAGTAGATTGCATTCTTGCAGCCACTCCCTTATACACTCTTTCTCATTCACTACGTTTCCTTGTACGATTGCTTCCTCAATGTTTTGAATCATTTCAGCAACCCACGGACCTGGCTTTTTATTTGCCCAGTTTAATAAATCATTCCCAGTCACATTCATTTCTTGTCGACTCTTGATTGGCAATGCTTCAAACAACGTTTGTACTCGTTTCACAGATGTATTGTCATAGCTTTCAATCATCGCTTCATATACTCTTTCTGCCATTTCAGCGATATGAATTCCCGTTTTATAAAGAAGGACTGTATCCCAATCCTTCTCCTTTCTCGTACGGATTATTAATAAAACTGCGACGATATCTTTTATTTTTTTATTCGAAAACTTCCATTGACGTAAAAAGACAGATGGATGTTCTTCCCCGATACAATATAAGAAAAATGCCCATGCCTCAACGTCTGTTTCAAAAGAATCCCATTTATACTGCGTAGCTTTTGCCAATCTCTCTTCTGACATTTGTAAATATGGCAGATGAGAGAACAGCTTCGTTTCTACTAATTCTTGCAAACCCTTCACGCAATATGTGCCAGTTAACAGTTTCTCAAACTCCACTGTAATTCTCTCAATTGCTATATGTTCCAGCAAATGCCCATATGTTTCAATTGCTTGTTTCGTGTTATTTTCTAAAGAAAATCCTAACGTACTCACGAACCGAATACCACGCATCATTCGCAGGGCGTCTTCTTGAAAACGATCCGCAGCATTTCCAACTGTCACAATTTCTCTCTTTTGAATCGCTTCCTGTCCAGCATATAAATCAACCATTTCGCCTTCTTCTGTCATAGCAATTGCATTCATTGTGAAGTCACGACGTTTTAAATCCTCTTCTAATGAACGAACAAATTGAACACTGCTAGGTCTTCGAAAATCTTCATATTCGCTCTCTGTTCGAAAAGTGGTTACCTCATAAGGTTCACCATTTTCTACTACAATTACAGTTCCATGCTCAAGACCAACAGGAACATGTCTTGGAAATATAGCCATCACCTCTTCTGGCAAAGCAGATGTCGCAATATCAATATCTCCAATCGGCCTATCGATAATAAGATCTCTTACGCTTCCACCGACAAAGTAGGCCTCATGTCCTTGTTGCTTTAAAGTCTCAATAATAGAACTAGCTTTTTTAAATCTTTCCATTTTTGTCATCCCTTAGTACATCATAGTAAATCGTTTCATATTGTGAGACGATTTTTTCAGAGCGGAACTGCTCGTAAACACTTGCTCTTGCTCGCTCTCCCATATTACGGTGAAGTTCTTCATCTTTTAATAGCTGAATGGCTTGATTAGCCACTCCTGTTGGATCACCAACTTCACATAAATATCCTGTTTCACCATGTTGAATGACTTCTGGAATACCTCCAACCCTTGTTCCGATACAAGGTACACCACACGCCATCGCTTCTAATAAAACAAGACCAAAACTCTCCTTCTCCGATAAAAGCAACATTAAATCACTCATCGCAAGTAGCTCTGCAACATTATCTTGCTTCCCTAAGAATAAGACGCGATCTTCAATATGTAGATTTTTCACTAACTGTAAAATCGTGCAAAATTCTGGTCCATCTCCAACAAGAAGCAACTTCGCATTTACTTCTGTAACAATTTTAGCAAATGCCTGCACTACATCTTGCACACGTTTCACTTTACGGAAATTTGAAATATGAATGAGTATCTTTTCACTCTCACTTATACCGTATTCTTTCTTTAATTGAGTCATATCACGCTTGAAATATACACGTTCGTCTATAAAATTATATACCGTTTGAATGTCTGTATTTGGTTTTACAAGCTCATGTGTTTCGTTAATTAATGAATGCGAGACAGCCGTCACAACATCGGATTGCTCAATACCAAAACGAATTAAATTATTTAACGAAGGGTCGGAACCTAACACAGTAATATCTGTTCCATGCAAGGTTGTAACAATTTTAATACGCTCTCCAATCATTTGCTTTGCTAAATAAGCACAAATGGCATGTGGTATTGCGTAATGCACATGTAAAATGTCTAGGTTTTCTCTTTGTGCAACCTCTGCCATTTTACTCGCTAATGCTAAATCGTATGGTGGATATTGAAATACAGAGTATTGATTTACTGTCACTTCATGAAAATAAATGTTTGGATACACTTTATTTAACCGGAATGGTAAACCCGATGTAATAAAATGAATTTCATGCCCACGTTCCGCTAATTGCTTTCCTAATTCTGTTCCAACAACTCCAGAACCACCTACAGAAGGATAACATGTAATACCTATTTTTAATTTCATTTTCATCCCCCTATTAAATCAGCATGTAATAAAACCGGTTTTTTACTCATAAACCCTTCGGCATATAAGACTCCAACTTCTTTTCCAAACATTTTCTCACGAGCGACTACAGTTTCAACGTAACCTTCTGTTAACGGCGTTTTCACACCATCACTTCCTGTTGAAAACTGACTTTCATACGCTTCTAATGCTTCCACTTTTTGTGATACGTACTCACTTATATCTATACAGAAATTCGGTTTATGAAAACCATTAATCATATAATGATAAAAAGACTCCACACGATGTGGTGGAACCTCTGGCATATATTTACGAATTCCCGCTGAAAAAATAGCTTCTTCCACAAGTTTTGCACAATTTGCATGATCTGGATGACGATCTTCATAATACGGCGCAAAAACTAGTTTTGGTTTATATGTACGAATCACCTTTACAATTTCACGTATATATTCTTCTTTCATATACAAACCACGGTCTGGCATCGCTAAATTTAGTCTCGTTTTTACTCCCATTATACGAGCTGCCGCCTTAGCTTCTTCTTTTCTTAACTCTATCGTTCCATTAGAAGAAAGATCAGCTTCTGTTAAATCACAAATACCTACTTCATACCCTTGCTTCGTATATTTAGCAATGGTACCAGCCATGCCGATTTCAACATCATCGGCATGAGCACCAAACGCTAATATATGTAATCCACTCATAATTGTTCCCCTCATTTTCTAAACTTGCGGTAATCTAAATCTCCTCGCTCTAATGCGTGCATTAACATTTCAGCACTTGCCATATTCGTTGCAAGTGGAATCGCATATACATCACATAAGCGAAGTAATGCATTTACATCTGGTTCATGCGGCTGAGCAGTTAGTGGATCTCGGAAAAAAATCACCATATCCATATCGTTTTTTGCAATCATGGCACCAATTTCTTGATCTCCACCAAGAGGACCCGATTGATATCTTGTTACAACTAAACCAGTTGCCTCCATAATACGAAGTCCTGTCGTTCCTGTTGCAAATAATTCATGTTGTTCAAAAATTGGTTTATATGCGTATGCAAACGAAACCATGTCATTTTTCTTTTTGTCATGTGCGATTAAGGCAATTTTCATCCGTTGTCTCCCCTTTAGTCGATAATGTTTTCTAAACCGTACACAAGATGATCTAGATTCATTACTGTCTCAATTGATAGTTTTACACCAGACATAAATGATGCACGATTGAATGAATCATGGCGGACCGTTAACATTTGTCCATCTCCACCAAACATTACTTCTTGGTGTGCGATAAGTCCTGGTAAACGTACACTATGAATGTGAATACCGTCTACATTTGCACCGCGAGCACCTTCTAGTTGTTCTACTTCATTCGGGTGACCTTGTTGCTTTGATTCACGATTTTGACGAATTAATTCTACTGTTTTTACCGCTGTACCAGATGGTGCATCTAACTTTTGATCATGATGCAATTCAATTACTTCAACATCTTGGAAATACTTCGCTGCCATTTGTGAGAATTTCATCATAAGAACTGCACCAATTGCAAAGTTAGGAGCGATAATTGTTCCTACTGCTTTTTCTTTTGCAGTCTCTGTTAATTGTTTTAGTTCTTCTTCTGTAAATCCAGTTGTACCAATAACAGAACGAAGTCCACGCTCTACTGCTAGTGTAACGTGTTGTTTCCCAACTTCTGGCGTTGTTAAATCTAACAACACATCAGCTTCTACTTCTTCTAAACAAGTATGTAAATCTGCGTAAACAGGTGTATTTAGCGCTGGCATGCCTGGTAAATCAGAAATTTTCTCTCCGCCATGTTTATAATCTACTGCTGCTACTAAATTAAAATGTTCCGTTCTTTCCATAAGAAGGACTGCTTCATGTCCCATACGCCCTCTTGGTCCAGCGATAATTACTTTAATTTCTTTCATTATTCTTTCTCTCCCTCATCAATACGTGTCCAGCGATCTTTATCGCGAGTATTAAATTTATTCATTACAATGTTATGTGCTGTTTCTAAATCAATATTTAAACTATTTGCCATACAAATCATAACAAATAATACATCTCCAAGCTCTTCTTCAATACTACGTTCTGTTTCAGTTGTTTTCTTCGGTTTCTCACCATAATAATGATTAACCTCTCTTGCAAGCTCCCCCATTTCTTCCGTTAAACGAGCCATCATTGCAAGTGGACTGAAATAACCTTCTTTAAACTGACCAATATATGCATCTACTTCTTTCTGCATATCCTTCATCGTTTTCGCTTCCATACAATTCACCTCTAATCCTTCCTCTTTCATGTTAGCCAATTCATCGCGATTTGACAAATATTATTCCCTGCCAAACACCTATTTGCTACCCTTTTTTGGATACACTATAATAAAGTGAAACTTCTTTTGCATGCTTTTCGCAAAAGATTAGCCTAAACCAATCGGGTTCCTACGGCTGGTTCGCCCTGCTTCCGTGCTTTATCTCCTACCAGCCGTTGGAACGGGGTAAAGTGAAACTTTCTTTTGTGTTTTTTGCAAAAGATTAGCCTAAACCAATCAATTTTTTATAGCCTTCACTTTTTTCACTAGCAACTAGAAATTACTTATCATTATGTTTTACCGTTTCAGCGGAGCAATGCAATCTACATAATTAGGGGGATTTCTATATGACATCAAATTTGAAGATTCGAAATATCATTTTCATTTTAATCGGTTCCGCTATTTTTTCTTTCGGTATTGTGAATATCAATATTGAAAATCACCTTGCAGAAGGCGGATTTACCGGTATCACACTATTATTGTATTTTCTATTTAAGTTTGATCCTTCTTATTCAAACTTAATTTTAAATATCCCTATATTTTTTATTGGTTGGAAGTTACTTGGAAGAACGACATTTATCTATACACTAATCGGCACATTCAGCGTATCTTTATTTCTATGGATTTTTCAGCGTTACGAAGTTCTTAACTTACATTTAAACTTACAAAATGATATGACACTCGCGGCTTTATTCGCCGGGGCATTTATCGGTATCGGTCTTGGCATCATATTTAAATATGGCGGGACTACTGGCGGTGTAGATATTATCGCGAGACTCGCTCATAAATATGTTGGCTGGAGTATGGGGAAAACGATGTTTATGTTTGATGCTATCGTCATTATCGTCTCGATTCTTACCTATTTATCATACCGCGAAGGCATGTATACGTTAGTTGCTGTTTTTATTGGGGCGAAAGTCATTGATTTTATGCAAGAAGGAGCCTATGCGGCAAAAGGAGCAACGATTATTTCAGATAAAAATGATGAAATTGCTGCCAAGATTTTATCTGAGATGGAGCGCGGAGCAACCTTTTTAAAAGCTGTTGGATCGTATACAAAAGTGGAACGGAACGTATTGTATTGCGTCGTTGCTAAAAATGAAATCGTGAAATTAAAAAACATTATTACTTCTGTAGATCCTCATGCCTTTGTTGCTGTAAGTGACGTACATGATGTAGTTGGTGAAGGTTTTACATTAGATGAAAATAAAAATCCGTTACATACATAAACCGAACTAGAAAAGCTCTTTAGCTTTTCTAGTTTTTTATTACATATTTTTTAAGCTCCTCTAAATCATCATAAATAAGCTCCAATAAACTCCGATTATAAAAAATGGAAGCCGGATGAAAGGTCGGGAAAATATGATATTCTTCCTCTGACCATGTAAATGCTGCATTTTGCATATCCTTTAATTTTTGAATGGGCTGTTTTAATAATTGTCCGTGTACATCTGTGATTTTTTTATTGTTTCCTGTTAAACGCTGAAGACCGATATTTCCAAGCGTGACGATAAGCTTCGGATTTATTTTCTCTATTTCATAATCTAACAAAGGCGCATGGGCAATTATTTCTCCTTGATTTGGTGTTCTATTATACTTCTTCTGTATGATTTCACCATTTCTTTCTTTTTTCTCTCGCCACTTATACGGTCTGCTTCTTACAGCGCTCGTAATATATACTTCTTCCCTTGTAACATCAATCCGTTCTAAAAAAACCATTAATTGTTTTCCCGCTCTCCCGCTAAACGGAATTCCATTATGAATTTCTGTTTCACCAGGTGCTTCTCCTAGCAACATAAATTTTGGATTTTCAGGACCTTGTCCACTTAAAAAACCTTCTAGCTCATAAGGAGCACTACGCTCTCTCACTTGTTTTACTAAATGACTTGGATATTTCATTTCCCCACCGCCTTTCCGCATTACTTCTATTATTTCTATTTGCAATACATTATATAATTCAATCCATAAAACAAAAAAAGACTATCAAATGATAGTCTTTAGTCGTCGCTACGCTGCATGCCAGTATACATTAATACGAGACGTAATAATTCAAATACCGCTACAGCTGCAGCTGCTACATATGTTAATGCTGCCGCATTTAATACTTTACGAGCTTGCCCATATTCATCTGTTGATACGATACCTAACGCTTCAATTTGTTGCATTGCACGCTTGGATGCATCAAACTCAACTGGTAATGTAACAAGTTGAAACACAACACCTGCCGCCATTAAAATAATACCTAATAACAATAAGTTAGCCATAGATGCAAAGGCACCAATCATAATAAATACCCAAGAAATATTCGATCCAAAGTTTGCAACTGGCACTAACGAATGACGAATACGCATAAAGTTATAATCTTTTGCATCTTGAATTGCGTGTCCTACTTCGTGTGCTGCAACTGCTGTACCAGCAACTGAATGACCGTAATAGTTATCTGTTGATAATCGAACTGTTTTTGCAGTTGGATCATAATGGTCTGATAAATGACCTGGTGTTTCTTCAACAGCTACGTTGTATAATCCATTCTCATCTAAAATTTTCCGAGCCACTTCCGCTCCTGTCATACCCGATGTTGAATAAACTTGTGAATACTTGCTATAGGCACTACGTACTTTTGACTGTGCATACAACGGTATGATCAAAATGATCGCGAAGTAAATTAAATAAAACATCATGAATCTCTGAACCTCCATTGAAGTTTTAATTATAGTACTTCTCATTCTATTTTTTTCTGCCATCATTGTCAATGAATAAACCTTACAATCCATATCTTTATTTATTTTCATTATCTATTCTTAGAGTGCACATTACTTTTTCTTTTTTCTCTCTCTCCTTTATACTTTCTCCATCCAACATAAGTTAATGTGAAGAGAATAAGACCTCCAGTAATTGTCATAAACCAAATGAGCGAGGGTGCAATTTCATCTTTTTTTACTGTGTGAAATATTTTTTGTAAATCCCCTTTAATAATTCCTACTTGCATTTGTCCACCTTTTGTTTTTAACATAACATTACGAAATTCATCTAAATAAGATAAATGGGCGTTTACACGTTGCACTTCATTTTCTGGCAAGGCAATCATTAAGCTTGGATAAATAATATTGAATTCATGTAAAAATGTATTTAACGTTTGTTGAAATTGTCCCGTATCTTCTTTTGACATCGCTTTTTCCATTTGAGAAAAGGCATCCATTACTTTTCCTTCTCTTTCCATCCAAAGTGGTTGATACTTTGATACTTGTGCATCAACAGCGAGCTGCAGGGCTAACACATTATCAATTTTAACTTGTTTACTTACATCTTCTTCCGCGAGAGATTGTTTCGCTTTGTCGTAAGCTAAAGAAATAACTCTAACTTGATCTGGCGTTACCTCTTGCTTCTTTTCATTCCCCTTTATAACAAACTGCTCCGAGAAATGTTGTAATACTTGTACTGCTTTTTCATCTTCATTACGCTTCACTAACTGTAATGAGTCATCTAACAATCCTGTTAGTTCACTCCACTCTTCAGCATATATACGTAACGGAAACATTATAATTAGAAATGCTATCAATCCAATTAATGTTCTCTTCATCACGGTCCCCCCTATAACTACTAGTACAAAATATGTGAATTTGGACAAGAATAGAACAGAACTGGACCGAAAAATATATTATCGTTTTACAAACAAAAAAATTCTCTTTAAACAGAGAATTTTTCCTTTGAAACCCTTTTCTTTTTTACGAAATATCTATACAAGCTATAAGAAATTATGCTACCTAATAAAATAAATAATAAAATAGCACATGCAGCATGCATAAAGAATTCTTCTGGTAACATTAATATAATCGGATCCGTTTCAATATCGAACATCCAATAATCATTACTAAATAACAGCTTATGAAATAATACAAAACTCTTTTCAAAATTAATAGCGATCGGTAACATAAGCGCTATCGGAAAGATAATTGTTAAAATCGATCCGTGTAATAAAAACTTTTCATTTTTCTTTTTCAATAAATACATGCCACCTACTATCATAATCATAATTGTCGCATACATCACATATTGAATTTTCACTAAAATATTTTTAACATCTACAAAATGAATACGGCCATTTGTAGACATATCTAATGTAGGAAACTGTAATGCTCCGTCATAAAACGGAGATAAATATGTGATAAGCACATCATAATTTCTTTTAATATCAGCCTTCGTCATATCCGCTAAGTCTGGAATATTTAAAAAATCAATTTCAAAATAATATAGCCATTTTCCGTATACAACGGCCGTTGTTGCGAGTGCAAATATAGAAAATGCTATACTATATGAAACAACTATCGTAATCAATCGATCCAATATTTTTGTACCACTCTTATTCTTCTTCATTTTCTCCCCCTAAATGTTCATAAAGAAAACTGTTTTCGGTTCTCACGTAAGCAATAATAATATGTAACACATAATGTGGCGATGCTTAGCCAAAACGTAAAATAACCAATTTCTCCTACAAACAAATGCATAATTCCATATCTCGGCATTTGCCAAAATAAATAATCAATTGCATCATTATGTAATGTCCATATAGCCGCTACCGCAAAATGCCATTTTTTTATACGGTAAAACGGCGCATATAACACTGCTTGTACTGCCATCGCAAAATGCGAAAGCATTAACATATACCCGATAAGACCAATAGGACCTTTTACATAGATCATAACCCCATTTACAACAACAGCCCATATACCATATTTTATTAAAGTAACAATCGCTAGCGCCTCTATGAATCCCCAATTTCTCTTTATTAAAAAAGCAATTAACACAAAGACAAAAAAGAGACTCGCCATTGGGCTATCCGGTACAAACAGCCAAAATATAGGTGAAGTTTCTTTTAGTTGATTTCCATACCATATAAATCCGTATATCGTACCTAATATGTTAACAACTAATAAAAATAATAATACAGAACGTTGTCTTAACATTGCATACAAGTAAACCAAGCTGTATACCCAACACCTTTCAAACAAAGTCATTCTTTTCTCAAACTCTACTCTATTATATAGTAAACTTTCTCTCATCAAAATAAAAAGCTGACTACAATTTTTTTGTAGTCAGCTTTTTATTATTTTTTATTATACTTTGCAACGAATTCCGAAAGTTTCTTCAGTTCCTCATCTGTACCTTTAAATACACCTTTAGGCATGGAACCTTTTCCGTCTTTCGCAATTTTAGCAATTTCTTCTGGCTTTAAAGTTAAGTTTTGCAGCGCTGGTGCTGCTGCCCCGCCTTGTAAATTATCACCGTGACATGTTAAACAAGTATTTTTTTGCATTAATTTATAGCCATCATCATTTTTATCAACTGGTGCTGTTTTTACAATTGCTCCTTGTTTTTTTGCAGCTTCCCAGTCGTGGTGTGCTACAGATTCCCAAGTTAAAAAGATAATAGATGCAATTGCTAAAAGCATAAATCCAGTTGCTACAGGACGCTTCAATGGGCGTCTTTCTGGTCCTCGATCAAGAAATGGAGCTAACAGTAATGCACCAAATGCAATCCCTGGCATAATAAATGCCCCAATTACAGTAAATGAGCCAGAAGCATAAGAATACTTTAATAACTGATACAAGAATAAGAAATACCAATCTGGAAGTGGTATATATCCGGCATCAGTTGGATCCGCCATTCTTTCAAGCGGTGACGGATGCGCCACTGTTAAACATAAATAACCGATTAAAAAAACTGCACCAACCATCCATTCTTTTAACAAGAAGTTCGGCCAAAATGCTTCTGTTTTCCCTGGGTATTCAGAATAGTCTTTTGGAATATTTGGTTTCCGAGCTACCGGTACCCGAGAATCTCCTACAAACTTCATCCCTTTGCCGCGATGCATAATCTCCCTCCTTTAGTTCTTTCCCCTTTAATTTAGCAATCTCTTATAGCGGACCGGAAATACCTTGTTTGCGAATCATGATGAAGTGGAAGGCCATTAAACCTAGAAGTGCTGCTGGTAAGAAGAAGACGTGAATAGCAAAGAAGCGAGTTAATGTTTGAGCGCCAACAATTTCGGAATGACCAGCGAGTAATGTTTTAATATAAGGACCAATAAGCGGCGTTTGCTCTGCAATTTGAATCCCTACTTTCGTAGCAAATAACGCTTTCATATCCCACGGTAATAAATATCCGGTAAAACCAAGACCTAACATAACGAAGAAAATAAGAACACCAACAATCCAGTTTAGCTCACGAGGCTTTTTATATGCGCCCTGGAAGAAAACTCTAAGTGTATGTAAAAACATCATTACAATTACGAGACTAGCACCCCAGTGGTGCATACCACGAACAATTTGCCCGTACGCAACTTCATTTTGTAAATAATAAACCGATTCCCAAGCATTTTTAATATCAGGCACATAATACATCGTTAAAAACATTCCAGATAAAATTTGAATTACAGTAACGAAAAAGGTAAGTCCACCAAAACAGTAGACGAATGCAGAAAAGTGATGCGCCGGGTTAACATGCTCAGGTACTTCATGATCAGCGATATCACGCCATATTGGTGTAATATCTAACCTTTCATCTACCCAATCATAAATTTTATTTAACATCTACTTTGCACCCCCTTTTGGCTTCGCTTTTCCTAGATACAGTGTTCCATCTTTCACTTTAGATTCATAAATATCAAGCGGAGCAAGGGGCGGCGTGCCTTTAACGTTCATCCCGTCTTTTGTGTAACGGCCCCCATGACATGGACAAAAGAATTGATTTGGATGTGCTTTGTCCGAATTCCAGTTAACTGTACACCCTAAATGTTTACATACTGGAGAGAACGCAACAATGTCTCCGCTTTCATCTTTATGAACCCAAGCTGATTTTGGCTCTTCTGACTTGTACCAACCATCAACCTGCTTTACCTTAAAGTCGAAACGTTTCGGCTCTGTTGTAATGTCTTTTACTTGTGCAACAGCAACCATATCCGTTCCCGCTTCTTTTCTTAACACCGGATCAAGCGCAAATCGCGTCATCGGCATTAAAATACCCGCTGCCATAAAGCCTCCTACCCCTGTAAGGGTGTAATTTAAAAACTGTCTTCTTGACACACGATGTTCTTTCTCGCTCACGAAAATTTCCCCCCTCTATCAGAAATTGTCCCCTCGTGATAAATTATATAAAAAATAAAAACTAGGACACTATCATGATATAATACGCTCATGCACAGGTCAATATCATACTACTCATAATAATAAGAACTTTCTGTTTATTATTACTTTCCCCATTTTTCTTCTAACATCACCATTATATTTTTTATATGTGCATGAATAACTTCTCTTTTCGCTTGATCACTAAATTGTTCTAACGCTAATGAAGGAAACCAAAATAAATCTCCCTGCAATTCTTGCATATTTTCTTTCCATGAAAAATCACTTGTAACATAAGCAATATGCTTAAAACCTTGCTCTTGTAAATGTTTTGTCCATTCTTGCAAACGACCTTTTTCGTTTTTTTGACTTTCTACTAAATACGTAAATGCAGGTAGTAAAAGCACTCTTCCTTTATATTCTCTTTCCAGCTCCATACTTAGCAATTCGATAAATTCGCCTTGTTCTACTACCGTTTTCATTTCTTTTGCTGCTGAAATTGATAAAAGTGGTATAACACCTGTATCTACATACTCTCTTGCTTGCTCAAACTGTTCTACATCTTTTACAATCCATTTCAAATTACTTCCCTCCTCCCTTGTAAATGACAGAACTTTCACTTTATATATATTAAACCATACTAAAAGAGGTAAAAAAAGAAAAACTACCTATATTAAGGTAGTTTTTCTTAAAAAGTCTGAAATTTGTAAAATTTTATGAATCCAAATGAATTCTACAACATCTTTAACTCCGCAGTTAACTTATGAAACGCTTCCTTATCTTGCTTATCTAGCGCTTCATCAATTTGTTTCAAAAGGCGTTCTCTTCTAAAAGAAAATACACTTTCTTCTAAAAATCTTTCTGCAAGTAAACGATCTTTTTCATTTACTTCAATATGCTTTGGTAAATACGGGTTTTCTTCTAATACAGCTACATAATTGGCATTTTGAAATGATGATTTAAAATTGAGTTGAATATAAATATCCTCATCTCGATTTAAACGAATATCATGGAACGATTTTTCAGCATCTGTTGTCATAACATTTTGTTTAAAAAAGTGAAACGGTGTATCTTTTACACAATTCGCGGACATCACTAATCCACGCGGACAATATTTTGCATGCTCTACGAAGTGGACTTTATGCATCAATTGGTCGTGACTCATTAAATAATTCAAAATCCATACACATTCACGCTGTTTCAGTTGGTAATTATTCAAAAACCATTTCACAAAATCCTTCTTCTCGTTTACAGAAACAGGGGTATTCATAGCAATTAAGTCCCTCCTCTGTCTTTCTCTTTTCTTTTTAGATTCAAGAAGCGGCATTCAGTTTCCTTCCAACTTATGAAAAATCCTCTAAATTATATAACAATTCTTCAATATGAATTTGTGTCGGGTCTAGTTGTATTAACTGAGTAAATACTTCTTTCGCCTCTTTTCGCATACCTTCTTCCAATAAGAAATAACCGTACTCTTCCAAGAAGTCTGGATGATTCTTAAAAGAAGTATATGCACTTTCATAGTGTTTTAATGCATCCGAATACATTTCTAATTGTTTTTTTGCAAACGCAAGATCCCAAAGTAGTTGTGTATCTGGTTCTCCGCTATCAATTGCACGCTCTACAACAGCAATTAGCTCTTCATACTTTTCTTGTTCCTTTAAGATATACGCATATTTTAATGTTGCACCTAAATGTCCTGGATCTAACTCAAGCGCTTTTTGAAGTACTTCCTCTGCTTCAGCTATTTTTCCTAATTTCGCCGCTATGTTCGCTAATTCTACATAAAATGGTACAGAAAGCTCATCTACTTTAATTCCTTCATGAAGTGTTTCATAGCTTTCTTGAAGCATTCCTTCTTTTTCATAGCTTTTCGCTAAATACATGTAAAGAGATGCATACTCAGGATCTAATTCTTTTAGCTCTTGCCAAGCACCAATTGCTCGTTGATATTCTTCACCTTGGTATAACGTAAAGGCATATCCAAATAATGAGTGAATATCTTTTTGTTCCTCTAAACCTGCTTCGTAATAAGAAATCGCTTCTTCCCAATTTCCAATCGCACTTAATGTTTCTCCGAGGCGAAGTGCAATGACGACACCACCCATTATTTTATGTTCCGCTAATAGCGACTCATAATAAGTGATTGCCTTTTGTTCTTCTCCTTTACTACTATATAACTCTGCTAATCCAAACGTAATAACTGGCTCGTCGGGCATCATTTCTTTCGCCTTTAATAGTTTTTGTTCTGCTACATCATCGAAACCTTGCATTTGGAATAAATCCGCAACAAGTAATAACGATTGAACATATAAATCATCATTTTCCGGAATATCATGAAGTACTTCAATCGCTTCATCTTCTTTATCTAGATCAATATATAATTCTGCTAAAAATACAGTGAATTCACTTTCTTCCGGATACAATAAACGTAAATCTTCTGTAATAGCTAACGCTTCATCCATAAATCCAAGTGTATGATAATAGCGAGCGATATCATACTTCTCTTCATCATTCGCAATTTTTAATTGTTCTTTTAATAATTGTAATCCTTTTTCTGCTTCACCATTTTCAATATATGAAACAGCTTGTTCAAACTTTTGCATAAACGTCTCCTTTAATTATAAAGAATATTCTTTTCTGTTCATTTCACCCGCTATTTGCAGGCAGCCCGATTGGTGCGGGCTAATAATGAGTGAGGGGATGAGCATCCCCTCACTCATTAAAGTTTCACTTTATCATAAGCAACTAGGTGTAACAACGCTACCTTTAGAAAGAGCATACTGCTTCTTGTACTTTCACTCATAACGATTCGAATATGACACCGATACCGCATTACTACTTTCTATTGTACCGTTTTCTTTCATTACCTTGCAAATAACTTTCCTTATTGATTATTGACCCGCACGAACTCTTTACAGTTCTTCTTTATTTAAATAAAAAAGACTCCTATATTAGGAGCCTTTACAAACTCTTAAAAGTATGTTTCCTCTTTCTTTACTTGCTCGTTTACAAGCTCTTTCAATAGTTCTATAATTTCATCATTTTCTTCTTTCAAACCGACAGTAATACGAATACCATCCTGTATACCAAATGCAGCACCAGAACGAACAATATAGCCTTTCTTCATTAATCGCTCGAAAGCCTCATTACCAGGAATACCAAGTTTTAAGAAAATGAAATTTGTTTGAGATGGATAATAGAATACGTTATATTCCTTACAAAACGCGTAATATTGATTTAATCCTTCTTCATTCTTTTTCACACATTCTTGTAAAAACGCTTGATCTTCTAATGCAGCAAGTGCTACAGATTGCGCTACAGTCGATGTATTAAATGGTAATCTTGCTACTTCTAACTGCCCAATTAACTTCTCATTACCAACCGCATATCCAATACGGAAAGCAGCTAAACCATATGCTTTTGAAAACGTGCGTAAAACCATAAGGTTTTCATACTTTTCAAGAAGTGGTAGTGTTTGCGGATAGTCTTCTGCTCCCGCATATTCATAGTATGCTTCGTCCATAATAACGAGCGCTGACTTAGGAACTGATTCTAAAAATGAAAGTAAGTTTTGTTTCTCTACATATGTACCTGTTGGATTATTCGGGTTACAAATCCATATAATCTTCGTTTTATCATCTACTTGCTGTAACATCGCATCTAAATCGTGAATACCATCTTTCAGTGGTACTTCACGAACTTCTGCCCCTTCAATAACAGCATGGTGATGGTATTGCGAGAATGTTGGATTCGCCATTACAACATTTGTTCCTTCGTGTAGTAATGCACGGCTAATCATTTGAATGACTTCATCTAAGCCACTACCAAATAACAGTTGTTCGGCCTTAACACCTAACTGCTCAGCTACTTTTGTTCGAAGTTCAAAAGCATACCCATCTGGATAAAGAGCGTATTGACTCGCTAAAGAAGTTAATGCTTCTATTACATGTGCTGAGCAACCGAATGGATTTTCGTTCGATGCTAATTTCACAATTTTTGATAATCCATATTCCCTTTTTACTTCTTCAATATTTTTCCCAGGTACATATGCTCTCAAAGTTAACAATTGCTCTTTCACTCTCATTTTTCTTCCCCCAGTCATTTTATTCAATTCGATTACGCGACGGTTGCAATCCCTCACTGTAATCGTTTATCTTAACCGCCACTATTACGAGAATACCTCTAACACTTCTTAAGCCATATCCTTTTGAAATGCCTCTAACGCAATATGAACAGTCTCATCTGAAATAGATACGACATTCACTACCCCATAT
This sequence comes from Bacillus albus, assembly GCF_001884185.1. Taxonomy (GTDB): domain Bacteria; phylum Bacillota; class Bacilli; order Bacillales; family Bacillaceae_G; genus Bacillus_A; species Bacillus_A albus. Next base: position 252,973 of record NZ_MAOE01000037.1, read on the forward strand.
TCCTGCATTAATACCATATGAATTGCTCCAGCATTCGCTTTCTTATCTTGTTTCATCAATTGAACGAGACGCTCTACATTCAAATCACTTGGCATTTTTGGATAGCCGTACTTTAAGAACCACTGCTTCATCTCTTCATAAGACAGATCAACATTGTACACTTGCTCACTTAAAAATAAAGCAAATAACATCCCAACCGCTACTCCGTCACCGTGAGTAATGTTTCCATATCCTAGTTCTTTTTCAAGAGCATGACCTAACGTATGTCCAAAGTTCAAATGAGCACGTACACCTTTTTCTGTTTCATCTTGCGATACAATGTTTGCCTTTACAGGAATCGCCTTCGTTAATATGTGGATTAATTTCTCATCACGAAGATCTAATAATGTTTGCACTTCTTCTTTCAGCCAATGATACAGCTTTACATCACCAATAAGAGCATGTTTTATCACTTCTGCATAACCTGAACGCCACTCTTTTTCAGGAAGAGACTGTAAAAACGGCGTATGATATACAACTGCTTCTGGTTGATGGAATGCCCCTATCATATTTTTACCTAATGGGTGATTAATCGCTACTTTCCCACCTACCGCGCTATCGTGAGCTAATAGAGTCGTTGGAACTTGAACAAAGCGAATTCCACGCATAAACGATGCAGCAACAAAACCAGCTAAATCTCCAATCATCCCGCCTCCAAGTGCGATAATTAAAGAATTTCTATCTAATTTATTTTCAAGAGCTGACGTATGAGCCGCATAGAAGTTTTCAAAAGACTTCTCTTTTTCACCACTCGGTACAACGAATGAAAATACTTTTTGCTCTATTTGCAACACATCTAAAACTGTCTGTAAGTGTAAAGACGCAACAGCTTCATCTGAAATGATCATAATATTTGATACAGATGGCTGCATGTTTTGAACGATTGTTGTCAAATGTGACAACGATTTTTTTCCTACATGTACATCATATTCTTTTGATTTCGTTTGAATATGTATGTTTTCCATTAAAATCCCCTCGCATATTCATTATGTTTCTCAATATTTTCACGAATAAGGTCGATACGATCTAATCCGAATTGTTCTATTAAAGCTGTCGCTAATTCCCAAGCTACAACCGCTTCTGCAACGACACTAGCCGCTGGAACAGCACAACTATCTGAACGTTCAATACTCGCTGTAAAAGGCTCTTTCGTATCAATATCGACACTTTGAAGAGGTTTATATAGTGTAGGTATCGGTTTCATCACACCGCGCACAACAATTGGCATTCCAGTCGTCATTCCGCCTTCTAAACCACCTGCGTTATTTGTTCTTCGTGTATATCCATGCTCTTCATTCCAAAGAATCTCATCATGAACTTCGCTACCTGGTCTATGTGCTGCCTCAAAACCAATTCCAATCTCGACACCTTTAAAAGCATTAATGCTCATAATTGCAGCCGCTAATTTTGCATCTAGTTTTCGATCATAATGTACATAGCTACCGACCCCAATTGGCATTCCTTCCACAATTACTTCAACGATGCCACCGATGGAATCACCATTTGATTTCGCATCATCAATTGCTTTTATCATTTGATTACCAGCTTCTTCATCTAAACAACGTACGGGTGATGCTTCTGTAATGCTTTTTAATTCTTCAATTGAACGATACGTAGTCTCCTTAGCCTCAACGCCGCCAATTTCAATTACATGGCCCGCTACTGTAATACCAAGTTCCGCTAACACTTTTTTAGCAACTGCACCAGCAGCAACACGTACTGTCGTTTCGCGAGCTGAAGAACGTTCCAGTACATTTCTCATATCTCTATGACCATATTTAATCGCACCATTTAAATCAGCATGTCCCGGTCTTGGTTTTGTTACTTTCCTTTTCATTTCTTTTTCTTCTTGTTCCGTTAACGGCTCTGCACCCATAATTTTTGTCCAATGTGCAAAATCACGGTTTTCAACAACAAGTGCAATTGGAGAACCTAATGTCTCTCCATGTCTAACACCACTTACAATTTGCACTTGATCTGTTTCGATTTGCATGCGTCTACCACGCCCATATCCCTTTTGCCTTCTAGCTAACTCTTCATTTATATCAGCCGCAACTATTGGTAGACCTGCTGGTACACCTTCTATAATCGTTGTAAGTTGTGGACCATGAGATTCACCAGCTGTAATATATCGCATACGTTATTCCTCTTTTCGTATATGTATTTATCTCGCTATATTAAGCAATAAAATTATCCCTCATTACTCTAAAAATATAAAAAAATTATATACTACATCAGCCATTCGCTTATTCCCCGATAGGCCGTTTACTTTACATATCAATATATCATAACAGCCTAAACTTCGTAACTAATTGAAATAAAAAAAGTGCAAGAAGAATACCCCTATTCTCCTTGCACTTTCTACTATTATCACAGTGATTAAAGCGTTTACAAATTATTTCAAAATAATTAGTAAATCCATTCATTCATTAATTTTGAGTAGTCAACTAATTCTTCTTCTTTAAAGAAAATAGCAATCTCGCGCTCTGCACTTTCTAACGAATCAGAACCATGGATAATGTTTTTCGCAACAGTTACACCGAAATCTCCACGAATTGTTCCAGGAGCTGCTTCATGTGGTCTTGTTTTACCCATCATGTTACGAGCTGTATCTACTACACCTTCACCTTGCCATACCATTGCGAATACAGGGCCAGATGTAATAAAGTCTACTAATTCACCAAAGAAAGGTTTCTCTGTGTGCTCAGCATAGTGTTGTCCAGCAATTTCCGGAGTGACTTGCATTAATTTTGCACCAACTAATTGAAAGCCCTTCTTCTCAAAACGAGCTACAATTTCCCCAATGAAGGCACGTTGTACACCGTCTGGTTTAACCATTAGAAATGTTTTTTCCATAAAAAATCTCTCCACTTCTGAATTATGTATGTAATTGTATATCCCCACACACATATTAACACCCTTATCACAATTGTGCAATAGTTTTGAAATAGAGAGATTATTTTATTTTTTAGAAAAAACACTAAAATTTTCGTTTTCCAATATACTTTGCTACATTTTGTAATGCATACTTCGCTTGTCCACGTGGAAGTGGTTTTATAATTTCTAATGCTTTATGTAAATAACGTTCACTAAACGCAAATGCTTTATCAATAGCAGCGCTATTCTTTACAGCCTCAATAATTTCTTTCATTTCATCCGCTGTTGTATTTTCATGTACAGATTTGATTTTCCTACAAAGAACTGGATCTTCCATCGCATATAGGGCAGGAAGCGTAATATTCCCTTGTAGTAAATCTCCGCCAGCAGGCTTTCCAAGTTTCTCTTCTGTGGAAACGAAATCTAAAATATCATCAATTATTTGATACGACATTCCTACGAAATACCCATACCAAAACAGACGATTTACCGTATCACGATTAGCGCCAGCAGCAATTGCTCCTAATTGGCAACTCGCAGCAATTAATAATGCTGTTTTTCGCTTTATTCTCCTTAAATACGTTCTTAAATTTTGATCATAGTTATACTTATCTTTAATTTGTTCAATTTCACCTTTACACACTTCTAAAATGGTATGCGATAGCGCCTGATGCGCCTCAGGAATTTCGATATTTGTAATACATTCAAGAGACTTAGCGAATAGATAGTCCCCTGTATACATTGCAATGCGATCTCCCCATTTCGCATTCACAGTTGCACTACCACGTCGTAAAAACGCAGCATCAATAACATCATCGTGAACAAGAGAAGCCATATGAATAAGTTCTAACGCAACAGCTACATGCTTAATTGCATCTAACTTATAATCTCCAAATTTCCCCGCAAGCAAGACAAATACAGGACGAATTCGCTTCCCACCAGCTTCAATAAGTTGTAATGCCGCCTCTTCTACTAATGGCTGTTCAGAAGCAACTGTCTTTTTTAATTCTTTTTCTATCACATTAATATCCGATCGTAAAAAAGAGTACATAAGTTGTAACTTCATATTGTTCACCTTAACCTAAAACTTCTTTTTTCTTTTTCTATTTTGATTCTGGTTTCATACCTAAGTGCATCGCTGCTACCCCAAAAGTAAACGGCTTCACTTGTACACGTTCAAGTCCAGCTTTTTCGAACATATTAGCCAATTCTTTCATACCAGGGAATGTACTAGCAGATTCTTGTAACCATGAATATTCTTTATAACTTTTCGCAAATAACTTTCCAAATAAAGGCATGATATATTTAAAGTATAAAACATACCCTTGTCGAAAACCAATCATTGTTGGCTGAGATGTTTCTAAACAAATTACTTTTCCACCTGGTTTTACTACACGCGTCATTTCTTTTAATACGTGCATATAATCCGGTACGTTACGTAAACCAAATCCAATCGTTACATAATCAAATGTGTTATCTTCAAATGGAAGTTCCATCGCATTCCCGTGTAGAAGTTCCACTTGTTTTAATTGTAACGCCTCTACCTTTTGCTTACCGACAGATAACATATTTTCACTGAAATCTAAACCAACAACCTTGCCCTGTTCACCTACCGCTCCAGCTAGTGCAATTGTCCAGTCCGCTGTCCCGCAGCATACATCAAGTGCTTTACTACCTGGTTTTACATCCATAATGCGCATCGTCTCTTTACGCCACGCTTTATGTCTTTGAAAACTAATTACAGAATTCATTACATCGTATTTATCAGAGATTTTCTCAAATACATCATGTACTCTTTCTTCTTTTGATTGTTGCATGCTCGTACCTTCTTCCAATGTAAAATTGCTTATGTCTTCGATTTATCCCTTAACACAGAGTTTATTTCGCTTATATCTGTGTGATTTTCTAAAAATTGATTTTCTTTCTTTCTAAGTTCCATCATCCATCCATTCATAACTGTTTCTGCATCCGCTTTATCGTTCAAAATTTCTTGAACAGCTTGAAAAACAGGTGAATGTTGTTTATCAGCGTATCGTTCACATTCTTTTTGAAGACGATTTTCCCCTAGTACATATGTTATAAATGGCTTCCAATGTGATAAATGAAAATGATCACATGTTTTTTGTAAGAGTGCAGACTCAATCGTTACTACACTTTCCATTATGTCATCAATCGTTTTATGCACTTTTTGATATAACATTATTTTATGTTCATTAATTTCTTTAATTCCTTCAGCAAGCGCACGAATTAAAACAATATCACGATTCATAGACAATAAGTAATAATATAATCCGCTATAGTAATCACCAGCAAGCACTGTTAACTGACGACGTTTATGCGATTCATTTGCTTCTTCCAATGCCTTATTTGATACTCTTTCATGTGTATCAAGCGCAATTTGAACAAGCATAATCGTTACTACATAATGCTCAATTTGTTCTATATGTAATTTTGCACTTTTTAAAGCACCATATAACAATACTATTTTCTCTTCATCAATATATGGTTCTTCAATATAGTTTATAAAATAAGGATGGCGTAATTTCTCCATCAATTTCTCTCTTATACCCGCATACCCTCCGTAGATGTCACACACAAAAATCACCCTTGTTTTCTAATTCATAAAACTTATTATAACACATACATTCTATTTTCTATAACCAAAACTTGGCTACTCTTTCCAAACTTCCACCGAATGAAATAACATCTTCCATTCTTGTAAGTAGTCTTTCTATTCTCACTCTGCCTTCCTAAAACTATATCATTTATTTACAAAAAAAAAAAAAGAAAAGCAGTTTCCCACTTTTCTTTACTTCGTTTTAATAAAAGATAAAATTTCACTACGTGCCGCAGCATCATTTTCTAGCACACCACGTACTGCTGTTGTTACTGTTTTCGCGCCTGGTTTTTTCACGCCACGCATCGTCATGCACATATGTTCCGCTTCTACTACTACCATTACACCATGCGGCTCTAGTACTTCCATAATAGAGTTCGCTACTGTTGATGTAATACGTTCTTGTAGTTGTGGACGACGTGCAATCGTATCTACAGTGCGAGCTAATTTACTTAACCCTGTCACTTTTCCGCCTTGCGGAATATATGCAACGTGAGCAACTCCATAGAATGGAACTAAATGATGCTCACACATCGAATAAAACGGTATATCTTTTACTAATACAAGCTCCTCGTGATCTTCTCCGAACACTTTATGTAAATGTTCTTTCGGATCTTCATGCATACCTGAGAACACTTCTGCGTACATTTTCGCAACACGCTTTGGTGTATCAAGTACTCCCTCACGATTTGGGTCATCTCCGATTGCCTCTAAAATAAGGCGTACTGCATGCTCAATTTGTTCTAAATTAACTTTTGCCATCCGCTAGCCCTCCCGAAAACCTAAAAGTGATACGAACACATTCTAGCATATTTATGTTTTTAAAAGCAAAAAGAAGAGTTTCCAAAAAGGAAACTCTTCTTCCCTGTTAATATGTAAGGATTATTTAACCGCATCTTTTAACGCTTTACCAGGTTTGAATGCAGGTACTTTACTTGCAGCGATTTCAATCTCCTCACCTGTTTGTGGGTTACGACCTTTACGAGCCGCACGCTCACGAACTTCGAAGTTACCGAATCCGATCAGTTGTACTTTATCACCTTGTTTTAAAGCTTCTAAGATAGAATCAAAAACAGCGTCTACTGCTTTTGTTGCGTCCTTTTTAGAAAGGGAACTTGCTTCTGCAACAGCATTGATTAAATCTGTCTTGTTCATGCCATTCACCTCCTCCCAAAGATAAGACTGTATAATGATCATAAAATGAGTCTTACTTTCATTTGTAGGCAATTTTTGCAAATTCTATACTACAAAGATGTAGATAAATCATTATCAACGCCTATATTATACGATTCTCCTTTATAATTCAATATTTTTAAGGAAATTGTTACTCTTAAAATGTGAAAATCTGATGAAACTTGACAATTTACAACAATATATTAGATAATGACTGTTTATTTTTCTATTTTATATGCAAAAATCAAAAAAATCCCTCTACGATGAGAGGGATTTTTTCTTATAATATAATCGCAATTAATCCGCCAGATCCTTCATTAATAATTCTTTCTAGCGTTTCTTTTAATTTATATCTCGCATTTTCTGGCATTAAAGATAATTTCGCTTGAATGCCTTCTCGAACAATAGAGCTTAGCGAACGTCCAAATATGTCAGAATTCCAAATTGATAATGGATCATCTTCAAAATCCTGCATTAAATAACGAACTAATTCTTCACTTTGCTTTTCAGTACCAATGATTGGTTCAAACGTAGACTCCACATCTACTTTAATCATATGAATAGATGGAGCTACCGCTTTTAGCTTCACACCAAACCTTGAACCGTGTCGGATAATTTCTGGCTCATCTAAGCTCATATCAGCTAACGCAGGCGCCGCTACACCATATCCGGTTTGCTTTACCATACGCAGGGCATCCGCCACTTGATCGTATTCTATTTTCGCATGAGATAAATCGAGCATAAGCTTCAATAAATGATCTTTCCCTCGAATTTCTACCCCTACTACTTCTTTTAAAATTTGATCATATAATTCATCAGGTGCATATAAATCAATTTCTGCTACGCCTTGCCCCATATCAATGCCAGCTAGGCTTGCTCGATCAATAAATTCATACTGACTAAACTGCCACACGACACGGTCCACATCACGAAGACGTTTTATATCCTTAACAGTCTCTTGAACAGCTTCTTGATAACTTTGACGTAACCAATGCCCTTCATTTAACACCATTACCCAGCTCGGAAGGTTCACATTCACTTCTAATACCGGGAACTCGAATAACGCTTCTCGAAGCACATTGTACACATCTGTTTCTCTTAAACTTTCAACACTCATCGCAATGACTGGAATATCATATTCTTCAGATAAACTTTGACGCAATTGCTCTGTATCTGGATGATACGGCTGTACAGTGTTGATGATCATAATGAAAGGTTTTCCGACTTCTTTTAACTCATTTACGACGCGTTCTTCTGCCTCTATATAATCTCTTCTTGGAATTTCACCAATCGTTCCATCTGTTGTAATTACAACACCAATTGTTGAATGTTCTTGAATTACTTTACGTGTTCCAATTTCTGCAGCTTCATGGAATGGAATAGGCTCTTCATACCAAGGGGTATTAATCATGCGCGGGCCATTCTCATCTTCATAACCTTTTGCTCCTGGAACCGTATATCCGACGCAATCTACTAATCGAATATTCACTTCAAGACCTTCATCTACCTCAATAGAAACCGCTTGGTTTGGAACAAATTTCGGTTCCGTCGTCATAATTGTACGGCCGGCAGCACTTTGAGGCAGTTCATCCTGCGCCCTTTGACGGTCAGACTCATTCTCAATATTAGGGATAACTACAAGTTCCATAAATTTTTTAATGAATGTTGATTTCCCTGTTCGAACAGCTCCTACAACTCCAAAATAAATATCACCGCCTGTGCGTTCCGCAATATCTTTAAAAATATCTACCTTTTCCAAGTGATTCCCTCCCTCAATATTTTTGGGAATAATTCCACGTTTATAGTCAACTAATACCTTCTCTAACGTTGCCTATAATATCTGATATAATATAATGGTATTCTAGAAGTTCGGACAATATATCATATAATTTTGTCCAATTTCATATGACTATTAAAAAAATACCTTTTGTTTGCATCGCAAGTTGTGTAACATAAAAAACCTTTCTTCTAGAACTTATTCACTAAAAGAAAGGTTCATGACTTATGATTTTAAAAAAATTGGTTCTCCATCCTTTACCGTATACGGCAAAGAATACGCAGGTACAAATGGTGAATCTTTCGAAAGGATATTTCGGATATCTTCTCCCTCCTTAAATTGCCCTTCATTCTTTTTCAACGCTTCATATAAGTCGATTCTATAATCAACAAAAAGTTCTCCTTTTTCATTGATTACAAACGGAAGTCCTTTACCAGAATAAGGACTTGTCACTTGCGGTACATCTTTATATCCTAGTTTTTTGAAATCTAATTCATACACACCATCTGAAATTACCTTTTTAAAAGGTGGATATTGATGTTCATCTCGATACATCCGAAGCTTTAAAGATAATTCCTGAATTTGTTCAGCCATCCTAACATCAATTAACTTTACTGTCGGGTTTGTTTCAACGTCTATTAATACGTATTGATAGACTCCTCCGCTTTCATACGCGTTCCCTGGCGCTTCTTGTATGTAACGCGGAGAAATTTTTTGAAAATCGATTGGATACTTTTGATAAATAGGTGTATTCATATCCCGCGTCTTAATTGGCAATATCCCACTATTTTGCTCCTTAAATGTCGCAACAGCTTTTTGAACGACCTGTAGCTGATCTTCATAAGGAACAGCATTTTGTTTCATATTTTCTTTCGGATACAGACATCCTGTTAAAAGGCTGATACAACAAAATATTAAAATAATATGGATTTTTTTCACTAGTAATCACCTTTTCATACTAATATAACTTGCTCCGTATGTAGCATTTTCGAGACCATCCCCTTTACTGCTGTACAGGTCCACTAAATACAACAAGAAAAATAACAATTCCTGACACAACCATAAGGGTGTAGGCTACCAATGCTGTAATCCCTTTCAAAATTTTATTCTTTATTTTATATCTGCTTAGCAAAATAAAACTTACTGCAAAAAACATAAAGCCAATTGCCCCTAAAGCAAACCACATTTTTATAAGCCCTTCCGACATATGCACACCCCTTTTTATTAATCTATTTTTATACTATTTTAACAAATTAAAATCTTTAAACAAATACAAAAAGAACATTTTACTACAAATTGCGAATATGTAACTGTAATCAATACGTTTTTCAGTATTTTCCACTAGTCTCCATAAACATAAAAACCGAAGCGAGTGTATCCTCTCGCTTCGGTTGACCAAATATGCCCAAAACAGCTCTATTCCCATACTTTCATGGCTATCATATGCAATCTACAAACTCTTTGTTTCTCATATTTTATTTTTTAAACATTTTGCTTAACGAGCCAAAATCTGCTGGCATATTATTGTTAATAATCGCTTTTACAATTTGATCCTCTTGTTCTTTTGGCACTTCACGCCCTGCCATAAGAGCCACTTGATGAATCAATTGGCGAAGCACAGTTTCATCACGTAAATTCGCATTTTGTACAGATGATGCTAATTTAAAAATATCTTCTTTATTCACTTTCGCTTCTTTTTCAATGTTATTAAAAATGTTATTATCCATTCTTTTCACCCTCTCCTCAAGTTACTCTTCATCCTATGCAAAAATAAAAAAATGGTGAAAAGACCCAAAAAATAAAAAGCGACAGAAGTACAATTGTACTTCTGTCGCTTTTCTTTAAAGTAAGTCAGGTATAGCTTCTACTTCGTGTTTTCGAACACGTCCCATTAATGAGCCTACTGCATCTTTTACATTATTCCCATTAAATAGCACGTCATATAAAGCAGCTGTAATCGGCATTTCCACTTCCATTTTCTCTGCCAATTCATGAGCAGCTTTCGTTGTTCTTACACCTTCCACAACCATACCCATGCTTTCTAACACTTCTTCTAAAGAGTGCCCTTTTCCAAGTAAATTACCCGCGCGCCAATTTCGGCTATGAACACTTGTACAAGTTACAATTAAGTCTCCCATACCAGTTAGACCAGCAAACGTTAACGGATTTCCACCCATTTTTCTTCCTAAACGAGCAATCTCTGTTAAACCACGTGTCATTAGTGCCGCTTTCGCATTATCACCTAATCCAAGACCATCAGTTATCCCAGCTGCTAACGCGATAATATTTTTTAACGCACCACCAAGTTCAACTCCAACGATATCTGGATTTGTGTATACACGGAAGTAACTATTCATAAACAAATCTTGTACTTCCTCAGCCGCCTCCATACGCTTTGCTGCAGATGTAACAGTTGTCGCTTGACGTAAACCAACTTCTTCAGCATGACTCGGTCCAGACAGTACAACAACATCTTTAATTAAGTCCTCTGGAATTTCTTCCTCAATCACTTCCGAAATACGTTTTGACGTACCAGGTTCAATTCCTTTACTTGCATGGATCCAAGTAGTCGGACCCGTTACATAATTCTTCATATCTTGCAATACTTCTCTGTACGCTTTCGTTGGTACTACAAGAAGTACTACATTTACATCTACTAATGCTTCTTCTAAAGAAGAGTAGGCTACGATTGTGCTTGGCAATGTAATTCCTGGAAGGTATCGACTATTCTCATGTTTTGTATTAATTTCATCCATAAGTTCAGAACGATTTCCCCAAATACGTACATCATGCCCATTGTCAGCTAATACCATCGCTAACGCTGTTCCCCAGCTACCTGCTCCAACTACTGTGATTTTTGTCATAAAATCACATCCTCTCCATTAGTCTCTTGCTCTAGCGATAATGTGAATCGGCGTTCCTACAAAGCCAAATGATTCACGTAAACGATTCTTTAAGAAGCGCTCATATGAGAAGTGCAATAATTCTGGATCGTTTACAAACACAACAAATGTTGGTGGTTTTACCGCAACTTGTGTTGCATAGAAAATCTTCAGACGACTACCGTTATGCGTTGGCGTTGGGTTCATCGCTACCGCATCCATAATTACATCATTCAATACGTTCGTTTGAATACGGATACTGTGGCTTTCATTTACCTCATCGATAACCGGAATTAACGTTTGTGTACGTTTTCTCGTTTTCGCAGATAAGAACACAATCGGTGCGTACTCTAAAAATTGGAAGTGAGCACGGATGTTTTCTTCAAATGCTTTCATTGTTTTCTCATCTTTTTTCACTGCGTCCCATTTGTTTACAACGATAACGACAGCTCGCCCTGAATCATGAGCATATCCAGCGATTTTTTTATCTTGTTCAATAATTCCTTCTTCACCGTCTAAAACGACTAAAACAACGTCAGAACGTTCAATCGCTCTTAGTGCACGAAGTACACTATACTTTTCTGTACTTTCATACACTTTCCCTTTTTTACGCATACCAGCTGTATCGATAATTACATAATCTTTACCGTCTTTGCTATATGGTGTATCGACAGCATCACGAGTTGTTCCTGCTACATTACTAACGATTACACGTTCTTGACCAAGAAGAGCATTTACAAGTGATGATTTCCCTACGTTTGGACGTCCAATTAAAGAGAAACGAATTGTATCTTCATCATATCCGTCTTCTTCAATCTTCGGAAAATGCTGTGCAGCTTCGTCTAATAAATCACCTAATCCTAATCCGTGTGTACCTGAAATTGGGAATGGCTCGCCAAATCCTAATGCATAAAAGTCATAAATATCACTGCGCATTTCAGGATTGTCCACTTTATTTACCGCAAGTACAATTGGTTTTTTAGAACGATATAAAATTTTTGCAACTTCTTCATCCGCTGCCGTTACACCGTCACGACCATTTGTCATAAAAATGATAACATCTGCTTCATCAATCGCTACTTCAGCTTGTTGACGAATTTGTGTCAAAAACGGCTCGTCTCCAATATCAATTCCACCTGTATCAATAATGTTAAATTCATGATTTAACCATTCTCCAGCGCTATAAATACGGTCGCGCGTTACACCTGGAATATCTTCTACGATTGAAACTCTCTCTCCAACAATTCTATTGAAAATAGTAGATTTCCCTACGTTCGGGCGGCCTACTATTGCTATTACTGGTTTCGGCATATACTTTCATCCTTTCAACTTGCTTCTGTTTATTATGTAAAAAACCCTTCTTTGTGCAAGAAGGGATTTGCATTCCAGAATATTTCTCAACGTATCAAAACACCTCACATTATAACACACGTTGCTAATGTTTCACAATAATATATACATTCTCTTGTAAGCGATGCGCAATACCATCTAAAATTGCCTCTAAATTATTTGCAACAAATTCTAACTCCTCTGTCGATTCACAAGTAAACAAAGGGGCTCCACCAGCAAATTTCTCCGGTTTTGTTGTAATAACTGCGAGAATTACACTTTCTAACATCATCCCTTATCTCCCCTTCCTTTCGGGGCTTCCGATGACATATGAACAGCACTTTCTAACGTCGGCACATTCCCTATGACACCTATCGCTTTCTCTGCATCTTGATCTTGCGGCAAGACAAAAATTCCAACCCTACCATCTTCTAAATCACGCTTTGCTAACGGCACAAGCGCCGGCGTACCGGAATCTCTATAAATCCCCAAGGCAACAGAAACATCATGCAAAATAGCCTGCCGTTGCCCTAAGTTGGATATTGTCACCATCGCATCAATTGATTTCGGCTTTAAAATAAAACCCATTCCATATTTCATAATTTCTTCTTGTCTTGCTGGCAATCCAATATTCATAATGTAAATATTATCAATATACAGCCCAGCTCCTTCAAAACGAAGTGGAACATGCTCGATATCAACAAGATCATGCAACCTTCTGCCAGACATTAATTTTTTCGCGATAAAAAATGCGACGATAGCCATAATTACTCCAGCAATCCATGAACGGAACCCTATATACGCAAACGTCGTCGCAAACGACGTTAACATCGCCAAATAGTTGCGACTTTCAAAAACTAATGCAATTCCTTCAATGTATGTATTTCCACGCGGTACAAGCTCATAACCATCTAATTGTTGCAATGTATTTCTTTCCATATTACGCACATCACGAAACTGTGTTGCTGCTAACGTAAGAAACGTAATGGCAGAAAAATCTTTTTTCAAAATGGACGGAATCGCAATCGCTCCTAAAGCAGCTGCAATTAACCCCATCGCAATGTGAATAATTTTCCCGTGAAGCCTCGTCGGATATTGCCGCGTATCCGTCCGGAGCATTAGCACTCTCGTTACTGTCCCCGCTATTACGCCGCATAAAATGGCTGGTGTATATTCAGTCATGTATTACCCTCGCCTTTCTTTTACGTGTTTTTCTCTTGAACTGTTCCATATATATTGATGCTTTTGCAATCCAAAATAAAATTGCCATGAACAATGTAGAAACGGCGACGATATCAAAAAACGCTAAACTTCCGTAATCATAAGGGAAATGTAGCTTTCGAAAAATAAGTGTCACTAACAACTCACCCTGTAACATTCCTATATAAAGAGAACATAACCGTAGTATGCGATTATCATGTAATAAAACCGATGCATACACAAGAGCGCTACTTAACAAAAACAACCTGTCCACCACAATCCAAATTGGATCATATACTTCTAACAAATGAAAACTTGTATATAACATTGCAATAATAAGTGCCGAAAGTAAGCTATATATTTTTTTCCAAATAGAAAAGAGCGTGATTCCTATAAAAGCTACAATACAAAGCAAAAGTGCATTTACTGATACCGTAAATGAAGCAATCGTTACATGTAACGGAGAACAAATAATAAAAATCAATATACAAGCGCTTATTTTCCACCGAATAGAGTCCTTTTTCATAAAAAATGTTACGACGATCCACCCTATCCAAGCTACAAAATAAAAAGTACTCCCTTCCATCATTTCACCTCCTATGTTTTCCATTATGGGAACTTTTTATGAAAGTTAATCCACTTTCTTCGCGCATAGTTTTTTCATATAACAGCAACACTTTTAATAAGGAGGTGCTATTCATTATGGGTAAAGATCGTCAAGAACGAAAACTAAGAGAATCACGCCGCGTTGAATCTGACCGTGACCAATCACTACAATATCCGGGTGCTACTGGACTGGATACACCAGAGCAAGCTCGCAAACAGAATCAGCACTAATGCATACAAAAAGACGGTTTCGATAATGTACGAAACCGTCTTTTACATATTTCTTTATAATTTATATTTATATCGAAATAACATTTCCTATACAAAAATTTCTACGTTTTATTTTTATCTACGCCCTTTTCTTTTGACACAATTAAGCCTCCTTCAATGAATCAATAGCACATTTTTCAGTCGCAACTTTCACAAGATACTGTTTACATATAGGAATATTTTCATTTTTCTAGAATATCAATTCCATTCCTCACTTTATATTACTAAAACGATTAGAAAACAAAAAAAACCAACCAAACGGTTGATTTTTTATCTTCTACTATAATGCGCTGTATCAATACCACGTTGCGTTAACCAATGATATGTTTCGCCCTTTACAACAAGAGGTACAGATTGCAACTCTTCTATCGTCTTCGCACCGAGAGCTGTCATAATAAATTTCAAATCTGTATGTAAAAGGTTAATTTCATCCACTAACTTCTCGATACCATCTTGCATTAAAATGCGTAAAAAGTATCCAGCAAACGCAGTTGTATTCGCCCCTAATGCGATTGCTTTCGCTACGTCAAGCGCTGTTTGTATACCCCCAGATGCAATATAAGAGAGGTTATTATTTGTAGAGGTTGCTTCAATAATCGAGGTAGCTGTTTGTATGCCCCAGTTATTAAAATAAGAGAGCATTCGCTGTCTTCTTTCATTTTCAACAGCAGCAAAATTCGTACCACCTTGTCCGCCAATATCAATTGCCGTTACACCCACGCTCGCTAACTGTTGCATTGTTTCCTTACTCATCCCAAATCCAACTTCTTTCACAATGACAGGAACTTTACTATTTAAAACAATTTTCTCAATGCGCTGAAGTACACCAGTAAAGTCACGGTCTCCTTCTGGCATCGTTAACTCTTGTATGACATTTAAATGAATTTGCAATGCATTTGCTTCAATCATATCAATGGCACGCTCTGCCTGTTCAATAGTTGCCTCACTACCTAAATTAGCAAAGAAAATACCATTCGGATTTACCTTTCTGATAATCTTATAAGAAGCAGCCTCACTTTCATCTTTTAACGCCGCCATTTGCGAACCTACAGCCATAGCAAGATTATGATGTTTCGCTACATATGCTAATTGTTCATTAATATGTAACGTTTTCTCTCCTCCACCACCAGTCATCGCATTGATAAAAATCGGCGAACTTAGTGAAAGTTCGCCGATTTTTGTTTCACATGTTATTGTGTCATAATTTGAATTTGGCAAGCTTTGATGCACAAAATCAATATCATGAAAGCCATGCGTACGAGACTGACCAGTAGAAAGAGCGTATTCAATATGATCTAATTTACGTTTTGCCCTTACCACTTGTACCCCTCTTTATTTCTTTAATTTTTTCAGTTGTTCACCAATAATATCACTTAATTGGAAAGTAGCAGAATCTGCATTTGGCTCATACTGACTGTAATCTTCAATTACATTATTTTCCTCAAGCGCTTCTTTTATACTTAAAGAAATACGTTTCTCTGCTACATGGACTTCAAGCACTTTCACTTTTACTTCTTGTCCCATTTCCAATACTTCATTTGGATTTTTCACGTGACGATTTGCAATTTGAGATACGTGCACAAGACCTTCAACGCCAGGTAAAACTTCAACGAATGCACCGAATGTAACAAGACGTTTTACGACTCCATCACGAATATCTCCAGCTTTTAGTTCGCCAGCAACATTTTCCCACGGTCCTGGTTGAGCTGCTTTAATTGATAAAGAAATACGTTGTGTATCAGCATCAACAGATAATACCTTCACCTTTACCTTTTGACCTTGCTCTAATACTTCAGAAGGTTGCTCTACACGTTCGTGTGAAATTTGTGAAATATGAACTAAACCGTCCACACCACCAACATTAACGAAAGCACCAAAATCAGTTAATCGTTGTACTGTTCCTTCAACAACGTCTCCTTCTTTTAATGAAGAGATTGCTTCTTTTTTCTTAGAGTCTAGTTCTAATTCTACTACCGCTTTATGTGAAAGAATCACACGATTTTTTTCGCGGTCTAATTCAACAATTTTCACAGCTAGTGTTTTGCCTTTATAATCAGTAAAATCTTCTACATAATGTACTTCTACAAGTGAAGCTGGGATAAAACCACGAACACCAAGGTCCACAACTAATCCACCATTCACAATATCTTTTACAGTAACATCAAACACATGACCAGAAGTGAATTTTTCTTGTAATTCTACCCATGCTTTTTCTGCATCAACAGCACGTTTAGATAAGACAAGATCTTCTTCTTCTAATTTAATAACCTTTAATTCTAGTGTTTGATCTAATTCTACAACATCGCTTGCTTTTTCAATATGAACGTTAGCTAATTCACTAATTGGAATTACGCCATCTGTTTTGTATCCAACATTTACAAGCACTTGTTTCTCTTCAACTTTCGTTACAGAACCTGTAACAACGTCACCAACTTGTAATTCTTTTGAATCCATAACTTCTTCATTCATTTTCTCTACCATGGAAATACCTCCCTACAGAATTGACAAAGCATTTTTTATGTATATACGAAATGAAAACAATTGTTTTCATTTGCATGTTTAAGAATTTATCATTACATACTCAAGCTTCATACATTTCACTAGAAAATATATTAAACCTATATAAATAGTATACAGCAAAATCATCTTGAAGAAAGTATGTTTTGAAATATAATAGCGAATATATTCTGAAAGTTTTATCTCTCTTTTACTAACTTCTTACAAATTCGATCATTTGTCAAGGAAAGAGACTTACAATTCACGTATCCTTTACATTTCTATACAAACAAAAAAAGAAAGAGGCTATCCCCTTTCTTTATTTCGCAAATACTCCTGAAACAATACTCATAATTTTTTGGACAACTTCTTCAATTGATAAAGAAGTTGTATCTAATTCCAATGCATCATCAGCCTTTTTCAGAGGAGAAACTTCGCGTTCTGAATCTAATTTATCACGCTGAGCAATTTCTTCTTTTAACTGCTCTAAATTAGAATCGAAACCTTTATTCATATTTTCTAAATGTCTTCTTTCTGCTCTTTCTTCAACAGAAGCAAGCATAAAAATCTTCACTTCAGCATCTGGTAACACATGTGTACCGATATCACGGCCATCCATTACAACGCCGCCTTTTTCCGCTAACTCTTGTTGACGGCGTACCATTTCTTCACGAACAAGTCGATGTTTTGCCACAATCGATACTCGATTCGTCACCTCTGGTGTACGAATTACTTCCGAAACATCTTGTCCATTTAAAAATACAAGTTGTGTATTTTCTCCTTGCTGAAACTCAATTTTCACATTTTTTACAACTTCCATTAACTGCTCTTCATTTTCAATATCCACTTTTTGCTCAAGGGCTGCATATGTAATTGTACGATACATTGCGCCTGTATCAATATAAACGTAAGAAAGCTTCTTCGCTACAACTTTCGCAACTGTACTTTTTCCAGCTGCTGCTGGACCATCTATAGCAATTGAAATTTGTTTATCCATTGTAACACCTCATTTTTTCACTTATAAAACAAAACGAAAAGCAGGTATGCTCCTGCTTCTTCTCATTTGCTTCAAGTCATTAAATCCTCAATTATTGTAGCATAATCCTTCATAGAAGAAAATGAAAACTACCTATTCACCTGTAAGATTTCTGCTTTGTTTTTTACCATGACACCTTCATAATATACAATTTTAGATAAATATTTAACTGATGACTTATGTATAAATAACAATTGCACAACAGAAAGACAAATGAATTGTATTATTAATATACGAATAAGAATTCTCTCCATCTTTTTCAACGTAATAGCTCCCTCCTATACTATATTTGCACATTTCGTTTCGTGATTTTATACATCGTACATATAGCAGTTAATTTTATTGTCATTTTCAAGGCATACTTTTATACATTTCCATTGTCGAATTTACTCAAAACATGTTATGTTCTAAATGTATTTTTTTACTTGAAAGGGGTATAAGCATTGAAAAGAATCCTAGTTTTACACACAGGTGGAACAATTGCAATGGAGGAAGACAAAGAAACTGGGGTCGTACAACCAGGTGAAAAAAATCCTCTTTTAAAATTTATTCCTGATTTAGAAGGCGATGTTGATTTAATCGTTGAAGATGTGTTCCATCTACCATCTCCCCATATGACACCGAGCGAAATGTTACAGTTACAAGTCATCATTGATGAAAGAGTAAAACAAGACAACATTCATGGCGTAGTCATTACGCATGGTACGGATACATTAGAAGAAACTGCCTATTTCTTAGATTTAACAGTACAAGCAACTATTCCGATCGTTGTGACAGGCGCAATGCGCTCCAGCAATGAATTAGGTGCTGACGGTCTATATAACTTCTTATCAGCTGTAAAAGTCGCTAGCAGTAATGAAGCCGCAGAAAAAGGCGTTTTAGTCGTATTAAACGACGAAATTCATTGCGCTACAAATGTAACGAAAACACATACAAGTAATGTAGCAACATTCCAAAGTCCACAATATGGACCAATTGGTATGGTAACAAAACGTGGTGTTGTATTCCATCATGCTTTAGTACATCACGAAACATATTCAGTAAAAAAGGTTTCTAAAAATGTAGTCGTTCTAAAAGCGTACGCTGGTATGGACGATACATTGTTAGCAGCAATTGAAAATCTTCCTGTAGACGGGATTGTTATTGAAGCACTTGGACAAGGTAATTTACCCCCAAGAACACTCCCTAGTCTAGAACGATTAATAAATAAAGGCATTCCTGTCGTATTAGTTTCTCGCTGTTTCAACGGCATCGTTCAAGATGTATATTCATATGAAGGTGGCGGCAAACAATTAAAAGATATGGGGATTGTATTCACATACGGTTTAAATGCTCAAAAAGCACGTATTAAATTATTAGTTGCACTAGAGAATACGACTTCACATGAAACAATCCAAAATATGTTTATGCACGATTAAAAAAGAAGCTGTCGAAGTTTATTTCGACAGCTTCTTTTTACATTTCTCTTGTTGCAATGGTTTGCGCAATCGCATCCCCATGAAATCGACCATTCTCAATAAATATTTCATTTGCATTATTTCCAGCAGCAATTACACCTGCAATGAAAATATTTTCAGCGTTTGTTTCCATCGTATCCTCTGCATAAATCGGACGTCCTGTCTCTTCATCAATTCGAACACCCATCTTCGTTAAGAAGCTATGATCAGGATGGTAACCAGTCATCGCAAATACAAAATCATTTTGGATTGTATTTGCCTCACCATCCACTGTATACGTTAACGTATGTTCAGTAATTTCTTTCACATGAGCCCCGAAATGCATGTGAATTGTGCCATTTCGTACTAATGCCTCAAACTCCGGCAAAATCCACGGCTTTATACTTGGTGAATACTCACTTCCGCGATATAGTACCGTTACACGCGCACCTGCTTTAACAAGTTCTAACGCGGCATCTACACTCGAGTTTTTTCCACCTATAACTACTACATCTCGATCAAAATAAGGATGTCCCTCTTTAAAATAGTGAGCTACTTTCTTCAATTCCTCACCTGGAACATTCATATAATTTGGATTGTCATAATATCCAGTTGCTACAACAACATACTTCGCTATATATATTTCTTTACTTCCGTCACGCTTTGTTGTCTCAACATGAAAAACTTCTCCATCTTTTTGAACTTTCTCCACTCGCTCAAAAGCATTTACACGTACAGATTTACGCTTTACTACTTCACGATAATACGCAAGCGCTTGATTTCGAACTGGTTTACGATTTTCCGTAATAAAAGCTACATCACCAATTTCTAATTTTTCACTAGAAGAGAAAAATGTTTGATGAGTTGGATAATTGTAAATCGCATTTACAATGTTTCCTTTTTCAATTACTAACGGATTTATCCCTACCTTTTGCAACGAAATTGCTGCTGCTAATCCGCACGGACCGCCTCCAATTATGATAGCTGTTTCTTTCTGCATACCCGGCTCACTCCTAGTCTTCTACCAATACACTATTTATAAAAACAAGAAAAAACCTACTTACAGCAGTAGGCACCTATCTTTATTGTATTCATTTTTCATATATTTGTCATCTAAACGAAACGTACATCCGATAGACATCTGCTAAAAACTGCTGAAATTTAATACCTTGTTTCCCTAATACATTTTCAGGATCAATCTTTCTAGCTGGGTCAAGTGTTTTATGTGATACGATAGCTTTTTTCGGATTTAAGCCGAAATTTTGACATAAATACGCATGATACCACGTAAAACGAGTATATGCTTCCCAAAAGTTAACATCACCACCATAACAAAGTTCCACTCCAATGGCCGCCTTATTCGCATCATAACCATATAAGTCATTATCCGTCGACACACCATATCGAACATGGTAGGCCACTTCATTTATAGGAATAATTTCTAATATTGTTTTGTCATCTATAAATGTATGTGCCGAAGCTTTCGGTTGTATTTCATTAAAATAATCCCGATTCCCTATCGCATTGCTACCAGGATTACCCGTATCATGACTTACAATAAACCTGACTTTAGAAAGAGGGATTCCCGGTCGTGAACTTCCATATCCAATATAATTACGTTCTATAGGAAACATCGCCATTACTACCAACTCCCGCTTCAGAAGATTACCTTACTTCTTTATATATGTATTCGGTAGCAATGCCCTTATAGCATATTTCTTACGCGAAGAGAAAATCGAAAATATTTGATGTGAACACCATAAATAATAAAATACTTACAGCAACGCCATAAAAACCGTAAAACCAAACACAATCTTCTTTCGTATCTAAACCGAAAAATTTATTTACTGATTGTAATAATGTGCCGCGCTTACTTTGTTTGTTTCTTAATACTTCCACTCGCTCTACAACATCCGCTGGCATCATAAATCTTTGGTCTACTGTCATTTTCATCATTTATCTCTCCTTAAAATCATTTCCGTTTTGTTTATCTAAGGAAAGTATAGCACGTTTGTTCGTGTAGAACAAGCGTTCTTTTGTTTTTCTTTTTATTTTTCAGCAAACGAAGTAAGAATCGTGATTACAAAGGCGATAATCGGCCCTACTACAACCGCACCAAATATTAAAAACAGCAGTCCTTCCCCGAACACCCGAACGATACTTGTTTTTTCGGATTTCGTCGTTCTCGCGAGTTCTCCCTCTAACCTCTTAACCTTTTCTTCTAGTTGTTCTACTCGTTCCATCATTTCATTTTCCATATACAACACCTCACTCTAATACTTCAACAAAAAAAACGTGATTCCCTCGAAAGGAATCACGTTTTCTCACATTATAATATTATACCCAACCTCTGAAGCGACTTGCTTCAGCCATCTTACGAACACCGACCATGTACGCAGCTAAACGCATGTTCACTTTACGAACTTGTGCTGTTTCATAAATAGAATCAAATGATCTTACCATTACTTTTTCTAAACGTTGTTCTACTTCTTCTTCAGTCCAGTAGTAACCTTGGTTATTTTGTACCCACTCAAAGTAAGATACTGTTACACCACCAGCACTTGCTAATACATCTGGAACTAGTAAAATGCCGCGATCAGTTAAAATTTTAGTGGCTTCTAATGTTGTTGGACCATTTGCAGCTTCAACAACGATTTTCGCTTTAATATTATTAGCATTTTCTTCTGTAATTTGGTTCTCAATTGCAGCTGGAACTAAAATATCGCAATCAAGTTCTAACAATTCTTTATTTGAAATTGTATTATTAAATAATTTTGTTACTGTACCGAAGCTATCACGACGGTCTAATAAATAATCAATATCTAATCCGTTTGGATCATGCAATGCACCGTAAGCATCTGAGATTGCAATAACTTTCGCACCTGCATCATGCATAAATTTAGCTAAGAAGCTACCAGCATTACCGAATCCTTGAACAACAACGCGTGCACCTTTAATATCAATGTCGCGTTTTTTTGCAGCTTCGCGAATACAAATTGTTACCCCTTTCGCTGTTGCTGTTTCACGTCCATGTGATCCACCTAATACAAGTGGTTTACCTGTAATAAATCCTGGTGAGTTAAATTCATCAATACGGCTATACTCATCCATCATCCACGCCATAATTTGAGAGTTTGTGAATACATCTGGAGCTGGAATATCTTTCGTCGGTCCTACGATTTGGCTAATTGCTCGTACATAACCGCGGCTTAATCTTTCTAACTCACGGAATGACATTTCACGTGGGTCACAGATAATTCCACCTTTACCTCCACCATATGGTAAATCAACGATACCACATTTTAAACTCATCCAGATTGAAAGTGCTTTCACTTCATTTTCTGTTACATTCGGATGGAAGCGAATTCCACCTTTCGTTGGACCAACAGCATCATTATGTTGTGCACGATATCCTGTAAATATTTTAACAGTCCCGTCATCCATACGAACTGGTATTTTCACTGTCATCATACGAACTGGTTCTTTTAATAATTCATATACTTCGTTTGGATAACCCAATTTTTCTAACGCTTCACTGATAACAATTTGTGTTGAATTCAATAGTTCAAAATGTTGTTCCCTTTGTTGTTGTGTTTTTGTTTGAGTTCCCTTTTCGGCTACCATAGTAAGTAAACCCCCTGTAATTTCACTTGTTTAGTAAACCTTCATTGCCTAGTATACACCGTTAAATTTGGAATGCAATAGAAAACGCTAACAAATATATACAAACTATTTTCTATTGCAAGCGTTTTCACTATCATTATAGTCCTTTTATCGCTTTTAGAAAAGTAAAATACTTAAATATTTAAATATTTTTTATTTTACTTACATACAGCAATTTGAATAGATACATTTAAGTAAATGAAAAAGAAAACCTTAGCTATATTTTATTAGCTAAGGTTTTCTTTTTTCACAAAGTAATTGTGTATTTGTTCAATTGCTTGAGAATCCATTAATTCTTTGCCATATTCCATTAGGCGATAAATAGTTGCCGTAGACGGATTACCATATTCCGCTAAAATAGCTATAAAATCTGCCTTCAGTAATTGAATTTGCTCCTCTTCTTCCATCCAAAGATAGAAGCGTCCATCCCACGTATATAATTTTCCGCCAGTTACATCAAGGTTATATAAACGATTCGACAGGTTAATTACGTCATCTAGTGTAGCAAACTCATAAAGTATATGCTCGCTTTCATCTAGAGTCACTTGCATTTCAATAAACTCGTCGCGGAACTCATCATCTGTATCAACTTCTTGATGTTCTTTCGTTACAATTACGACCATTCCTTGCGCTTGTAGAGAAAATACCTCAACTGCAATCGGACCATCCGCTTCAAATCCTAATTCCTTATTTGCTTCTTGCATCATATCACGAAATAATTGCTGTACTTTCGGTGCATTTCTCCACAAATCTTCTTTCGTTAATCCTCGTTCAGATAAATCATCAAATGTTAAGAAAATTTTTATTTTATTGTAATTTAATCGTTCCAGCCTCATCTCATACCCTCCCTACGTAACCAATGAATATAATTTTTATTATATGAAATAGAAAATAGATGGTTCTTTTCGAACAACTATTCTAACATTTTTAACCAATCATCCCATTCTTCTTTCGTATCACCAATTAGGTTTGTTTGAATGTTCAACTGATCTCGAGCACTTATTTCTCCTATAACCCCAACAGAAAAGGTCTCATTTTTTCCTTGTAATACATTTACGTTCTTAAGTTCTCGTCCATTATCAAAAGAGACTACTACATATGTAGGTTGTATTTGCTCAACAGCTAATAAAATACGATCTTCTGCTAAGCTTGACCTAATATATATCACCTCATATCCTTTTAATCGTAAGTACGTTGAGAAAACAAACCCTTTCAACATATTATTTTCCAACACAACAACTTTGTGTATAGAAGAAAACGATGATGCATTATGATACACCATCCCTAGACGAGTTTGTAAAAATGATACAACATATTGGAACTGCACCATTGTAACTTCATTATTATTTTTTAACTTTAACAATTTATTTGACACTTGAAGAACAATACTTGCTATAACTTTTTCTGTTGCATAAATACTAAAAGCCTCGTTTAACAATGCAGAAGTTGTAATTTCATCAAATTTTAACAAAGCTTGTAGTAAATCGTCCACTAAAACAACTTCTCTATCGTAATGTATTTCTTTTTGAACATCACTCTGCAAACGATTCCCTTCTAATAATTGAACTGCTTGTCCAATCATCATGCCGGAAGAAACCTTGTCCATTAACCATTTCAAAATTTGAACATGCTCTTCTGTATATAATCGATGCCCCGCATGATTCCGCTTTGGGGCAATAATTTGATATCGTCTTTCCCACGCACGAAGCGTACTCGGCTGAATTCCAATTATATTCGAAACAGCTTTTATGTTATATTTTCCGTTTAGAGTTGGCATCATTTCCCTCCCTGTAACGTAATAATATGTGTTTGAGCAGGTGCTCGGAAACGAAATGGAATCAACGTTGTTCCATAGCCATTACTAACAAAAAGAGTCACATTTGAATGCTTATATACGCCACCTTTTAAATATTTTTTAGATGGGAATAATCGTATTTGTCCTCCATGTGTATGTCCACTTAACACAAGGGAAATTTGTTCTTTTCCAGACATTTTATTTATTATATCAGGGTTGTGGCTAATTAATATGCGAAAACCATCTTCTTTACAATCAGCCAACGCTAAATCTAAACGATCACGTTTCATCCCAACATCATCTACACCAAGTAAACAAATTTTCTCTCCTAATTCAGACTCAAATACAACTCTTGTATTATCTAAAACTTTCACATTATTTTCTAATAACAAAGCATCTAATTCATGATATTCAATCTCATAATCATTATTTCCCCATACAAAGTATACAGGAGCTATCGCTCTTAACTTTTGTATATTTGCAGAGATTTGCGATAAAGGGACACCTTTTTCCGCTAAATCACCACCAATAATTACAAGATCTACTTTTCCTTTTACTTGTTCAATTAACGAATTTGAAATGAACCTTCTATGAATATCAGATATAAAAAATACATTTACTTTTTGAAAACTTTTCGGAAACTCTTCAAATATTAAAGTATGTTCTAGCACCGTATCACGCATTGCTTCTCTATACATGACAAGAAGAAATATAATACCAATACATATGAGAGTACTTAATAAGATAATCCATATCATATATTTTTTACGCCCTTCCTCATAAAGATAATCCTCAGTTTTTATAGTAAGTGTTTTACTAACTCTCTTGTTTTGTGGACTTATCTTTTATCGGAATTTTTAATTCTTGACCTACATTCACTTCATCTTCTTGTAAGTCATTATACTTTTTAATTACTTCGATCCCAGTTTCATCTGAAAAATATTGCTTCGCTATACTTTCTAAAGTTTCTCCCTCTTTCACCGTATGCGTTACGATCTTCTCAGAAGATGCTTCGGAATCAGATTTAGCTGAATCAAAGAAAATGACCTCAAATGCACTTTTCCCAGCGTTATTACCATCGCTTTTCACCTGAATATATTTATCTGTATACCATAAAATACCAATTGGTAGTAATATGAATAGAAATGTTAAAACTCGGACGAAAATATGATTCATTTTAAACTTTTGTTTGTTCTCTTTATTTCTATGAATTTCACTACGCGGCGGTAAACCTTCTTTTTCTTCCACTCGCTCAACTTCTAATTCCTCTTCAAAGTCAGGAATTCGTTTTCTCATGTTGTTCACCACCACCTTCCATTTATTTTCTTAATTGGAGTCCCATTATAAAATCTACAAGAAAGTGTGCAAAGATTGTTATAAACAAATTTCCTGTCCATTCAAATACATAACCAAAGACAAAACTAATGAAACAGACGAAACAAAACAAAAACGGCTTTTTTATATATCGAATATGTAACACTGCAAATACTAAACTCGCTATTACAATTCCAAAGTGCGTCTGCACTACACCTCTAAATAAAAATTCTTCTGCAAAGCCGATAACGAACGTAATAACGAGTAGATGCATAATTGACATCCCTTGAAACATCCTATCGTTAATACCACCATCATCAAACCAAGACTCTGGAAATACTCGCATCGCAACATAATCTAATAAGACAATACCAATCGCTAACAAGCCACCTATTATAAGTATAGACATCGGTTCCCATTTCCACAGATTATACACCGATTTTATATCTCGAAATAATATATATGCTAGTAAACAACCGATACCGATAATAATGAACTGTGTGATATACAGATTTAGCCTTATTTCTTTCGGACTCATATCTTCAATATTATGCCTTTGAATGTTCATCATTCCCCCATCTTTTCTAGACCGAAAAGCTTTTGTAACTCTGTTTCCCAATTATAGTCGAAATCCGATTGTTGCGCTTGTCTTTTTTTATAATCTGTTTTTGTAATATGACAATAGTCACAGCAATTCTGCAACTCGTCCTCTTTTCTATAACCGAACTGTTGTAGCAAATATTCACGTCTACATCCTTTCACTTGTATCCATGATTTCATGTTTTCTAGCTCACTATATTTATTACGCAGTCTTATTTCTACTTCAGCTATTAATCTGTTCATAATTTCATCTGACAAGCTCTCTAATATTAATTTTCGCTGTTGTATGATTCCAAGCCGCTCCAGATGATAGCGGATAAAACGCCAATATTGTTCATTAAATCTTGCTGCATTATAACAAATTTCTTCTACCTCTTCTATTGGTAATTCTTTCGTTTGAAACATTCTTTCTTGTAGTAATGAGAATAAAAATTGTATTTGTGACTGACTCGGCAATTCGTCTTCAATGATTGAAATTGGCAAATCGTGATCTAACGGACTACATAGTAAGATAGCTATACTTGGTTCACCATCTCTTCCAGCTCTTCCGATTTCTTGCAAATAAGAAGCTATATTAGTCGGATAATGGAAATGAATAATATATCTCGTATTCGACTTATTTACTCCCATACCAAAAGCACTTGTACATATTACTAGCTGCAACTGGTCATTCATAAACTGCTGTTGAATTAACATACGCTCTTCATGTTCCATACCACCATGATAGAAAGCGACACCAGTCACGCCTTTCCCCCTTAAATATTCCGTTAAACGTTCTGTCCACGCTCTGCTTGAACAATATACAATCCCTGGCCCTTGTAAATACATCACCTGGTCCAAAAGCGCTTCTTTCTTCTCTTCTATCGTCTCTACAAATTGTACTTCCATTGCAATATTTGGACGATCAATAGAGTATACATGCTGCGTCACATTCTTCAAATCTAGACTCTCTGCTATATCTCGAAGTACATCTTTCGTCGCCGTTGCCGTTAATGCTAGCACCGTAGGAGACCCGATATTTTCAATGACTACATTTAGTTTTTTATAATCCGGTCTAAAATCATACCCCCACTGCGAAATACAATGGGCCTCATCCACAACAAATAATGAAATATGAACTTTCTTCAATTCTCTTATTAACAATTCCGACTGTAACATCTCTGGCGAAACAAAAATAAATTTATATGAAGCTAATTTTTTCATCGCTTCTCTTTTTTCATGTAATGTCCGAAAACTATTAAATGCTATCACTCGGTTTTTCACAACATATTTTAATTGTGTAACTTGATCTTCCATCAAAGATAATAATGGTGATACAACAAGTACTGTTCCTTCTTGCATGAGCCCCGGAAGTTGATAGCACATTGACTTCCCTCTTCCGGTTGGAAGCATCGCTATAACATCTTTTCCTTCCAATAAATCTGTAATTACTCCTTTTTGACCTGGACGAAATTCAGAATATCCAAACCACCTATATAAATATTCCTCAAGTTTCATTTATACCCTCCATCCGCGCCAATACAAGACGAACTTCAAAATAAGAAATATCCTCTCCAACCGCTTGTTTCAACTCACGCAACTTACGTGTTTGTAATGTATCAATTACTTTTGTTACTTTATCTATCTTGTCTTTTTCCATAAACATCTCAATAGAAAAATCTCTTTCTCGCAAAGCAATTTCAACAAAATGATCTTCTATTGTTGCAACCTTTAAATTTCTAATTGTCGCTATTTCTTCTAAAGAGCGCCCTTGCCTCCAAAAATTATATGTTTTTTTCGTTGATAAACTAAATAATTCAGCTCTCTCATTTGGATAAGAGATAATCTCACCTAATAATGGAAATTCATTTTCTTTATCTCGAACTTCTTGTATAAGGAAATGAATTGTACCCCAAAATAAAAAGTACACCCTGAATATATCTTGTTTCGTAATTTCCGCTAACTGCTGCAATGTACAACCGATACGTTCATATCCTGTTAATCTATATGTTACAATCGTCGCTTCTATCACATCACATTTACATAAAAGATTATGTATTTCTTTCCATAATCTTTTCGCCAATTCACTTCGCCTATACGGCATACTTGTTAAAAAGCGTTTCACCCACACCATTATTTCTGTATCTTGTTGAATAGGAATAAACTTCGTATTATTCTGTTGTAAATTAGATATAGTTTGAATAATTAAAGATAATCTTTTCCAAAATGTTTCACCTAATTCACCATAGTGCAAACCATGTAAATGCGCTGGAAAAGCATACCCTTCCTCCCATGTATGTAACTGCATTTTACCTTTAGGTGTTAACAAATATGTATTTTCATGTATCTCTTGAATCCAATCCGCTTGCAATAACTTTGCAACTTCACGATCATATTCAGTTCTATTTAACGATTTATATATTCCAAACAAAAAAGAAATTCGGAACATATTTCCATCTTGTAACGTTTGCGAAGAACGTTTTCCCTTTAATAAATAATAAATAGAAGAAACGGTTCTTTCACCATTCAATTGTTTTAAACAATACAATAAAGTATATTGTAGTTGCATTACCGCTTCCACCCTTCAATCTAACTTAATTGCTTTTCGTATAATACCCATCTACCTTCACTCATTAAACTTATCATATCGGCAATATATACTTGTATATATTCTATTGTACCAAACGAAATAACATTTACGTATTTTGAAAATCTTATGACATAATGCAAAAATTAGTTGACACTCTAATTGATAAGGATTATCATTATAATTTTATGTTGAAAAGTTTTAAAAACCGTTTTACAATAAGGTTATAATTTTTATGGCGAGCTTTTCACATACATATTATCAGGAGGGAAAAAAGATGGCAAAATATACAATCGTTGATAAAGATACTTGTATCGCATGTGGTGCTTGTGGCGCTGCTGCACCAGACATTTATGACTATGATGATGAAGGTATTGCATTCGTAACATTAGACGATAACCAAGGTATCGTTGAAATTCCAGATGTATTACTTGAAGATATGATGGATGCATTCGAAGGTTGTCCAACTGACTCAATCAAAGTTGCTGACGAATCATTCGACGGCGATGCTTTAAAATTCGAATAGTCTTTTATTAACTTCAAAAAATACCCCTCATTCATTTGAGGGGTATTTTTTGTTTTCCATTTTCATTCTACTCAATAAAAAACCATTAGTAGTTCCACACTACTAATGGTTTTATTTTACATTTATGCATTTTTCATTTTTGCAAACACCCACACTTTCAGGCGTGAGAATAACGCTACAAATACAATTGTCACAACAATTCCTTTAATCAAATTAAACGGTAAGATTGCAGTTACAACCGTCGTTCTTATAGCTTCGCTAGACATAGCTGGTGAATTTAAAAACCAAGTGTAAGCTGGGAATATGATGATGT
Source organism: Bacillus albus (assembly GCF_001884185.1). Lineage (GTDB taxonomy): Bacteria > Bacillota > Bacilli > Bacillales > Bacillaceae_G > Bacillus_A > Bacillus_A albus. The sequence continues at coordinate 283,488 of NZ_MAOE01000037.1, forward strand.
AATTTAATACACTCATAATGAGCGCCATTGTAATTGTCCCTAGCATTAATCCTGTCGTTAAACCTTTAACAGTACGATACTTTCTAAATAAGAATGCTGCTGGTCCAATAAATAAACATCCTGCAATAAAGTTAGCAATTTCTCCAACTGGTACTCCCGTTAAACTCCCTTGAATTCCGTAATGTAAAATATTCTTTATCGCCTCTACAATTATCCCCGCTACTGGCCCGAAAATAATCGCAGCAATTAGAGCTGGTACATCACTAAAATCAATTTTTAAAAATGGCGGAAGCCCTGGGAACGGGAAGTCCAACATCATCAGTAAATATGCAATACTACTTAGCATCGCTACACTCACCATCTGCACTACACTGTTTTTTTGTTTCATCTTTCTCTCTCCTTTTCCATCGATCATCTCATGGAAAGTGGAAAGGTTCTGCTATGCCTACTTTTTCATAGAACGAAAAAACCCTTTGTGTTTTACACAAAGGGAGAATTTAAGGCACATCAAACAGACGTTCAAATCCATATCTTTTTTGAACGCTTGAACCTCCATCTTCTCCCATCCAGACTATACTGTCGGCTTTGGAATCACACCAAATCCTGCCTTAACGGCTCGCGGGCTTAGAACAAAATCACATATAGTTCATCACCGCCGGTCGGGATTTTCACCCTGCCCCGAAGATAGACCGATATTCTATTTTCCATTTCATTATACAACAACATGATCGTATTGTGAACAAAAAAAGCGTAACTTATTAAAAATAAGTTATTAATTTTATACAATCGAAACGATTCATTATATTTTACAATACACTCCATATTTTTTAGTATTCGGCATTTCTCCTATGAATCCCCTAGTCATATATAATTAAAAGTGATAAGATGTTGAATTGTTAAGATAAGAACATTTTCTGGATTATGGAGGAAATGTCATGAAGAAAGAAAAGAGACACTCTATTCGAGAAGCAATGAAAAAAAACTTACGAAAAGAATACTTTTACTTAAAAAAAGAATTACTTTTCTACTGTCCAATTGATTTAGGCACATTCTCAAGCGAGACATACTATGCTGCTTTCGATGAGGATGGCATCAGTATTTATCAGTATGATAAAAAAACAGAAAGTAAATTAAAATTATGTGAGCGTCATCCGTGGAAGAGTTGGAATAAAGTGAAGGTGGATCATTATTTAACAACTTCTCAATTTATTTTCCAAGGGGAGCGAAACTGGATATTATCCCTTTTCCAAAAAGGAAAAGAAGCTCAAAAAATAATCGAAGAGCACACATCTTTACAAACTGAAGTTGTTTCCCGCTCTTTCTTAAAAAAACTTCCAGGTTTTCGTTCTAATAAAGCATTGAATAAATACATCGGCAGCATTTGTTACACTGCACTTATTGCATTTTTATTAAAATGGATGATTCCATTTCAAGCACCACAAATCGCCCTGTATTCCATTTCAATCGGTTGTATGCTTCTTGGTTTACTTTGTTTGACAATCGGTTTAATTGAACCGACTATTGTACTGTTTCGAACAAATGAAAAAACAAGAACGAAAGTATTTTACTTATATAGCTACTTAGCTATTTCTGGATTTATATGTGTCTTTATTTTTTGGTAAAAAAAGAGCTAGTTGTGAACTAGCTCTTTTTTACTTTACATATAATTGTTGATTTGGATAAATAAGCTCTTGCTGCAGTCCGTTTTTTTCTTTAATTTCCTTAACTGACATACTAAATTTCCGTGCAATACTAACTAAAGTGTCCCCTTTTTGGACGACATATAACGATGAAGAAACGACTTCATTTCTTTGTTCATTTAAAACAAGCAACGGATTCATCGCATTCTTTTTCGCCATCGTCCATCTTCCTTGATGAACTTCTAAATGTAAGTGCGCACCTCGCGATTCTCCTGTATTTCCTACCTCTCCAATTATTTTCCCTTTTGAAATATAATCTCCTTGAACTACATATCTCTTATTTAAATGTGCATATACAGCCTCATATTCTCCATGTTTAATAAATACGACATTTCCGTAACTACTGGAATAATAAGACTTTGTTACCCTACCTTCCTGAATAGCTGCCACAGGTGCCCCGATCGGTGCCGCTATATCTATACCGTAGTGTTTTCCGTGCCTTGTCCCAAAATAATCACTTATCTTTCCATCAACAGGCCATGTCCATTGATTTCCCTCTGCGTACACATGTAATTGAGATAAAAACAGTACTGTCAATAACATGACGCAACGTTTTAACACTTTCATATACATCCTCCGTTTTCTAATTACCACCATACCTCCTCTATTTTGGTATATTACAGAAAAAAGTATACAAAAAAGAAAGTGAATCACTCCACTTCCTTCTCATTTTTATCACGAAAAACGATTGCACTGCGATTATACTCTACATCTTTTACTTGTAATCGAGCATTTATTACTCTAGCTACTGCAAATAAATAATCAGATAATCTATTTACATACTTTAGAACAACTTCATTGATTTCCCCTTCTTTTTGTAAAGTCACTATACACCGCTCCGCTCGCCTTACAACAGTACGTGCCATATGAATAGCAGCAGCAGGATCGCTTCCACCTGGTAAAATAAAGCGCTCTAGCGGCGGTGCTTCTTCTATATACGAATCAATCCTTCCTTCTAAACTTTCGACCATTTCAATCGTCACTTTATAAGGGATTTTCCCTGCTACTATCGCCAAGTCTCCTCCGCAATCAAATAGTTCATGTTGAATATTTTCAAGTTCATGGTAAATATCTCCGAAAGACTTGCCTTGTAGCTTCGTCATCGCATATCCAATATGAGAATTTGCCTCATCTATCGTGCCATATGCTTCAACCCGGATATCATCTTTATCCACTCTGCCGCCTATTACACTTGTTTTCCCTTTATCTCCTGTTTTTGTGTATAATTTCATCGCTTTACGACACCCCTCTTATTATTCTTCATTCGACTAAGATAGAAAAAAGTTCTACTATTATTTATTTAATTGATTTACAAAAAAATAAAAACAGTAGAACTTTATTCATTATCAACTTTAAAAACACATATCTAAATTATACGATTCGGTAAATATACAGAGAATGTAGTTCCCTCTCCAACAACACTTGAAACAGCAATTTTCCCCTCATGACCTTGCACAATATTTTTCGCAATCGCAAGCCCGAGTCCTGTTCCACCTTTTTTCCCACGTGTTCTTGCTTTATCAGCTTTATAGAAACGATCAAATAAAAACGGAATATCTTCCTCGGGAATACCAGCACCCGAATCTTGCACTTCAAAAATAAGTCCATTATTTTTCGTATCAATTACAAGCCTTACATGACCGCCTGCATTCGTATGACGAATTGCGTTATCAATTAAATTCGTCAATACTTGTTCCATACGATCTGCATCAAACGGGTATTGCTCAATTGGATTTTGGAAATCAACCGTTAATTCTACTTCTTTATCCTTTGCAATCCCTTGGAATTTTCGGCTTATTTTTTCAACGAAAGGATGAATATCTACTTCACCGATATGTAACTCTACATTACCACTTTCCATACGCGCTAAATCTAACAATTCATTTACAAGTTTACCTAAACGGACGGATTCATCATAAATGATTTGAACAAACTCATTAATTTCTTCTTTCGTTTGCACAATATCATCTAAAATTGCTTCACTGTATCCTTGAAGCATTACCATCGGTGTACGAAGTTCATGTGATACGTTCGCAATAAAGTCTTGACGCATCTTCTCGAGACGACGTTCTTCCGTCATATCACGCAATACTGCTACAGCACCACGAATTTTCGTTTGGTTGTAAAGCGGCGTCATAAGAACTACGTAGTTACCTTTTTGTAAATTAATTTCAACTACTTGTTGTTGTTCGCTTTCTACAACGAGATGGAATAGTTCAACAAGTTCAGAAGGTAGCTTTTTACTTAATTCTACTTCTTTTTCTTCTTGCCAAACTTGTAAGAAATGTTCAGCCGGCGGATTGATTACAACAACTTCGCCTTCTTGATTTAACGTAATAACCCCATCTGCCATACTACTTAATATACTAGCTAACTGTTCTTTCTCTTGTTGCAGGGCATTCATATTAAACTTCAACTGTTTCCCCATTTGATTTAAGGCCGTTGCAAGCTCACCAATCTCGTCCTGAGATACCATAGGAGCTTTCGCATCAAACTTCCCACGCGACACCTCAAAAGCAACCTCACGCATTTTACGAAGTGGTGCTGTAATTCGAGTAGATAAGAAGAATGCAAAGAAAGTTGTTAATATAATCGCAATCCCTGCTGATAAGAATATAAAATCAGTCGTTCTTTCCATACCTTGTATCGGTACTTGTAAAGATTCGTATACGAACACTGCACTTTGATTTTTTGACTGTACTGGTTTTCCAACAATCATAATATCATTTTCAGTGTTTTTATTCTTTCTACTATTAGAGGCTTTTCTAATGTTATTCTTAATTTCTTTTTTGTCTGTAAAAACAGCCGCTAATTCTTTATCTTCTTTCAAATCATCCATTGTAAGAGTAACTAAACCTTCTTGTTTCGGCGAAGAAGATATTTCTTTACCATCTTCTACAATAATGATCCTTGAAAGTGGATCAGAGAATTTGTACGCGATATTCTCAATCGTTTTTACATCGGCACCTTCTTCAATTAACTCTGAAACACTTGTTGCAACTTTTTGAAGCCTAGTTTCACTCATATCAACATAATACGTTCTAAAAAACTGTGAAAGTAAAATTGCAACAAATCCAAGCACAAACGAAACGAGAAGTAATATGGTCATCCATAACTTCCCTACTACACTTCTCCAAAGCATCAGTCGTTCACAACCTCAAACTTGTAACCTACGCCCCAAACGGTAACAATCATCTTCGCAGCATCTGGTGATTTTTTGCTTAACTTCTCACGTAAACGCTTTACATGCGTATCAACTGTTCGTAAATCTCCGAAGAATTCATATTGCCATACTTCTTTTAACAATTGCTCACGATCAAACACTTTATCAGGCGCTTTCGCTAAGAATAATAGTAATTCGTACTCTTTCGGTGTTAAGTTCACCTCATTACCATCTGCTGTAACACGGTGTGCATCATTATCAATTGTTAAATGAGGGAACACAGTAACATCTTTTGTCGTTGTATCTTGTGTAAAGAATGTTGTTGGTACAGAACGGCGTAAGACCGCTTTCACACGAAGCACTACTTCACGTGGGCTAAATGGTTTCACAATATAATCATCTGTGCCTACCTCAAACCCTTGTACGCGGTTTACTTCTTCACCCTTTGCTGTCAACATAATAATTGGCGTCGCCTTCTTCTCACGAACCCCTTTACACACTTCAATACCATCTTTACCAGGCATCATAAGATCTAATAAGATTAAATCATAATCATTTTGCAGTGCCATTTCTAAAGCTGTATCACCATTGTCTGCTTCTTCAATTGTGTATTGTTCTCTCTCTAAATACATTTTCAACAAACGACGAATACGATCCTCATCGTCTACAATTAAAATTCTTGATTCATTTTCCATTTCTACCCGTTGCGTACTTTTACCACAACGGTTCACACCTACCCTTCTATACTATTATGTTGCGCTATTCTCGTTTATTTAAGCAATCTTCTAAATGTTTCACTTTCCATATTATGCTTCACAAGAATAATAAAGTTTGTTCAATTTTTTTCCAAAACTATGTATTTTTTTTGAACAGTATATAATGTCCTCGACATCATTTTACAAAATCAACCGCTACTTTGTCATGTTTTTCTCAAAAAAGAAGAAAAGTTGACAAAAATAAAATAGGAAAGTGACATACACTCTCCTATTTTATTTCTCTATGCGTATGAATGTAAACCCGCGATAATTAAGTTTACTACAATAAAGTTAAACATAATGATTGCAAAACCAATTACCGCTAACCATGCCGACTTCTCTCCATGCCACCCTTTTGATAAGCGTAAATGCAATACCGCCGCATAAAAGAGCCAAGTAATAAGCGCCCAAACTTCTTTTGGATCCCAGCCCCAAAAACGTGTCCACGCTATTTGAGCCCAAATCATCGCAAAAATCAATGCACCTAATGTGAAAACAGGGAATCCAATTGCAATAGAACGATATCCAATTTCATCTAACAAATCACTATTTGTATTTTTTACTAACGGCTGAAGCGCCGCTGATACTCGTTTCCGTAAAACAAGTCTTAATACGATATAAAGTAAAGTTCCAACTAAAACTGACCAAATTACAGTGTTTAATTTTTTCGCATTTACAATCGCTGGGACTTCAGCTTTTGGTTCTAATTTATTTTCTGTCAGTAACTTCCCTTCATGCGGTCCAACTAAAGCCGGAAGATTGTACTTCATCTCCACTTGTTGTTCATTTTTATCAATCCATTGAAACTTCGCTTCATATTTCATACTAGAAAATACTGTTGTTACTCCAATAAATCCAACTGTACAAACAAGTGTGAACACTACCGTTTCTAACCAAAATGTACGTTTACTTCTCGTTGATTGATCTACATTCTTCAATAAATACATAACGCCCGTAATAAAACTAATTGCTAAAATTGCTTGTCCTGCTGCCGCAGTCGTCACATGAATATGTAACCAATTACTTTTTAAAGAAGGAATAAGCGGAGATATTTCCCTCGGAAACATACTCGCATATGCAATTAATAAAAGCGCAACTGGTAATGCAAAGAGTCCAATTATACTTACGCGGTACATAAAATACATGACAATAAATGCCCCAACAAGCATCATGCCGAAAAACGTACCGAATTCAAAAAAGTTACTAACTGGTGCATGTCCTGATGCAATCCATCTTGTAACAAAATATACTGTTTGTGCAATAAATCCTAAAATTGTAATCGTTATTCCTACATTTGCCCATTTGTGACCTTTTTCTTTAATCGCTCCCCCGAAAAATAGAGTGGCAATTAAATATAAAATAAATGCGGTAAAGAGAAAGTTACTACTTATTTGCACCATATCGTTTCCCCACCTTAACTAATTTTTTTATCCACTACTTTATCATTTGGCTGCGGAATTGCTGTACCTTCTAGTACTCTTTCAATATCTTTCTTTAAACCGAACCAATTTTTATTCGTATGTCCTGCAATCCACCATTCATCATTAACGCGTTGTATCCAAATACGGCGATGATTCCAATACATCCCTTGAATAACACCAACCATAAATATAAATCCTCCAATACCGAGAATCCAAAGCGTTAAATCTTTCCTTACAGTAAGTGCTGTTGCATTTTGCATTTCCACACCTGCGAAAGACATTTTATACTTATTATTTCCATCAGGTTCTATATTTTGCTGAATACCAACAAAACTCACTTCACCATCTGGTGTTTCAGGTGTAAACATTTTAAACACAAATGCAGGGTTGTTTGGTAATTTCGTTTTTGTATTTGGTCTTCCATTCTCGTCAAAATAAAAATCTGGAAAATAGCTTAATAGCTCTAAAGAATAACCATTTCCTAAATCGAATTTTTCTGTAGGATTCGTTAAATCTACTTTAATTGGTCCCCACTTTTGATTATTTTCTTTGTTTTGCAAGTTAAAAGACATGCTTTTAAATTCACTTTCTTTGTAATCCACTTGATAAACAGCAAATTGATCAAATTTCATTGGCTCATTTACTCGAATTTCCGCTTCTTTTACTTTTTCTAACTTCGGTTTTTGTCCAGCTATATTTTCGCCGACCGCTTTATACAATACAGCATTCGTTTGGAAGTTTTTCGCAATCATTTTATCACCTACACGATCAATTGCTTCATCAAAAACTTCCTTGTCCTTACTTTTATCATAAACTTCCTTTATAAACTTCTCGTTTTTTAAATAGTATTGCCCATCCGTTCCTGGTATTTCTTTCGTTTCACCATCACGTAACCAAAGTGCTTCGTCTACGTACATACTCGGTAAAAAACGGAGCATTGCACCGAATAAAAAGATAATGAGACCGATATGATTCACATATGGACCCCAGCGTGAAAACCGTCCTTTTTCAGCTAAAATGTTCCCATCTTCCACTTTCACATTATAGTTCGTTTTCTTTAAATTCATTTGCACTTTTTCCAAATCACCATCTTGCGGTGTACCGGTGCCGTATAATCTTTGTCTCTTTAAAAAGCTAGGGTGTCTTTTCACCCCTTGCTTCTTTAAAGCTTTATAAAGCGGAATGACACGATCTAAACTACATATCACAAGTGAAATACCAATTGAAGCAATTAACATCATATACCACCATGAACCGTATAAATTATTAAAACCTAATTGATAGTATAATTGCCCTAAAAATCCGTACTCCTGCTTATAATATTCAGCTGGCGCGATCCCTGGAGTTATGTACATTTCTTGCGGAAAAATAGTTCCTATCGCTGATGCAGCTAAAGTGATTACAATGAGCCATACGCCTACTTTTACAGAAGAGAAAAAACTCCAAATTTTATCGACTATCGTTTTTGTTTGCGTGAGAGATCGCCGAGCACTCCCCTCATAGCGCATATCCAATAGTTTTACATTTTCATTACTTTCAAATGGTTTCCCGCAAGCTTCACAAAAAACAGTTCCTATTGGATTCACATGTCCACATTCACATTTAATTTCTTTCAACACTCTCACCGCCCCTGTATCTATATGTACTATTGTATATTCTAACCTTAAGTTACCGCAATACTCAGAATTTTTAAACCGAAGGTACTATAGGTAAGCACCTCCTATGTAAAGGCTTTCTTTATTACGGAGTAATTTTCTTTAAATATCCTTCTAACTGTTCTTTCGTTTGTTCACCTATAATTTGTTCCACTACTATTCCATTTTTATCAATCAGGAAGCTTGTCGGTAATGGTCCTACCCCATATGTGCTTATGATTTTTGTTCCTTTATCAATGGCAACCGGGAATTTCAAATCATATTGTTTCACAAAGTTCTTAACAGCAATATCTGTTTCATCTGCATCTAACGCAATAATTTCAACGCCTTTTTCTTTATACTTTGGATATAATTCGTTCATATAAGGCATTTCTTTCTCACAAGGTTTACACCAAGTTCCCCAAAAGTTTAAAAATACACCTTTTCCCTTTAAATCTTTTAGTTCAATTTTCTTTCCTTCTAAATCTGTCACAACAAAGTTAGGTGCTTCTTTTCCGATTTGCATTTTCTCTTTATCAGCAAAGAATCCTTGATAAAGTGTAAATCCTACAGCACCGCATAAAATGAGTAGAATAATAACACGAAATAATAAGCGATTTTTTTTCATATTGTCTCCCCTCTCTTCGACGAGTGATGAATATATGTATTTTTTAATAAATCACCAGCGGAGCATTCCACTGGTGAAAGTTTCACAATATCGATTAGCGAGGCTTTGTAGAAGCCAATGCACGTAATTGTTTCACCTCATGTGGTGTCAATTCTCTTGCATCACCAGGTCGCAGACTTCCTACTTCTAAGAAAGCATAGCGTTCACGCTTTAGTTTCACTACTTTACAATCTAACGCTTCAAACATACGACGTACTTGACGGTTACGTCCTTCATGAATTGTTAACTGTACAATCGCCATTTCTTTACGCTTGTCCCAAGAAATGATTTTCACACGCGCTGGTGCTGTTTTTCCGTCTTCTAACATAACACCGCGTTCTAACATGCGAATTTTCTCACCTGTTAGTGGACCTTTTATTTTTGCAACATATGTTTTTTCAACTTTATATCTAGGGTGCATTAATACGTTTGCGAAGTCCCCATCATTTGTCATTAATAATACGCCAGACGTATCATAATCTAAGCGTCCGATTGGGAATAAACGTTGTGTAATTTCAGGGAAAAAGTCTGTTACAACATTTCTTCCTTTATCATCTGATACACTTGAAATTACGCCAGTTGGTTTATATAGTAAAAAATAAACAGGTTCTTCTTTTTCAAGAGGAATGTTATTTACTTCTACTTTATCTTGAGGAGTTACTTTCGTTCCTAACTCCTTCACTATTTTTCCGTTAACTTTCACTTTTCCTTGCTGAATTAATTCCTCAGCCTTTCTTCTCGATGCAATACCTGCTTGCGCAATCACTTTTTGTAATCGTTCCATTTCTTTTTTTCACCTCGAATTTATCTTACCTTACATTAGAAAGACTTGGCAACCGCATACGCTTGACGGCTTTTCGCTTCATCTCACTTAAACAACATAGCGATGATAATAAACATATAAAGGTCAAAACATGTTTTTACCTTTTATTATTGTCCATCTTTTTCATATTTCTCACAATAAAAGTTCATCATTTTGTCAAAATTACCGCATAAAAAAACCACTATTAAGCAACAACTTAATAGTGGTCGTATACGTATTATAAGCGAAATAGCATAAAAAATGAATAGTATTACTTAAACAATAAAGAAACAAACACAATGGAACAAATAATTCCGATTAAATCGGCAAAAAGTCCTACTTTTAATGCATCTCCCATTTTTCTAATTCCAACGGCTCCGAAGTATACTGTTAAAATATAAAAAGTTGTATCTGTACTTCCTTGCATCGTAGAAGCTAGCCTTCCAATAAAAGAGTCTGGCCCATATGTGGCAATTAAATCGGTCGTAATACTTAAACCAGCAGAGCCTGAAATAGGGCGTATAAGTGCTAGTGGAACAATTTCTGCTGGGACATGAATTAAATCTAACATCGGCTTCATTACTGATATCATTGCATCCAATGCACCTGAAGCTCGAAATATAGAAATAGATACGAGCATCCCAACCATAAACGGTAAAATGGAGATTGCAATTTGAATTCCTTCTTTTCCTCCCTCAACGAACGATTCGTAGGTTGGCACTTTCTTGATCGTACCATACAAAAGAATAAAACCAATTACACAAGGGATTACCCATAATGAAATTGTATTTACAATGCTCATTTTTTCCGCCCCTTCCTACTCCTTCTTCGGTAAAAATAGCGGTCAATCCAGATCGCTCCGATCATAGAGAGTACTTGTGCAATGAATGTTACCCCAACAATTTCAGTAGGATTCGCTGATTCATACGTCATTCGAATCGAAATGACAGTTGTAGGAATTAAAGTAATTGCTGATGTATTTAATGCAAGAAACGTCACCATCGAACGGCTCGCCGAATCCTTTCCTCCATTTAACTCTTTCAATTGTTCCATCGCTTTAATACCAAGAGGGGTCGCTGCATTACCTAATCCAAAAAAGTTCGCCATCATATTGGATAAAATAAATCCCATTGATGGATGATCTTTCGGTATTTCTGGAAACAGCCTTTTTACGACCGGCATAAAAAGTGACACTAACTTTTTTAACAACCCTGCTTCCTCTGCAATTTTCATTAAACCGAGCCAAAATACTAAAACACTAATGAGTCCTATACAAATTGTTACTGCATCTTTTGCCCCGTCAAATACAGCTTTATTTATTTCTTCCATCGTTCCGTTTATCATGGCATAAACAATCCCAATGACCGCCATCGCTACCCATACGAGATTAACCATCGCTCCCAACACCTATCATATGAGAAAAAATTTCTTTCACATTATTCCAATACATTCCCGTTGTAGCTACTAACTTTCGTTTACTATAAAATAAATTCCGTTCTCCAACTTTCTCATTGCCAACATAAATTTCTGTCTTCCCAACCTTTACCCCATCCTTAAGTTTTGCACTTTTATCGAGTTCAACTTTTAATACGACATTCTTTCTTTCCTGCTCAGTTAATGGCACCGCAAAACTATTTTTCGTATAAACATGATTGGCATATTTCTTTTCAGTTATTTCAGCAAGAGCTCCTTGCCCTACAACATTCGTTTGTTTGAAACGCTCAAAACCTTTATCAAATAAATTCATATGATCATCCCAATCACTAGAAGCACTCAACGTTACGACAATTAGATCTAGTCCATCTTTTGATGCTGTTGTAACAAGCGTCCGTCCTGCTTTTTTCGTAAAACCTGTTTTCCCTCCTGTTGCAAATTCATAATACGACGTCACGAGTTTATGTTTGTTTTTCCACGGATAATCCCATGAATCTGATTTATACGTTTTTGTCCCAAAAATCTTCTTAAAGGTTTCGTTCCCCATTGCATATTTCGTTAAAAGCGCCATATCATAAGCAGACGAATAATGAGAGCCATCTCCATCCAAGCCATGTGGGTTTGAAAAATGCGTATCTTTCATCCCAATCTGTTTTGCCTTTTCATTCATTAAATATACAAACCCTTCTATACTCCCTCCTACATTTTCAGCAATTACTTGTGCTGCATCATTACCAGATCTAAGCATGAGTCCGTATACTAAATCCTCTAACTTCACTTTCTGTCCAGGCTTTAAATAAATCGCTGACCCTTCTACTCTCACTGCTTCATTACTAACCGATACCATTTCTTTCATTTTGCCTGATTCAGCAGCTAACAAGGCAGTCATAATTTTTGTTATGCTGGCAATCTTTTGTGGCTCATGTTCTGCTTTTCCGTATAATACACGACCTGACTGTTGCTCCATTAACACTGCATTTCGAGCACTAACATTACTGTTCATCTTTGCATATGTAGGAATTGGCATAACGCTTGCGTACATAATAAGAAGCGTAATTATTACACAAATTCGTCTCATATTTCCCCCCACGTCCTTTTGGCACTTTTTGTACAAGTGTATGCTTGGCCTTTTAAAATATGAACGAAATATCCCTCTCCTCCCAATAAAAAAGACGCAGAGAGCCTGCGCCTAATACGGTGTCCATTCAATTTGTTTCGCACTTTCAAATCTTTTTTCTACATCAGGCCAGTTGACGATATTCCACCAGTTTTTAATATATTCATCTTTTCTATTTTGGTATTGTAAATAATATGCATGTTCCCACACGTCTAGTACAAGGAGCGGTATCGTATCCCATTGTGTAAATAATTGATGAAGTGTACTCTGCAAAATTTCTAACCGCCCAGATCGTGGAACCCAAACGAGAATCGCCCATCCTGACCCTTCCACTTTAGAAGCTGCTTCTGTGAAATGTTTTTGAAAACGTAAAAAACTCCCAAAATCTTGTTCAATTTGTTGTGAAAGAGCCCCTCTTGGACTTCCGCCACCATCTTTTTTCATGTTGTTCCAAAATATCGTGTGTAAGTAATGACCTGATCCATGAAAAGCTGCTTCTCTCTCCCAATGTTTAATTAGATCAAATTGATTTGTTTTTCTCGCTTCTTCCATCATCTTTTCTGCTTTATTTAATCCTTCCACGTAACTACGATGATGTTTATCATGGTGTAACATCATAATTTCTCTAGAAATATACGGTTCTAACGCATTATACGGATAAGGTAATGGCGGGAGTGTATGTCCTCCAATTGGAACAGCTCGTTCACTATCCCCTCTTTCATATAGTTCATATTCCTCTTCTCCCTGCACGAACACTTCCTGTAAATGATGCTGAATATGCTCTACATCATCACTTATTTCATACAAAAACTCTGCATCTGTATCATACTCATGCTCTTTCATACGGTCTAATAACGTTTGAATTTTATAAGCAAGCATATGGACATCATACACTTCCATTGCACGACTATCTAATACGTGAAGAACACTTTCACACCAGCTTTCTACTTCATGAAAGTAATCTGTAAATACACCTTGCTGACTCATGTTACACCTCCTTAATGCTATCCCCTTAAATATATTCAAAGGAAATCCCTTATATAACTGTACAAAAGGAAAAGAAGCTAAGTCCCCTTAGCTCCTTTTTCGACATTAATATTTGTGTAACATCTTTGTTTGATAATCCGTCTCATAATATTCTAGTTCTTCACGCATCAATTGAAATTTACCTTCTAAACTCTTCATCACTAGCTCTATAGATGCAGGTGGCGTTTGTTGAAAAACGATGGAGTTTTTCCCTGTATAAGCAGACCGACTATTTTCGTACCAATGATCATTCTTTGGTGAAAAGAACTCTGCTATTACTTGATGATAAATTTTATATAGAATCTTTTCAGCTGCTGTTTTTCGAAATGGCTGGCTATTTAATAAAACAAAACATGCATCATGTCCTTCTTCACAAAAAACGAGAAGACGTCTTATTGACGCTAATAACCCTTTATAATATTGCTCATTCCCTGCTGGTGTTTCTTCTAATAAAGAAGGCAACGTATGATAATTTACATAATTGGTTATCAAAGTAATAACATCTTCTAAAAACATAGAAACTTGTTCTGTTTGATTTTCAACCATTAGATTAGACATTTTTTCCCTCTCCTTTGCCATCTCACGCTATTTCTACTCTTTTATTTTTATGTAATTCAGCCAATATTTCTTGTACTTTCACCACTGTTTCCACATCAAAATATTGTTGGAATTCTTCTATATTATTTAAATACAAACGTTTTTGCATGCGAAGCTCATTCTCTTTCAGTAAACAACATATCGCTACAACATCCCGCAAATATATGTCTTGTTCTTCTACTTTACATACGGGATTTCCTTCAAAAGGAGTAATTTCTCGTAAAACTTCTTCAAAATACCGAACGTATAAAACAGAAAAAGTTCTTTCTTTATCGTTTAATATATATGTCACTTCAGATCTATTAAAAAAATCTTCTGATGTATTAGGTTTTGCTTTCTCTAGCTCATACCCCGCATAACCTATTATAATCATCTACTTCCCCTCTCTTCCTTCTTTCAACTCATTTTAACTTAATTTTCTGACAAACGAAATACTCTTTTAAATATTACCATCATAAAAAATAGCTTCCTTATACAGGAATTTACCTTTTTATTTTTCTTGAAGTTTGTCATAATAATATTATTGTCTCAGTTTTCTTATACAAGGAGAGTTGTATTTATGTCGTTTTCATGGAAACGTTTCTTACAAATCGGAAAAATTATCTTCCCATTTGTTGTATTAACAATTGTATTCTTTCAAGCAAAAAAAGAATTAGCAGGCATTTCTTTTTTAGAAGCGATCAATACAATTAAAAACATTCCAACCGGAGGAGTATTTTTAGCAATTACACTTGGTGCATTTGCTGTATCAACAATGTTCTTTTATGACTATGTTATGCTTCGTTATTTAAAAGCTGATATACCAGTCCAAAAGATTTTTCGCATCTCATGGATTGCTAATACTTTAAATGGATTTATTGGATTTGGTGGTCTCGTTGGAGCTGGTGTACGCACAATGCTTTATCGTCCATACATAAAAGAAAATGGCAAACTTATTAAAAGTATCGCCTGGATGACAACTGCGTTTATTAACGGACTCGCAATTCTTTCTTTCCTCGGTCTTATTGGAATATTAGACACAAGTTTTATTTTGCATGAAAAACCGTGGCTATGGCCTGTTCTTATCTTCTTCGCCCTTTTCGTCCCTATATACATTGGCTTTTCTAAACTAAAAAATAGAAAACCAAAGCAAACTGAAGGGCAAGAAGAAGAAGGAGAAGAAGAGAAAAATCCAACTGTTTTATACTCATTAGTTTCATTAGTTGAGTGGGTATCTGCCGGTATTGTTATGTACGTCATACTAATATTATTTGGCATCGATATCGAATTTCAAAAGTTTTTAGGTGTGTATGTAATTGCTGCTTTAGCCGGTGTTGTTAGTCTTGTGCCTGGTGGACTTGGTTCATTTGATCTCGTCTTCTTAACTGGACTCGGACAGTATGGCATTGATACAGGCGTATTACTACCTGCTATGTTATTATATCGCCTCGTCTATTACATTTTACCTTTCTGCCTTGGTCTTATTTTTGCAGCTTTTGAAATGACAGGCGTGGCCATTAAAAAGTTTGAAGATAAACCTTTTATTGCGCCTGCATTAGAAACAACTGGTGTTATATGGACTTTGCAACGTGATTTTCTAGGAAAACTAGGTTCATGGGCCTCTGCTGCTTTAACAGTATTTGCTGGATTAATGGTTATTTTATCGACCATCCTACCAACAAGTATAAACAGAGCACACGCCTTACATATTCTAGCTCCAAAATATCTTATTCAATTTTCTTTTAGCTTATCACTAACCTTCGGTATTCTCCTCCTGATCCTTTCACGAGGCATATATTATGGAACAAAGCGTTCTTACTATATGACGATTATTTCTTTAATCGGAGCAGCCATCTTTAATACGCTAAAAGGGATTGATATTGAAGAGACGTTTATTTTATTAATCGTACTTGCTGTATTATATATGCTTCGTAAAAGATTTGTACGCGAGAAAATGGAAGTCTCCCTTTCTGATATGGTAAAAGTTTTTATATTCTTACTCATAACTTTATATTTATATAAAAACTTAGGTATTTTATTTGCAGGTGCAAAAGAAGCTTTTAAACCTGATTTTGTCGTTCGTAATATTACGCAAGTGAAACGAAGTGCATTAGCAGCTGCCTTTTTCGTTCCTACATTTTTACTGATTGGCTCACTCATTGCCAATCGTTATCGAAGTGAATTTCCCGGGCAACCAGCTAATGATAAAAGATTACAAAACTTTTTAGATGAGCATGATGGAAATGTACTTAGTCATCTAGGATTTTTAGGAGATAAACAATTCTTCTTCAGTAGTGATGGGAAAGCGCTCCTTCTCTTCTCTATAACTGGAAAACGTCTCGTTGTGCTAGGTGATCCAATTGGGGATCCTTCCTCCTACCGTACTGTGTTACAAGAGTTTTTAGCTGAGGCTGATCGATTTGGATACATTTGTGTATTCTACCAAATCGAAAGTAAATGGATGAGTTTATATCATGATTTTGGTTACAACTTCTTTAAGCTTGGCGAAGAAGCTGTCGTTGATTTGAATACATTTACAATAACGGGGAAAAAACGGGCCGGTATGCGAGCGACTTTCAATCGTTTTGAACGAGAAGGCTATACATTCTCTATTCACCAGCCACCGTTCTCAAACGAGTTATTTGAAGAGTTAAGAAAAGTTTCAGATGCGTGGCTCGGCGGAAAAAAAGAGAAAAGTTTTTCGCTCGGATACTTTGACCGTGAATATATTAGCCGCGCACCTATTGCTACATTATCTGATGCGGATGGAAAAATCATCGCATTTACAACTTTTATGCCCGTATATCAAGACGGATCGTTGTCTGTTGATTTAATGCGATATTATCCAGATGCACCTAGCGGCATTATGGATGCAATTTTCATCCACCTATTCCAGTGGGCAAAAGAAAATGAATACCATTCCTTTAATATTGGTATGGCACCACTTTCAAATGTAGGTTTATCGACACAGTCTTTCTGGTCTGAACGAGTTGCTGCTGCCATCTTTAATAATGTTCGTTATACGTATAGTTTCAGTGGGTTACGACATTTTAAAGAAAAATATAAACCAGCATGGAGCGGTAAATATTTAGCATTTAGAAAGAATCATTCTTTACCAATTACAATGCTCTCTGTAACAAAATTAATAGGAAAAAGAAAAAACAGCTAAATATTTAGCTGTTTTTTCTTTTTTGAACTTGTACAATAAATTCTTTTTCATATTTCTTACCATTTATATAGAAATCTCCCCATATTTTATACGTTCCTTCAGCAGGAAATGTAATACGATATTGCAATTGCTCATCTGTATCAACAGGTATTGCGTATAAAAAGTTTTCTCTCGCTTCGTCCACGATATAGAGCGCCTCCACTTCTCCTCTCTCTGAATGTAGTTTCAATTTCTCACCCTTTTTCGATTGGAATTGAAATGTTAACGTCGCTGGTTCATTCGGATGCAATGCACCAAATAAAAGAGAAACTTCATACTCCCCTATTTTTTTTGTAAGTACACTATCGATTGGAAATTTTACTTTTTTCTTATTTTTCTCCTCTACTTCTCTCCCAAAATCTTTCTTCGCAAATGATTTCACCGACTTATTTTTGTCTTCATATAAAAATATTGTATATCTTTCATCTTTCGCTATTTTGGAAGATACTTTATATGATCCATTCCCTGCAAATGTAGGTTTCATTTGTTGTACATGCTTTAATTGTCCGTCCACAATAACTGCCCAAATTTGATCATTTACACCACGAACTTCGTTATTTTTATTATTTAGTAATTGAAACGAAATATCTACTTTCTCATTTCCTTTTCCATTTGACACATCCCATTTTACTTCCTGAACATCACCTACAGTCTCTGTAGTTTCTTGATACTTTTTTATGTAAAATCCTCCTACTACAATAAATAACAAAGCAACAAATCCAATGACAAGATTTTTCAAGACATCACCTACCATTTTTATTGTCTCTGCTCATACAAAACTTCTTACTTATATATTCTAGATTGTGATTTATGAAATCCTCCTGTTTCGCACATATTACAAATAATAAAAAGATTTTAATTGAAAGGATTCGTAGTGTATAATGCAAATGATATTGATTTCTATCAATACATTATAAGGAGGACTTTTCATGAGTGTACATATTGAAGCAAAACAAGGCGAAATCGCTGAATCTATTCTATTACCTGGTGATCCATTACGTGCAAAATATATCGCTGAAACATTTCTAGAGGACGTTACATGCTATAATAACGTGCGTGGCATGTTAGGGTTCACTGGAACTTATAAAGGAAAACGTGTATCTGTTCAAGGTACAGGTATGGGTGTTCCTTCTATTTCTATTTATGTAAACGAATTAATCCAAAGCTACGGAGTTAAAAATTTAATTCGCGTTGGAACTTGCGGTGCGATTCAAAAAGACGTAAAAGTACGTGACGTTATTATTGCAATGACAGCTTGTACAGATTCTAATATGAACCGTTTAACATTCCCAGGTTTCGATTTTGCACCAGCTGCAAACTTTGATCTTTTAAAGAAAGCTTACGATGCTGGAACTGAAAAAGGCTTACATGTTCGTGTTGGTAATGTTTTAACAGCAGATGTATTTTACCGCGAAAGCATGGACATGGTTAAAAAACTTGGAGATTACGGTGTACTAGCAGTAGAAATGGAAACAACTGCTCTTTACACTTTAGCAGCGAAATACGGTGTAAATGCGTTATCTGTATTAACAGTAAGTGATCACATCTTCACTGGTGAAGAAACAACATCTGAAGAGCGTCAAACTACATTTAACGAAATGATTGAAATCGCTTTAGATGCAGCAATTCAACAATAATACATTAAAGAACTCGTCATACGTCTGTCGAGTTCTTTTTATGTGACTTTTTATTAAAAACTACTTTCAGAAGAGACAGATTTTCTCCTCTACTTTTTTGTACCATTTGTTATAATAAAGAAATCATTTACAGTATTTCTCACAAGAGGTGACACAGTGAAAAACAGAAGTATCGTCTTTAAACTATTTTTATTAACATCAACATTATTTACAATCATATTCCTCCTTTTTTTCTTAGGACAATCTCTATTTTTAGAGAAATTTTATATTAATAAAAAAGTAAAAACAGTTCAAACTGCTTTTGAAAAATTCGTAGCTAATTATGAAAAAAGCGAAAAAGATCCTGAGGAAATTAGAAAACTAAAACAAGAATTTCATGATAAAACAAATGCTGATATGCAATTTTTAAATTCTGAGGGCATTATTAAAAGTGACAGCAATTACTACATTGATGTAATTAATCCTAAAAATAATGAAACATATTTCATTCCACTCAATAATCTTTTAACACCTGAAGAATATAAGAAATTCGAAAACTTAGGATTGAAAAAAGATGGCATGATAAACGTCGTCGGTTTGGTACGAGGGAAAACAATAACACCACTTGAGTTGACAACAAATTATAATAGATGGCAAAACGAACGTGTCACTTCAGATTTTCAATCCATTAATGGCAACTCTTCCAAAAATAGACTTACAAACCGCTCCAAAACTGTAACTCAAATTGAGTTTACTGGTATTATATCTAAATTACAGCTCCCATCAAAAGCCGAGGTTCGGCTTGCAAATGATTTTGAAACATTACAAGCCGTTCAATATTTTGCAGACATTATTAGAAATGAAACTGCTAACTCGCACCAATTAAACACTTATATAATAGATGGCGGAGAGAATATAAAGAATAGTATCTTTGTAAAACCTATTATGAAAGACGGAAAAATTACAGAATACGCTTTTGCGATAGCATCTTTACAGCCTGTTAATGAAGCAATGCTCGTTTTAAAGGATTATTATGTCTATGCCTTAATCATCGTATTTCTCGTCATTATTTTGTTATCCTTCTACTACTCAAAAATCATTGTGAAACCATTAATTAAAATTAATCGCGTTACAAAAAAAATGGCCAATTTTGATTTTAGCGAGAAATTACCTGTGACAGCAGACGATGAGATTGGTGGGCTTTCCGGTAGTATTAATACGTTATCGGTAAACTTAAAAGACCGAATTGATCGATTAAATGTTGCCAATACAAAATTACAACAAGATATTGAACGTGAACGTCAATTAGAGAAAACACGAAAAGAATTCATTTCTGGCGTATCACACGAATTAAAAACACCACTTAGTGTAATTAGAAGTTTCGCAGAAGGAATTAAAGATGGCGTTAGTAAAGATACGACGTATTACACAGATGTTATTTTAGAAGAAACCGAAAACATGAACAGACTTATTGTTGAAATGTTAGAATTAGCAAAATTAGAATCAGGTACGTACAAGCTAGACATGACGACATTCTCAATCGGTGAATTAATTCAACAAGTCTATACAAAGTTATTATTTAGCATGGAAGAAAAGCATTTACAAGTGAACATAGATGTAGACTCTTCTATATTTGTTCAAGCGAATCGTAGTCGTATTGAGCAAGTGGTTGTGAACTTACTTAGCAATGCCATTCGCTATACGCCAGAAGGAGAAAAAATACAAGTTTCCGTTATAGCAATGGAAGATACAGTAAAAATACAAATCGAAAACACAGGAAACCCTATCCCAGAAGAAAGTCTTGAAAAAATTTGGGATCGTTTCTACCGTTTAGATGCATCTCGTAGCCGTCATACTGGTGGTACTGGTCTCGGATTATCAATTGTAAAAAACATTTTAGACCTTCACCATGCGGAGTACGGTGTATATAACACAACTAATAGTGTTGTATTCTACTTTAATTTACAAAAAGTAAAAGAAGTCAAATAATTTGTCTTAATTTCACTAGGAGTTCACATGAAATTCACACTCTCCCTTTATAGTAAGAAACAAGTTAATCCTTTCCTTTACACATATAAAAGAGGAGAGTGCGTGAAATGAAACAAGCAGGACAACCTATTCAAAATGAAAAACAATTAGAAACTATCAAAAATATACTTTTACAATCTTCGAAACGTGATGGCTTATTATTCGTATTAGCTGTAAATTCTGGCTTAAAAGTAAGTGAAATCTTACAATTAAAAGTTAGTGATGTAATCGATGAAAATGAAAATGTTCGCCATTCCATTTTATTTTACAATGAAAAAGTAAAGAAACATAAATGGTTTGCTGTTAATGAAGACTTACAGCACGCAATCGAAGACTACATGAAAGAACGTAAAACTTGGAAACGTAATGAACCATTATTAAAGTCTCAAAAAGGAACAAAATCTATTACGAGACAACATGCATGGTACATTTTAAACAAAGCTGCAAAAGAAGTTGGATTAGAAGGGATTAGCTCACATACACTTCGAAAAACTTGGGGATATTGTGCATACAAATCAGGTGTTGACATCGCATTTTTACAACACTTCTTTGATCATAGTACTCCATCAAAAACTTTAAAGTATATCGGTATTGCTTAATAACTCTTATACATAAAAAAGGTTACCATTTTATAAATGGTAACCTTTTTTATGTTTCACATTCTCTTCCCTTGTCTCTCCTATATTGTAGTGGTACTCTAATAGTAAGGGGGAGAAATTATGAACACATTAACAATTGAATTACCGAAAGAAACGGCTGAAAAACTTGATTTATTAAAACAAGCTTATGAAAAGAAAACAGGTGCTTCCATTTCTGAGAGTACTCTAGTTCAAACACTTATCTCAAAAGAGTTTATCCAGGCTATAACTCCTTTTGATTTACAACAATTTGTCACTGGAAAAGAACAGCATTAATTGCTGTTCTTTTTTTGTACTTTATCAGGAGATCCCCAATAAAAACTTCGTTGCTTCATCCAAACTTTTTATTTGGAATCTCCCTACTGTTCATATCTCATAAAAAGTTTTTATTTATTTTTCGGAAAACTATTGACAATGATAATGATAACCATTATCATTTATTACGAAGCCAACAATTGATGAATCAACCAAACGCTCAGTAACATTGTTACCCCTCTTTTTCATATAGAAAGGCACTGTACATTCCCCCTGTTTGTACAGTGCCTTTCTTGTTTATTATCATTCAAACAAATTTAATTGCTCGGGCTTCGGCTCACCATATGTAATATTCATCATTTTCATAAGTTGTTTCGCATTATCAGCTGCATCTCCGCCTGAATTGTTGTTAAATAGTACATATATGTTCTTTGTCTTCTTTTTTAATTGCTCTAATCTTTCTACCCATTCTTCTAATTCTTTATTGTTGTAGCGATATAAGCAACGAACCGCTCTCCAATTTTCTCCTTTATCAAGCCAACCATGAACATTTCGACCATGAAAACGTATTAACACCATCTCTGCATTTGTTACTTCTAGTACGAGCGGTACTGAACCTATTCCGGCCTGCGGCTCATCACAAATCGTATGAATCCATTTCTCTTGTTCCAAAAACTGTAGCGTCTTATCTCTCATTTCCGGATAAAACCATGTTTGATTCCGAAATTCTATGGCACATGGCAAATCTTCCATTTTTTCTTTCGTATATCGAAGAAAATCTACATTTTTCTTTTTGCAATCAAACCATGGTGGATATTGAAATAAAATCGTTTTTAATTTACCAGCTTCTATTAAAGGAAGAATAGATTGTTTATACACATCAAACATTTCATCAAACGTAGAAAAAGGTATTTCACCTTTCATATGTCCCGTCATCCCTTGATACGCTTTTACGACAAACGAAAAATCATTCGGTGTCTCCATTGCCCATTTTGTATAATTTCGTGCAGGTTGCATCGCATAAAATGAACTATCCACTTCTACAATAGGAAAATGCTCACTATATGTTCGTAATTTATTTCTATTTTCATAGGGATCTATATATAAAGAATCATGGTCTCCCCATCCTGTTACTCCAATGAAAAGCAAATATATCCCTCCCTTTTTCACTTCACTTTCTATTCATTCTACTCACTTCCTGAACACTTCGACTAATCAATTTCATTAAGTAGTCCCTTCTTTCAGAGTATCCGTATAAAAATATGATATACTAGATGGAAGAATTTTTAAATTGAGGGGTTATTTATTTATGCTTCCAAACGATGATATTGTATCTCATGAAAAACGAATAGAAGAACTAGAAAACAAAGTACGTTTTTATGAAGAACTTGTGAATCAATTACCACATCATTTCACATACAAAAATCCACATATTGGTTTACAAATAAAGAAAACGAGAACGACTCATTCCATTCAAAACATACAAAAAGAAAATAAAGAGGCTGATTTTCAACTTACTTGCGATTCATTATTTTTATTTGAACAACTTGAAACATACTTTGTTCATATTTTTGATGCTTTCTCACATCATGTAACCTTTGTTGATAATAAAGGAAATATAACATTATGTAATCAAATTGCAGCAGATGATTTTGGTGTAGTACGAAATGATATTATCGGAAAGCCAATTCAACAACTACTACAATTACCAGAAGAAAAAATTAAAGCTCTTGAAACATTAAGAACAGGCACAGAAATATATAATGAAGAAGTTTTAGACAAAAACTATGGCATTTTAAATAACCGAATTATTCGTGATTATAACGGAGAGATTTTTAGAGTTATTAGTGTCTTTCATTATTTAAACTCAGAACGTGATGCAGAAAAATTTTCGTTAGCAGGACGAATCGCAGCTGGTATTGCACATGAAGTACGTAATCCTCTTACAACCGTACGAGGTTATTTACAATTTTTACAAGAAAGTGTTTCTCCATCTAATAAAGAACTATTTAAAAACTTACTTATTCCTGAATTAGATCGCGCAAATAGTATTATTACAAAATTTTTATCTATTTCAAAAACACGCGAATTTACAAGAGAACCCTTTCCCATTAATACGTTTTTACGTGAATATATTCAACAGTTACTAGCTAGTGAAGTCTTTTTACATAATATTTCAATTGATTATAATTTCTCTACCGAATTAGATAATATATTAGTCCATATTGATCGTCACGAACTTGTGCAAGTTTTTTTAAACCTATTTCAGAACGCTGTCGATGCGCAAGGTGAAAAAAAACTTTCTATCCAAATCACTAGTTATCGCCTAGATAATTTTGTTCGTATTACATTCACTGATAATGGGATTGGTATTCCTCCAGCCATTCAAGAATATATCTTTGATCCATTCTTCTCAACAAAAGATTCAGGCACAGGTCTGGGCTTGTCAGTAACGAAGAAAATCATTCAAAATCATAACGGTACATTAAAAATGGCTAGTAATGAAAACGGGACAACTTTCACTATTTCAATTCCAATCTTACCTAAAACAGCCCTTGAAAAATTAAATCAATACAAATAAAGGATCAACCCACGAACTGCATGCCAATTGTTCAACATTCTCAACAATTGGCATGCAGTTTTTTATGTTGAACTTTCTTCTTTACATTATATAAAACCTTCTCTATATCTTACTTATTTTTTTGCTAGGTGGGCCAATTTCTTATTTTTTTAGAAATGGTAGTTTGTCCATCACGAATTTACTATAAATTTCATTTTAATATATAGTAATGACTATTGATTCTATGAAATAAAGGAAAAGTATTTTATGGGAATGATTGTTGCGAAGTCAGAGCTTGTAGTCATATTAACATTTCTAAGTCCGAACTTACAGAATTCGTTAAACTTCTTCAAGCTCTTGGCCAAGCTATTCAAGCTGTCTTTCAAAACCCTTCTCAAAATAATATCGATAACTTAATCGCTGTCCTAAATAACTTACAAAAATTCCTCAATTGCTTAGATTTATCTCCAGCACAAAAACAAATTGGAAATTCTATTATTGCTAATTTATTAACTATTTTAAGAACAACACCCTTCTCATGCGGAGCATTATACGTTGAGCTACAAAGCTTGCTTAATTATTTATTGTATATCGCTAAGTTATTCAAAGTAGATTGTTGTACGATTGACAAACTAGTTAGACTCATAACAGAGATCCAAACTATCCTAGTTCAATACCGATCAGGTTGCCTTGGTGGAGGAGGAGCAACAGGCGCTACTGGTGCTACTGGACCTCAAGGACCGGCTGGCGCTCAAAAGGTGCTACTGGTGCTCAAGGACCGGCTGGCGCAACAGGTGCTACTGGACCAGCGGGTACTCCAATTCCTGTAACTATCGCTGCAATCAGAAACTCAAATCCACAAACTATATCCCCTGGAGCAAACATCCAATTCAATCAAGTTTTCGAATTAACTAATATCTCTTTCAACGACACTTCAGATACTTTAACAATTTTAGAAACAGGCGTATATGATATTAGTTTCTCAGCGTCTACAACTTTCCCAGGATCTTCACCATTTGGATTCGGTATTTCATTCAACGGTCAACCACCTACTCGTAATTTCTCAACTAACGTTATCGGTAGTGCTGTTTCTTTCTCTACAATCGTTACTTTACAAGCTGGTACAACAATTTCTGTACAACCTACAGCAAATACTATTTCTATTCCTAACACAGGTGATACAACTGCAACACTATCAGTATTCCGAATTTACTAATTTCCACTCAATAAGCATATTTATAATAATATGTATCGTTTAACCGTCCATTAAATCTCTCTTTATATAGAAAGGAGCACTTATTTGGGAGGATAAGTGCTCCTTCTTTACGTTTCTTTACCTCAAATTTACTTTATCTTAATCCTCATTTTGTATGATAAATAGTGAAGTCTACGATATGAAAGAGGGATGAAAATGAGAGTTATGTCACTAATACGCATTTGGTTTGCTCTTATGGTATGCATTATTTTATGTGTAGGATTTTTTTTAACTCTAAAATATTCCACTGTATCAAAAGCAGAGAGAAAAACTGTTCCATACAAACTTTTGTATACGAAACAAAGCAACATCCCTTATTCTAATTCCACAAATAATGAAAAAAAAGTTATAAAAGGAATGCTTATTACGAAAGCTTCTAGTTCCGAAGCGTTACTTCAAATTGCTGAAACGATTAAAGATCAGTATACAAATAAAGAAATCGATGAAATTACACTTTCTATCCACAATGAGAATAACGGTAATTACGAAGAAGAATTACCTTATGAACCTATTAGTAAAGGCAAAATAATCGTCACATACGATTCCGAATCCTACGGCAGTACGAACATTATACTTAACGAGTAATAACTAGTAAGGACACATGGAAATATCTACCATTTAAAGTTTCATTTTGTTTTTCATACGAAAAAGAGGCGAATTTCGTTATTCGCCTCTTTCTTTTACCAAAATGAAGGAATCCATTCTTTCACTTTATCAATCCACTCTTGTTGCTCTTTTTTTCTTTGTTGTTCTTCTTCTTTCCTTCTCTTCTCTTCTTCTTTTCTTCGTTTTTCCTCTTCTATTGTAGTCAATTGTTTTTTATAATCAGCCTCAGATATGAGCGATAACTGGAATGCTTTTTGAGCTGGATTGGCATTCGCTTTTCTCATAATATCCCGGAACATTGTCGTCGTAATTTGACTCCCGCCTGGAACATAATGATCACTATCTGTTTTATCATATCCTACCCAAATGGCACCTACTAAATCTGGTGTGTATCCAACAAACCATGAATCCTTTGCACCAGTGCTTGGTCCATTTACAATTTGAGTAGTTCCTGTCTTACCGGCCGTATCAACATTATTAACTTTCGCCTTTTCGCCCGTCCCCTTTTCGACAACACCTTTTAATAAATATGTCATCTTTTGAGAAATTTTCTCGCTTGTCACTCGTGTCTCTTTCTTATACCACTTTCCAATCGTTTCACCTTCCGCATTTTGTATCTCTCTAATCGCATGAGCTTCCACTTGAACACCGTCATTTGCAAATGTACTATACGCTTGAGCCATTACAAATGGGGATGTTCCTACATGCATACCGCCTAAAGCAATTGGATACGTACGATCTTCTGGCACTAATGGAATACCAAATCGCTCTAAAGATTTCAATCCTTTATCTAATCCAATCTGTTCCAATAGCCAAACAGCCGAAACATTGTACGACTTTGCCACAGCTTCATACATTGTCACATCACCGTGAAAAGTATGATCGCTATTTTGTGGTTTATATTCTTTAATATTAAATGGTTCATCTTTCAATATATCGTATACTTCATACCCTTGCTCTAAAGCGGGTACATATACAGCTAAAGGCTTTAACGTTGAGCCAGGTTGTCTTTTTAATTGGGTTGCATGATTAAACTGTAAAAACTGATACGGTCCTCTACCTCCAACTAAAGCTGGTACACCACCTGTTTTGGGATTCATAAGAACTACACCCGTTTGCATAAGTTGGTCTGAGCCATTATCTTTGAAATAACTATCATTATTCACAACGTCTTCTACAGCCTGTTGTTTTTTCGGATCAAGCTCTGTATAAATACGATAACCACCCGCTAAAATTTCATTTTGTGTTAATTCGTACTTATCCATCGCTTCTCTAACAATATAGTCTACATATTGAGAGTATTTCCCCTTGTATTTATCATCCACACCACGTTTTAATACAAGACCGCTCTCTTTTTCTTTATTATACTGTTCGTCAGAAATATACCCTTGCTCTTTCATTAAACTTAATACGACATTACGTCTTTCAATTGACTTATTAAAGTTTTTATAAGGTGAATATGCAGATGGTGCTTTAATTAACCCTGCAATCGTTGCAGCTTCTGAAATTGTTAAATCTTTTACCTCTTTATCAAAATAAGATTTAGCTGCCCTTTTTATCCCCCAAGCACCTTCACCAAAATAAATTTGGTTCATATACATTTCAATAATTTCATCTTTCGTATACGTACGCTCTATTTTTTTTGTTAAAAAATATTCCTTTATTTTTCGAGAGTATGTGCGGTCTTGTGTTAGAAATACATTTTTCGCAAGTTGTTGTGTAATTGTACTTCCCCCTGCTACAACTTCTCCTGCTGTAATATTTTTAAAAACTGCACTTATAATTCCACTATAGTAAATACCGTGATGATTAAAAAATTCCTTATCTTCTACTGCAACAATTGCCTGAACCATAATATCAGGAATATCTTTCTTTTTAACACCTTCTGTTTTAGAAGAAGCTAATTTAGTCGCAACTTCATTATTTGCATCATAAATTAAGGTCGGTTGCGGAACAGCTTGTTTTAATTCAGATATGTCTTGAATGGAAATTATTATATTTATAGCAATAAATAGAGTAGCAAGTAAACTTCCTAATACAATTAATGAATTACGAAGTTTCTTTCTCTTATTGAACCACTCCTGCATTTTTTTTAAGTGAGTGTTCTTCAATTTCATTCGTTCACTTCCTTCGTTTGTTTACACTCTTCTTTTCAAAAGGAAGAATATACCTCCTTTTAAATTTATTATAATAGCGTAGTCTTTCCTGTAGTGTAAAGCTTTTCTTTCACATTCATACTTTTTGCAAGAAAAGGACATTCTACAAGTAAGATATTCAATATTGATTATTAGTATTATTAATACAACAATAAGAGTTATGTTAAGTTTTTGTAAACTTTTCGATAAAATGTTTTAAAAAACGACAGTTTTTTGTTAGAATTGACTAGCCAATATATTTTACATATATTACTTTTGTGGGGGTAACTAATAATGGTCTTTAAATCAAAAAAAGATAAATTTTCTGAAATGTTAATGAATGTTTCCGAAAATTTAAAAGAAGGCGCGCAGTTTTTCGTGGAGTATAAAATTAAAAATGCTAGCGATTTAAAAGAGTTTTCTATGCGCATGAAAGAGTATGAGTCAAAAGGTGACTCATTTATTCACGAAATCATTATGGAGCTAAACAAAGCGTTTATTACTCCTATTGAACGTGAGGACATCCTACAACTTGCAATGAGTATGGATGATGTATTAGACGGATTAGATCATAGTGCTGGTCTATTCGAAATGTATTCTATTACAGAAGCTGATGAATACATGATTAAATTTGTAGAAGCAATTAATCAATGTGCGATTGAAATTGCAAACTCTGTTGAATTAATGTCTAACAAAAAATTAGTCGACATTCGTACAAATGCGATTAAGATTAAGGATTACGAATCACAATGTGATGATATTCGCCGTCATGCGATTAAACACTTATTCTCTCGTGAAAAAGATCCGATTAAAATTATTCAATACAAAGAGATTTACGAAGAGCTTGAAGAAGTAGCGGATAGCTGCCAAAGCGTTGCAAACGTACTAGAAACAATTATTATGAAGAACGCGTAAGGAGTTTGATCATGGATACACTCTTGATACTGACCGTTTTAGTAGTCATTTGCGCTTTAGCTTTTGACTTTATCAATGGATTTCACGATACAGCAAACGCTATTGCAACGGCTGTTTCAACGAAAGCTCTAAAGCCTAGACATGCAATTGTTATGGCAGCTATTATGAACTTTTTAGGTGCAATGACATTTACAGGTGTAGCAAAAACGATTACAAAAGATATCGTTGATCCATTCGCTTTACCAAATGGTTCTCTTGTAATTTTAGCTGCTTTACTTGCGGCAATAGCATGGAATTTGATTACTTGGTACTACGGTATTCCAAGTAGTTCTTCGCATGCAATTATTGGCTCGATCGCAGGTGCAGCTATCGCTGCTGCTGGTTTTAGTTCATTAAACTTTAAAGGTTTCATAAAAATTCTTGAAGCTTTAATCATTTCACCGATTATCGCTTTTGTTATCGGTTATACCGTATACAGTATTTTTAAAGTCGTCTTTAAAAACTTCAATTTAACGAAGACTAACAAAAACTTCCGTTTATTCCAGATTTTCACTGCTGCATTACAAGCTTATACACACGGTACAAATGATGCGCAAAAAGCAATGGGAATCATCACGATGGCTCTTATGGCTAATAGCTACCATACTTCTAGCGACATCCCGTTCTGGGTACAATTATCTTGTGCGATTGCAATGGGTCTTGGTACTTCTGTCGGTGGATGGAAAATTATTAAAACTGTCGGTGGACAAATTATGAAAATTCGTCCTGTAAATGGTGTAGCTGCCGATTTATCATCATCTCTTGTTATTTTCGGGGCAACATTCATTCACTTACCAGTTAGTACGACGCACGTTATCTCTTCTTCTATTTTAGGGGTTGGTGCTTCTCATCGTGTAAAAGGTGTAAAATGGGGAACTGCAAAACGCATGTTAATTACTTGGGTTATTACACTTCCTATTTCAGCTTCATTAGCTGCGTTATTTTACTACTTATTACACTTAATCTTTTAATCAAAAGTCGTCTTCCTTATTTTTCTAGGAAGACGACTTTTTTGTGAACAAGCCTATTTCTTATTAAAAAGCGTGTATAATAATTGATGGATAAGTTATATAGAGGAGTTGGCAATTTTGGAATACATCATGTTACTTTTCATCGGATTAATCGCCGGGACCGTCGGGAGCCTAGTTGGGCTTGGGGGCGGAATTATTATCGTTCCGTTATTAATTGGATTACACAGTTTATCACCACAACTCGCAGTAGGAACTTCTATGGTAACAGTCGTTTTTACAGGACTGGCTTCCACCCTTACGTATATGAAGCATAAACGGGTGGATTATAAAAGTGGACTTATTTTATTTATCGGGAGTGGCCCTGGTGGTATTATCGGATCATGGGCAAATAAATTTTTAAACCAAGATACATTTTCTTTATATTTTGGGATTTTCCTTATTTTCGTCTCCATTCTTCTTATGCTACGAGACAAATTAAAACCTCTTTCCTTATCAAATATGTCTGTCATTAAGCGGTCTTTTACAGATAACAAAGGAAATACTGTACACTATCAATTCCCACCGTTTCTTGCTATCTTTATCGCCTTTATAGTTGGGTTTATATCTGGATTATTTGGAATTGGTGGCGGTGCCTTACTTGTTCCAGCGATGATGCTTCTTTTTGCATTCCCAGCACATATTGCTGTGGCAACTTCGATGTTTATCGTATTTTTATCAGCAATTGTAAGTTCTGCAACTCACATCTCTCTTGGAAATGTTAGCTGGACTTATGCATTAATTCTTATTCCTGGTGCATGGATTGGCGGAAAAATCGGGGCGTATATTAATACAAAATTAAGCGGTAATGCCGTAATTAATTTATTACGTATCACATTAATAATTCTTGGAACTAGATTAATCATTACTTCTTTTCTATAACGCGTTCTTTTTAGAATGCGTTTTTTCTTATACACATGAATATAAAAATCCTCCTAAGAGAACAAATAAAATTAAACAAACAGATAATAGCATATAATTGGAAATATGTACTTTCTTCACGTTGACCACTCCTATAACTGCGACTGTTATCTTTATGATAGCGAAAAAATAGTTTACTTGCAGTTACAAAGTGCTAACAATGCAAAATCATTTATTACAAATTTTATCCTTATATTTCATTTCCTTGTATATTCTATCGATTTAATAAAAAAAGATGTCATATTGACATCTTTTTTAATGAAGAAGTGACCATCCCATAAAATCCTCATGTACTTGGCACGCCCTCTTATCGTTTCGATCATATAATTCAGCATAACTATCTGTTTCTTCATCATAAGCCATCGTATAAATAATTTGGCCGTCTACTTCAACGGATAACACGACTCCACCCTTCATCTCTTCTACATGAATGATAGCATTCGCCGGAATTCTCATATCCGTCATTTTTATCGCATCTAACAATATACTAAACCCCCTACAGCGTATTCATTGCTAGTACTATTACACACTAAATAGTATACTACTGTAATAGCATATATTTCGTCAATGAAATTGCTGTTTAAAAACATATTGTCTGTATACATATACGCTAAAATAAAAGTAATAGAAATGTTTAAATGGGGGGCTAACATTGATTCTACACAAAGGAGATGTACTATTCCGTCAAGGCGAGGACGGTCCTTTATATTTTATAAAAACAGGTTTATTAAAAGTAGTAAGAATTGAAGAAGATGGAACACCTTTTCTATTCAACATTATCGTTCCAGGAGAAACGATACCTCATCATTCTTTAATTTCACCGAAGGAATATCACGGTACAGCAATCGCTTTAATGAAAACAGAAGTTGAACCTATAAGTAGTAATGAGTGGTACGATCAACTTCAAGCGAACCCTGCATCATATGCAAATATCGCCATGCAATTACAATCAAAATTAAGAATGATGCAGCAGCGTATCGATCAATTGACGACCGTCTCTCCAAAAGAACGTCTTCATCGCTTACAAGAATGGTTCACACTATATTTAGGTGACATTCCTATATATGAAATATTAACGCAAACTGAAATTGGTCAACTCATCGGTATACGCCGTGAAACGGTAAATCGACTATTGCGAGAACAAATAAAAAACGAGGTAAAATAAATACCTCGTTTTTTTTGCTTACTCAAACTACATCTATTGTAAGCTTGCTGCCGGACCGAAAAATTCATAATGAATATGCTCTTGTTTCACTCCTAAATTAGTTAGTGCAGCATTTATATGTTTCATAAATGGTACGGGACCACAGAAATAAAATTCTGCTTCTGTTGTCGAAATAATCGTTTGCAACCATTCAGCGTCAATGAAACCTTCTTTATCAAAGTTTTTCATTTCCAGATCTTTTTCAGTCGGTGCCGAATAGCAAGTGTATGCTTTAACTTGTTCGTATTCATTATCTACTGCCTCAACGTGTTCTTTCATTGCATGTGTATTGCTATTTATCGCTGCATGAACAAAACATACATTACGTTTTGAATTTTGTTCAATTAACGTATTTAGCATACTCATCATTGGTGTAATACCTACTCCACCACTAATTAGTACAACTGGTAATGTTGAATCCATATTCAATACGAAATCTCCTGCCGGTGCACTTACTGGTAATATATCGCCCTTTTTTACATGATCATGTAAGTAATTAGATACTTTACCATCTGGTGTATCTACACCTTTTTCTTTCTTTACACTAATACGATAATATTCTTTTCCAGGGGCGTCTGATAAGCTATATTGACGATTATGTGTATATGTTTCACCCTTGATATTTATTTGAACCGTTACATATTGTCCTGGGATGAATGAAGAAACTTTCCCTCCATCTTCAGGTTTCAAATAAAATGACGTAATAACATCGCTTTCCTTCACTTTTTTAACAACTACAAAGTTACGGAAATCCTTCCATCCGCCCTCTTTATGTGCCGCTTCTTCATACATCTCTGCTTCAATGCTAATGAATGCATCAGCGATGACACCGTAAGCTTCTCCCCATGCGTTTAACACTTCATCAGGTGCACCTGCGACCTCTTTAATTGCACGTAGTAAACATGTACCTACAATCGGATAATGCTCTGCTTTAATACCTAAACTTCTATGCTTATGACCAATTTGTTTTACAACCGGAATAATAACTTCTAAATTATCAATATACGTTGCAGCTGCATAAACAGCATTCGCTAACGCTTGTTGTTGTCTTCCCTTTTTCTGATTTGTATGGTTGAAAATATTCAATAACTCCGGATGTTCCGAAAATAAAATTTCATAAAATCTCGTTGTAATTTCAACACCTTTTTCTTGTAATAATGGTACTGTTGACTTTACGATTTCAATTGTTTTTTCACTTAACATTGTATCCCACTCCTCTATTTCCTTAACTGTTTTTAGTTTAACTGAATTGTATAATACAGATTGTGATTTTAATCACTATTAACACGGTGTTTTTGTGAAAAATATATGAACATTGTACTTACAAAAGAAAATAAGCCAACTAGAATTTCTAGCTAGCTTATTATTTAGACTGAATTGCTTGTTCAATTACTCTTATATCTTTCCCACCTCCAAATTCTGTATACCCCCAGATGTTCGTTTCACCTCTATATTTATTTACGATAATATCTAAGTCATGATATACACGATGTGCGTAAACTACATACTCAATCTTTTGAAATTCCACACCTTTTTTTGCAATTTCATAGCTTCTATTTACATCTCGTTTTATTTTTTCATTCTTTATTTCTGTATGTATATTTTTTAAAGACGATTCTTGTTGTTGAAACCATTTTTTTAATTGGCTCCAGTCCCCTTCTGTATAATTCTCTGCTTTACCATAATTTAAGAAATTATTATAGCTTTCATGTGTCATACGAATAAAATCTAGCACTTTTGTCTCTTCTTGCACATCTTCTTCTATTTGAGCTATCGTATTTACCTTAGCAGGCTTATTCGCATAATGTAACAATACTTTCATAAGACTATAGCTCGCAATGATCATTACGATAATAATCCCGAATACACTTAACAATTTCTTCATATACAGAACTCCTTCTCTATTAAAGATATTACAATGTATGACTATACTTGTAACATTCTCTCGTAGAAATCTAATTCCTGTATAAATCCTTCCTATCATTTCGACAATATTTTTCTATGCATTTCTCGTTGGCAAATGCTCTTGTAAAACTACATATCCTTCATAAGCTGTGTAACCGAGTATGGCCATTAATCCGATATAACAAGCAAATACTGTCCATTTCGTTTTCGTATCCACTTTGTAATAGTTTTCCTGTTGTCTCTTGTCTGCATCCCATTCCTGTAATTTTCTTTCTGACATTTCAAATGCTTCTCTTATATGAATTGTATGTGTTTCTTTTTCATCTTCATATGGGACGTAATCAAGTGGCTCAAACTTTGGTAAAAGATACTCTAACACTTCAAGCTT
Organism: Bacillus albus; assembly: GCF_001884185.1. Lineage (GTDB taxonomy): Bacteria > Bacillota > Bacilli > Bacillales > Bacillaceae_G > Bacillus_A > Bacillus_A albus. The sequence goes on from NZ_MAOE01000037.1 coordinate 318,463, forward strand.
TTGAAGTTCTCCTGTTTTTAATTCTTTCTCTCGTTCTTTTTGCCTTAATACATTTATTTCATGTTGCATCATATATATATTTCGATGTACTGCACCAGTTTCTTTTAACTCCTCTTCAAGCCTTGCAACATATTCTTTCATTCCATCAATTCTATATCCTAATTCCTTAATTGGCCCATCTCTCTTTATTACTCTATATAATTCCATACAGCCAATAATAACAATAAACCCTCCCAAAATACTTTTAAAGTAAATAGAATAACCGAGCAATACAATAAGGCCCGCTCCCCAAATCTTTGTACTTACAACTGAAATAATTCGCCCACCATCTAATGGAGAAACTGGAATCAAGTTAAAGAAGTTAATCATACTTCCAAGTAGAATAATTAATGCCCAAAATGGCTCTTTCGTTACTATATAAAGTGGAATTGCCGGTAAAAATGACAACAACCCGAAAAGAGGTCCCATAAAGGCGATGTAAGCTTCATCTTTTGCATTTTTCGGCATCTCTTTCATCCCAATAAGAGCACCCATAAATGGAATAAATATTGCTGGCGATGTTGGTATACCTTTTCTTTTCGCAGCCCATAAATGGCCCATTTCATGAATAAATAACAAATAAATGAGCGCTACCCCAAATTTCCAACCATATATAACTGCGTATGCACCAAGTGATAGAAACATACTAAACACCGTTGAAAACTTTGCTAATTTAAAAATTGCAAATACCCACTTTAACTTAGAAAGTAAAAATAGCCCTATTGCAACAATAATTCCCCATAATCCTTTTTTATTATTTTTCATATTCCTCTCCTTTATCTCTCACGAATGAATCATATTCATCAAAGCTTGTTCTTCCCTCTATTATGACATATTTTTTTCTATTGTTAGAAATAATGTTTATATAATCCATTTTTAGCCAAAAATACAAATGAAAGGAGGTGCATACAAATGAATTTACAATCACTTATAATAGGCGCTCTATCGTTTTTAGCTTCAACTCTTATTTTTTATACCGTTAGTTACGTATTATTATTAGATTTGTTGCCCAATCACGTACTTATTGCTCTTATCATCCTGTCCGCCCTTATGATTTCTTTTCTTATTACACGAAAATCAATGAATGAGCCATCTGCAAAAGCAAAGTAATAGAGAGGGGATTTTCCCCTCTCTATTATCATTTCCCAGAAAAGGTCACATAGACTTTACGAATTGACATTCACCCCGATCTATAAGGGCTAATTAAAGTTTCACTTTATCCCGCTTTAACGGGCAGTAAGACCCCCACCTCAAAATTCAGCGAAAGCAAAGAAGTTAGGTGGGGGGATCAACTGCCCATAAAAGTCCGATTGGTTCAACTAATAATCAGTGGGGGATGAAGACAACCCCCACTGATTAAAGTTTCACTTATCTTTGTAAATCCATTTTTTCGCCATAATCTTTCACAATTTGAATGATATTTTGAAATACACCTATTTTCTCTTTTTTACTATTTAATATTTTCAAATCATAATTTTCATAATATGTTTCTAATGCCTTTAATTGTGATTCTGAAGCACCTTTTACCTGCACAGTAGCATGTAATTCATACTGTTTATACCCTTCTTTTACCTTTTCACCTAAAATTTCTTCACCCTCTTTTGCTCCAATTAATTTTTGAACTTTTTCCGGATAAATGACTTGCAAATAATACTCTCGTTCCTTCTCTAGCTTGTTGTAAAGTGATTGTGAAATCGTATACCGTACCGTATAATTCACTTTTTGATCTCCTGCTTTAATATGAAACGCAGTAATCTGCAAATCTTTTTTTGTTACTTCCGTTAAAGGACCTACCTGCTTCTCGTCTTCTTTTTGTTCTGAAACATTTGGAAATATAGCCAAAAGCTTTTCCGTATCTTTTTTATTCAGCATATACATAGCTTTCTTATGTTGTACCCAACCTCGTCTGTCTTCTCCTCTTAGCCATGCATAATACGTTTCTTTCTTTCCATCTCTACTAATTTGTATTTCATATTCAGGTTCACCAAAGCTCCCTGTTATTTCTTGTTTCTCCGCTTTATCCATAATGCCTATTACTAACTTCGCTTCTGATTCCTGTAATTTTTTCTCTTTATGTTTTTTTTGTATAACAGTTACCCCTATTGTTTCTTTCACTTCATTCACCGTCTCTTCTACTTTTTCTGTTTCTTTTTTTGGCTCAGTTTGACTACAAGATGCTAGTAACATAGCAAGTACTAACAATACATATTTCCTTTTCAATTTAATCCTCCCTTTACAATAAGAAATCCTTATAATCTTCATACAAAAAACAAAAACATGACACACTATAAAATACGCTATACTAAGCATTGAAAGGAGGTCTTTTTCATGTCTATTAATTTTCACGATGCAAACAATAAATACACATACGCACAGCGAAACGCCCATATTTCTTGGGGAGAAATGATAAAAAGTATTACAAATATACAAAATAAGCAAATAATTGATATCGGCTGTGGTGGCGGAATTTATACGAAAGAACTTGCTCTTATGGGAGCAAAAAGTGTTGTTGGGCTGGATTTTTCCAAAGAAATATTACAAGCTGCAAAAGAAAATTGTAGCGCTTTTTCAAACATTTCATTCATTCACGGCGATGCACATAGCGTCCCCTATCCTAATGATACTTTCGACATTGTTATTTCGCGCGCAGTTATTCATCATTTACACGACATTCCTACATTTCTACGTGAAGCTTCTCGTATATTAAAGAAAAACGGTGTACTTATTGTACAAGACCGGACCATTGAAGATTGCATAATTCCTGGAAGCCCTGAACACATCCGTGGATATTTTTTCTCTATCTTTCCAAAACTCATTGATATTGAATCAAAAAGGCGTCCAAAAACCAACACAGTACAACAAGAATTACAAAAATATTTTCTTCACGTATTCCCCGCTCAAACACAATGGGAAGTACGAAAAATACATGATTCCGTAGAGGCATTGCTACAAGATTTATCACCTCGAACAGGTCGATCCATTCTATACGAATTAACAGATTATGAACTTTCTCAACTTCTACAACAAGTACAGACTGCCTTGCAAAACGTATCTCCTATTATCGAAAGAGATCGATGGACAATTTGGAGCGCCATGAACTTGTAAGGAAGCCTCACAAAATAATGTGAGGCTTCCTTCTTTCATAATCTAATTTTGCAACACTCTTGATACCCTCCACTTCTGGCCTGTGCACTTCCACACTTCGGACATACTAAATATCTAGACTGATTTGTCAACAAACTACCTTTTTGAAAGAGTAAAACTTCTGCTTGTTTAAACGAACGCGAATAATATAACCACATAAAACCAATTATAGCAATAATGCCAAATAATACTCCCATCGCAAGCATTTCAGTCACCTCTTTTGGTTTGTTCTTTCCAGCAAGTGGATTGTTGTATTATTCTCTGTAAATTCAAACAATCCCTTCTTTACTCCTATAAATATCAACTTTCTCCACAAACTTTACAATTCTCTACAAAATTTCACTCCTTTTTTACAATTCACCATTCCTTTTACTACAATAAATATTACATTCGATATTTCTGGATATAAATATATCTTTCAAAAAAATGTTGACTTTCCAAAAAAAACATGCAACAATACTGTCAGAATACTTGAATAAAAATTCATTGACGAGAACGAGTACGTTATAGGACTGTCCCCCAGAGAGTTGGCGATTTGCTGAAAGCCAACGTTCAGTGCGTAGCCGAAAATCATCTCCGAGAAGTAGAACCGAATGTTACAGTAAGTTCTTACCGGCTGTCCCCCGTTACAAGGAACACGTATCATGTTGTACGTTGTGAAGCCGTATACATATAGACTAATTTCTACATGTATAAATTAGGGTGGTATCGCGGGTAAATATAACTCGTCCCTTTCTTTAGGGACGAGTTTTTTGTGTTCTTACAAACGAATTTAAAAAAAGGAGGAAAAACAATGAACACTGTATCAAAAAAACATATTTTTTTCACTGGTCTTATGCTATTTTCTTTATTTTTTGGGGCAGGTAATTTAATTTTCCCTCCCATGCTTGGACAAAATGCAGGTGAAAACTTTTGGCCGGCAATGATTGGATTTTTACTAACAGGAGTCGGTTTACCATTATTAACTGTTATTGCAATTTCTTTATCAGGAAATGGTATGCAACAACTTGCAAGTCATGTTCACCCATTATTCGGAATTTTCTTTACTGTAGTTGTATACATCGCAATCGGTCCTTCTATGGGAATTCCGCGCGTTGCAAATGTCGCTTATGAAATGGGTGTTAGTTCTTTCTTACCAGAAACAATTCGCTCTAGTAGCCTAGCACTATTTTTATACACGATCATTTTCTTCGCTATCGTATTTTGGCTTAGTTTAAATCCATCTAAACTTGTCGATCGAATCGGAAATATTTTAACACCTATTTTATTGCTCTCTATTTTCTTATTATTTGTTAAAAGTGTATTTACACCACTCGGGCAATCAGGAACAGCAATGCAAGAGTACCAAACCTCTCCAATCTTCAAAGGATTTATGGAAGGGTACTTAACGATGGATACCATCTCTGCGCTTGCATTTGGAATTATCGTTGTAAATGCCATTCGGTCAAAAGGTGTAAAGGACCGTAAATCCATTGCCATCGCAACAGCGAAAGCAGGACTTATTGCCGCTATTGGTCTCGTACTTGTATATGGTGCACTTGGCTGGCTCGGTGCAACTAGTGTCTCTCTCGGATATGCAAAAAATGGCGGACAATTACTTACTGTCATCGTACAGCAATTATTCGGTCCATATGGTCTACTTCTACTATCTCTAATCGTTACACTCGCTTGCTTAACAACATGCGTTGGACTTGTATCTGCATGTAGTCAATACTTCTCAACATTATTGACTACATTTTCATATAAAACGTTCGCTAGCATCATTTGTGCATTAGGATTATTAGTTGCCAACTTAGGTTTAACAAAAATTATTGCTATCTCTGTTCCAATTCTACTTGTCGTATATCCAATTGCAATCGTACTCGTTCTATTATCGTTACTGCATAAATACTTCGGCGGATATCGTTCTGTTTATGTAGGTGCTTTAATTGGATCAGCAGTGGTGAGCGTATTTGATGGATTAAAACAAGGTGGTATTTCTATTTCATTTATCACACCATATTTTCAATTCATCCCTTTATATAATGAAGGAATTGGCTGGTTAATACCAGCATTAGCCGGAGCCCTTATCGGTCTTATAATCGCTAAGTTAAGCGGTGCGAAAAAAGTTCCTTTACTGACTGAATCTCATGAAGTAAAAGCATCCTAAAAAAACTCCCTTTCGGGAGTTTTTTACATTTGAAAAGCAGTATGGTTAAAGCTACTTATTTTATAAGCTTTCGTATAATAGTCGATATTTGTATCCACTGTTTCTACTTTGACAACATCGTAGCAATCTTCTTGTTTCACTAAAAATAAATAGTACTCTTCTGTCGCCTCAACAATTGCAATTTTATCTGTTTCCACATTATATTGTTCACAAAGTGCTTGTAATGCGTTCACATAATCCCCTAATTTTTTAGACTTATCCATGCCAAATATAGTTTGAACTAACATATACATTCTCCCCTTTGTATGTACTGTTAACAACTTCATGATAACGCTTACATTTATTGACGTCAATAAAAAGATTTGGCGCAAACTAATAGCAGTCGGGATAACCCCCACCGCTTATTAGTTTCACCTTATCATTTCGTCAATTGATGTCTAAACGCATAAATAACCGCCTGTGTCCGGTCACTTACATTTAGCTTATTTAATATATTACTTACATGTGTCTTTACTGTTTTTAGGGCAATAAACAATTCATCTGCAATCTCTTGATTACTTTTTCCTTCTGCAATTAATAACAAAATTTCAGACTCTCTTTCTGTTAACTCCTCATGCAAAGGTTGTTCCTTCTTCTGACGCATACGAGACATCATTTTACCAGTAACTTTTGGCTCTAATACCGTTTCTCCATCATAAGTAGCTCGTACAGCGTCTGCTATATCACTCGCTCTTGATGTTTTTAATAAATAACTTGTCGCTCCGGCCTCAATTACAGGGTACAATTTCTCGTCATCTAAAAAACTCGTTACAACTACAATTTTCGCTTCTGGCCATTCCTGAATAATAGCTCGTGTTGCTTCAACCCCATCCATCTCGTCCATGACAAGGTCCATCAAAATAATATCCGGTCTTAATTGCAAAGCTAACTCTGAACCTTTTCTTCCATTTTCAGCTTCTCCAACTACTTCAATATCTGGCTGTGTTGATAAATATGCTGATACACCCATTCGAACCATTTCATGATCATCCACTAGTAATACTTTTATCATGATTCTCCCCCTCTCTCAATCATAATCGGTACTTTCACTTCTATTTGCGTACCTTTAGCCGGAAAACTAAGCACTTTTAATGTCCCACCAATTTCATGAACACGCTCTTGCATGGATCTTAAACCATATGAACCAGCCTTATTAACTCCAACTTCAAATCCCACGCCATCATCAATAATTTTCAATATTGCATATTGATCAATTTTTCGAAGACGCACTTCCGTTTTCTTTGCCTTCGCATGCCGTAAAGTATTAGACAGTGCCTCTTGTACAATGCGAAATAAATGATCTTCTACACCTTTTTTCAATTCTATTGGCTCAATTAACCATTCAATTTTCATATGTTGCTTTCTTGACAGCTCTGTTAAAAGCTCTTCTATACCCTCTGTTAGTTTCTTACCTTCTAACTGCACTGGGCGTAAATGAAGAAGCAATGCTCTCATTTCTGATTGTGCATTTACAACCATATTTTCAACGAGCTGCAACTGCTTTTTCGTCGTTTCTGGAAATGCAGCTACTTGTTCATTAATAGCCGACATCATCATCGACATTGCAAAAAGCTGCTGACTTACAGAATCATGCAGCTCCCTCGCCAATCGATGCCTTTCCTGGGAAATCGCTTCTTGTCTCATCTCTTCATTCCAATGAGCTCGTTCATTCGTTACTTTTTGAAAGAGTCCAGCTTGCTCCTCTAATCGACGAGCCAGAACGATTACTTTTCGTTCCACTTCATGAAATTCATCATCTGCAGTAAACGAAACATCGCTTGGAAAATTCCCTCGCTCTACTTCAAATAAAAACGTATTTAATCCTTGTATACGCTGCTCTATATAGTAACCGATTGCATATCCTACAATTCCCCCGATAAGTAAACTTGTAGTCATAATAAACAAGCCAATTGGAACAGAAGCGATGGATGCTTTCCATAATAAATCATACACTTGTTGTTCGCTCTTCCATACATATACAATTGTACAAATAAGTGCGATACTAACAGAGGACAACATAGAATAACGAATATACATCCACGAAATATTTTTTTGTTTCTTCATTATACTTTCCTCACTTCCGTATCGCCTACGACAAGCGAAGAAATAATTTTTATACGACGAGGAGCCTCTTTATACTGCTCTGTTCTAAATGTAACATTACGGTTAAATCCTGTCTCTTCATGTCCTGGCAAGAGCACACGTCCGACAATAACAGAATGATTTAAAGACAGTTCAATATCATATGGCACATATAAACGAATATTACCAACGACACCTCGAATAACAATTACCGTTTCTCCTTCTGGAATCATAGCAGTTGTTAAATCTATTTCCACATCACCAGCACCATATTGAACATTAATATCCTCAAGTTCATAAATATGATCCATCATTCGTACATTACCTACAAACATATTTTTCAAATATGGTTCTGTACGATATATTTGCTTCTCTTCGTCTATAATCCCTTTTTCTTTAATTTCCACCTTCATTGCCTTTTGCTTATGTCCTTGTTGAATCAATTGATATCCAATTAAAGCTAAACAAGCGAATACGACAAGAACAAATGCTGCTGATGAAAATAAGAAGAATAAAAATACGATACCGCCAACAAATAAAAATACATTTCCCCGTACATAACGATTCTTTTTACGATAATGTCTTCCAAACATAAGCATAATAAATGCAAAAATGAGACCACCTGGTTCAAAATGTCCAAGTATCATATCAAGAAAAAGACCGAATCCAAATATGATGAGGAGCATCCCCATTAATTGTGTTTTTGAAAAATGTTTCTTCATTTCAGCTCCCCCCTTCTTGTCACATATACATAGAAGAAAAGGCATTGCTTTCCAACACCTTTTCTCCTATCACTATATCATAAGCCTGTTTTATAATATACTACTATTATTTTGTTAACGACACATCATTTTTTTCCTTCATTTCACGCTCAAGCTTTGCAATCTTCATATCAAATGTGTCACGTTCATGTTCCTCATTCATACGAGTTTCTAAGTCGCGAATATGATCCTCAATTTCTTCAAATCGTAAGAATGGATTATTTTCATCCATTTTATGCATCGCAGTATTCATACGGCGATTTGCATGCGCCATATTTTCACGTGCCATTAATTCCATACGCTTTGCGTGCATTTCTTTTAATTTATTTTTCATTTCAGAAAGACGACGCTCTAACTCATCAATTTGCTCTACAACACCTGCATACATTTCTTCTAATCGAGTTACTTGCCCTTCATAATAAGCTACTTCCTCTAAGGCACGCTCATGTAGTTTTAGTTCGCCTGCTTCTTGAGCAATGATTGCTTGCTTTGATCTTTTATTAACAAAATATCGCGCTTGCTCAAGTTCACGAGCGAAATTAGATTTTAATGTTTTATGACGCTGAATTAACTTCTCAATTTTTGTTATTTCACGCTCACTATCGCGTAAATACTGGTTTAACATAGCGATTGGGTTTTTTCTTTCTTTCTCATCTAATACATTATGAAAATCTGCTAAAATTGCATCGCGTACACGTCCGAATAAAGATTGTTTCATTATAATCTTCCTCTCTTCTACTTTATAAATTTGATTTATTTTATATTAGTTTTTCATTAACTTGTTCCACTCATCTTCAAAGTTGCTATATGGTTTAGAACTTTCTGGAGCAGAATCAACAACTACATCTTTTTCTTTTTTCCACTCACGGTATCCGTAGTATAAAACTACTAATGCTGCAATACCGATTAATGCTGGGGAATGAGAAAGGGCGATGGACAAGCCGATTAAACCAACAATACCCCAGGCTAACTTTCCAAAAAATGATTGTGCTCGCACAAATGATTTATAGCTCCAGTACACAACTCCTGCTCCAATTGCGAATCCTATAATACCAGCAAGACTGCCAAGAGCAATTAAAGCTAAAATACCAGCCGCGATAAACGCTAGAAATTGTTTCATCTTGTGCTTGCCTCCCTTCGATTTGATACTCTTATCTTAACTATTTTTTCTTTTTTCCATAACGAGCTTAAGAACCGTTTTTGACTCAGACTTAAGACCGAGTTGCATTCAGCCTTTTGTAAAAACATACGGTAGGATAGGATCATTCACTCTTTTTCCGCACATAAAAAGCCGCACAGAGAACATTCTCTGTACGGCTTTCGTTACAATTCATAAACTGCATTTTCATTATGCTGTTTTATCATACTCTTTCTTTCCCGCTACTTTAGAAAACCTCGGGAAACCAATCAATATAGAAATGATTCCACATACTCCAACTAAGATCGGATAAAACGCATATGGTAACAATTCAATTGGAGATAACGCCGCAAACCCTGCTGCCGTTAACATTTGCGCACCATACGGAATTAATCCTTGCACACAGCATGAGAAAAGATCTAATACACTCGCTGATTTACGGGGATCAATTTCATATTGATCTGCAATGTTTTTCGCAAGCGGACCTGTAAAGATAATAGAAATCGTATTATTCGCTGTACACATATTCGTCATACTTACTAAGCCAGCAATACCGAACTCTGCTCCTTTTTTTGAACGAATGTTACGCGTTAAAATATTCATTAAATATTGAATGCCACCATTATATTGAATCAGTTCGACCATACCGCCAATTAAAATAGCAAGTAATACTAACTCCATCATACCGCCCATTCCAGTTGTTACACTTTTAAAGAAACTCTCTAACGTGTAACTTCCATCTAAAAGACCGATAACGCCAGATAGTACTGTCCCACCAGTTAACACAATAAGTACATTCCAACCAAGTAATGCTGTAATAAGTACTCCTGCATACGGTAAAATCTTTATCCAGTCAAAGCTATGCGCTTTAATCTGCGTATCGCTTCCTAAAGTAACGATTACTAAAAGTACAATTGTAATAATAGCCGCTGGTAATACAATTAAAAAGTTCGTTTTAAACTTATCTTTCATTTCTGTTCCTTGCGAACGTACAGCTGCGATTGTTGTATCTGAAATAAATGATAAATTATCACCAAACATCGCCCCGCCAACAACAGTAGCCATCGTAAGTGCAATGGAGATATCAGTTTGCCCACTAATACCTACAGCAATTGGTGCTAATGCAGCAATTGTTCCCATTGAAGTTCCCATCGCTAATGAAATAAACGCCCCTATAACAAAAATTCCAGCTACGATAAATCCTTGCGGTAAAACGGATAACGCCAAGTTAACTGTAGAATCAACGCCGCCCATTCCTTTTGCTGTTTCAGAAAATGCTCCTGCTAGCACAAAAATTAGAACCATAATCATAATATCTGGGTTCCCTGCACCTTTAGCAAATCGTTCTACTTTTACATTAAAACTTTCTTTACGATTCATTGCTAAAGCGACTCCTACAGCAATTGAAATTGCTACAAGTATCGGCAATTTATAGAAATCACCGGTAATAATTCCAGAACCAATAAATAGCGCCAAAAATATCCCAAGTGGTAATAAAGCCAAACCATTTCCTCTCGTTTCTTTCAAAGTACCATCTCTCCCTAATTTCAACCTTTTTCTAATGAATAACAAAAGACCTCTTCCAATGAGAAGAGGTCTTATACATCTATAAGAAACGCTCTTCTCATCTTTCAAGCACATGCTTGCTGGATTTGGCACAGCACTCTGAAATCGAGTCCGCTGCCGAGGCATCGTAGGGCCAGTCCCTCCGCCTCTCTTTATAAGAAGGTTTCATATTTATTTTTTAATAATAATTTCTTCCCTAACTTTACTCGCTTACAAAACAAAAGTCAATTATTTTTTGTATAGTTTTTTTTGGTAATTATACAAAAATTTGAATACAACAATCATTTTAACTTTTTGATTTCTTCTTCCAATATTGAAATCCAATAAAATTCACTATTTTTTATTGCATCTATGATCCATTTCGTAGTGTACCAAGCCAACTCATACTCTTCTTTTGTAACATCGCCACTTTTATAAGCATCCTCTAGCTCATCTTCATCCAATATATACATTTTACCGTTCGGTAATAACACTACATCTAAATATAAATCATCAAAATACGGTAAACCACGTTCGTCTATTTCATATTCTTTCGCCACATCGATATAATATTGTACTAATTCTTTTTGATCATCTAACATAGCGGTAATCGCAAAGTTTTTCCCGTCTATGAAATACTGAATCCACGTATACCGATCGCCAGCAATACAAAGCTCTTTACCATCATATTCTTTACAACTAGGTTCTCTCACCTTTTTTATTTCCAGTATTCCTAGCATTCCCTCTTCTATTTGCTTAACCGTATAATCCCTCTCTATTAGTCGCTTCCACGAAGAACCGTCACCATATTTACGTTTCATTTCGTCTGCTCCCTTTCTATATAGAAAAGCCCCCACATATTATGTGAGAGCTTGTTCAAATTATAATTAAGCTGCTTGCTTATTAGAAATTTCTTTCAAATAGGCTTGTCCTTTTTCAGCGTCATATTGACCTTCCCACTTAGACATAACTACAGCTGCTAAAGAGTTACCTACAACGTTAACTGCTGTACGAGCCATATCTAAAATACGGTCAATACCTGCGATGAAAGCTAAACCTTCTGCTGGAATACCTACTGTACCAAGTGTTGCTAATAATACAACGAATGATACGCCCGGTACACCTGCAATACCTTTTGATGTAACCATTAATACAAGTAATAATGTAATTTGTTGAGAAATAGATAAATCAATACCGTACATTTGCGCTAAGAAAATAGCTGCAATTGCTTGATATAAAGTTGATCCATCTAAGTTAAATGAATAACCTGTCGGAATAACGAAAGATGTAATTGCTTTCGGACAACCGAACTTCTCCATTTTCTCCATGATTTTCGGTAAAACTGTTTCTGAACTTGCTGTAGAGTATGCTAAGATCAGTTCGTCTTTTAAAATCTTAAAGAATTGGAAAATGTTAATTCCAAATATTTTCGCGGTAAGTCCTAATACGACTACAACGAAGAAAATCATCGAGCCATATACGACTATGACTAATTTTCCTAATGGAATTAATGAAGCAAGACCAAACTTAGAAACTGTAACACCAATTAATGCAAATACACCAAATGGAGCAAATTTCATAACTTGGTTTGTTACGTAAAACATCGCGTCGGCTACACCTTGGAAGAATTGCATAACCGGCTTTCCTCTTTCACCAATCGCTGCTACACCTAAACCAAATAGTACTGAGAAGAAGATAATAGCTAACATATCTCCATCAGCTAATGACTTCATAATGTTCGTTGGAACAATATTTACAAATGTATCTGCAAATGAATGACTTTGTACTTGCTCTGTCGTAGCTGTATATTTAGAAATATCTGCTTTCGTTAATTCATCCATATTTACGCCTTTACCTGGTTGGAAAATATTCGCTACCAATAGACCAAGAACAATCGCCACTGTTGTAATAATTTCAAAGTAAATAATTGTTTTCCCGCCTAGTCGGCCTAACTTTTTAACATCACCAACACCAGCAACTCCAACAACAATACTTGCTACAACAATCGGTACAACAATCATCTTAATTAATCGGATGAAAATATCACCAATCGGTTGTAAATAATTCGCTACCGCTGGATTGCCATAAAAAATTGCCCCAACTGCAATACCTAACGCAAGACCAATTAATATTTGCCATGCAAGTCCTATTCTTTTCATATTTGTTGTAACCCCCTCTTCGATGTGTCACTCTACCTCTCATTCTATATCTATAAAACTTGAAATTAAGAGTATTACATATTATTCGACAATTCACTACATTTTGTCCCTGTTAAAAATCATAAATCAAAATTTAAAATCTGACAACAAAATAAGTTTGCCCGAAAGCAAATAATCTTCTTGACAAAAACAAAACCCATGTCAGAAAACCTCACATGAGAACGATTCCTTATGAGTGTTTTATAGGGTTTCTATTTAATATTTTACTATATAAAACAAATATATTTTCCCTTTATTTTACAATAACAACCAAAAAATACATCCTTGTTGCACGAATAAAAAAGCGCATCTAACATGACAATTATCATTAAAAGATGATAAATCCCGACAAAACTTAGCAATTTTATAAAATTTTCTTTACATTATGGTTACAACGATAGACACTCTTCTTCTAATGATATATAACATTCATAGGGAAAGGAGCCAGACAACCATGAAAAAGAAATTTGCAGCGCTTAGTGTTTTAGCAGCAGGAACAATTTTTGTTTCTCCGTTACTTTCACCCGTATCCGCTGAAACGAATCAAGATAAATTATCTAATATTCAATCTGAATTAGAAGGAAAACAAAATGACTTACAAAATAAATCAGCTGAGAAAGAACAAATAGAAAAAGAAATTCAAGAATTACAAAAGAAAATTGACGACTTAACTACTTCTATTAATAAAAACGAAGCTGAATTAAACGATACAAAAAAAGAAATTAGTAAAACACAACAAGTAATTGCCGAAAAAAAGAAACATATAGAACAATTACAAACAAACATAGATACACGTCAGGAAGTTATTAAGCAAAGACTGCAATCCATGCAAGAAAAACCTCGCACAAATATCATTACAGAAGTAATAACAAATTCTGCAAACATTGCTGATCTTGTTGATAATATGTACTCTGTCAGTTTAATTTTAAACAACGATACTGATATTGTGAAAAAACAAACAACTGACCAAGATGCTGTGACGAAAGAAAAAGAGGCTGTTGAGAAAAAAGAGCAACAACTGAAAGAAGCCGAGCAAAAATTAGAACAAAAACAACAAGAATTACAAAATAACCAACAACAGCAACAAACTCTTATTAGCGATCTACATACGAAAGTAGCAAAAGTAGATTCAGAGATTGAAGGATTAGAAGAATCTAAAGGTATTTTAGAAAATCAGCGTCAAGCTGTTCAAAAAGCAATTGAAGAAGAAAAACGAGCAGAAGAAGCTCGTAAAGCTGAAGAGGCACGTAAGGCAGAGGAAGCTCGCAAACAAGCTGCCACACCAGCTCAAGCCGCTCCGGTACCGCACGATACAAATATCGGCGGATTTATTAAACCAGCAGCTGGATCAAAAACTTCTGGATTTGGCGCACGTTCTTTAGATAACCATAAAGGAATCGATATCGCTGCTTCAGGAACTGTTCCAATTATCGCTGCTGCAGATGGCGTTGTTATTCGCTCAGAATTATCATCTAGTTACGGAAACGTTGTGTACTTATCTCACCGTATAAACGGAAAAACATATACGACAGTATATGCTCATATGAGTAGCCGTTCTGTATCAAATGGACAAACTGTAAAACAAGGCACTCAACTTGGATTTATGGGGAATACTGGCCAATCATACGGACAACATTTACACTTCGAACTTCACCTCGGAGAATGGAATGTCGGTAAGACAAACGCAGTTGATCCATCTCCTTATATCGGATTATAAAAAACTCGGTGCATACCGAGTTTTTTATTTTCACTTCACACACTATAGGCACTCCACATAGACTACAACTAAATGCCTATATTTTACGGGGTAAATCATACAAATACACAATTACAACAAAAAATAGAAGAAGCTAGAGAAACTTACATTTGGCGGCCCAGCGTTATTTTTAATTGGATTATTTATTGCAGTCGTCACAGCCTATAAAACCTATAATTGCTTATTAAATACACCTACAACACAATAAAAAAGACGGAGAAATCTCCGTCTTTTTACTATGCAAACATTTTAAATACGCCTATCGCATTTAAAAATACAATGATTACCGTTACTGGAATAACATAACGAAGTAAGAAGAACCAAATATTAAATAATGTTTTCCCTTTCGTTTCCGTAACTTCTAATTCTTTCATTAACATTTCTTTACTCATTTTATTTGGTACGAATAGCGAAATGGCTAGTACACCAAGCGGCAGTAATACGTTACTTACCGAGAAATCGACGAAATCAAAGAATGTCTTACCGAATATTTCCACATCACTCATAATTCCAAATGATAATGCTGACGGGATTCCAACCGCAAAAATAAGAATACCAATTAATAATGATGCTGACGGACGCTTTTTCTCATTGCCTTTCGCAACAGATGCTACTACAATTTCAAGCATTGAAATTGCTGATGTTAAAGTCGCAAAGAAGAATAAAATTAAAAACAGAACAAAGAAAAATTGCCCAAATGGTATTTTTGCAAATACTGCTGGAAGGACGATAAACAGTAATCCTGGCCCTTCAGTCGGCTTAACGCCTAATGCGAAAATCGCCGGGAAAATTGCTAATCCTGCAAGTACTGTAACAAAAACAGTTAAACTTACAATAGATGTTGCTGATTTCGCTAAATGTTCTTCTTTCTTTAAGTAGGAACTATACGTTACCATTACTGAGGCTCCAACTGTTAACGAGAAGAACGATTGTCCCATCGCGTATAAAATTGTATCTGCTGTCAGCTTTGAAAAATCTGGTTTTAAGAAGAACTCTACTCCAGCAAAAGCACCATCCAGTGTTAACGCACGAACAATGATCGCAATAAATAAAATAAATAATAGCGGCATCATATACTTACTTGCTTTTTCTATTCCTTTCTCTACACCTTTACTTACAACAAAAATAGTGAAAAGCATAAAGATAAATTGTGCTCCAATTGCGCTTACTGGATTTGAAATCGTTTCACCAAACAATTGTCCATAATCAATAACACCATTCCAGAAGCTTCCTGTAACACTATAATATAAGTACAGTAAAATCCATCCACCTACAACACTATAAAAAGAGAGTACACTAAAACAAGTTACAACTCCCATACGACCAATCCAAGGATATACTTTACTATTTGGTACTAGTACTTTATAAGCTGTAACCGCCTCTTTTTGAGTGCTACGTCCAATAACAAACTCCGCTATTAGAAGAGGCATACCTATAAATAAAGTTAATAGTAAAAATACAAGGAAGAATGCGCCTCCCCCACCATTACCTGCAACATATGGAAATTTCCATATGGCACCAAGACCTACTGCGGCTCCGGCTGCTGCGAGTACAAAGCCTATTTTCGACGTCCATTGCTGTGTTTCTTTCATCATAAATTCTCCTTTTCTGAATATTTAAACTTTTATTAATTATACACTTTCATTTCATACTCGCACACCTCCTTTAGAAAATAAAAAAGTCCCCTACACGCAAATATGCATGTAGAGGACGATATATGTAATGTAAATACCGTGGTACCACCTCAATTGGATTGATAAATCCCACTTGTTCAAGTACAGGAAAAACTCCGATACTCTATCCTTTTAACGGCGGAACCCGGGTTGCCTACTACAATGTTCAACATACCTCTCGCAAGCCCATTCTGTATATTTTATCGTACCGGGCTCACACCTTACCCCAGCTCTCTGAACGTATCAAATATACATACTCTTCTTGCTCATCGATTTCATCTATTGAAGTTACTTGTGATTATAAATTATATTTTTATAGTTGTAAAGCACAATTTATTCATTATCCTATATGAACTCTTCTCTCTAATTCTTGTAAAAACAATTCTCTTTTTTGTTCATCTTGAACATATATCGACTTTAATACTTCTTGCAACAATATATTTCTCTGCCTTTTCTCTATTTGTAATTCTTTCACTTTTATTCTAACTTCATATAAAAAATCAAGATATGATCCATACGCCTCATCATATTTATTTGCGATATCATCACGAATTTTTTTTGCAAGTTTCGGGCTGGCTCCTCCAGTAGAAACAGCCACATTCAGTAATCCACGATGAATCGCCGCTGGAAAATGAACATTACCACTTTCTGGGTTCGTAATAACATTTACTAATTGATTTGCTGCGCTATCTTCAGCTATTTGTTCATTTAGTACGACATCACTACTCGCTGCAACAACTAAAAAAGCGTCTTTAATGTCACTTTTTTCATAATCCCTTTGATACCAACGGATTTTCTTTTCTTCTACAAGTTTCACTAAATTCGCATCCAATTCAGGACTTATCACAATTATATCCGCACCTTGTTTTAGTAAAGGAATAATTTTAAAGCCCGCAACTTTCCCTCCACCAATGACAACAACACGTTTCTTCTCAACTCGCACTGTAAGTGGATACATATTGATCTCCCTTCAATAATTTCTTCGTTTTTTGAATTAACATATATTGAAACGCTTCATTCTTTCCTAAGTACGGACTTATTTTTATATCACCCAACTCATATTGGCCCACTTCTTTTTCAATATGTTTCATAAGTAAACCTGTAAATAACAAGTAAGGTAGCACAACGATGTTCTTTTCTTTTCGTTTTACAACTTCCTTTAACTTCTCCTCAAATTTCGGCTCGGCAGCCGCTAAATAACAAACCTCTACTTTTTTAATTTTCTCTTCCGTTTGAAATAAAGAAGCGATCCAGTTTATATCTTTTAATACTTCAGGATCGCTACTCCCTCTTGCAACGAGAAGTAACGTCACTCCATTCTTATCTTCCTGTTCGATACCACTTCCGTTATACACTGACTTAACAAGTGTTTCTGATACACCAAACGGATTACCATAGGTCACTTTAACACTTGAAAATTGATTATTTAACTTCTCCAATTCAAACGGGATATCTTTTTTCACATGACCTGCCGCTAATAAAAAAACTGGAATAACAATAATCTCTGTAGCACCACGCCTCACACATGTACGGAACCCTTCATCAATAGTCGGACTCGCTAACTCCAAAAAACAAACTTCTTGAATACTTGCCTCTACACGGTTCATGCATGATGTAATAAACGAAACCGCTTCTTCTTTAGCTGCTTTCAAACGACTTCCATGACATATATATAAGATGGCTTTCATTTTATAACACTCCGCTTACTTGATACGTACTTTCAGCCTGTTTCTCAAACCAATGGATCTTTTCTCTAAAACGGACCACTTCTCCAATTACAATCATGCTCGGATTTTGAATTTGTTCTTTTTTTGCAACATCTACAATTGTCCCTAACGTCCCAACAACTGTGCGCTGCATAGATGTCGTTCCTCGCTCAATAATGGCAGCAGGTGTACTTTTATCTTTTCCATGCTTCATCAGTTGTTCACATATGTAGGGTAAATTACTAACCCCCATATATACAGCTAAAGTCTCTACACCTTTCGCTAAATGTTCCCACTTCACTTCCTCTTCAGCATCTTCTTTCCTGTGCCCCGTCACAATAGCAAAACTTGCACTCGCATCACGATGCGTCACTGGAATACCAGCATAAGCAGGAGCAGCTATTCCAGCTGAAATACCAGGAACAATTTCAAATGGTATCCCTTGCTTTGCTAACGCTTCAGCTTCTTCTCCCCCTCTACCAAATACAAATGGATCGCCGCCCTTAAGCCTCGTTACAACTTTTCCTTTTTTCGCATATTTAATAAGAAACGTGTTAATTGTCTCTTGCTTCATCGTGTGATAATTGGGTAGTTTTCCGCAATAAATTAAATCCGCTTCAGGCTTTGCATAGGAAAGCAACTCTTTATTTACGAGACGGTCGTACAAAATAACATCTGCCTTCTCAATACATTTTAACCCTTTCACAGTAATTAAATCTGGATCACCAGGACCCGCACCAACGATATAAACCTTCCCCATCATCTCTCCTCATTTCTACTATTAAAGTGAAACTTCCATCCTTATATACGAATGGAAGTTTTCATTATTTCGTATTACTTTTCCTTACTCATGAATAACAAAAGCCGCCCCTTTTCGAATCTTCTTTTTTTCAAATAAGGAAATTTCCTTTACTTCTGGCAACGGTAAAAAATGCTTTTCAAGCTCCATCTCCGCAAGCTTAAATGCCTGTTCTTCACTTTGTGCAACGACAACAATCGGAACAATACTATTTATTAACACAGCTTCAAATCGATATAAATCCATATTGTCCCTCCTAAGACGCTATTACTTCTTCTAGCACGTTTTTTAACGCGATTTGTAATGTATCTACACCAATACGACCGACAAAATCATAAAACGTTTCAGCTGGTAATTTATTCTCTTTGAAATAACTTATAAATGAAGCAAGTACATCAGGTAGATCCTCGCCATCTATTTTCCCTTTTAACTTTTGATTATAAGCACCACCATCTAACAACGTTCCACCTACATATATTTCAAATGCTTCAACAATTCCTTTTTCCTTCGTTTTCATTTTCACTCCTTGTAATCCAATATCAGCAATTTGACGTTGACCACATGAATTCGGGCACCCTACCATATGAATACGAACCGGAACATCGAGCACAATTTGTGTATCTAAGTATTCGGCAATTTTCCGCAATCTTTCTTTCGTTTCTACTAAAGCAAGGTTGCAATATTCAATACCAGTACAAGAAACCGCATGACCAATAAATGATTTCGGACTTGCTGATATAGCTTCAAACAATGGCTCATTTAGTAAACCCGTTACATTCTCTGGCGGAACATTCGGAATAATGAAATTTTGCGAGTTACATGTACGAATCTGTCCATTTCCATACTGCTTAGCAATTCTTGCAATCTCAAACATTTCTTCTGCATGTAGACGTCCGACCGGCACATTAAAACCTACATATTTTAGTCCATCTTGCTTTTGATCTTGGACTCCATAAAAGTATCCAGCATTCCAGCCTTTAAGAGCACTTTCCCCTTTACTTTGCAATGGTCCTGTATACTCTACTAGTTTCTCTTTGAACTTCTCTGCTCCCCAGTCTGCAACAAGAAACTTCAAACGAGCTAAATGACGTTTTTCACGATATCCAAAATCACGGAATATCGTAGCAATCGCAATCGCTACCGCCTTCACTTCTTCTGGTAAAACGAATACATCTAATTCATCAGCTAAATATGGACGGGCGGATAATCCACCGCCTACTTTTATATGAAAACCAACTTTTTTCTCACCATCTATCTCTTTCGTTGCAGGTGTAAATGCAACACAGTTAATCTCTGCATTTGCTGAATTATAAATGTTAGAACTAATAGACATTTTAAATTTACGTGGTAAGTTAGAAAACTCTTCATTATGTTGGAAATAGTCATATACCTCTTTTACAATACTAGTTGTATCAAATAGTTCATTTGCATCAATGCCAGCAAGTGGATTTCCTGTAATATTACGCGTTATATCACCACACGCTCCAGCTGAAGATAACCCAACTCTTGCTAATCTTTTAAAAATATCTGGAATTTGATGGATTTCTAACCAATGAAACTGAATCGCCTGTCTTGTCGTAATATCAATTACGTCACGTCCATAATCCTCAGCGATAGAGGCAAGTACTTCTGCCTGTGCATTCGTAATAATCCCTGAAGGAATATTTACACGCATCATAAAATATCCAGCTTCTTTCGGTCTTTGTAAATACAATCCTGCCCATTTGAATGCGTCCCACTCTTCTTTCGGAATAGATTCGAAGCCATTCTCCGCATAGTAAGGAATATCATTAAAGATTTCCAATCCATCTTTTTTCAATTTATTTTTCTCAGTTTGATTTAATTTTTCATTGTTAGCCCATACTTTTTCATAACTCATTTTTTAATCCCCCTATATAAAACTACGCTCTTGTAAGTACTTCACGATTTGTTCTGCACATTCTTCAATAGAATACTTGTGTGTTTCTACAATTAATTCCGCTTGCTCCGGTTCCTCATACGGTGAATCGATACCTGTAAACTCTTTAATATCACCTTTTCTTGCTTTTTTATAAAGCCCTTTCGGATCACGCTTTTCGCACTCTTCAATTGGACACTTTACAAACACTTCTATAAACTCATCTGCAGCTAATAAATCTCTAACTTGTTTTCTATCTACTCGAAACGGTGAAATAAACGCCGTAAGAACAACAGTACCTTGATCTACAAATAGCTTCGCCACTTCGCCAATCCTTCTTATATTCTCCATACGATCACTTTCAGAAAAACCTAAGTCTTTATTTAAACCGTGGCGTATATTATCTCCATCTAGTACATAGTTTCCAATATTCTTTTCAAATAGTTTACGAGCAACCGCGTTCGCCACTGTAGATTTACCTGAAGCTGATAATCCAGTAAACCAAACTACGAAACTATGATGCCTATTTTTTATTCTTCTCTCATCTTTTGAAACAGATGCTGTATGCCAAGTAATATTTGTGTCCATCTCATTCTCTCCCTATTCTGTTACTACTTCTTTTTTCAAACCTTTAATTAGTACTTCTACTACTTCTTTACGACTAAATGTACTTGGCGGAACCTCACCGTTTCGTAATAATTCTCTTACTTTCGTACCTGATAAAATGACATGATCTTCTTTTCCGTGCGGACATGTTTTCGTCGAAGCCATCGCTTCACATTTCGCGCAGTAAAAACTATGTTCAAAAAATAGCGGTGTAATCCCTAACTCTTCCACTGTAAAGTTCGTAAAAATTTCTTGCGCTTCATAAGTACCGTAATAATCTCCTACCCCTGCATGATCGCGCCCTACTATAAAGTGTGTACATCCAAAATTCTTTCTAACTAGCGCATGAAATATCGCTTCCCTCGGTCCTGCGTAACGCATTGCTGCAGGAAATACACTTAAAAAGACACGATCTTTCGGATAATAATTTTGAAGTAATACTTCATAACTTTCCATCCTTACATCAGCAGGAATATCGTCCGACTTCGTTTCCCCAACGAGCGGATTCAAAAAAAGGCCGTCTACAATTTCAAGAGCAGATTTTTGAATATACTCATGAGCACGATGTACCGGGTTTCTCGTTTGAAATCCGACTACTGTTTTCCAACCACGTTTTTTAAATTCTTCTCTCGTTTCAATTGGATCTAAATGATAAGAAGGAAATGGATTATTTTCAAAACGTTTCGTAAGAATAATAGCTCCACCAACATAAACGTTCGGTCGCTCATATAACTTCTTCACTCCTGGATGAGCCTCATCCGTCGTTTTATATACAAGTAACGCTTCTTTTTCTTTATCTGGTACAAAAATATCTTCTATTCGAATGACACCATATACATTTCCAGCGTTAACAAGTTTTACTTCCTCTCCAGCTTTCAGACTCTCTGCTACTTCTTCTGTTACTGGTAATGTAATCGGTATACTCCAAACACTCCCGTTAACTAAACGAAGCGTTTCTACAACCGATTCATAATCTTTCTTTCCTAAAAAACCAGTAAGCGGGCTATATCCACCTGTTGCTAATAGCTCTAAATCACTTAACGCAATGTTGTCTAGTTCAATTTCTTTTTCAATTTGTGATACGTCATATGTCTCATCTATAAGATTTACTAATTCGTTTCTTGTACTCATTTTCTATACCCTCTCTTAGCTTTATTTTCAAATTCATCTTATTGGTAATGTAGACCGCATTCAGTTTTCACTTTCCCCGCCCATCTACCATCTCTCAAATCGCCACCCTCACCTACAGGTAACGTACACTTCTCACACCCAATACTTGGATATCCAACATCATGCAGCGGGTTATACGGCAAGCTATGTTTGTATACATATCGCCATACCTCTTTCCACGTCCAATGAATGAGCGGACAAACTTTAATAGATTGAAAGCGATGATCTTGATTTATAAACTTTGTATGCTTACGTGTTTCTGATTGTTCCCTCCTTAAGCCCGATATCCACGCTTTTTCCGCTGCTAATGATTTTTCTAACGGTAAAATTTTTCTAATTTTACAACAGAGATTCGGATTACTTTCCCATAATTTCTCACCATGCAACTTCGCTTGTTCATCAAGTGTAAGTTCCGGCTGTTGTTCTATAATATTTAATGAAGGAAATCGTCTCCGTACTTTTTGAATTAATTCATACGTTTCTTGAAAATGAACATTTGTATCTAAAAATACAACTTTAGCAGATGGATTTACTTGGTTTATAAGATGCAGCAATACCATCCCTTCCACTCCGAAGCTACATGCGTATACAATTTCACTTTTATATTCTTTATAAGCCCAACTTAATACAGATAGCGCGCCTTTCGTTTCATCTTCTTCTGAAAATGAAATGTTATTTTCTTCCCACGTTTCATACGTCAACATGTTCTTTCCCCCTGTAAAAGCAAAAAGACGGTTTTAACCTAATGATATAGGTTAAAACCGCCTCTAGTTTTTCTAGTCAGCGCTTTTTACTTTAAACGTACTTTTTCACTTTTCTCTAATTGAATGACTTTTCCATCTTGCACAACAATTGTAATTGAACCATATTTCATATCAGCAAGCATAGCTTGAATCTTCTCAGATACTTCCTCAAAATGTTCCCGTACGCTCACGCGAACAGCCCCCCTTTTTATTCATAAAAAAAATCTTTCCCATTTCGAAAAGACTGTTCGGTAATATATTTTACCTTATCTTTCAAAATGGATTCCATTTTGCTGGATTTAGCACCTTGCTTTCTATAAGCAGGTTGCCGAGCTTCGTCGGGCCAGTTCCCTCCGCTTCTCTTGATAAGCTTTGTATTTGTATTTTATCACAATTCTGATATTTTTCAATCCTAGTTTTCCGATATATTTTAATTATTTTATTTTACAAAAAAGGAATTGCCCATCTGAACAACTCCTTTTTCCCCATTTAAACCAGTTCTTTAATACGTATGCGATCGTTCCCAATAATATTTTCATATGTTTCGCGCTCTACAACAATTTGTGATGTGCCACCTTTCGCGAAGACGACAGCTGGTCTACGAATCCGGTTATAATTATTCGCCATCGAGTACCCGTATGCCCCTGTACAAGAAATTGCTAATAAATCGGCAGTAGCAACTTTCGGTAGAGTAATATCCCAAATTAACATATCTCCACTCTCACAACATTTCCCTGCAATCGAAACAACTTCCTCGTTCTCATCGTTCCCTCGATTCGCTAACATCGCTTCATAACGAGCGTTATATAAAGCAGGTCTTAAATTATCAGTCATCCCACCATCCACTGATACATATTTCCGAATACCAGGAATGTCTTTCACAGATCCGACTGTATAAAGTGTCGTTCCAGCATCACCTACAATACTACGGCCTGGTTCAACCCATATTTCTGGCAAGGGATAATTACATACTGTAAATTGTTCTCTCACTGCACTTGTTACAGCTCGCACATATGTCTCAAGAGTTAATGGCGTATCTGATTCTGTGTAGCGTATTCCGAATCCTCCGCCCACATTTAGTACTTTTACTACATAATTCGTTCGCTCTCTCACTTCTTCTAAAAATTGACGAAGAACTTCAATCGCTCGCACAAAACCGGCCGTTTCAAATATTTGTGATCCGATATGTGAATGAATTCCTAACACATTATAATTTGATTTTTGTAAAGCAAGCTCAATTGCTTGCATCGCTTGACCATTTGACACGCCAAATCCAAATTTCGAATCATCTTGACCTGTTGTAATATATTCATGTGTGTGCGCCTCTACTCCAGGCGTTACACGAATTAATATGTTCACAAATTTCCCATGTTGCACTGCTAAATCATGCAAAATCTCTAATTCTAAGAAATTATCTACGACAAAACAACCAATATTCGCCTGAAGAGCCATCACGATCTCTTCTTCTGTTTTATTATTGCCGTGAAAATGAATACGCGATGCCGGAAATCCTGCTTGAAGCGCAGTATATAATTCCCCTCCAGAAACAACGTCTAATGACATATTCTCTTCACGAGCTACTCGGCACATCTCCATGCACAAGAACGCCTTGCTTGCATATGCTACTTGGTAAGAGAAACCACTTTCTTTAAAAGCACGATGAAACGCGCGGCACTTTCCTCGAATAGACTCTTCATCGTATACATAAAGTGGTGTTCCATATTGTTTTGCTAGCTGCGTCGTATCGCACCCTCCAATTTCTAAGTGTCCTTGCCCATTGATTCGGCTTGTGCCGTGTAAATACATTTGAATTCCTCCCTTATTTCCTCTAAAACTCATAACCCCAATCTTCTATTCATTGCAGCACGCTTTTAGATAGACAAAAAACGCGCGGAACAATGTTCACACGCGTTTCTTATTAGGAAAAATATATATTGAAAAAATAAACGAGTTGTTATCTCCTCAAAATAAGAAACCGCATCAACATCTCCAAATAGCTCTCCATAAAATAATCTTATGACAGTACTACATTTATTCAATGCAGTCCCAATATATGAATAAGATGGTTATTCTTATATTTCGGCAATAGTCCCTTTCAACCTATGATCACAGATTCCATTAAATCTCCCATAGCTTACTCTTTCCTATCGCGGCCTCTACCTTTGAGAGTAGATGAGGTAAGTCTATTTAATTTTCAAACATCTAATTGTTGCTATTAACAATACCAAAGGACCGTTTTATTTGTCAAACAATTTTTTACATTGTTTTTTTACAGTTTAATTTCGTATCATTTGGTAAGCGCTTTACTATTACCTTTGTTACTTCCCATTCGCCCTCTTCATTATTAAATGTAATCGTTACCTTCTCAAATGGTGGAACAATTTTCCCACCAACCTGCTCATACTTCGTCACTTCAATACTCGCTTGAAATAAATAGGTACCGCTATACACTTTTTTTAAACTGATGATTTTCGGACATTGATAAGGTTTTAAGCTCCCATATTGTTTTTCAATTGCTTTATTTATTTTTGGAAATAAAACAGAATAAAGGGCATCTTCCATAAGAGGTGCATCATATTGGGCTATCGACACACTCGGTGAAGCAAAAAGTATAACACTACTGCATACTATAAAATATAATAATTTTCGCATTATAACCTCCGTATTGTTACACGATTCTTTCTGCGCACGATAGTAATCATACATAGAAACTCCGTTATATTGTCTCCTACTGCCCTTTTTCTACTCAATTATTATAAAAAAGTCCACAACTCTCTTTTATTTTCGTATAATGATACTCATAGTATAATAAACATAATAATAAAGGACTGTTCGTATATATAAAATGAGGCGCTAATCAAACCGGCTCACAAGGACGGTCATGCTTTTTAGGAGAGGAGTATATTATGCTACAACGTCTGTTTCCAAAACTGCGATTTGCACTCGTTGCAGTCGTTTTATTATGGATAAAAACATATATTGTGTACAAGCTAGCATTTGATATTAAAATTGATAATTTCTTTGAAGAATTTATGCTTTTTATTAATCCACTAGCTGCGCTACTTTTATTTTTCGGTTTTGCATTATTTGCATCTAAACACCGAAATCGCATTATAGTTGGAATTAGTTTTGTACTATCATTCATTTTATTTGGAAATGCAATGTTTTATGGGTTTTATAACGATTTCGTTACGTTCCCAGTATTATTTCAAACAAATAATATGGCTGATTTAGGGACAAGTATAAAAGAACTCTTTACGTATAAAACATTACTCTTATTTGCAGATGCGATTATTTTAATGTTTCTTTCGCGTAAATTCCCGACATTTTGTGACAAGACGCCGCTTTCTCGCTCTGAGAAGCGAACTTTCTTTAGCAGTGTAACAGTTCTACTAGCATTACAAATTGTTGTTTCAGTTATTTATAAACCACAAATGTTCTCACGTTCATTTGATCGTCAAACTGTCGTGAAAAATTTAGGTTTATACACATATCATCTATTTGATATTACACTTCAATCTAAATCTTCAGCTGAACGTGTATTTGCAAGTGGTGACGGGTTCTCTGAAATTAAAAACTATACAGACTCAAAAGATAAGCAAGTTGATAAAAACTTATTTGGAGCTGCAAAAGGTAAAAATGTCATTTTGATTTCAATGGAATCTACACAAAGTTTTGTTATTAATAAAAAAATAAATGGAAAAGAAATCACTCCATTTTTAAACGAATTTATTAAAGATAGTTTTTATTTCGATAACTTCTATCATCAAACAGGACAAGGTAAAACATCTGATGCTGAATTTATCGTTGAAAATTCACTTTATCCGTTAGACCGCGGTTCTGTATTCTTTACTCACGCAACAAATGAATATACAGCTACACCAGAACAATTAAAAAAATACGGATATTCTTCTGCTGTCTTCCATTCAAATGATAAAGCGTTTTGGAATCGTGATGTAATGTATCCTGCACTTGGATATGATCGTTACTTTAATTTAAATGATTACGTAGGCACAGAACAAATGTCTGTCGGTTGGGGGTTAAAAGATAAAGAGTTCTTTGAACAATCTATTCCAAAGCTAAAATCTTTACCACAGCCGTTCTATACAAAATTCATTACTTTAACAAACCATTTTCCATTTCTTCTAAATCCAGAAGATCAATATGTTGATGAGTTTAATTCAGAAAGTGGTGTTGTAAACCGTTACTTCCCAACTGTTCGTTACACGGATGAAGCTCTTAAACGATTTATTAAACAATTAAAAGAAGAAGGACTATATGATAATTCCGTTATTGTCATTTACGGAGACCATTACGGTATTTCTGAAAACCATAACGCAGCTATGGCTCAGTTCCTTGGGAAAGACGCTATTACACCGTTTGATTCTATGCAATTACAACGCGTCCCTCTCATTATTCACGTACCTGGTCAAGAAGGAAAAGTCATTTCTAAAGTATCTGGTCAAATTGATATTAAACCAACGCTACTTCATTTACTTGGTATTAAAACAAATCAATCGGTTGAATTTGGAACTGACTTATTTATTAAAGAAGAAGACCCACTTATGGTAATGCGTGATGGTAGCTTCGTTTCGGAAGATTATGTGTATACAAAAAACATGTGTTATAAACGAAATACGGGTGAAGAAGCGGACATTTCATTATGTCAACCGAATATTGAAAAAGCAAAAAATGAATTAAAACTCTCGGATAAACTCATTTATGGAGATTTATTACGTTTCGATCCTAACAATCGGTATAAAACTGGAACAATGACAACGAAATTTGAATAATAAAAGAAGCAACTTTATAAAAGTTGCTTCTTTTTTCACTTATTTTTCAAATCATTCTTCTATGAAATCTTTCACAAATTGGGAATTTTTTTCGTATGAGGAAGAAATTTATGGTATGATAAAATAAGTAAACTTTCATACACTAATTAAGAATTTATTACAGAAAGCAAGGGATCAGATTTTGTATAGAGCAGCTATTCCAAACTTATTTACGCTCGGAAATTTATATAGTGGATTCTTGTCAATCGGCTATGCATCTTTAGGATATTATAAATCAGCTGCTATTTTAGTACTTATCGGGATGATGTTAGATAGTCTTGATGGGCGTGTTGCTCGTTTATTACGTGTTGATTCACAAATGGGAAAAGAACTTGACTCACTTGCAGATGTCGTAACATTTGGTGCCGCACCTGCTGTTCTTATGTATTACACATCTTTCTCCAATTATGGAATCATCGGACTATACATAGCGGGACTATTCCCTCTTTTCGGAGCATATCGTTTAGCACGATTTAATGTAACACCATCTTCTACTTCAATGAAATATTTCACTGGGGTACCGATTACAGCAGCGGGAGGGCTTGTTGCTTTCTTAACATTATTTTCACATACCATTCCAAAAATCGTTCTTATTACAGTATTTGTAACGTTCGCATTTTTAATGGTGAGCCGCATTCGTATCCCAAGTTTAAAAGATGTACCAATCCCACGATATAGCATCATTATTACACTATTTTTAGTTGGAATCATTATCACAATGTACCAAACAGGGTTCGGTAATTTTTCTGTTTTCTTATTCATTGCTATTCCACTATATATTTTGTATATGCTATCTCAATTTCTTAGACAAAGACCATCTAAAAGAGCAAATAAAGACAAATAAAAAAACCTTCCGATTCCGGAAGGTTTCTTTTTATTTTGTAACGAATACTTTTTGATTTACAGGTGTTACAGGCTCTTCACCGTTTAATACGGATAAAATATTTCTTACTGCCATTTCCGCCATCGCATCACGCGTTTCGAATGTTGCATTTCCTACGTGAGGAGCGAGTACTACATTCTTTAATCCTTTTAGCTCTTCCGTAATTTTCGGTTCAAATTCAAACACATCAAGAGCTGCCCCTTCAATTTCATTCGTTTTTAATGCATGAGCAAGTGCTGCTTCATGCATTATTGGCCCACGTGAAGCATTTATAATATACGCTGTTTTCTTCATCATTTTGAACTGTTCTTCATCAATCATATGATGCAATTTCGGATTATACGCACAGTTAATTGTAATAAAGTCTGCCGTTTGTAATAATTCTTCCAATGTTACATATGTTGCTTCCAGTCCACTTTCAGCTTCAGGCTTTCGGTTTGGTCCTGTATATAAAACATTCATTCCAAACGCTTTCGCACGCTTTGCAACTGCCTTTCCGATTTCTCCAAGGCCAATAATTCCAATTGTCTTCCCATGTACTTCGCGGCCTAAGAAAAATAACGGTGCCCATCCGTTAAATCCAGTTGTACGACATAACGTATCACCTTCAGGAATTCTACGTGCAGCTGCTAAAAGAAGTGCAAATGTTAATTCAGCTGTCGCTTCTGTTGATACTTTCGGTGTATTCGTTACCGAAATCCCTTTTTCTCCTGCGTACGTGTAATCAATATTATCGTAACCAGCACCATAGTTTGCAACAATCTTTAAATGAGGTGCCGCATCAATCACTTCTTTTGTCACCTTTGTAGAAAGTAGGCTTAACAATGCATCTTTATCTTTTACACGCTCTGTTAATTCATCTAAAGAAATTAACGCCTCTTTATCGTACATTTCTACATCATGATCCTTTAATAGTTCTAATCCGATTGCTGGAATTTTCCCTGTTACTAATATTTTTGCCACTACTAACACCTCTTCTATAGAAAATAAGATAGCTCTTATCTTTCATTGTAAGAAATCCACATATAAAAACCAAGGAATTTGATTATAGTTTTGTAAATCGACACTTTTCCATGAAAAAAGAGGAGATGCAAGTCTCCCCTCTTCTTATGCTTTCTCTTGTGATTCTTTTCCAAGCTTCACATCGATCGTTCCTTCTGCAACTGTATCACTAATTTGTTCCTCAATAACGGATTGAGATGTAGCATTCGTTTCAGAAGTATACGCTTGTTGCTGTGCCCCTTGTACATTTTGTTTATTTTGTTGTTTCGCCATTTCTTTACCCTCCTTTTTATTCTTTCTTATTTTGAACAAAAAGGTGGGTTTTCATCAAAAAATCATGATCATTTTAAAATTGTAACTTCTTCTTCAAACAATCTCATCGTTCTTACTCGTTTCGTAAATGTAGCTACATGCGAAATACCATGATTGCGTAATGTCTTTATATTCTCTTCCACATATTTCCCTAAATGATTCGGATAATGAGCATCTGAAGAGAGTGTAATCGGGACCCCGTGCTTAGCTAATACTTGTAAATACAGTGGACTCGGGCACATCTCGCGCACAGGGTAGCGATAGTACAATCCCGCATTTATTTCCGTTGCTGTATTTGTTTCTACTAACGCACGCGCAATTCCCTTATAATAAGAGAGTTGTTCATTCTCATCTAGCCGGTAATTAAATACTTTTATGTTATCAAGATGAGCTATTATATCAAATAACTCAGAACGAACTGCACACTCCACTGTTTTGAAAAACGTATCATATAAAGCATATAAGTCATGTTCCTTAAAATATTCTTTCGTATCTGGATTATCAAATCCCCATCCATTTAAAAAATGAACAGAACCAATTACATAATCAAAATCTCCTAATGCGAGTAAAGATTGTAATTGTTGTTCACCACCAACAAAATAATCGGCTTCAATTCCAAGTTTAAGCGTAACACCTCTTTTACTCCACCGTTCTTTTGCCTCTTCAATTGCCTTTATAAAATCATGTAGTGACGCTACCCTTACTTGGTCTAACCATTCCTTCTGTAAACGCCCAAGCCTCGAATCACTAATATCGACATATCTTTCATAGTATTCTTTCGCTTCATAAAAACGGTATAAATGATCGACAATCCCAACTTCTTTTATTCCTTTTCGCAAAGCTTCTTCTAAATATAAATCAATCCATTTCGTTGTAAATGGCCCTTCTTTCACACGTCTTTGCAGGCGTTCTTGTGTTTTCACAAGCCATTCCATAGAATGTTTTTCTTCTTTAAGCGGTTCATAATGTTGCAGTGCTTCATTTACTTTAGCTAGCCATCCTATTGAATACGGCCCTTCTTCTAAATGAATGTGATAATCCACTTTCATACATATTCCCCCTTATAATGTATCTATTTCTCTTCTGTCCCCTACTCTCGAAAGCTTCCCATTTCTTTCTGTTACTTCCTCCATAATATCTTCTAATGATATATTTTTTTCGGCTAATAAAACGAAGCAGTGATACAGTACATCAACCATTTCTTTCACTAACTCTTTTTTATCATTATTTTTAGATGCGATAATTACTTCCGTACATTCCTCACCAATTTTCTTTAAAATTTTATCTTCTCCTTTTGAAAACAAGTAATTTGTATATGATTGAGGAAGTGGATTTCTCTTTCGTTCTTCAATTGTTTTAAATAGTAATGTAAAGGCGTTTTCCATATGTATCCCCCTATATAATTTTGTAGTGAAAACATGTCTTCTCTCCCGTATGACAAGCAGGCCCCACTTGCTTAACGACGACAACAATTGAATCTTGATCACAATCTAAATAAAGAGATTGCACAGATTGGATATTTCCTGATGTTTTTCCTTTATTCCATAACGACCTTCTTGAACGAGAATAAAACCACGTTCTTTTCGTCTCTAGCGTTTTTTCATATGCTTCTTCATTCATATAAGCTAACATTAAAACTTCTTTTGTACCTTCTTCAATTACGACTGCTGGTAGTAGTCCTTTTGAAAAGTTAGGTTTCATAACCGCACCTCAACATTTGCATTTCTTAATTTTCTCTTTACGTCCTGCACTGTCGCCTCACCATAATGAAAGATGGATGCCGCTAAAGCTGCATCAACTGTTGTCTTTTGAAAAACTTCTATAATGTGATCAGCATGACCACATCCGCCTGACGCAATGACTGGTACGGAAACACTTCTTGAAATTTCTTCTGTTAAGTGAAGGTCATATCCGTTTTTCGTTCCATCTGCATCCATACTCGTTAATAAAATTTCGCCTGCTCCTAGCTCAGTAACACGCTTTGCCCACCAGATTGCATCCATTCCCGTATCAACTCTTCCGCCGTTCACATATACATTCCACTTACCTTCTGCTACTTTTCTAGCATCAATTGCGACAACGATACATTGTGAGCCAAAGTGTTCTGCCCCTTCTTTGATTAACTTCGGATTTCGCACTGCCGCTGAGTTAATTGAAACTTTATCTGCTCCAACTCTTAGTAAATTGTACATATCTTTAACACTTGAAATCCCCCCTCCAACTGTAAGAGGAATAAATACTTTTGAAGCTGTTTTTTCTACAACATCTATAATCGTTTTTCGTCCTTCATGCGTTGCCGTAATATCTAAAAATACTATTTCATCTGCTCCCGCCTCGTCATATAAAGCGGCTATTTCAACAGGATCACCGACGTCTTGTAACCCTATAAAATTTACACCTTTTACGACTCGCCCTTCTTTCACATCTAGACAAGGAATAATTCGTTTCGCTAACATAACTTTGTTACCTCTAATACTTCTTCTAAATCAATCGTTTTCTCATAAAGAGCCTTACCAATTATGACGCCGTATATATTCATATCATTTAACTTTTTCACATCTTGAATAGATGCCACTCCTCCAGAAGCAATAAGACGAATAGAAACGCTTTTTTGTAGTAACTCCAATTGCTCTATATTCGGCCCTGCAAGCGTCCCGTCTTTCGAAATGTCTGTAAACACAATCGTTTGAACACCTACATTTTCCATTTGCTTCGCTAAATCAATGTAAGAAATTTCAGACACATCAAGCCAACCTCTCGTTGCTACGAAACCATTTTTCGCATCAATGCCAACAATGATTTTTTCTTTATATAGAAGAACTGCTTCTTCTAAAAATGCCTTATCATAAAGAGCGGCTGTTCCTAAAATCACTTTGTCTACCCCTGCTGACAATAGCTTCTCTACCGCTATAAGTGATCGAATTCCTCCTCCAACTTGCACTGGAATTCGTACCGCCTTACAAATTCGTTCAATGACGGACAAGTTTAACGACTCGCCAGCAACTGCACCATCTAAATCAACAATGTGCAACCTTTTTGCTCCAAACTTTTCAAATATAATCGCTTGCGCAATCGGGTCTTCATTCATTACTGTTTCTTTACTAAACTCTCCTTGATAAAGTCTAACGCAGCGGCCCTCTTTTAAATCGATAGCTGGGAAGATTTCCATGCTTCTACCACTCCTTTGAAATTTTTCAACATTTGCATTCCTATGTCACCACTTTTTTCAGGATGAAACTGTGCGCCATATATACTTCCTTTTGCTACAAAACCAGGTACGTTCACTCCATATTCACTTATTCCATACACAATTTCATTTGGACAATCTGCGTAATAAGAATGGACATAATATACGAAAGAACCGTCCTCTACTCCATTCCAAAGTGCTGTTTCTCCCTCTTTCTTTAACTCATTCCATCCCATATGTGGAATTTTATAAGGAACCTTTAACTTTCTAATAACACCTGGCAATAAACTTAATCCGTTACAGTCTTGTAGTTCCTCACTTTTTTCAAATAAAAGCTGCATTCCTAAGCAAATGCCTAGAAGCGGTTTTCCTGAACGTCCGACTTCTTTTAACACACTCACTAAATCTTTTTCTTCCAATACATTCATCGCTTTTGGAAATGCACCTACTCCTGGTAAAATTACTCCATCACTTCTAAGGATTTCTTCTTTCTCACTCGTTATGATATACGCTGCTCCAATATGCTTCAATGCTTGTTCTACACTACGAATATTTCCCATTCCATAATCTATAATGGCAATCAATTACAACATCCCTTTCGTTGAATTTACACCAGTAATGTTGGCATTTCTTTCGACTGCTTCTCTAAGCGCTCTACCAAACGCTTTAAATAATGCTTCAATTTTGTGATGTGTATTGCTTCCGTATAAGATGCGAGCATGTAATGTAATATTGGCAGCATGAGCAACTGCTCTAAAAAACTCTTCCGTTAGTTCTGTATCAAAATCCCCTAGCTTCGGATTTGTTAGTTCTCCTTGAAATACAATATACGAGCGTCCGCTTATATCAATTGCAACAAAACCTAAAGACTCATCCATCGGTACATATGCGGAGCCGTAACGGTTAATCCCCTCTTTACTTTGCAATGCTTCTTTCAAACAATTTCCGAGTACAATTCCAACATCTTCAACTGTATGATGCGCATCAACATATACATCGCCTTCCGCCTCCACTTGCAAACCGAATCTTCCATGCCTTGCAAATAAAGTTAGCATATGATCAAAAAATCCAACTCCCGTTTGTATAGAAACGGCCTTTCCTTCATCAAGCTGCAAACTTAATTTTATTTTTGTTTCTGTCGTCTCGCGTATTTGACTAGCTTCTCGCATCATTCTTCCTCCTCAAATCTTATTTGAATTGCTCTCGCATGCGCATATAACCCTTCTTTATTGGCAAGTTCTACAATATGATGTTGTACATCTCTTAACGCT
Organism: Bacillus albus; assembly: GCF_001884185.1. Classification (GTDB taxonomy): domain Bacteria; phylum Bacillota; class Bacilli; order Bacillales; family Bacillaceae_G; genus Bacillus_A; species Bacillus_A albus. The sequence continues at coordinate 353,395 of NZ_MAOE01000037.1, forward strand.
TCCTCTGTATAAGACAAGAAGCTTGATTTTTTCACGAAATCATCAACTGATAACGGCGAGAAAAACCTTGCCGTTCCACTTGTCGGTAACACGTGATTCGGCCCTGCTAAATAATCACCGAGTGGTTCTGGTGCATATGGTCCAAGAAAGATTGACCCTGCATGTTTCACATAAGCTAGTGCATTCATCGGTTCTTTTATATGTAACTCTAAATGTTCCGGGGCGATTTCATTCGATAATTGTAGTGCCTCATCTAAAGAAGGAACGATAAAAACAGCTCCATTTCTATTTATCGATTTACGTGCAATTTCGCTTCTTGGTAATGTTTCTAACTGTCTTTCTATCTCTTTTTCTACCTCTTTTGCTAACTCTATATTCGTTGTAATACAAATTGCTGTTGCTCTCTCGTCATGTTCTGCTTGTGATAATAAATCAGCAGCAATATATTTTGCATTTCCTGTTTCATCAGCGATAACTACAATTTCTGACGGTCCGGCAATCATATCAATATTCACTACTCCGTATACTTCTCGTTTCGCCAAAGCAACGTACAAATTTCCCGGTCCAACTATTTTATCCACTTTCGGAATCGATTCCGTCCCGTATGCTAATGCAGCAATTGCTTGCGCGCCACCTATCGTATAAATTTCATTTACTCCTGCAAGGCCTGCAGCAACTAAAATATGTGGATCAATTCCTCCTTCTCTCGGCGGTGTTACCATTACAATCTTTTTCACACCAGCGAGTTTTGCTGGCAATACATTCATTAATACTGACGAAGGATATGAAGCAGTTCCGCCTGGCACGTATACTCCTACATTCTCTAACGGCCGAATGATTTGTCCTCTAATGATGCCTTCACTCTCGCAATCGAATATAGATTGCCTTTTTTGCTTTTCATGATACGAAATAATATTTTTCTTCGCCTCTTGTAACGCTTCTAAAAATGAACTCTCGACAAACATACTCGCTTGTTTTATCTCTTCTTCACTTACGCGAAATTCTTTAACCTTTACACCATCAAACTTTTTTGTATAAAAAGACAGAGCCTCATCCCTACTCTCCCTTACATTTTGAACGATTTCACTTACACTTCTTTGAACAGTTTCTTCTATTATATTAGCGTTTTCTCTTAGCAATTTTATTTTCGATAACGCCTCTTTGAAATCTTCATAAACGACTTCCATTTTAATCCCCCTATTTTCCTGATAAAATTTCTTGTTCCATCATATTTATAATACTGAATATTTCGTCTTTTTTAGTTTTTAATGCAGCCTTATTTACAATCATTCGAGCGGATATAGAACACATTTCTTCAAATACAATGAGCCCGTTTTCTTGTAATGTTTTTCCTGTTTCAACAATATCAACAATCGCATCTGCCAATCCAAGAATAGGCGCAATTTCTACCGAACCTTCTATTTTTATAATTTCTACATCTTCTCCTTTATCATGAAAATAGTTAGAAGTAATATGTGGATATTTCGTCGCAATACGTTTCTTCCGGTAGCTCTTCGCGTTATAAGTAGGAATAGAAGCAACACAAAACTTACACACACCTACTCCTAAATCCAACATTTCATAAATATCTTTCTCATTTTCCATTAAAACATCTTTTCCAACGACTCCAATATCAGCTACTCCATGTTCCACATAAGTAGCAACATCTACTGCTTTCACTAAAATAAATGAGATATCTGTATTTTTACTTTGAAAGACAAGCTTTCGTCCTTTATTTTTGAGTTCTGAACAATCAATTCCAATTTGCTCAAAGAGCGGAATAACATGTTTTTCTAATCTTCCTTTCGTTAACGCAATTTGAATGTTACGCATGAAGTTTCTCCTTCTTTCTGGACTACCCATTTTTCTTTCCACACATATTCCACTAATGATTCGTTTTTTGCCTCAACGACCGTTCCGATTTGATTTTTTCTTGCAAATTGAAAGGTGTCATTTACATTAGAGAATAAAGATAGCTCTACTTTTTTTCCGTCCTTTTGAAGTAAACTACGTAATCGTTCCGCTTCTGCTAATCTATTTAACTCATAATGAATTATCATATCTATTCTCTTTCGTTCATATGGCTCTTGTTGCTCTTGTAGCGCCTTCACAATTTGATTGACTTGCACCGCGAGTCCGACAGCCGGCCGCATTTCTCCAAAATTTCCAATTAACTCATCATATCTTCCGCCACTAACAATTTCTTCCCCAATTTCATATATATACCCTTTGAAAATAACGCCTGTATAATAATCCAGATGTTGAATCATCCCTAAATCAATTGATATGTAAGATCCATAGCCTAGTTTTTCAATCGCTTCATATATTTCTTTCACTCTTGCAATAGCCATTATCATTTCATTACTTGAGGCGAGTTTTTCTGCTTCCTCAATCACTTCTAAATTCCCAAATAGCCTTGGTAATTTCTCCAGCAATCTGACTGTTTCATCACATCGATCTAATTTCTTTTCTCTAATAAAATTTGATAGAGCAGCATAATTTTTACTTTCAATATACGTTCTAAGTACTCTCTCTTCTTCCTCATGAATAGAGAGCTTTTTTACAATACATTTATATAACTGTACTTGCCCAATCTCTATTGTAAAAGATTGCACTTTCAACTTTTGAAGTGATTGAATGACGCTTATAACACATTCAATTTCCGCTCTTACATTATCAATCCCAATAATTTCAATACCACTTTGTACAATCTCATTATATTTTCCAGTGAGAGACTCATTCGCTCGAAATACATTCCCGCTATACGTCACTTTAAGTGGCATATCACATCTCTGCGTTCCAATCACTCTCGCTAAAGGAATTGTCATATCAGGACGCAATACGATAATCCTTCCTTTTTCATCAAAAAATTTATACATCTTTTCTTCATCTATCGGTCTATTTTGAAAGGCAAACACATCATAAAATTCTATTGTTGGTGTCCTTATTTCTTCATAACCTCTCTCTAAAAAAGTACGCCTTAATTTTTGCTCCACTTCTTCAATTAACGTACATTCTTCGAATAAATAATCTCTCGTTCCATTTGGGTTTGCACGCTTCCATTTTGTCATCTAAATTCTCACGCCTTTCCCTTTCTACTATATGCCTATTTCATGCACCTAAACCGAAAATAAAAAGAGCCTTGTAGATAAAATATACCTACAAGGCTCTTTCGTAGCGTGTAGGTACAACGGGAATAACCCTTGCACCTACACGTTTTCACGCTAGGTTCAAGGGCTTTATGTATGATGATGTAGTTGTGTAAGCATTTTAATAGATTGCATTGTTTTCATAATACTTACTCCCTTTCTCCTCTAATTTTTACATAGTATATAATACTTAATTCTAAATGTAAATACATTTCGAACATTCCGTTATTTCTTAATATAAAGCTCTTTCCCTTTCATATCCTACAATTTCTTGTTCATATTGCATTGTAATACTAATTTCATCTAGTCCATTTAATAATTTCTCTTTCCACATTTTCTCGATTGTAAAATGAAACCTGTTCGTACTCGTTGTAATGACTTCATTCTCTAAATCTACTTCTATCTGTTCTCTCGCATCTGTTTTGGCAAGTTGTTCCCGCATTTCTTTATCCATTACAATTGGTAACATACCATTCTTCATACAATTCATATAAAAAATATCTGCAAACCCACCAGCAATAATAGTGCGGAAACCATAATCAGCAAGCGCCCACGGAGCATGTTCTCTTGAAGAACCGCAACCAAAATTATCACCTGTAATTAATATACTTGCTCCTTTTCTATCTAGTGCATTAAGTGGAAAATTAGGGTTTTCATGGCGGTTATTATCATAACGCCATTCATCGAATAAATATTTTCCAAATCCCGTCCTTTCAATTCTCTTTAAATATTGCTTCGGAATAATTTGATCTGTATCAATGTTATCATTCATCAGTACTGCGGCAGTACCTTTATGAATATGAAATGGCTCCATCATAACTCTCCTTTCTAGTATCAACAAAATGACCATATAACGCAGCTGCTGCCGCCATTGCTGGGCTAACTAAATGTGTTCGTGCTCCTTTTCCTTGTCTCCCTTCAAAATTTCGATTTGAAGTGGAAGCACAATGTTCTCCTTCAGGTACTTGATCTGGATTCATTCCAAGACACATGGAACATCCAGGTTCTCTCCATTCAAATCCTGCTTCTTCAAATATGCGATGTAGTCCTTTTTGCATCGCTGCTTCCCTTACTCTTTTCGATCCAGGCACAACGAGTGCTCGCACACCTTCTTTTACCTTTTTCCCTTTCACAACAGATGCAGCAATTTCTAAATCAGAAAGCCTGGAATTTGTACAGGATCCAATGAAGACATGCTGAACTGGAATATCATACGTGCTTTGTCCAGGGCTTAATCCCATATAAGAAAATGCTCTTTCGTCATTTACATCATGCTTTTCTGGCAACCTTTCATCAATACGAACACCCATACTCGGATTTGTTCCCCACGTAACGTACGGTGCTAAATCCGTAACGTCAATTAAAATATGTAAATCATACATTGCGTCTACATCTGTATAAAGTTCAGACCATTTTTTCTCGAAAGTTTCATAGTCTTTCGGTGCATATTTACGCCCTTTTACGTAAGCAAATGTTTTTTCATCCGGCGCGATAATACCTGCTTTTGCTCCTCCTTCAATTGCCATATTGCAAAGCGTCATTCTCTCTTCCATTTCCATAGACTCAATCGTCTCTCCATAAAATTCCATTACGTATCCAGTTCCAACTGCTACACCGTACTTTGAAAGGAGATGCAAAATAATATCTTTTGCGTAAACACCTTTCTGTAATTTTCCTTTTAACTCAATGCCCATCGCTTTCGGTTTTCTTTGCCACAGCGTTTGCGTTGCCAATACATGTTCCACTTCACTCGTACCAATGCCGAATGCTAGCGCACCAAACGCACCGTGCGTTGCTGTATGACTATCACCACAAACTATTGTTTTGCCTGGCTGCGTAAGCCCGAGTTCTGGTCCGATAACATGAACGATCCCTTGCTCTTCATCTCCGATATCCGCTAATGGCACCTGAAATTGTTTACAATTTTCCCGAAGTGTATCTAGTTGCTGCTTCGCAATGCGATCAGTAATATTCCAAACATCTTTCGTTGGGATATTATGATCCATCGTTGCGAATGTTAAATCTGGTCTACGGACCGTTCGATTTGTAAGCCGCAAGCCTTCAAAGGCTTGCGGTGACGTTACTTCGTGAACAAGGTGCAGATCAATATATAATAAATCTAATCCATTTTCGTTTGTCGTAACTACGTGTCTTTCCCAAAGTTTATCTAGCAACCTTTTCCCCATTATCTCCCTCTCCCTACTAACGCTTGCTCTTCCATTTCTTGCATAACTGCCTTCGTAAATGAAGTTGTCGTTTCAGTCCCGCCGATATCGGCTGTACATTTTCCTGATTTAAGGACTGCTGAAATGGCCTCTTCAATTGCACACCCTTCTCTCGTTAATCCGAACGATTGCCCAAGCATCATTGCAACAGAGCGCATCATGGCAATTGGATTCGCCTTATTTTTCCCGGCAATATCTGGCGCTGATCCGTGAATAGGCTCGTATAATGAAGGTCCCTTTTCCGCGTGACTTGCTGATGGAAGCATTCCTAATGATCCAGCTAATACCGAAGCTTCGTCGCTCAAAATATCTCCAAATAAATTTTCCGTTACAATTACATCAAACCGCCCTGGATTCCGAATTAATTCCATCGCAGCAGCATCTACTAAAATATGTTCTAGTTCAACGTCTGGATAACGAAGTGCTACTTCTTCTGTCACATTTCTCCATAATTTACTAGACTCTAAAACATTCGCCTTATCAATCGATGTTACTTTTTTCTTCCGCTTACTTGCTAGTTGAAAAGCATACGAAACGATACGTTCAATTTCATGGCGATGATACGTAAGTGTATCTGTTGCTACTTCGTCCGTTCGTTCTTTCGGATAAGAAAAATAAATTCCACCTGTTAACTCACGAACGACAACGAAATCAATTTCATCAGCCTTCTTTAATGGCGATAAATGGGCCGTTGCGCTTTCTACTGTTACAGGGCGAACGTTCGCAAATACACCAAGCCCTTTTCTTAAAGCTAATAATCCTTTCTCTGGTCTTTCTTTCGCACCATCCCACCTTGGTCCACCAACCGCTCCTAGTAATACCGCATCACTTGCTAAACAGGCGGCAAGCGTCCGTTGTGGTAATGGTTGCCCATTTAAATCGATAGCACTCCCACCAAAGTACTCATCTTGCAAATGAAAATGATGACCATATAGCCTTTCTACCATATGCAATACTTCCTTCGCACTTTCCATAACTTCCGGTCCAACACCATCACCAGCTAAACAAACGATACGTTTTTCCAATTTCAACACTCCTTTGACTGAATTTTCAGAACTTAAATTTGATAGGTGAGAATAGCTCCTCTCACCTATCAAACACTTATTTCACAAGCTGGATAAAAGATTTCAATTTTCCCGCTGCATGAACATATGCTCTCGCCGACGCTTCCAATACGTCTTGCGCAACACCAAAACCTGATACTTGATGCGTCCCTTCTTTTAATTCAACATGTACATGAGCCAGTGCATCTTGACCTTGTGTAATAGATTGTATGCGATAATCTGCCAATTCACATTCTAATCCTAAAATTCTTTGGATTGCATTATAAATCGCTTCAATACTACCAGAACCAGTAGCTGCATCTTTGTATACATTTCCTTCTTCATCTTTTAATACAACTGTCGCGCATTGTGTACTATTTGATACGAAATGTACTTGCAGTTGCGTAATGGTATATTGCTGAGCCGCAAATGCTGCTTCTCCAAGCATAAGTGCACGTAAATCTTCCTCCGTAATTTCCTTCTTACGATCAGCTAATTTTTTAAACGCTTCAAACACCGCATCTCTTTCTTCCGTTGTAAATTCATAGCCAAGCTCTTTCATTTTTTCTGTAAACGCGTGACGGCCAGAATGTTTTCCAAGTACAAATAAGTTTTGAGATTCGCCTACTAACTCCGGTTCAATAATTTCATATGTTGTCACTTCTTTTAGAACACCGTCTTGATGAATTCCTGACTCATGAGCGAACGCATTTGCTCCAACGATCGCTTTATTTTTCGGTACAACCATACCTGTTAATCTACTTACTAATGTACTCGTCGCTTTAATTTCTTTTAGCGTCATAGAAGACTCCGCTTTATAGAAATCTTTTCTAATATGAAGAGCAACTGCGACTTCTTCTAGCGCTGCATTCCCTGCTCTTTCTCCAATTCCATTAATGGTTCCTTCTACTTGCAACGCTCCTCCTTCAACCGCAGCTAACGAATTTGCTACAGCCATCCCAAGATCATCGTGACAATGACAAGAGAAAATTGCTTTTTCATACGAAGGAACAGATTCTTGTAAGTATTTAAAAAGAGAATAATATTCTTCTGGATTCGTATACCCAACTGTATCTGGAATATTAATTACATTCGCTCCTGCACGAATCGCAACTTCTACTGCTTCAGCTAAAAAATCCCTTGCTGTTCTTGTCGCATCTTCTGCAGAAAATTGTACTGTCGGAAATAATGATTTACCGAGTGTAACCGAGCGGTGAATGCTATCTAATACATCTTCTTTTGACATACAAAGTTTATATTTCATATGAATATCACTCGTAGCTAAAAATACGTGTAAACGAGGAGATACAGCACCTTTCACCGCTTCATATGCTCTTCGAATATCACTTTCTTTCGCCCTAGCTAAACTCATAACTGTAGCATTTTGAATCGTATTTGCGATGCGTTTTACCGATTGAAAATCCCCTTCGGAAGCTGCTGCAAAGCCAGCTTCCATGACATGAATCCCTAGTCTCTCTAATTGCCTTGCGATCTGCAATTTCTCTTGTTCATTTAAATTCACTCCTGGTGATTGTTCGCCATCACGTAGCGTCGTATCCATGAACAAAATCTGCTTCATATTACTTAACCCCTGCCTTTACTCGCGGTTGTACGAAAGGCATCATTTCACGTAATTTACGTCCAACTACTTCAATTTCATGTTCATTTTCTTTCTCATTTGTCGCATGGAAATTTGGTTTCCCTGCTTTATGCTCTGCAATCCATCCTCTTGCAAATGTACCATCTTGAATTTCTGCTAGCACTGCCCCCATCGCTTTCTTCGTATCTTCCGTTACAACTCGTGGTCCTGATACGAAGTCGCCCCACTGCGCTGTATCTGAAACTGAGTATCTCATATTTTCAAGTCCACCTTCATACATAAGGTCAACGATTAGTTTTAGTTCATGTAAACATTCAAAATATGCAAGTTCCGGCTGATATCCGGCATCAACTAACGTTTCAAATCCAGCTTTTACTAGCGCAGTTACTCCTCCGCAAAGTACAGCTTGCTCTCCAAATAAATCTGTTTCCGTTTCTTCTTTAAATGTCGTTTCTAGTACACCAGCTCTCGTCGCTCCAATTCCATCAGCATAAGAAAGTGCCTTTTCAGTCGCAACTCCTGTTGCATCTTGATATACTGCAAATAATGCAGGAACAGCTCCGCCTTCCGCAAATGTACGGCGCACAAGATGACCTGGACCTTTTGGTGCTACTAGAAATACATCTACATTCACTGGTGGTTTCACTTGATCAAAGTGAACGTTAAATCCGTGTGCAAAAACGAGAGAATTTCCTGCCTTTAAATTTGGCGCAATTTCCGCTTCATATACTTCTGGCTGCAGTTCATCCGGTAGTAAAATCATTACTACATCAGCCTGCTTTGCCGCTTCTGCTACTGTATATACAGAAAATCCATCTTCTTTCGCTTTATCCCAAGACTTCCCTTTTCTTAAACCTACTATTACATCAAATCCGTTATCACGTAAATTTTGCGCATGCGCATGACCTTGCGAGCCGTATCCGA
>NZ_MAOE01000038.1 GCF_001884185.1 Bacillus albus
TCTTTTCTTTTAATACATTTACCGTTACATCTTTCTCATAATAAACTTTTGCCATTTTCATATCCCCCTATATTTAAATGATTATTGAATTAACATCACTTGCTTATCTTGCTTCTTCATACTGCGTGTAAATGCTGTTACACCTGTTCTAGCGATTTCTTTCAAACCGTATGGACGAAGTAATTCAATTAATGCCTCTACTTTCTCCTGCGTACCAGTTACTTGCACAACTATGGAATCCTTCCCAACATCTATTACAGTGGCTCGAAACGGCTCAATTAAACTATATAATTCTGCTCTTGCTACTGATGTTGCAACTTTAATAAGTGCAAGTTCTCTGGCGATCATCGCTTCTTCTGTAATATCTGATACTTTCAGAACATCAATTTGCTTATGAAGTTGTTTAATTAACTGCTCTACTTGCTGTTCATTTTCAACGTGTACAACAATCGTCATCCGCGATATGTCCGATGATTCCGTATGACCTACTGAAATGCTTTCAATATTAAAATGTCTTCGTGTCATAACACCTGTAATTCGGTTTAACACACCGCTTTGATTTCGAACTGTCGCTGTAACAATTCTCTTCACCTTTTTTCCACTCCCTCCATTTGGTGAACACCTTTCCCTGGCGCAACCATCGGCATTACCTTTTCTGATTGAAGGACACGGCAATCAATTACGACCGGTTCTTGTAATTCAATCGCATGCTGTATTTGCTTCTTTGCAAGAAGTGGATCATCTATACGAACTCCTTTTATGCCATACGCATTCGCAAGAGCAACGAAATCTGGTTGACACGATAGTAAAGAGTGCGAATATCTTTTGTTATAAAATTCATCTTGCCATTGTCTAACCATTCCTAAAGCTTCATTATTTAAAATAAATACTTTAACAGGTAAAGAGTGTTCTTTTAATACACTTAATTCTTGCAGCGTCATTTGAAATCCAGCGTCACCGACAATTGCAATAACTAGTTCTTCAGGCTTTGCAATTTGCGCACCAATTGCTGCTGGAAATCCGAATCCCATCGTCCCTAATCCTCCTGAAGTTACCCATTTATCTGGAGTTTTCAGCGGATAATATTGGGCTGCCCACATTTGATGTTGCCCAACATCTGTTGTTACAATCGCTTCTCCCTTCGTAATTTCATATAACATATCAATTGCATATTGAGGCTTAATACTTTCAGCGTTTCTTTTATACGAGAATGGATATTGTTCTTTTCTACTCTTTAATAAAGAGATCCATTCATGATGATTTTCTTTCCTTCCTTCTGGTTGAAGTAATACTTCCAATGCCCGCTTAGCACTTGCAACAATAGGAATTTCAGTCGGCACATTTTTTCCGATTTCTGCTGGGTCGATATCGATATGTGCGACAGTCGCTCCTTTAGCAAAATAAGCTAAATTTCCAGTAAGCCGATCATCAAATCTCGCGCCTACATTAATGAGTAAGTCGCATTCATATAACGCCATATTGGCTGTGTAAGAACCGTGCATTCCTCCCATCCCTAGAAAAAGTTCATCATCTGGCGGAAAGCCACCAAGACCAAGTAATGTATGCACAACAGGAATTTCATATTTACGCGCAAAACTTGTTAACTCTTTTGATGCTTTCGCATGCAATACACCTGCTCCAGCTAAAATTAACGGCTTATTTGCAGCACGAACTGCTTGTAATAATTTGTTTATTTGAAGTAGATTCGGTTCATAATTCGGGTTGTATCCTGGTAAATCCATTTGCACATCACTACATCGTTCGCCTTGCTCTACTACCATATCTTTCGGAAGATCAATCACGACTGGGCCTGGTCTTCCTGTTCTAGCAATATGAAATGCTTCTTTAATAATTCGAGGTAAATCTGAAGCCTTTCGCACTTGATAGTTATGTTTTGTCACCGGCATCGTAAGCCCCATAATATCCGCCTCTTGGAAAGCATCACTTCCAATTAACGTTGTTGCTACTTGCCCTGTAAATACAACAAGTGGTAACGAGTCAATCATGGCATCTGCAAGACCCGTGATCACATTTGTAGCACCTGGACCACTCGTTGCAATGACAACCCCTGGATTTCCAGTAATTCTGGCATATCCTTCAGCAGCGTGAATCGCCCCTTGCTCATGCCTTGTTAAAATATGCGGAATTTCACAGTCATAGAGTGCATCATAAAGAGGTAAAACAGCACCACCAGGATAACCGAAAATCACTTCTACTCCTTCCTTTTCTAGCGCTTCTAACAATAGCTGTGCACCAGTTGCCAGTTTCTCTTCCGTTTTTGAAGACATTGTTCTTATAAGCCCCCTTTTTGAAAACATTTATCAATAAAAAAAATCCTACGTCCACACTCCAGCTATGTGCTGAAGGGACGAAAGATTTCGCGGTACCACCCTTCTTTGCAAGAATACTCTTGCCTCAGTGACCCATAAATGAGTCTAGCTAATAACGGAGCTACCGTCTAAGCCTAGACAAATGCTTCAGCTTAGCACTCAAGGGCGATGTTCGTCGACGTGAACCATCGGTTTTCAGCAACCACCGACTCTCTGTGAGGCTTCACAATCAACTACTCCTCCCTCTCAACGCTTTCTTATGTTATAAAAAGTTGTTATCCAACTTTATTTTCTTCGTAAATCTTCTCTCCATCTTCTATAACTAACTTTCGGAATTCTTCTAATAAACGATTCGTATGTGGACCCGTTTGCCCTAAACCAATCGTTCTACCATCTACTGTCGTAACAGCAATTACTTCAGCTGCTGTTCCTGTTAAAAATACTTCATCAGCTACATATACATCATGTCTTGTAAATAGCTCTTCTCTAACGTCATATCCAAGTTTTTCACCAATTTCTAAAATAGCGTTTCGTGTAATACCTTCTAACGCTCCAGCAGAACTTGGTGGTGTAATTAATTTATTTCCTTTTACAATAAACACGTTATCCCCTGATCCTTCAGCTACATATCCTTGATCATTTAACATAAGCGCTTCTTGTACTCCAGCCAATTTCGCTTCGATGCGAACTAAAATATTGTTTAAGTAATTTAAAGATTTTACTTGAGGCGACAATACATCTGGACGGTTTCGGCGCGTTGCAACTGTTACAACTGGAATCCCTTTTTCATAATATTCTTGCGGGAATAAAGATAGTTGCTCTGCAATTACTACTACATTCGGTTTCTTACAAGAATCAGGATCTAATCCAAGATTTCCTGCTCCTCTCGATACAACTAGGCGAATGTATCCATTAGATAATTTATTTTGTCGAATCGTCTCAACAACAATATTCGTTACTTCATCTAAAGAATATGGAATTTCTAACATGATGGATTTTGCTGATTCATATAACCGGACAAGATGCTCTCTCAAACGGAAGACATTACCGCTATAAACTCGAATCCCTTCAAATACTCCATCTCCATATAAATAACCATGATCATATACTGAAACTTTTGCCTCGTCTTTTGGAACAAATTCTCCATTTAAGAAAATCCATTGCTCGTTCACTGGAAAGCGCCTCCTATGTTCTATGAATTTTTTATTGTTTCCTAGTTTACTCTCCTTTCTAAATAAATCAAGAGAATTTTTAGAAAATTTATAATTTTTAATCGTACGTACATCTTTGGTTATATTGATTTAACAGCATTGTTAACGTTTACAAAAAGTCAAAAAATTTTTTTCGCCAATTTTCACTAAAAAAAATATTTGTTTAAAAGAAGGATTTTCATCAATTGATACGAATCTATTGTATTCAATAAACGGACGTCCGTTTTTATAAATTCGGGAATATACAACGACTTTTGCTGAAAAAGGGGGAAAATAATAAAAATAACGCTGTCTAAAAATAACATTCATACTTTTCATTTCGGAATCATAATCCTATTTTTAAAAAACAATTTGTCAAAATGGAGGAGGAAATCAATATGGCGTGTGTACAAATTAAAGGAACGAGACAAGAAGTAGTAGAAATGCTTCAACTATTTGATCTAATGGATACGAAAGGTTTTTGTAAATTCGATAACTATGTAGAGGTAGAACCAAATATTAAAGATCATAATAACTTTATTGCTTCAATCGATATCCATTCAAATACTTCTTCTACTCAAGACACTTTAAACGATCAATTCGTAAGTCAAATGCTTACTGGTGTATATAACGACTAAATATAGTGATACTTTAATCAAACTATCCGTAAATAGCAGATAAATATATGTTTCCTACCATCTTTGCATAAATATATGCGATGTACTTGAGCATACTAGCAACTAGATGGTAGGAGGTGAGAATTATGGCTAGAATTGGCGTTGAAAACTCATTAACAGATGTTCAGCAAGCCCTTCAGCAACAAGGACATGAAATTGTTACCCTTAACTCCGAACAGGATGCACAAGGATGCGATTGTTGTGTTGTAACTGGGCAAGATTCCAATATGATGGGGATTGCAGATGCATCAATTAAAGGATCGGTAATTACAGCTCACGGTTTAACAACAGATGAAATTTGTCAGCAAGTTGAGAGCCGCACTTAAATTTCATATATAAAAAGAAAGAGGACTCCTTTTGAAAAGGAGTCCTCTTTTTTATATTCACCTAACGGGAAAGTAACATATATACTGGATGAAAGCCCTACCTCTCTCTCATCATTACGGTTCCACTGACCGCTCCTTGATTCACTAGTATACATATAAAGCTTACAAGCACAATTTATAGGGTTTGTTCACAAAAGTTGTTGGTAAAATTACCCGATCTTTCGCAAACTTTTCGTATTGTATTCATAAGAGTTATTTACTTTACACTAGCTGTAACCGAGACACGAATTAAAATTTTAACACCAATACAATAACTTGTCAACATTTTTTACAAATTAAAAACAGACAGTAACGGTTTGTCTGTTTTAGAATGGAGCCTTTTCTTTTATTACATATACAACAAAGCCGCTTACTAACATACATAAGCCAACTACTAAGTTTTTGATATTAATCATAAATTCCTCTCCCTTATTCCACACATCATATATATTTAAAGTTCAATTATTCCGATCATCCTAAAGCGCACTTTTTCTAATATATCATAATTCCTAAAAAATGCAAGTTCACTTTTGACGATTATTTACAAATTTATCTACAGTGCTTGGTACAGTATTTAAAGCCTTCTCAATTAAATGTGTGCTACTATTGAGGTGCAGTACTTGCACACCGTTAGAACCAACTACTAAAAAAGCAACTGGGCTAATCGAAACCCCAGCCCCGCTCCCGCCTCCAAATGGATGACTTTGCTTGTGCTCTTTATGCTGCCCTTGTCCGTTCTTATGTTTTTCAGAAATAAAATCACCTTTAAAGTCACTTCCGCCAGCTCCAAAACCGAAAGCCACTTGCGATACTGTTAATACTACATTTCCGTCAGCTGTTGAAACTGGGCTTCCAACAATTGTATTTACATCTACCATCTCTTTTAAATTTGTCATTGCTGTTTTCATTAAATTTTCAATTGGATGTTCCATTATGTATTGCACCCTTTCCTCATTATTCTTTTTTATACTTTCCAAAATAGAGGAAGTCATACTAACTTTTCCTATTTCAAAAAAACAATTTCCACCTTTTAAATGGATATTACTCCCTGTACATACTCGGATAAAAAGGAAAAAGAGATACATACTACTATTGAACCTTGTTATGAAAGGAGTCATGACTTTGACTGAGAAATTTGATGAGTACAAAAAAAGAGATAGAATAGATAGTGATTATAGTGACTATAAAGAAGAATATGCAGCTGAGGTTGCACCACAGCGCATTGATTATGATTACGACGAGAAGGATCATAAAGATGATGTAAGATCATCCGCCGCTGGATCAACTGCTGGCTTTATCGCTCTTGCCTTATCTATCTTATCACTCTTTACCTTCCCAACATTATTTGGTCTTGTTTCTGTATTACTAGGTATTTACGCTTATAATCGCGGAGCTACTGTAACTGGTGGTATCGCTGCAATCGTCGGCGGAATTGCAGCACTCATTGCAATTTTATTCCGAGTAGCGCTTATCGGATTATTGTTCTCCCTTTTTTAAAAAGAAAAAGGTATCTCGCTTATGCGGGATACCTTATCCTGTAAATACATCTTCCGATGGATATTTAATTTTTTGTTTTGCTGGTCGCGCTAAAGAAAAGACAAGTGTTAACGGACCAATTAATCCGCAAAACATAACAAACATAATAATACATTTTCCAAACGCTGATAACTTTGCAGTAATCCCCATCGTTAATCCTACTGTACCAAATGCTGAAATTGTTTCAAATAATAACTGAATAAAACTAAAGTCTTCTGTAAGCATTAATACAAATACCGCTGCAAAAATGAGTATTTGACTTGCAACAGCAATCGCTAACGCCCTCGTTACTGTCGACATTTTTATTGTGCGCTGAAATAATACGATCTCCTCTTTCTTTCTAAAGAATGAAAGGACAGATGTAACTAAAATAACAAACGTTGTTAATTTAATCCCTCCACCTGTTGATACACTTCCTGCACCAATAAACATTAAAACCATTGTAAATAATATAGATGATTCTTCCATTCCCCCGTAGTCAACTGTATTAAATCCAGCAGTACGAGGAGTAATACCTTGGAAGAAAGAAGCCCATAACTTTTCATTTAAAGGTAAATTTCCTAACGTCTTCACATTATTATATTCCAATACAAAAATCACAATCATGGCTATCACATTTAGCGCTACTGTTCCAACAATCATGATTTTGGAATGAAGTGATAATTTTCGAAAACTACGGCTATACCATATATCAATTAATACAGTAAAACCGAGACCACCTATTACAATTAAAGAACAAATCCCAATATTAATAATAGGATCCCCTACATACCTTGTTAAATTATCTGGCCATAGAGCAAATCCAGCATTATTATAAGATGCAATAACGTGAAAAATACTATAGTATACACCTTTTCCAAAGCCAAACTCTGGAATAAAGCGAAACGATAAAAAGATGACCCCAATAAGCTCAATACAAATTGAAAATATAAAGACACGTTTTACTAATTTTACGAGACCACCTATATTTGTCTGATTAAATGCCTCTCCAATTAATAAGCGATGGCGTAATCCGATTTTTTTGCCTAATACCCAAACAATTAAAATGGCAATTGTCATAAGACCTAGGCCGCCTGTTTGAATTAAAAACATAATTACAATTTCGCCAAACATCGTAAACGTACTTGCAGTATCTACTACTCCCAATCCCGTTACAGTTGCTGCTGACGTTGCCGTAAAGAAAGCATCTACCCAACTAATATGTACTTTCGTTGCAAATGGTAACTTTAACAACAAACCGCCAACCACAATTAAGCAGAAAAAACCTAATGCTAATATTTGTGGTGGATTTAATCGTATAAGACGATTATACAGCCCTTGTCTTTTTGTTACTTCCATATTCACTAACTCCCTTTTTCCCCTTATAAATAAAAGCTTATAAGAAATCTTAAACAGCGGGATAAACCTTATATTCTTATAATATAGTTGAGCATAATCCTTTTTTTCATAGTTTTCAACTTTTATTTATACTGGAACTTCATTTCATTTATGAAAAGGCACTTTCTATTACATTTTTTCTTACTCTACAACTCTTGTAATAATCATTTTATATGTATCGTTTCTCAAATTCTCATATCTTTCACTCTATGTTCACATGAGGGTCACATCCACCTTTTATAGTATATGTATCGGAGCTGTTCCTCCCTAATTTATAAGACATTCCCCAGTGTCTTGAACAGCTTTCCATCCCTAATTAAATTGACATAAATTGTCCCCTTCCTTAGGCCATCATTTGCGATGGTCTTATTTTTTGTTTACTCTACCATCTATTTAAAACTCCCTCTCTCTTTCACTCTATGTTCACACCAAGGTCACATCCACCTTTTATAGTATATGTATCGAAGTTGTTCCTCCCTAATTTATAAGACATTCCCCAGTGTCTTGA
>NZ_MAOE01000039.1 GCF_001884185.1 Bacillus albus
TCCGCAGTAGCTCAGTGGTAGAGCTATCGGCTGTTAACCGATCGGTCGTAGGTTCGAGTCCTACCTGCGGAGCCATATTATAGAGAAGTACCCAAGTGGCTCAAGGGGCTCCCCTGCTAAGGGAGTAGATCGCTAACGCGGTGCGAGGGTTCGAATCCCTTCTTCTCTGCCAGTAACTGGCCCGTTGGTCAAGTGGTTAAGACACCGCCCTTTCACGGCGGTAACACGGGTTCGAATCCCGTACGGGTCATACTAAAAGAGATAGCATAATCTGCTATCTCTTTTTTGTTGTATAAAAGTGGACTTTAGATAGTCTGCTTTTTTTGATTTCTTGTGTCTTTAGTGCTTGATATTAATCATTGCAATAAGTTGTAGGAGATTTATATATATGCACTTATTTTTGCAACCTTTTTATTCTCTCATTCGACTATATTAGTAAAGGGAGGAAGAAATAAAAATGGACATAGCCTATCTAGTAAAACAAGCAACAAGAGGAAATGATCAAGCATTTGAACAACTTATTACTTTTGTTCGCCCAAAACTATATCGAACAGCCTATTCTTATGTAAGAAATGAACAAGATGCACTGGATATATACCAAGAAACAATTTATGAAGCATATCTTTCATTGAAAAAGTTAAAAAAGCCGGAGAAATTTCAAAGTTGGATTACTAAAATTCTTGTTTTTAAATCCATTGATTTTGTAAGAAAATCCTCTAGACAGTTTGTTGCGAATGATGAAATGTTTTCTAATTTATGTACAGAAGAGAGCATGAATAAATTAGAGCAATCATTGGATTTAATCGAGGCATTTAATTTCTTAGATCCTACTTACAAAACTATTATTTTATTAAGGTATTATCACGATTTATCTATTAAGGAAATTGCTGAGATTCTTAATTCTCCAGAAGGAACCGTAAAATCTCAATTACATAGAGCAAAGCAAGCCTTACGCCCCATTTTAAAGGAGGGATATAGTTATGAATAAAGATGAATTTAATCACCATATCAATGATATTTCTATACCAGAAGACCGGTTAATTCAAAGAGAAAAAACAGCCATGCTTCAAGCTAAGAAAAATCAATACCGTAGAAAAAAAACAATCAAGTATTCTAGTCTTGTCGCTTGTGGAATATGTGTTTCTCTCTTAGGTTTTGGATTCATTTCTCCTACTATGGCAAAGACATTATCGAGTGTTCCAGTTATAGGCCCGATTTATGCACAATTTAATGATATTGCTTCTGATAAAATTGAAAAGGATGAGCTTGCTACATCAATTGAGAGACAAGATAACCATAGTGGTTTAACAATGAATGTGAAAGAAGCTGTTTACGATGGTGGACGTTTAGTAATCACAGTGGAATACAAAGGAGAAAATACTATTTCCAATAGTAATGAAGAGAAAGCTGGACTTAGTTATGTAACCATTAATGGGAAAGAAGTCAGATCCGCAATTGGTTCTACTTCACAGAAGTCAAAAGGACGAAACACCGTTATTGAGCAGCATGAATTCACTCTGGCTAATTACGGTGAATTTGGTGATAAAATTGATGTTTCCGTCCATGGGGAAGATTTATTTGGAAAAACAGGAACATGGAACGTAGCATTTCCTCTTACAAAAGTTAAAGGTGAGATTCGTAAATTTACTCCTAATATAAAAACATTAACGAAAGATAATCTCTATGCATTAACAGTAGATCAAATAACCTTTTCTTCACTTTCAACGAGAATTGATTTGACCTTTGATTATCCCAAAGAAATGGAAGCTAATGATAGCTGGCCAGCACTTGATTATACTGTCACTGATGATAAAGGAAAAATCTACGAAGGGGTTAGCTTGCAAGTTGGTAGCACGGGACTATACGGACACCATGTTGTTTTAGCCCTTCCACCGATGGATAATCCTCCAAAATCCTTAACAATTGAGCCCGCGTATCTTAGTGGTCTAAATGATACATTAAAAAATGGAGGTGCTGAAGATTTGAAAACGACAGTGTTGCTGCAATAATTGAAGGGCTTGGCTAGGTTTCCATGTCTATTGAATGTTAATAAGTGATCGTATGTTAACTTGAAGTGTATGGAAAAAACATTGCTATCCAGCTAAGATAAATTTGTATCCATATAATCCAAAAACGCTATTCTTTTGTAGAAATATACAGAAAGGATGGCGTTTTATATACTGTTAACGTTGTCGGGTTTTGTCGGTAAGTCGATATAATTTCACTTACCGACAAAAACTATAAGAAAACCTCTTTCACAATCTAAAGAAAACGCCTCCATTGAGATTGATTTCATACTTGATTTAATAACTTTACACTCTATGTGAAAAAGTTCACAAATAGGTCATAATTTGTGAAGTAATTCACAATAATACGTGCTACAATATGAATGTAAAGAAGTTAAACAACATTAAATTAGTATTTTAATTAATTACTTAAACAATCATAAAAAAATATATGTGAACAATAGAGAGGGGAAATTAACATGAAAAAAGGTATCAATCGTGTAGTATTAGTAGGAACTGGAGCTGTAGGTTGTAGTTACGCTTACTCAATGATCAACCAAGGTGTAGCTGAAGAATTCGTATTAGTAGATGTTAATGAAGCAAAAGCAGAAGGAGAAGCAATGGACTTAAGCCATGCAGTACCATTCTCTCCAGCAGCAACAAAAGTTTGGAGCGGTAGCTATGCAGATTGTAAAGATGCAGATTTAGTTGTTATCACTGCTGGATTACCACAAAAGCCAGGTGAAACTCGTTTAGACTTAGTTGAGAAAAATACAAAGATCTTTAAACAAATCGTTCGCGGTATTATGGATAGCGGATTCGATGGAATCTTCTTAATTGCAACAAACCCAGTTGACATTCTAACTTATGTAACTTGGAAAGAATCTGGTTTACCAAAAGAGCGCGTAATCGGTTCAGGTACTACTTTAGACTCTGCTCGTTTCCGTTACATGTTAGGTGACTACTTAGATGTAGATCCACGTAACGTTCATGCTTACATCGTTGGTGAGCACGGTGACACTGAACTTCCAGTATGGAGCCACGCTACTGTAGGTGTACAAAAACTAGAAACAATTTTAGCTAACAACGAGCAGTACAAACAAGAAGACTTAGATAAAATCTTCGAAAATGTACGTGATGCAGCTTACCATATCATCGAACGTAAAGGTGCAACTTACTACGGAATCGGTATGTCACTACTTCGTGTAACTAAAGCAATCTTAAGCAACGAGAACAGCGTATTAACTGTATCTGCATACCTTGAAGGTCAATACGGTGAGAAAGATGCTTACGTAGGTGTTCCAGCTGTTATTAACCGCCAAGGTGTACGTGAAATCGTAGAACTTGAGTTAAATGAAGAAGAAAAAGCGAAATTCGCTCATTCTGTAAAAGTATTAAAAGAAACAATGGCACCAGTACTATAATAATTGCTAAATAATTCAGAGGCGGGAAACTGCTTCCTACCTCTGAGTTTTTATATAATTTAATATAAATTCCTTTTCCGGTTTCCCTTGTATATCCCCAATATACCCCTTTTGCTGGATCAGGGTCGTTTATAGAAAAGAGCACTCTACTTTATATAGAGTGCTCTTTATGATTATTTTTTAGGCGTTAATCCTAATTTCTTTAAAATATCTGCAAGTGTACCACTTTTTGATTTTTCAACAGGTGTTTGTGATTTAGATGCATCCGGTCCTTTTTTCAAGAAGTTCTTTTCAACGAAGCGAATATCTTTTTCGTCGACAATGCCATCTTTGTTAAGGTCGCCGTCTTTTACAGATAGTCCTTTTTTACCATAGTTGCTAGCGATAATTTCTGCATCTTTTATATCAATTACTTTATCTCCAGTTACATCACCGGCAAGGTTTTCATCAAGGCGTGCATAATAATATTGGCCAAGCAGCTTACCATCTTTTTCAGTACTTAAACTCGTTGTTGAACAGCTTGAAATGAGTTACTAGCTGTTTCAGAATCACTGAAATAGGCGAATACACCGCCGAATGTAAGGGATAAGCCGAGCGTTGCTGTGACAACTCCCATTCCAACCTTTTGTTTTAATGACATAAGAAAGCCCCCTAATTTAATTTTTATCAAACATTCGCTTGGCACATGGATAAAGTAAACATAGTGTTTCAGTATGAATTATATTTGCGAAAGTTCAACGTTCTTTATTGAGAACGAGTATATGCTTATGAATTTTCCATTTCAATAAAATTGTGACGAAAAATGTTGAGAAACATTTTTTTATGACAGATTATTTTGTTACGATTTTAAGTGATACATAACGTGAAAAATAGGATAAATCTAATAAAATAAATGTTGAGAAATAAATAATAGGATGAAAGCCTAATAGAAAATGAAGCGTTTTCAATGAATATTCGTCAAAATTCGATATTTTATATGGTAAATGTGAGCATTTTAAGCGAAATTAAAGAAAAATACGTATATTTTTAAAAAAATAACAAGGATATTTAAGTTTTTCGCAGAATTGGTAAAGTATAAAAAATTCTGTCATCTTAGTGAGGTGAACATATTGAGTGTAATAAATTGTGAAGAAGTGAAACGAGATGAGTTTCATACAGAAAAGTACTATGACAGTTATAACATCTTTGGTGCACATGTTGTGACAGAAGATGAGATGCGAGGTGTACGATTTACAGTATGGGCTCCTCATGCGAAAGCAATGAGTGTTGTTGGAGATTTTAATGAATGGGATTATGAGCAACATAAGATGCTACAAGTGACAGAAGAGGGAATTTGGTCCTTGTTTATACCGCATATTGAAGAAAGGGAAATATATAAATATGCGATTGAAACGATGGCTGGTGACGTCATTTTTAAGGCGGATCCGTATGCTGTATATGCAGAAGTAAGACCGAATACGGCATCTGTAGTTTTTGATATAAAGGGATACGAATGGAATGATAAAAACTGGAGTCGTAAGAAAAAGAAAAAATCAGTTTATAAAGAAGCGATGACAGTTTATGAATTACATTTCGGTTCTTGGAAAAAGAAAGAAGACGGAACACTGTATTCTTACAGGGAAATGGCAGAAGAACTCATTCCTTATGTGGTAGAACATCAATTTACACATATTGAAATTATGCCGCTTGTTGAGCATCCATATGATCGTTCTTGGGGATATCAAGGGACGGGATATTATGCCGCGACGAGTAGATTCGGCACGCCACATGATTTGATGCATTTTGTCGACGAATGTCATAAATATGGAATCGGTGTCATTTTAGATTGGGTGCCGGGGCATTTTTGTAAAGATGCTCACGGTTTATATTTGTTTGATGGGACACCGACTTATGAATATAAAGATAAAGATGTGCAAGAAAATCCAGTATGGGGAACTGTCAATTTTGATTTAGGAAAGAGAGAAGTACGTAATTTCTTAATCTCAAATGCGTTATTTTGGATGAGATATTTCCACATTGATGGTTTCAGGGTGGATGCCGTTGCAAACATGCTGTACTGGAATAAAGAAGGACAGGAGCAAAGTAATGAGCACGCTGTTTCATTTTTACGAGAGTTAAATGAAGCGGTGTTTGCAGAAGATGAAGATTTTCTTATGACAGCAGAAGATTCAACAGCTTGGCCACTTGTAACAGCCCCAACGTATGAAGGTGGACTTGGATTCAATTACAAATGGAATATGGGCTGGATGAATGATGTGCTGAAGTATATGGAATGTGCGCCTGAGTACAGGAAGTATATTCATGAAAAAATGACTTTTTCTTTAATATATGCTTACTCTGAAAATTTCATATTACCGCTTTCTCATGATGAAGTCGTTCATGGGAAAAAGTCGTTATTAAATAAAATGCCAGGAGAGTACTGGGATAAGTTTGCTCAACTTCGTTTATTATATGGATATTTCTTTACTCACCCAGGAAAGAAATTACTTTTCATGGGAGGAGAGTTTGGGCAGTTTGATGAGTGGAAAGACCTTGAAGATTTAGATTGGAATTTACATGATTTTGAAATGCATCGTTATATGCATGATTACTTTAAAGAGCTCATAGCATTGTATAAGCGCTCAAAACCACTTTGGCAGCTTGATCATTCGCCTGAAGGATTTCAGTGGATAGATGCTAATAATCATGAGCAAAGTATTTTCTCATTTATTCGCCAAGGGGATAAACAAGAAGATGCGTTAGTTGTCGTATGTAATTTTACGAAAGCTACATATGAAAACTATAAAGTAGGTGTACCAGATTTCGAGTATTATAACGAGATTTTAAATAGTGATGCTGAGCAATATGGAGGATCAGGGCAAGTAAATAAGAAACGTCTGAAGGCGATTCAAGAACCGTTTCATAATCAAGCAGCACATGTAGAAATTACAATTCCACCATTTGGCGTATCCATATTACGACCAGTGAAGACGAGAAAGGGGAGCAAAAAACAAGATGGCTCAAAAACAAAAGTGCGTAGCAATGTTACTAGCAGGGGGAAAAGGTAGTCGATTAAGTGCATTAACAAAAAATTTAGCCAAGCCAGCTGTTCCATTTGGTGGTAAATATCGCATTATCGATTTTACGCTAAGTAACTGTGCGAATTCTGGTATTGAAACGGTTGGGATTTTAACGCAATATCAACCACTTGAACTTCATAATTATATCGGAATCGGCAATGCATGGGATTTAGACCGAGTAAGCGGTGGAGTCACAGTATTACCTCCTTATGCGGAGTCTTCAGGTGTGAAGTGGTACACAGGTACGGCAAGTGCCATTTATCAAAACTTAAACTATTTAAGTCAGTACGAACCAGAGTACGTTCTTATTTTATCAGGCGACCATATTTATAAAATGGATTACAGTAAAATGCTAGATTACCATATTGAGAAGGAAGCGGATGTTTCCATTTCTGTTATTGAAGTACCTTGGGATGAAGCGAGTCGTTTCGGTATTATGAATACGAACGAAGAGATGGAGATTGTTGAATTTGAAGAGAAACCGCAATTTCCAAGAAGTAATCTTGCCTCAATGGGAATTTACATTTTTAACTGGGCCATTTTGAAAGAGTATTTAGAAATGGATGCAAGAAACCCTGAATCTAGTAATGATTTCGGAAAAGACGTACTTCCGCTTTTATTAGATGAAGGGAAGAAGTTAATGGCGTATCCGTTTGAAGGGTATTGGAAAGATGTTGGAACGGTGAAGAGCTTATGGGAAGCGAATATGGATTTACTACGTGATGAAACATCACTGAATTTAAACGATCGTAATTGGCGTATTTATTCTGTAAATCCAAACGAACCGCCTCAATATATTGCAGAGCAGGCAAAAGTAGAAGAATCACTTATTAACGAAGGGTGCGTCATTGAAGGGGACGTGAGGCATTCTGTATTATTCCAAGGGGTGACGGTGGAAGAAGGTAGTATGGTTATTGATTCTGTCGTTATGCCAGGAGCAAAGATTGGAAAAAATGTTGTAATTGAAAGAGCAATTGTTGGATCGGAAATGGTTATTGAAGATGGAACAATTATTCGTCCGGAAAAAAATGTTGACGATGTAGTACTCATTGCTGAAGGGAAATAGAAAAGGGGGATGAAATGAATGGGAGAAAAAATGTTAGGAATTATTAATGCAACGGGAAGTTTTCCTTCCTTAAAGAAAGTAACAGGGCATCGTTCACTAGCGGCGTTACCGTTTGGGGGCCGTTATCGACTCATTGATTTCATGCTTTCAAATATGGTGAATTCTAGTATTCATAGTGTAGCGGTTTTTACAAGCCATAAAAACCGCTCGTTAATGGACCATGTTGGTTCAGGAAAACAGTGGGATTTAGATAGAAAACGAGACGGACTATTTTTATTCCCGCCAAACTGCCAATGTGACCAAGATGAATTTGGGTCTTTTGCACACTTTAGAAGACATATTGATTATTTTCTAAGAAGCAGAGAAGAATACGTCGTTATTACGAATAGCCATCTCGTAACAGCATTAAATTTCCAGGCGGTGTTAGAGCGACATATACATACGGCAGCTGATATTACGGAAGTTTGCCATGAAGGGGTTTCGCTTCAAACATACGTGTTAAAGAAACAATTATTGTTAGATTTATTTGAGTCATATAAAGATGTGGAACAATATAGCTTATTCGATGTAGTGAGAGAAAAGCGCGGGAAATCATTACACATTGCTACGTATGAGCATACAGGATATGTAGCAATTATTGATTCGATTGAAAGTTACTATAAACATAGCTTAGAAATTTTGAAACCTGCTATTTGGAAGCAAGTATTTAAGAAAGAAGCACCGATCTTTACAAAAGTAAAAGATGAACCACCAACTCGTTACTTAAAGGGTGCAGCCGTGAAAAATACAATGATTGCAAACGGCAGTATTATTGAAGGTGAAGTAGAAAATAGTGTTGTCTCCCGTTCTGTTAAAATCGGGAAAGGTTCAATTGTTCGTAATAGCATTATTATGCAAAAGAGCCAAATTGGAGATAACTGTATAATAGACGGTGTTATTATTGATAAAGATGTGAAAATTGGTGACGGTGTTGTACTAAAAGGAAACGCCGATGAGCCATACGTTATCGAAAAAGGAAGCGTTCAAAACAGCACGATTAATAGTTATTCTTAAGAAATCAGTGGGGGGTTTCCTCCACTGATTAAAGTTTTAATTCAAATGAAAACTCGAAGGGAGGAAGCTGCAAGGGAAGTAGTATAAGCTTTTCGTGCAGTGGGACAACAAGTGAATATTTTATTTGCAGTATCAGAATGTGTACCATTTGTTAAATCGGGAGGATTAGCTGATGTGGCAGGTGCGCTCCCAAAAGAGCTAAAAAAATTAGGTGTGGACGTTCGCATTATACTCCCGAATTACAGTCTTATTCCGCAAAAATTAAGGGATGGATGTACGCTACATAAAGTAATTAACGTTCAGCTTGGGTGGAGAAATCAATATTGCGGAATTTTAAAAGGTGAGCAAGACGGGATTACGTATTACTTAATAGATAATGAATATTATTTTAAGAGGGATTCTCTATATGGACATTATGATGATGGAGAGCGTTTTTCTTATTTTTCGAAAGCAGTTTTAGAGTGTATTCCTCATCTTGATTTCGAAGTGGATGTTCTTCATAGTCACGATTGGCATACAGCTATGGTTAATTTTTTACTACGTGAAAAGTATCAAGATAACCCATTATATGAGCATATTAAAACGGTATATACAATTCATAACTTGCAGTTCCAAGGTGTATTTCCTCCTGAAGTGATGTACGACTTGTTAGAACTTGGTGATGAATATTTCCATAGTGAGCAGTTAGAGTTTTATGGAAATGTGAACTTTATGAAGGGCGGTATTATCGCTTCTGATCAAATTACAGCGGTTAGCCCGACATATAAAGAAGAAATTCAATATGAATTTTTCGGTGAGAAGTTAGATGGGTTGTTACGAAAATATAATGATAAGCTTAGCGGCATTGTAAATGGAATTGATACGAGCGTATATAATCCAGAAACGGATTCGTATATTACTGCTCAGTACGATGCAGATTCATTATATGAAAAGAGTGAAAATAAACGCGCCTTGCAGCGTTATTTTGGTTTGCCAGAAAAAGAAGATACACCGATTATTTCAATGGTAACGAGATTAACGAAGCAAAAAGGTCTTGATTTAGTACGTACTGTATTCCGAGAAATAATGGAGGAAGATGTACAATGTATTATTTTAGGATCAGGTGATTCGGAGTATGAGCAATTCTTTGAGTGGATGGCATACGAGTATCCAGAGAAGGTAAAAGTATATATCGGTTTTAATGAAGAATTAGCTCACCGAGTATATGCGGGAAGTGATTTATTCTTAATGCCATCACTATTTGAACCGTGTGGACTTGGACAACTTATCGCATTAGCGTACGGTACGATTCCGATAGTAAGAGAGACAGGCGGATTAAATGATACGGTACAATCTTATGACGAAGAAACTGGAGAAGGAAATGGTTTCAGTTTCACGAACTTTAATGCACATGACATGTTGCACACGGTTCTTCGTGCAATTGAATTTTATCATGATAAACCGGTATGGGAGCAACTTGTAAAGCAAGCGATGACTGAAGATTATAGCTGGGAGAAGTCAGCTCTTGCTTATAAGAAATTGTATAAAAGTCTCATGGAATAACATGTAGGTGGTGAAGAAATGTTTACTCATGTTGAAAGTTTCAAATCAGCTTTTCTAGAAAAGTTAGAGACGATGTATGGTAAAAGTTTCAAAGACTCTACAACTCGTGATCAATACAATACGCTTGGGTACATGGTGCGTGAGTATATGAATAGTCAATGGATTGCAACGAATGAAAGCTATCGGTCTGGAGAGCGAAAGCAAATGTATTACTTATCCATTGAATTTTTACTTGGGCGTTTGCTTGGAAGTAACATATTAAATTTAGGCATTAGGGATGTATGTGAGCAAGGACTTTCTGAGCTGGGGATTTCGTTGCAAGAATTAGAAGAGGTGGAAGCAGATGCTGGTCTTGGAAATGGTGGTCTTGGACGATTAGCAGCCTGTTTCCTTGACTCACTAGCATCGTTAAACTTACCAGGTCATGGGTGTGGCATTCGTTACAAACACGGCTTATTTGATCAAAAGATTGTTGATGGTTATCAAGTTGAATTTCCAGAACAGTGGCTTCTTCATGAAAATGTATGGGAAGTAAGAAGGCATGATCAAGCTGTAGAAGTAAGTTATTTCGGCAATGTGGAACCGCTATACATTGATGGACGTTTAGAGTTTAGGCATACGAATGCAGAAGTGATTATGGCAGTACCATATGACGTTCCAGTAGTAGGTTACGAGACGAGTACTGTAAATACACTTAGACTTTGGAATGCTGAACCAGTTCCTTTCCCGCAAAATTGCAAAGATATTTTGAAATATAAGCGTGAAACAGAGGCGGTATCGGAGTTTTTATATCCAGATGATACGCATGATGAGGGAAAAATACTTCGTTTGAAACAACAGTATTTCCTCGTATCCGCAAGTTTGCAAAATATCGTTCGTATGCATAGAGAAAGATATGGTGACCTTCGTCAATTACATGAGAAAATTGCGATTCATATTAATGATACACATCCAGTTTTGGCGATTCCAGAACTGATGCGTATTTTATTAGATGAAGAAAAACTAGCATGGGAAGAAGCTTGGCACATAACGACGCAAACGATTTCTTATACGAATCATACGACGTTATCAGAAGCGCTTGAGAAGTGGCCAATTCACATTTTTAAACCGTTATTACCGAGAATTTATATGATTATTGAAGAGATTAATGAACGTTTCTGTCATGAACTTTGGGAACGTTATCCGTATGAATGGCATCGTATTGAAGAGATGGCGATTATTGCGCATAATCTTGTGAAGATGGCTCATTTAGCAATTGTCGGCAGCCATAGCGTAAACGGTGTAGCTAAAATTCATACAGAAATTTTAAAGCAACGTGAAATGCGATTGTTTTATGAGTTTTATCCAGATAAGTTTAATAATAAAACGAACGGAATCGCTCATAGACGCTGGTTAATGAAGGCGAATCCGCAGCTGACAAACCTTATTTCAGAGGCGATTGGAACAGAGTGGAAGAAAGAACCGATTAAGCTTCAAGAGCTACAATTAGTTCAATACGATGCGAGTTTCCAAGAGAAATTTGCAGAGGTAAAACAAGAGCGTAAAGAGATTTTAGCGGCGCGTATTCATAATAAAATGGGCATTACAATTGATCCTAATTCTATTTTTGATGTGCAAGTAAAAAGACTGCATGCTTACAAACGACAATTATTAAATGTTCTTCATATTTTATATTTGTATAACCGTTTGAAAGAGGATGCTAGTTTTACATTTTATCCGCGTACTTTTATTTTTGGAGCGAAAGCATCACCGGGCTATTATTATGCGAAAAAAATTATTAAATTAATTAATGAACTCGCAAGAAAAGTGAATAATGATCCGTACGTAAGCCAATATATGAAAGTTATCTTTCTAGAAAACTATCGAGTGTCTGTAGCGGAAGATATATTCCCAGCGGCTGATGTAAGTGAACAAATTTCAACTGCGAGTAAAGAAGCATCGGGAACAGGGAATATGAAATTTATGATGAATGGTGCGATTACACTCGGCACGCTAGACGGAGCTAATATTGAAATAAAAGACAGGGTCGGTGATGATAACTGTTTCATTTTCGGCTTAACGGCCGATGAGGTGCTTCATTACTATCAAAATGGTGGATATCGTGCAAGTGATTATTATCATCACAATGGGCATATTAAAAAAGTAGTAGATCAGTTAACGAATGGTTTCTTTGCACAGTCGGGAGCTGAATTTGAAGCGATTTACGATTCTCTCGTTATTCAAAATGATGAATATTTCGTTCTGCGAGATTTTGGTCCATATGCGGAAAGACAAGAAGCTGTTGGTAGAGCCTATGAAAACCGGACGAAATGGTTAGAAATGTCGATTTTAAATATTGCACAATCTGGTCACTTTGCAAGCGAGCGAACGATTTTACAGTATAGTAATGAGATTTGGGGTATTGGTAATGCGGTTACGCAGTATTAAGTGAAAGTCCCTTTTGAAGGGGGCTTTTCTTTATGAAGTTGAAGTGGGGTGAATGATGTATGGGAGATATGTGTGAGGAACTTGATTTAAAAACAGATAGATTACTATTAACGAAGATACAGTATTCACATGTAGATGATTTGTTTGAAGTGTATTCGAATCCAGAAGCAGCCATATATGTACCTAGGGACGTACATAAAACGAAAGAGGAAACGCATAGTTTACTAGAAAATATGCTTGCAACGATACAGGAAGGTAAAGCTATTATCTGGTCTATTGTGCTGAAGGATACTCAAAAAGTGATTGGGACGTGTGGAATATGGCTCATGCCGCATAATAGTGCATCGATCGGAGCTGTAATTAGCCCAGCGTATTGGGGGAAAGGACTTATTGTTGAAGCTTTCGAAGAACTCATTGAAATAGGATTTCAGGAGCTGAATATAAACCGTATGGAAGGAAGATGTGATGCGGAGAATATAGCTTCTGAACGTGTGATGCAAAAGTTAAAAATGGTATATGAAGGCACATTGAGACAAAGTGTAAAAGTGAATAAAGCGTATAGAGATGCGAAAGTGTATTCACTTTTAAAAGAAGAATATAACTACTTAAAAAACCGAGCTTAATCTCATTAAGCTCGGTTTCTCTTTTTTGCTTAAGAAAGAAATGGGATAGCGGTATAGATTATACCTGTTCCACCATATTCTCCTGTCGCAAAGTATGAAAATGTAAAGAAACCTGTAAACGTAAAAATTATAATGAGAAAAAGTGCAAAGATAAATTTTAGCATGTAAGGTCCCCTCATCCAAAAATAACTTCATATATTATTATAGTATAAGGATATAAGGTTTCCAATCATTACCTGGTTAAAAATGAGAAGTCAGACATGTTTTGTATGTTGTCATGGCATGATTATTTGTAATAGATTTTGTGTTTTTTGTAAATGTCATGTTGTGATGAACGTGTGCATATTCCCAGTCTTGTTCATTAAAATGGACATTGCGAGGAGGGAGAAGAGGGACGACATCAAATAAATTAACGAAGCGAAAGCTACTAGCTACTTGTAGTTTATAATAATTCCGAAAGGCGATATCTCCTACTTTTGGAGAGGCAAATGTGTAAAGACCGTACTGCGCAAATGCGGTGTTGATACGCGCATCGAGTATATGTAGTGTAGCGAGTGCACCGCCTAAGCTATGACCGGTTGCAAGAAGTTTTTTATGGGCTGGTAGTGATACGAGCATATCCATAATAGAATCCCGGCAAGATTCATAAATGGAAAGAAAGCCGTTATGGACATTTCCGCTATTCAAAGCATATGGATATGGTTTTTGATTGACGAGTGAATCGATAATCCAGTCTGTATCAGTTTGTGTCCCGCGAAAAGCTACAATAATGGTATCCTCAGATTCTAGTATGAACCCGAACCATTCTGTCGTTTGAATGGTTTTTCCTTGAAAGCCTTGTACATATTGAAAACCATCTGGTATTTCAAAAATCCCATTTTGTTTATATTGTTCATACGTTAATTCACAACAGGAAGCTAACAGTATGGCAGTATCTTTATCAAAGGATAAAGGAGTACGCATGAAGGAAGCCCTCCTTACGAAAAGGTATAGTTCAATATATGCAGTGAGGGACTTGATTCATTCTTTTGGAGTAGGGGAATAGTTTGTATGCTTATTTAAATCAGTGGATGAAAGTATATCGGCTTATGGGCGAATTATGCAAAAATAAAACAGCGCCCCATAAGGGCACTGTTTATTCTTTTCCATCTAATAAACGACCAAGTCCACCTAATACACTACCTTCACCGCTGCTTTGCGCTGCTGGGCTTGTCAGGCGTGCTGCTAAGCGGCTAAGTGTTAAGGACTGAATCCAAACTGTTCCAGGCCCTTCTAACGTTGCGAAGAATAAACCTTCGCCGCCAAATAGAGCTGTTTTTACTTTTCCAACGAACTCAACATCGTAGTTAACATCTTTTGTCATGGCAACGAGACAACCTGTATCGATGCGAAGTTTTTCGCCAGGTTTTAGTTCACGCTTATATACAGTTCCGCCTGCATGCATGAAAGCAAGTCCATCACCTTCGAGTTTTTGCATGATGAAACCTTCACCGCCGAAGAAACCAGTTCCGATTTTTTTCGTAAACTCGATTCCGATAGAAACGCCTTTTGCTGCACAAAGAAACGCGTCTTTTTGACAAACTACTTTTCCTTGATATTCTGTTAAATCTACAGGAATAATTTTACCTGGATAAGGGGCAGCAAATGATACGTGGCGCTTGCCGTGACCTGTATTTGTAAATACAGTCATAAACATGCTTTCACCTGTAACGAGACGCTTACCAGCGCCCATTAGTTTTCCGAATAAACCTCCAGATGGACCAGAACCATCACCGAAGATTGTTTCCATTTCTATGTAATCTTCCATCATCATCATTGCGCCGGCTTCTGCGATTACGCTTTCTTCTGGATCTAACTCAATTTCAACAAACTGCATATCATCGCCGTATAACTTATACTCGATTTCATGTGCTCTCATTTTTTTCACCTCGTATGTAATAGATACTTATATTGTACAGAATTTAATAGGATTAGAATACTTTAGTTTTGTTAATTTTCAAATAAAGTAGGGCCATCCAAAACGGATTAGCAGCTCCCGCCAATCAAACTGTCCGCAAATGGCGGGATAAAATATGAATATGGAAATTCAACATTATATTAAAATTATAAAAAAATGGTGGAATGAAAGTGTTCTCATTTGACGTTTTTGATATAGCGTGATATAGTGAAGTCACTATTGAGCTACATAATGTGGTACGGAAATAAAGCACGTTGAATTAAAGGCTGTAAGCTTGTTATACATTCATGTCCTTTATATCCACCTTTTCATGTGGATTCATAGTTTCATTTTTATTTAGGAGGTACATGACATGCAAACAGGTAAAGTTAAATGGTTTAACAGCGAAAAAGGTTTCGGTTTCATCGAAGTTGAAGGTGGAGACGATGTATTCGTTCACTTCTCAGCTATCCAAGGTGACGGATTCAAAACTTTAGAAGAAGGTCAAGAAGTTTCTTTCGAAATCGTTGAAGGTAACCGTGGACCACAAGCTGCTAACGTTACAAAAAACTAATTAGCTAGCGATAAAAAGCATTCCGATTTTCGGAATGCTTTTTTTTATTCTTTAGAACTCGACTCATTTGAAGATAGTTCGCCCTTAAAGGTACGCTCTTCAAAGTCATCAAGCATTTGTTCATATTCTTCATGTTCTTCCGTAGCGAAAACTTGCGGATTTTTTCCATACATATCCGTACCGATAAAGTTTTCGAAGTCCTCTACGTAGCCTACATTTTCCTCACTATTCATGTACATGCCATTATAATTTTTCGAATCTCGTCTTTCTAAATCAGACGGTGTTTCAGACGTTCCATAATTGGCAACATCTTGCCACGCATCTTCTGCATCGTACTCAACAGAACGATCTTCATCATGTTTATGGAAAGAAGGGGATAACACTTCTTCCTCAACTGGTCGTGTATTCATATTTAACTTATTTGTCGTGTGCTGGATGCATGTTGTAGCAGTCGGCATTGCTTCTAATCTTTCAAACGGAATTTCTTCACCAGACACTTCGCAAATGCCGTACGTACCCGCTTCTATTTTTTGCAGGGCATGTTTCGTATCCTCAAGCTGTTTATGCCAAAGTTCAATAAGTCCGAAGTCTTTTTCGCGTTCATATAGCTCTGTTGCCATATCAGCCGGATGGTTATCATAGCTAGATAATTCTCCAACAGACTCGCGTTCAGATGCACGATCTTCATTTTCATGTGTTTGTATCGTTTGTTCTAGTTCTTGCTTTTGCTTTTCTAAAACGGATTTAAATTGATTTATTTGTTGTGGAGTTAACATAGTCGTCCACCTTCCTACAATTCAGTTTCTTTACATAGTATGAGCGTTGCGAGTAGGAATTATGAGCTGAAATTGGTATATGAAAAAGGAGCCGCGTTAGCAGCTCCTTTTTAAAGGAAATATCCAAGTAATAATCCAATTCCCATTAAGAGACCGAAGATTGTATTTGTTTTTGCTGTTGCAATCATCGCAGGTACCATTTCCATTGGAATGCTTTTGCCGATAAAGCCTGTCGTCGCTTTAAATGCTTTCGGTGCACTTAAAAATACGATAAGCATCCATGGTGATACGATGCCCACGATAATTAAAGCAATTGTCCAAATGTAGGAAACGATGAACATAGAAGCAAGTACACCAACCGCTCGCTCGCGTCCAACGAGAATTGCTAATGTTTTACGACCGTTTTCTTTATCGCCATCTAAGTCACGGATATTGTTAGCAAGTAAAATGGCACCAATTAAAATGGAGCTTGGAATAGATAGTAAAATGACTTCTGATGTTACAGTTCCAGTTTGAATAAAGAATGAAATTCCAATAATGATAACACCCATAAATAATCCGGCTGTTAACTCTCCAAATGGTGTATAGGCAATGGGAAGTGGACCACCCGTATAAAGGTAAGCAACGGCCATACAAACAAGACCGATTGCAGCAAGCCACCAGCTAGAATTCATACAAATATAAACACCTAATAGTATTGCGATGCCGAAAAATCCAAATGCTAAGTTAAGCACTGTTTTTGGCTGAATGCCATCGCGAACGATAGCGCCGCCGATACCAACTGAACCTTCGTGATCAAGTCCTCTTTTATAATCAAAGTATTCATTAAACATGTTTGTTGCTGCCTGAATGAGAAGACAAGCAAGAAGCATTATAAGGAAAAGAGGGAGATGTATTTGATTTATACCTCCGACCTGCATTGCATAGGCTGTTCCGATGAAAACAGGAACGAAAGCTGCTGTTAATGTATGGGGACGTAGTAAACTCCACCAAATGCGCCAGCCTGTTTGCTTACTTGGCTTTGGCGCCGTAGGAGAGGAATTCGTTTCGACGTTCATTTCCATGTTGAATCCTCCTTTGGTCACATATTGTACACAACTAAGTGTAGAAAAAGCATCATTTAGTGTCAACGTTTATTTTCTAGGAAGAGAAGGTGAATTTCTCAGAAATGCTAAACGTTGACAGGCCTTTCGTTTGAGGTGTATCTTAAAATCAAGCGTAATTATGACTATTTTTCGCCCATAGGGGGGAGACAATTGTGATTCAAACGAAACAAATAGGCTTGCAAGAAGTTCTTAGTGCGGCCATTAAGCGTGCAACTGATGAAAAAGTATTGGTTAGCTTTGTAAAACAAATAGACTGGATGGATCCGCTTCTGTTTTATGCAGCAGGTAAAAGGATTGCATTCGAAAATAGATGTTATTTTGCAGACCCAGCTCAGCATGTAATATTTGCTGGAATTGGTTCTGTTTTCACTATAGCAACTGCTTCTCACAAACGCTTTCAAACTGCCCGTGACGAGTGGGATAAAGTAAAAGAGAAAGCATTTGTACAAAGAGAGAGATACGAGTTTGGAACAGGTCCTCTTTTATTTGGTGGATTTTCATTTGACCAAGAAAAAGAGAAAACGGACTTATGGAAAGAATTTGATGATACGACATTTTCACTACCAGCATTTTTATTAACTGTAAAAAATGAAAAAGCATGGTTAACGATGAATACATTCGTTTCAGCAACCGATTGTGCAGAAACTCTTTATAACGAAATTGTTTCTTTAGAAGAGAAAATTTTTGGGGAGAGTAAATGTGCACTAGAAGGATCGAAATTAACAGTTACTTCTAAAGTAGAAGTGGATCCGAAAGGCTGGATGAAGGCCATTGAGAAAGTGCAAGATGAAATGAAGCAGGGGAACGTGCAGAAGGTTGTATTAGCGAGGGAGTTAAAAGTAGAGATGGATCATCATATTGATTCTGCTCTCGTTTTAGAAGCACTCCGCATTGGGCAACCGGATTGTTACGTATTTTCTTTTGATTATAAAGGAGCATGCTTCTTAGGAGCGACGCCAGAGAGATTAATTCGCAAAGAAGGTGAGAAGTTTACTTCGATGTGTCTTGCGGGTTCAACTGGTCATGGTCAATCTATAGAAGAAAGTAAACGAAATAGTAATGCGCTTCTTCATGATGAAAAGAATTTAGCTGAACACGGTTATGTTGTGAACATGATTCGAGGAGTATTAAATGAGCACTGCGAATACGTTAATATTCCGGAAAGTCCAGGCTTATTAACAACGAAAAACTTAATTCATTTATATACGCCTGTAGAGGCAAAAGGCGATGCGAGTCTTTTAACAATGGTAGAAGAATTACATCCAACACCAGCTCTTGGCGGGACACCTCGTTTGGAAGCGATGAAACTAATTCGTGATGTTGAATTGTTAGACAGAGGATTATATGGCGCACCGATTGGCTGGATAGATGATGAAGGAAATGGTGAGTTTGCGGTTGCACTCCGCTGCGGGTTATTAAATGGCGAGAAAGCATCCTTATTTGCCGGTTGCGGGATTGTAATTGATTCAGTACCACAACTTGAATATGAAGAAACAAGTTTGAAGTTTAGACCGATGCTTGGTGCTTTGGAGGAATTAATGAAATGAACAATCATATAGAAGCATTATCATATTATTTAGGCGCGTTCGTGGATGAACTGACGCGTCTAAATGTATGTGATGTTGTCATTAGTCCAGGCTCACGGTCAACGCCGATTGCTCTACTAATGGAACAACACGAAGGAATGAACACATATTTACATGTAGATGAAAGATCAGCGGGATTTTTTGCGCTTGGTATTGCAAAAGCGAAAAAACGTCCTGTTGCATTATTATGTACGTCAGGAACGGCAGCAGCGAACTATTATCCAGCTGTATGTGAAGCTTTTCATTCGCGAGTGCCGCTTATTGTCTTAACAGCAGATAGGCCACATGAATTAAGAGACGTCGGTGCACCACAAGCGATGAATCAAATTAATTTATACGGTACATTTGTGAAGCAATTTACAGAGATGGCACTTCCAGAAGCGAGTGAAGCGATGTACCATTACGCTCGCATGACGACGCAGCGCACGATAGCAAGCGCACTTCTAGCGCCGCAAGGACCTGTTCATCTTAATTTTCCAGTTCGCGAACCGCTTATCCCGGACTTTTCATTAGAAAGTTTATGGGATAAAGGACGCGGGGAATATACAGGAGTAGTTCAGCAAGGGAACGTGATGATGCCGAGTGAATATGTAGATTCTCTTGTAGGGCGCCTTTCACATATGGAAAAGGGGCTTATTATTTGTGGAGATGATAGCCATTCAGAAATCGCAACATTTGCAACGCAATTAGCTGAAAACACAGGATATCCAATATTAGCGGATCCACTTTCTAACATTCGTAGCGGACACCACGATAAAACGATGGTAATCGACTGTTACGATACATTTTTACGAAATGAGCTGTTAAAAGAAACGTGGAAGCCGGAAGTTATAATTCGTTTTGGTGGTATGCCTGTTTCAAAAGCATTAACGCAGTTCATCAAAAAACAAACGAAAGCTGTTCATATCGTTGTTGACGAATCTGGACAATGGAGAGATCCAGCTCTCGTTGCGACAGAAGTTGTTCAGGCAAATGATATTGCATTTTGCAGTGCATTAATAGAAAAAATGCTAGTTATGAAAAAGAATGATTGGTTCGGAATGTGGCAACATATAAATGAAAAAACGAAGGAAACGCTTCGTGAAATGGAAACATATGAAACTGCATTTGAAGGAAAAGTTATTACAGATATTGTCCGCGTATTACCAGAAGGAGCAACGTTATTTGCGAGTAATAGTATGCCAATTCGTGATACAGATTCATTCTTCTTCACATCAGATAAAAATATTCAAGTGATGGCAAACCGCGGTGTGAATGGGATTGATGGCATCGTTTCAACAGCTTTAGGAGCGAGCATGATTTGCGATCCGCTCGTATTAGTGATCGGTGACTTATCATTCTATCACGATTTAAACGGATTATTAGCAGCAAAATTACACGAATTAAATATAACGATTGTCGTTGTAAATAATGACGGTGGCGGTATTTTCTCATTCTTACCACAGTATGAGAAAAAGGAACACTTCGAATCATTATTTGGTACTCCAATTGGGCTTGACTATGAGCATGTTGTTAAAATGTACGGTGGTTCATTTAGCCGGGTAAATGGTTGGGAGCAATTCCGAGAAGAGGTACAAAAAGGAACGACGAAAAAAGGTTTACACGTTGTAGAAATTTGTACGAACCGTGATGAAAACTTAACATTGCACCGTAAATTATGGGCAAAAACGCAGGACGTAATTACTACATCCCTGCAAGGTGAATCAAAATGAAAGTAACGCTGCAAGGTGTATCGTATGAATATGAAGTTGTCGGAAGCGGGGAACCACTTCTACTCCTTCATGGTTTTACGGGAAGTATGGAAACTTGGCGTTCCTTCATTCCTTCTTGGAGCGAGCAGTTTCAAGTCATTTTAGTAGACATTGTTGGGCACGGAAAAACGGAAAGTCCTGAAGATGTGACGCATTACGATATTCGAAATGTAGCATTGCAAATGAAAGAACTACTAGATTATCTTCATATTGAAAAAGCACATATACTTGGCTATTCAATGGGCGGTAGACTGGCGATCACGATGGCGTGTCTATATCCAGAATATGTACATTCTCTTTTGTTAGAAAATTGTACAGCCGGGCTTGAAAGTGAAGAGGATAGAAAAGAACGTTGTGAAAAAGATGAGCGACTTGCTCATAAAATTGAGCGTGAAGGCATCAATAGCTTTGTATCAATGTGGGAAAATATTCCGCTGTTTGAAACGCAAAAAAATTTAGCACAAAACGAACAAGAAGCAGTGCGAAAAGAAAGACTTGCTAACAATCAAAAAGGGCTTGCAAATAGCTTGCGCGGCATGGGAACAGGGGCTCAGCCTTCATGGTGGAATGAGTTGCCAAACTTAAAAATGCCTGTTCTTTTAATGAACGGGGAGCATGATGAAAAGTTCTTTTGCATATTAAAAAACATCGAAAAATGCGTCTCTGACGCGAAATTTGTCAAAATTGATGGTGCTGGCCATGCAATTCATGTGGAACAACCGGAAAAGTTTGATACAATAGTAAAGGGATTTCTAAAAACTATGCAGTGATGCTTTTTCATCTAAGAAGGAAGCTACACTTATAGAGGAGATCAGAAATATACAAGGAGGTAGTTGTAATGGCTATTGAATGGGTAAAAGAAGGCAATTACGAAGATATTATTTATTCAACATACAATGGTATCGCAAAGATTTCGATTAACCGCCCTGAAGTACATAACGCATTCCGTCCTAAAACGGTAATGGAGTTAATCAACGCTTTTGCACACGCTCGTGATGATGCAAATGTTGGCGTTATCATTTTAACAGGTGAAGGTGGACGTGCATTCTGTTCTGGCGGCGACCAAAAAGTTCGCGGCCATGGTGGATATGTAGGTGACGACCAAATCCCACGTTTAAATGTATTAGACTTACAACGTCTAATTCGCGCAATTCCTAAACCAGTTATCGCAATGGTAGCAGGTTATGCAATCGGTGGTGGACACGTACTTCATATCGTATGTGACTTAACCATCGCTGCAGACAACGCTGTATTCGGACAAACAGGTCCTAAAGTAGGAAGCTTTGACGGTGGATACGGAGCTGGTTACTTAGCTCGTATGGTAGGCCACAAGAAAGCTCGCGAAATCTGGTACCTATGCCGTCAATACAGTGCTGGGGAAGCGCTTGATATGGGCTTAGTAAACACAGTAGTACCATTAGAAGAGCTTGAAGCAGAAACAGTACAATGGGCACAAGAAATCTTAGCAAACAGCCCAATGGCACTTCGTTTCCTAAAAGCTGCATTCAACGCAGACACAGACGGTCTAGCTGGTATTCAACAACTAGCTGGAGATGCAACGTTATTGTACTACACAACTGACGAAGCAAAAGAAGGTCGCGACGCGTTCAAAGAAAAACGCAGTCCGGACTTCGGTCAATTCCCTCGTTTCCCTTGATCAAAAGCGGAAGCGGCTCGTTCAGAATGTGAGGGGGATGGAGCTTCTGACGTAGAGGCGCTTTTTGCCTCGTAGGAAGAAGTGAAGCCACCGAGCATTCTAGCTGCTGTAGCTGGATGTGACAAAGCGGAAACAAAACAACTAAGAGACTTGATGTCATATCAAGTCTCTTTCTTTCATGAAAGGAGAATGTATGATGGAGACGATGCCAAATTGGTTAAAGCAACGTGCATTTTTAACACCAGATCGCACTGCAATTGAAATAGAGGAAGAGAAAGTTACTTTTATGCAGCTGCATGAAAAAGTAGTATCTGTTTGTGAACACCTCACGCATGTAGGAGTGAAGCGTGGGCAAAAGGTGGCTGTTCTGATGAAAAATGGTATGGAGATAATTACAGTTATTCACGCCCTATCTTACGTAGGAGCAGTAGCTGTACTTTTAAATACGCGTCTTTCAAGAGAAGAGCTACTTTGGCAAATGGATGATGCTGAAGTTATTTGTTTAGTAACGGATCAAGATTTTGAGGCTAAAAATGTTCCTGTATATTCATTCGCCGAAATGATGAATGGACCGAAGGCGGAAGCCTCTATACAAGAAGAATTCTCTTTAGAAGAAGCGATGACAATTATTTATACGTCTGGGACGACAGGGAAACCGAAAGGCGTTATTTTAACGTACGGCAATCACTGGGCAAGTGCGGTTGGCTCTTTGCTTAACTTAGGGCTTCGTGATGACGATTGTTGGTTAGCGTGTATGCCAATGTTCCATGTTGGCGGGTTATCTCTTCTAATGAAAAATATTATGTACGGCATGCGCATTTTACTCGTTTCGAAATATGATGCTGACTTTATTCATAAAGCACTTCAGACGAGAGGTGTTACGATTATTTCTGTCGTTTCTAAAATGTTAACAGATCTATTAGAAAGACTTGGAGAAGAGACATATCCATCTTCTTTACGATGCATGTTACTGGGCGGAGGACCAGCGCCGAAGCCGTTACTCGAAACATGTGTAGATAAAGGAATTCCTGTGTATCAAACGTACGGTATGACAGAAACGTCTTCGCAAATTTGTACGTTATCCGCGGATTACATGTTAACGAAAGTAGGATCAGCTGGGAAACCACTATTTCAGTGCCAACTACGTATTGAAAAAGATGGTGTAGTAGTGCCGCCGTTAGTAGAAGGCGAGATCGTAGTAAAAGGACCAAACGTAACAGGTGGTTATTTTAACCGTGAAGATGCGACGCGCGAAACAATTCAAAATGGATGGCTTCATACTGGTGACCTCGGTTATTTAGATGAAGAAGGATTTTTATACGTATTAGATCGCCGCAGTGATTTAATTATTTCTGGCGGAGAGAATATATATCCGGCTCAAATTGAAGAAGTGTTACTTTCTCATCCGATGGTAGCGGAAGCAGGTGTTGTCGGTATGACTGACGATAAATGGGGACAAGTACCCGCTGCTTTTGTTGTAAAAAATGGAGAAGTAACAGAAGAAGAAATTCTTCATTTTTGCGAGGAGAAATTAGCGAAATATAAAGTGCCGAAAAAAGCGTGTTTCTTAGAGGAATTGCCACGAAACGCTTCGAAAAAATTGTTAAGACGAGAGTTAAGACAATTAGTGGAGGAGATATAGGTGGAAATAAAAAAAGCGACGCTTCATATAACGGAAATGCCACTCGTCATCCCGTTTGCTGCAAGCTACGGGACGTATGAAAAGCGTGAAAGTATCGTCATTGAATTAGAAGATATGGACGGATACATTGGATTTGGCGAAGTCGTTGCGTTCTCTGAACCGTGGTACACGGAAGAAACAGTGAAGACTGCGCTACATGTACTTCAAGATTTTTTATTACTGGATTTATTAAAGGCGGAGATTTCTCATCCGAATGAAGTACCTGGTTTGTTCCAACATATAAAGAGAAACAGAATGGCAAAGGCGGGAATTGAAGGGGCTGTTTGGGATTTATATGCGAAGCGTGAACAGAAACCGCTAGCGACGTTACTTGGCGGAACTAGGACTGAAATTGAAGTTGGTGTCGTGGTTGGTATCAATACAATTCCGGTTATGTTAAAACAAATCGAAAAGTATGCAGAAGAAGGATATGAGCGTTTTAAAGTGAAAATAAAGCCAGAGCATGATTACGAATTATTGAAAGAGATT
The DNA here is from genome assembly GCF_001884185.1 of Bacillus albus. Lineage (GTDB taxonomy): Bacteria > Bacillota > Bacilli > Bacillales > Bacillaceae_G > Bacillus_A > Bacillus_A albus. Next base: position 24,757 of record NZ_MAOE01000039.1, read on the forward strand.
CGTAAAGAGTTCCCGCACATCCCGTTAATGGCTGATGCAAATTCAGCCTATACATTAGCGGATACGGAGAAATTGAAACGATTAGATGAATTTCAATTGATGATGATTGAACAACCACTAGCGGACTACGATTTTCTCGATCATGCACAGCTGCAAAAGAAAATAGAAACGCCTATTTGTTTAGACGAAAGCATCCATAGTTTAGAAGACGCACGCGTTGCGATTACGCTGGGCAGTTGCCGCATCGTAAATATTAAACCAGGGCGAGTGGGCGGATTAACGGAGTCGATTCAAATTCATAACTATTGTATGGAGCATAACATCCCTGTTTGGTGCGGCGGTATGGTAGAGATGGGGATTTCAAGGGCGCAAAATGTTGCGCTTGCTTCACTGCCAAACTTTACGATTCCAGGTGATATATCTGCCTCTAGTAGGCACTGGGAGAGGGATATTATTTCGCCGGAAGTGATGCTTGAGGGCGGAAAGGTGATTGTACCGCAAAGTGTTGAAGCTGAGTATGAAGTAGACCGCGGAAGGTTGGCGGAAATTACGAAGCAGCGAATTGTTTTGGAGCGGTAGGTTGAGTCTTTCAAATAGCGGGCGAATTTCGTCGTTAATTGTCGGTAAGTCGATATTCCTTGTCGAAACATCGATATATTAAAAAAATCGTTGATATATTTCAAGTTGTGGTCGATATATTTGAAAAATCGCCGATATAAATTTCATTTACTAAGGTTACTCCCGCGAGTAACCTTTTCGTATTGTACAAATTGGATAGACTAGTTTACAATCGAGCGTATAAAGGGGGAGTAATATGAAGCGCATTTCAATTTTAATAGCGGATGATGAGGCAGAAATTGCCGATTTAATTGAGATACATTTAGAAAAAGAAGGTTACCACGTCGTGAAAGCAGCTGATGGAGAAGAGGCAATTCATATTATTGAAACGCAGCCAATCGATCTAGTGGTTTTAGATATTATGATGCCGAAAATAGATGGCTATGAAGTGACGCGCCAAATTCGTGCGAAACATCATATGCCAATCATTTTCTTAAGTGCGAAAACGTCTGATTTTGATAAGGTGACAGGTTTAGTATTAGGCGCAGATGATTATATGACGAAACCTTTTACACCGATTGAATTAGTCGCGCGTGTAAATGCACAATTACGCCGATTTCTCACGTTAAATCATCCGAAAATAGCGGAGAATAAATCTGCTTTAGAGGTAGGCGGAGTCGTTATCGATCCTGAGCGAAGAACAGTAAATGTGTACGGAGAACAAGTTGAATTAACACCGAAAGAGTTTGATATTTTATATTTATTAGCGAGCCATCCGAAGAAAGTGTACAATGTGGAAAATATTTTTCAGCAAGTATGGGCCGATGATTATTTTGAAGGCGGAAATACAGTTATGGTACATATCCGTACATTGCGGAAAAAACTTGGGGAAGATAAAAGAAAGAATAAGTTAATAAAAACAGTGTGGGGAGTAGGTTATACTTTCAATGGCTAAAAAGATGAAAAGTTTTCGCTCGAAGATGGTTATGCTATTTGCGTTAAGTATGGTATTAGCTGGTGGCGTAACATATATCATTTATGAAGGATTACGAATTTATTATAAATTAGTCGTTCGTTTTGAGGATCCATTAGCCCAAGTTCGGTCAATGGTAAGACAAATCGGGGATATTAATTTCTTTTTAATTATTTTCATTCCTCTGTCCATTATGTTTTTCTTCTTTCTTACTAGGCCTTATGTAAAATATTTTGATGAGATTTCAAACGGGATTCACCATTTGGCGAACGGGGATTTTACAAATGAAGTTCGCGTTTCATCAAATGATGAGTTTGGATATATTGCAAGCGAAATTAATGTAGCGAGTGAAAAGTTAAAGGAAGCAGTGGAACGGGGAGACTTTGCGGAAAGTAGTAAAGACCAGCTCATTGTTAACTTAGCTCACGATTTGAGAACGCCGTTAACGTCCGTTTTAGGTTATTTAGATTTAATTCTTAAAGATGAGAATTTGACGAAGGAACAAATTAAACACTTTTCCACAATCGCTTTTACGAAATCTGAAAGGCTGGAAAGTTTAATTGATGAATTATTTGAAATCACAAGAATGAATTATGGGATGCTGAAGCTGGAAAAAAGACCAATTGATATAGGTGAACTGCTTATTCAGTTAGACGAAGAATTATATCCGTTATTAGAAAAGAAGGAATTAGAAGCGAGATTGAATATGACGCCGCAATTACCTATTAACGGTGACGGGAAATTATTAGCGAGGGTATTTGAAAATCTTTTAACGAATGCGATTCGCTACGGGTATGATGGAAAGTTTGTTGATGTGAACGGATATATTGAAGGTGAAGAGGTAGTCGTACAAATTATTAATTACGGAGACAGCATTCCAGAAGAAGATTTACCGTATCTTTTTGATATGTTTTATACAGGTGATAAGGCAAGATCAGAGCAACAAGGTGGTACAGGCCTTGGGCTATTTATTGCGAAAAATATTGTTGAGCAGCATAACGGTACGATTTCTGCTGAAAGTAATGTAGTTAGAACAATGTTTGAAGTGAGATTGCCAAAAGAAGAGAGCGAAGTAATTTAATAAAAATTTAAACTTTACCCCACTTTTTATTTTAATAGTTTTTTCTATTCTATACGTAAGTTACGTGGAGGAGGAACTAGAAATGAAAAAGTGGGTATTTATTTCTTTTTTTATAGCATGCACAATCTGTGTAGGCGTTTATATATCACCATTATTCCAAAAGGAGATCGATGTTAAAATTGCCGACAAAGATAATACGGTAAGGGCTGCGAATACGGAAAAGATAGAGATTACAAAAGAAGAAATTTATAAAGGTGATTTATTATTAGTTAATAAAGATTACCCGGTTAAAAAAGATAGTATTAGGTCTGATATTATAAATGTAAATCACAATAGTGAATTAGTAAGAGGTTACGTCATATTTGATAGAAATCTTCGTTTATCAAAGGATGTTGTAAAAAAGTTTTTGAACGTTGTCGATGCAGCTGGAAAAGATGGAGTGCAGCATTTTTTAATGAATAGTGGGTATCGAGATTTTCAAGAACAAAGTAAGTTATATAAAGAAATGGGATCTGACTATGCACTCCCAGCAGGATACAGTGAACATAATTTAGGATTATCACTCGACGTTGGATCTACGCAAAAGAAAATGGAGAAAGCGCCTGAAGGAAAGTGGATTGAAGAGAACGTATGGAAGCATGGCTTTGTTTTACGTTATCCGAAAAATAAAAGCCATATTACAGGCATTCAATATGAGCCGTGGCATATACGTTATGTAGGATTACCGCATAGTGCCATTATGCAAAAGGAGAAAATTACACTAGAGGAATATTTGGACTTCTTAAAAGAGAAAAAAGAAATCACAACGGATGTGGAAGGTAAGAAATATACGGTTTCTTATTATAAAATATCCGGGAACAGGAAAGTGAATGTTCCAGCGAATAAGCAGTATGAAATTTCGGGGAATAATATGGATGGAGTTATTGTGACGGTTCAGGAATAGATAAAGAGGTTGTTCCCTTTTGGAGCAGCCTTTTCGTATATAAGAAAGGGATTGTTTTTTTGTCAGTAAATCGATATGTCTTGTCGAATTGTTAATATAATTTCCTAAACTATCATTATTTTGAGGGGCATCTTTTATTTCACTTTTAAACATTATAACGTTATATTTACTTCTCCCTTTTTTTGTGTTACGCTAAACGTGTGAAAGACATATAAAATGAAATTTTAATGTAAGCGTATTCTTATGGCTTCTTATAGAAAAGGGTGGAAGTACAATGACAGAACGATTCGTACTACGTAATGTGAAACGTGTGAACGGGGAAGAGATTGACATTGTAATTGAAAATAACAAAATCGCACAGGTGACGGAAGCTGGTACTGGCGAGGGTGGAAAGGTTCTTGATTACTCAGGTACTTACGTATCGAGTGGCTGGATTGATTTACACGTTCACGCTTTTCCAGAGTTTAATCCGTATGGCGATGAGGTGGATGAAATTGGCGTTAAGCAAGGGGTAACGACAATTGTTGATGCGGGTAGCTGCGGAGCTGATCGCATTGCAGATTTAGTAAAAAGTAGAGAGCAGGCAAAAACGAATTTATTTGCCTTTTTAAATATTTCTCGCATCGGTTTGAAACGAATTGATGAATTATCCAATATGGAATGGATAGATAAAGAGAAAGTAATAGAAGCAGTAGAAAAGTATAAAGATGTAATCGTTGGGTTAAAGGCGAGAATGAGTAAAAGTGTCGTTTGTGATAGTGGAATTGAACCGCTTCATGTTGCACGCTCTTTATCTCGTGAAACATCATTACCGATTATGGTACATATCGGTTCAGCGCCTCCTCGCATAGAGGAAGTTGTACCTCTTTTAGAAAAAGATGATGTCATTACACATTACTTAAACGGGAAAGAAAATAATTTATTCGATGAAGAAGGTAAACCGCTACCTGTATTACTAGATGCAGTGAATCGCGGCGTTCATTTAGATGTTGGTCACGGTAATGCTAGTTTTTCTTTTAACGTAGCAGAAGCGGCGAAGCGTCATGGTATTGCCTTTCATACAATTAGTACAGATATTTACCGAAAGAATCGTATACACGGTCCCGTGTATAGTATGGCTCACGTTCTTTCGAAATTCCTTTATTTAGGATATCCGCTAGAAGAGGTAATTGATGCGGTGACGACAAATGCGGCAGAGTGGCTGAAAAAACCAGAGCTTGGCCGTATTCAAGAAGGCGATATTGCAAACTTAACTTTATTTACGGTGAAAGATGAGAAGGTTACGTTAATTGATTCAGAAGGGGATCAGCGCATTGCTGAAAGAAGAATTGATACGAAAGGGGTTGTAATCAATGGGTCATTCATTGAATGCTAAGTACGGATTAAAAAGAGTAATTAATGCGAGCGGTAGAATGAGTATTTTAGGTGTATCCGCTCCTACAGATACAGTTATGGATGCGATGAAACATGGTGGACAAAATTATGTGGAAATTGCAGATTTAGTAGATAAAGCAGGAGACCATATTGCGAGAATTCTAGATTCAGAGGCAGCGGTCGTTGTAAATTCAGCATCGAGCGGAATTGCACTTTCTATCGCTGGTATCGTTACAGAAGGAAATCGCCGTAAAAGTGAAAGACTTCATCAAGAAGTCATCGCGAAAAACGAAGTGATTATGTTAAAAGGTCATAACGTTCAATACGGCGCTCCTGTTGAAACGATGATTTATTTAGGCGGCGGTAAACTTGTAGAAGTTGGCTACGCAAATGAAGGGAAAGCAGAGCATATTGAAGATGCGATTGGTGAAAATACAGCAGCGATTCTTTATGTGAAATCCCATCATGCCGTGCAAAAAAATATGATTTCTGTTGAAGAAGCATGGGAAGTTGCGCAGCGAAATAACGTACCACTGATCGTCGATGCAGCAGCTGAAGAAGATATTCAAAAATATGTGAAGTATGCAGACCTTGCCATTTATAGCGGTTCAAAGGCAATTGAAGGACCTACTTCTGGTATTGTTGCCGGTAAACGAAAATATATTGAGTGGCTGAAAGTGCAATTATATTGCATCGGAAGAAGTATGAAAGTCGGGAAAGAAACAACTTTCGGTTTACTTCAAGCGCTTGATGAGTACGGAGCAAAAGAAGATAAAAGTGAACAAGAAAAAGAGTTATTACAAGTACTTATGCCACTAAAAGAATTAAACGGTGTAAATGTAACAATCGTTCAAGATGAAGCAGGAAGAGCGATTTTTAGAGCACGTATTCACATTAACGAGAATGAGTTAAATAAATCAGCAAAAGACGTCGTAACAGCATTACGCGAAGGGGAAATTGCAATTTATACACGTGATTACGGAGTAAGACAAGGATTCTTTGATATTGATCCACGTCCACTTCAAGGTGATGACATACATGTAATTGAAGAAAAATTGAGAGAAATTGTAGGGGGAAACTAAAATGACAAACATTCAAAAACGTTTTTATAAAGGCCGTGTAGCATTAAATGTATTAGCGAACAATATTGAAAATGCGAAAGACATTTTTGAAGCAGCAGAAGGGTATGTAGTAGTCGGAGTGCTATCAAAAGATTACCCAACAGTAGAAGAAGCCGTTACAGCGATGAAAGCATACGGAAAAGAAATTGATGACGCGGTATCAATCGGACTAGGAGCTGGAGATAATCGCCAAGCAGCAGTTGTAGCTGAAATTGCGAAGCATTATCCTGGTAGCCATATTAATCAAGTGTTCCCTTCAGTTGGAGCAACGCGTGCAAATCTTGGCGGAAAAGATAGCTGGATTAATAGTTTAGTATCACCAACAGGAAAAGTAGGGTACGTAAATATTTCTACTGGTCCAATTAGTGCTGCTGGAGAGGAAAAAGCAATCGTTCCAATTAAAACAGCGATTGCACTTGTACGTGATATGGGCGGAAATTCATTGAAGTACTTCCCAATGAAAGGGCTAGCTCACGAAGAAGAATATCGCGCAGTCGCGAAAGCTTGTGCGGAAGAAGGATTCGCATTAGAGCCAACAGGCGGAATTGATAAAGAAAACTTTGAAACAATTTTACGTATCGCGCTTGAAGCAAATGTAGAGCAAGTTATTCCGCACGTGTACTCTTCTATTATTGATAAAGAAACTGGCAATACGAAAACAGAAGATGTTCGTGAATTATTAGCAGTCGTGAAGAAGTTAGTTGATCAATATGCGTAAGAAAATTGCAGCATTCGGCGAAGTAATGATGCGCCTGCAAGTACCAGGATATGAATTGTTGTCGCAAGCTAACACATTAAAATATTCATTTTCTGGTACAGGTGTGAATGTTGCAGCAGCACTTTCTCATCTCGGGCATGAAGGGCTTCTTATTTCTACTTTACCGGAAAATTCGGTTGGAGATGCTGCATTATCTTACATTCAAAAATTAGGCGTGCAAACCTCGCTCGTTTCAAGAGGCGGTAAATATGTCGGCATGTACTTTTTAGAAAATGGATTTGGCGCACGTGCAAGCCGCGTTACATATTCGAATCGATTAGAAAGTAGCTTCAATACGGCATGTAAAGAGATGTATCAATTTGAAGAAATCGCAAAGGAAATTGATATCGTTCATTTTTGCGGGATTACACTTGCGATGAATGATACTGTGCGCCATCATATGAAATCTTTAGCGAAAGCTGTTAAAGAACACGGAGGCACTGTCGTTTTTGATTGCAATTATCGTCCATCTCTTTGGGGAGAAGACGGATATGAACAAGCAAAGCCACATTATGAAGAAATGCTTGCTCTTGCTGATATCGTTATGATGAATGAAAAAGATGCAATGTTCGTTCTTGGAATGAAAACAGAGGAGACGGAGCGAGAGGCGCAACTTGTGGATCTTATTCCAAAGGTTGCTGAAACATATCATATCGCTACAATTGCTGGTACACATCGTTCTATTAATAGCGATAATACACACTCGCTTCGCGGGTTTATATGTAAAGATGGGGCGTTCACTTTTGCAAAAACACTTACGTTTTCTGTATATGATAGAATAGGTGCTGGAGATGCTTATACGAGCGGGATTATTCATGGCGAGATAGAAGAGTTTGCACCAGAGAAAGCTGTTTCATTTGCGTCAGCAGCTGGAATGCTTGCACATACAATCGTCGGTGATACGCCAATGTCATCAGAGAAGGATATACTTCGGGCAATGACGGCATCAGTAGGTGATGTAGAAAGGTAGTGGGTGTAACGGTGAACGTAACGAGGAAAAAAGGACCATTATATTTACAAATAAAAAATATTATTCGTGATCGAATATTGCATGGTGTATATGCGATTCATACGAATATTCCTTCCGAACCGCAGTTAGAAGAAGAATTCAAAGTGAGCAAAATTACAGTGCGTAATGCGATTAAAGAACTTGCTCAAGAGGGATATTTGGAAAAGAAAAGCGGTAAAGGAACGAAAGTTATCCGCAATACTTCTGCGACAAAGTTGTCAAAGGGTAAGAAATTTACAGAAGTGTTAGTGGAAGAAGGATATAAAGTACAGAAGAAATTGCTCAAAGCAGAAATCATTCATAATGAAGAAGGAACGGTGCCATTTCGATTATTCGGTAAGGAAAGTTTTCGCATTGAACGTTTATATACGTTAAATGATGCACCATACATTCATTATACGCACTATTTCTCAGCACACATGGCAAGTACAGATTTATCGGACTTTGACTTGCAATCGCTTTACGATTTAGTGGAAAACCGAGGTATACATTTAGAAAACTTCAGAGATGAATTCGCTGTTGGGCTTGCGCCTAGTTTCGTTGCCGAAGCGTTAGGTGAAAAAGAGGGAGCAGCGCTATTAAAACGTATGCGCTATTCTTACGATGAAGTTGGAGAAGTAATTGAATATAGCGAAGGCTACTACAATACAGAAATGCAGCATTATGTAGTAAATTATGACGTATAAAAAAAGAGGGTATTCGCCCTCTTTTTTTATAAAGTGTTTCATTAGATTCATCCCGCACCAATTAGGTGCTTATTGCCTGCAAATACGGGGTAAAAGTAAGGGGAATGAGAGATGGATATATACTTATTAATTGTCACGTTACTTGCAATCGCGATTGTTATTTTAGGGGTATCATGGTGGAAATGGCATGCCTTTATTAGTTTAACAGTTGCTAGTTTATTTTTAGCCATTATGTCTGGACTGAATTTAACGAAAATAGTGACTGCCTATGAAACTGGTGTTGGTAGTGTACTAGGGCATTTAGTTGGTATTTTGGCTCTAGGAACAATTTTAGGGAAAATGATGTCCGATTCGGGGGCAGGCATGCAAGTGGCAGATTTCTTTATTCGATTTTTCGGTGTGAAGAAGCTACTGTGGGCTATGTTATTTGCAGGATTTGTTATAGGGATTCCAGTATTTTCCAAAGTGGGGATCGTCATTTTATTACCACTGGTTATTTCAATTCGAAAAACGACGAAGCAAAATATATTATTAATTGCGTTACCTGTTATTGCTGGATTATCTATTGTCCACGGGCTCGTGCCACCACATCCAGGGGCTATGACAGCAATCGGTATTTATAACGCGAACTTAGGAAAAGTTCTTTTATATTCATTACTTATCGCGTTACCAACAGCCATTATTGCAGGGCCGATATTTGCAAAGTGGGTACATAAAAGGGTTATACCTGAAAATGAACCAGAGCTTGTTCGAGTTACGACTGTATCAACGGATTTACCGAGTCGTAAAGTTTCATTCTTTATTATTTTATTACCAGTTGTATTGATGATTTTATCAGTAGTTGCACCATATATTTCATTACCGAAAAAGATAACTGAATTTTTCGTATTTATAGGGAGCCCAGTAATTGCTTTACTTATTTCATGTTTCGCAGCGTTCTATTTACTTGGAATAAGACAAGGAATTAATAAAAAGGTTATTAAAAAGTTAACGGACGAAAGTTTATTACCGGTCGGTTCCATTATTTTAATTATTGGTGCAGGCGGTGGGTTTAAACAAATATTAATTGAAAGCGGCGTTGGAACAGCGATTGCGCAAATGGCAGAACATATATCGTTATCACCGATCGTCTTAGCTTTCATGGTAGCTGGATTAATTCGAATTGCAACAGGTTCAGCAACAGTAGCATTAACGACAGCAGCAGGAATTGTTTCACCAGTTATTCAGCACATGTCAGGTGTAAATTTAGAATTGCTCGTTATAGCAACAGGTGCGGGATCATTAATGTTTTCCCACGTAAATGATGCAGGATTCTAGCTTGTAAAAGAGTATTTAGGATTAACGGTGAAGGAAACGTTTAAAACGTGGACAGTGCTGGAGACATTGTTATCCTTTATTGCATTTGGTTTTGCACTTTTATTAAATATGTTTATTTAGGAGATACCTTAATTGGTATCTTTTTTTGATGAAGCCCATTTCCGAAAACAAGCCCGTTTTTAAGAAAGCCAAGCTTCCTATTCGCCCTGAAAACATACTATAAATGGAATCCCCTCATTTAGAGCAAGGTGAACTTGTTATGAATGATACTAAAGGAGGAATAGAGTAATGAGCGAAAAGTGTGAACACAGACATGATGATTGTAACCGCAGACATGGGTGCGGCGGCGGTTTTGCGCTTCTAATCGTATTGTTTATTTTATTAATCATCATCGGTGCTAGCTGCTTCGGCGGAGGCGGCGGTTGTGGTTATGGTGGTTACGGCGGTTATGCTGGCGGCTACGGTGGATATTGCTGCTAATTATTAAAAACTATTGAAAATAGCCTTGTGCAGACTGCACAAGGCTATTTTATTCATTTTTTTATATGCTGTGATAATTTATTAATGTACAGAGAGCGGATTAAGAAGAAGAAAATGATTTCGATAATCCCGAAAAAGGTGAGTACGATACATGTTTCTTTTAGTAATGAGAAAGAAAACATGCTTTGTAAAAACTTAACCGCAAATAACGTGTGAACACCAGCGACGATGTAAGGAACGAAAAATAAAATTCCTAATTGAATCGTTGCAGAGCGAAACATTTCTGATTCAGTTAAGCCAAGTTTTGTAATCGTAATATACTTTTGTCTCTCAGTTGTTAAGTCATTATACATACGGAAATATAAAACACTAGCCGCACCGATAAAGAAAATAAACCCGAGAAATGCCCAAATAAAGAATTGAGCAACTGCATTTCCTTTACCGTACATGAGTTCATCCGTAGCTGTATGAATGTAAAAAGGAATTTGAGCATGTTCTTCTTTGGTTTTTTCAAAGAAATCATTTGCATCATCACTAATCGTACGTAAAATGTTTTTCGTTGGAACGATTGCATTTTCCCAATTCTCTACGAAATAGTTATAAATTATAGTCGTTTCAATATGAGGAATCATATTATTAAATACATAATCTTGTAAGACAACTAAATGTGGGAATGCAAAGGATGGCTCGATCCCCTTATTAATAAACCCTTTAATATGAAATTCTTTTTTATTAGATCCAAGTGTAATCGTATTTTGTTTTGCAAATGGATTAGATACGAGATTGAGAAGTTCTGGTGAGTAGCGAGAAATAATATAAACTTGTGTAGAATCAAGTGTTATTTCCGGTCTTTTCAATTGTTTAGCAATTGCGTTATAATCACTCATCTTCATAAGCATAATATCTTCTTTTGAAGCTGTATCTTTTAATACTGTAAACTTATATTTTTTGTAATCGAAATTGCTATTTGTAAGCTCAGTTTCAATTGTAGTAATATGCTTTTGTTCAAGGGAATTGTCCCCTTCTGATGTATAAGTGAAGGGGACAGGATACCGCTCTAGTACCGATGCTTTCGTATTATTATTAGCAGCAAATAATCCAATAATAATCGTAAATGCAAGTGCAGATAGCATAGAAACGATAAAGAGTACATTAATATTACTACGAGTACGAGCAACTAAGTCTGAAATCCATAACATATTTATTTGTTTCAAATAAAACTTTCTGCGCTTCTTTAAAATATAGATGAAAAGAAGAAATGTTTGTGAAAAGAATAAATATGTCCCGACTATTACGAGCGGTACAATAGACAACATAATGAGAAAGACAGATCCATTTTGCACATTTTTTTCTGTTACATAGCCTTGCGGGTAACCAGCAATATAATAGCATAGCCCTAAACAAATTAAAGCGAATAAAGAAATGAGTATAGATGGCCGTTTTTCAGCTTTCATTTTTTTGTTACCTTTAATGAGTTGCGTTGTTTTACGAGTACGAATAAACATCGGTGTAAACGTAGAAACGATTAAAAATAAAATGATAAACGTTACGGTTGTAACGATAATCGCCTCTGTTGGCCAATATAAATAAAGACCTTTCGCACTTGTTAATTTCGAAGTGACTAATAAGAAAAAGTTAGAAAATACAAGCCCACCTTGAATGCCGATAAAGATAGACAATATCCCAATGATCATGTTTTCAGTAAATAGCAGTCTTTTTAATTGTCTCTGTGAGATACCGAGAATCGTGAGTATCCCAAATTGTTGCTTCCGTACATTTAAAAATGTTCCGATTGAATATAAGAGAAAGAAGAACGAGAACATAACGATAACAAACTGTGCTGTACTAGCTAAGTTCATTAGAGGATCACGTTCTTGAAAGCTTTGTACACTTTGTAAGCGCGGATGATATGCATATACGGTAAAGGAAAAGAAAACCATTATAGAAAACGCACTACTTACAAAATAAGCGAAATATGCTTTCGAATTACGCGAGACATTTTTAAATGCGAACTGCCAAAATGTCATCCACGTCTTCCTCCTAATAAGGCTAAAACATCTAATATTTCTTGATAAAACTTCTCCCGATATAGCCCTCGGTGTAGTTCATTGTAAAGTTCGCCATCTTTAATGAAAATAACACGGTTACAATAACTTGCTGCAAACGGATCGTGCGTAACCATTAAAATCGTTGCATCTTCCTCTTTGTTTAACTTCGTAAATAACTCCATTACATCGATAGCTGCTTTGGAGTCCAAGTTTCCTGTCGGTTCATCAGCGAGTAACAGAGAAGGGTGATGAATAACAGCACGCGCTACTGCGGTACGCTGTGCTTGTCCCCCGGAAACTTCAAAAATACGTTTGTCTAAAATATGATCAATGCCAAGTTTTTTTGAAATGTTATTAAGCTTTTCGTCCATTTCTTTTAATGGAACATTATCTAATGTTAAAGGTAGTACGATATTTTCACCGATTGTTAGTGTATCTAGTAGGTTAAAGTTTTGGAAAACAAATCCTAACTCTTGGCGTCGGAAAATAGCTAGCTTCTCTCTACGAAATGTGTGCGGTTTTTTTCCGTTAATCACGACATCACCAGAAGTAGGGGAATCAATTGTAGAGATAACGTTTAAAAATGTAGATTTCCCACTACCAGATGGTCCCATGATAGCAACAAATTCACCTTTATCTACATGTAAATTTATATTTTTTAAAGCAGTGTGAGGGACTTTTCCTTCATACACTTTTGAGACGTTTTTTATGTGTAAAACTTCTTCCATAGTAATCACCTTTCTATCTTTTAAAACTTAATGTGTTGTGATAATTTTTGCATATAAAAGGAACGAATTAAAAGGAAAAATAGAATTTCAACCGTTCCAAAAATCATAAGTACGACTGTAATCTCAGCGAAGAACGAGAGTTTTAAAACTTCTTGTAACATCTTTGTTGCGAACATCGTATGGATGGATGCCATAATGTAAGGGACAAAGAATAAAATAGCAAGTTGAATGGTAGCAGAACGCTTCATTTCTGACTCTGTTAAGCCGATTTTCGTAACCGTTATATATTTTTCTTGCTCGTTTGTTAAGTCAGTATACATACGGAAGTAAAGAACACTACCAGCACCGATAAAGAAAATAACACCAAGGAAAGTTCCGATTAAGAAAAATGAAGCTACATTTAGTTTCGTTTTGTATAGAGAGTTACTTGCTTCACTCGCATGGAATGGTGCATGTTCTGCTTGAATAGCTGCATTATCATTACTGATTTTTGTTATAAATGCCGCACCGATATTATATGCCTTTTCCCAATTCGGCACTTTGAAGCTATATACACTCATTTGTTTGGAAATGGTTGATAAGGTTTCTACACTTTCATCAGATAAAATGAGTAACTTCGGTACTAACCAGTTTGGAAACGGACTAGTACTTTTATAATCCTTCACTTTCAAATGTAAAGAGTTTTGAGTAAGTATAAGGCTATCTCGTTTTTCTTTATCATAAAATGTTCCAATGAAATGATCATCTATTTCTTTCATAAGGATATAAGATTCATTATTATGAACGGTGAGAGGTTCCCATTGTAATACTTTAGCGAGTACATTGTAGTCACTTTGTTTCATTACATGATAGAGCTGCGTGTTATCTTCAGCTAAAGATACTTCGTATATATCCGTTTTAAATTTTTCATAAGTAAATTGTTCTTCATTAAATTTTTGTTCTAACCAGTTTAAATGTTCATCACCTAACGTGTTTTCAGTATGTGATAAATAAGTAAATGGAAAAGGATTTTTCCTTATTTCATTAAACTTTGTGAACTTCCCAAAACCATATAGGAATGTAATCATTGTAAAAGCGAGTGTTGATAGCATCGCTACTATAAAGAGCATGTTAATGTTTGTCCGAATACGTGATGCTAAATCAGAAATCCAAAGCATATTAATGCGTTTCATATAAAACGTTCTTCGTGCCTTTAATATACGAATGAGTAAAAAGCTAATTTGCGAGAAGAAAAAATATGTTCCAGCTGCAATAAGCAATGGGATGACAAATATACTAGAGATGGCATATAAAAGCCCAATGATATCACCTAGCGATAGAAAGTATAATGGATTTGCGGCTAACGCATATCCAGATATTAAACATATCGCCCCAAATAGAGAGATGAGCAAAGATGCTTTTCTTTCTTTTTGTTTTGTTCCTTCTTTTAAAAGACGTACAGCTTTTCTCGTACGAATAAGCATCGGGGTAAAGGATGATACGAGAATAAAGAGTCCGAGAAAGATGATGATAGTTAAAACAATGGCGCTTGTAGGCCAATATAAATATAAACCAGGTATATGTGTAATCTTGGCAGTAACTAATAAAAAGAACTGTGAAAAGACAAGCCCTAATTGAATTCCAAAAAATATAGATAGGCCACCAATTAGCATGTTTTCTATAAATATGAGTCGTTTTAATTGTTTTTGAGAGATGCCAAGTACTGTTAAAATCCCAAATTGTCTTTTTCGTACTTTTAAGAAAGTACCAATCGAATATAGTAAAAAGAAAAATGAAAAGAATACAATGACAACTTCTGAAATTGTCATTAATATGTTCAGAGCATAATTTACGTCTGTCATATGCAATTTAGGATGAAATAAGTAAACTGCAAACGAGAAAAAAATAGCAATGGAAAACGCACTGCTTACAAAATAGGCGAAATAAGCTCTGGCGTTCCGTGAGACGTTTTTAAATGCAAACTGCCAAAATGTCATTCACCTAAACCTCCTAATATAATGAGCATGAAAAAGGAGGGATGAGATCCCACCTTTTTCATGTAATAACTTTTTTAATATGTTAACCATTAGTATATTGCGATAACTTCTGCATATAAAGTGAACGAATGAATAAGAAAAATACGATTTCAACGAATCCAAAAATAATAAGAACGGCTGAAACTTCTTTGAACAAAGATAAGCCAATTACATCTTGTAGCATTTTCGTTGCGAACATTGTATGAATAGATGCCATAATGTACGGAACGAAAAATAAAATACTAAGTTGAATGGTTGCAGATCGTTTCATCTCTGTATCGGTTACACCGATTTTAGAGATGGTTATATACTTCTCTTGTTCGTTCGTCAAATCAGTATACATTCTAAAGTAAAGAACACTACCTGCACCGATGAAGAAAATAACTCCTAAAAATGTTCCGATTAGGAAGTATGCAGCACTACCAGATGTTATTCTGTATAACGATCCTGCTGATTCAAAGGATCGAATAAGAGGTTCTTCATACTGAGATTTATTTCGATCTTTTTGCACTTTCTCTATAAAAGTATCAGCAATTTCATATGTCTGTTCCCAGTTCTGGATTTTGTAATTATATGCCGATATATGCTTTACCGTGTTAAGTAAGTTGTTCACGATAATATCAGGCAAAACTATCGTTTGATATGAAAAATTAGATGGAATTGCATGGATCTGTTCATAGCCTTTAACTTTTAATTTCGTATTTGTACTAGAGAGTGTAATGTAATCTCTTTTGTAGCTTTGCTCAAATTCATTGAATATAGTGATATAAGACGTCCCCGTTAAAACATATGCCTCGTTATCATTCATAAATAGTTGTTTCATTCGTAAAGAATCCGCAAGTTTGTTATAGTCACTTTGCTTAATTGCGTATACGTCATTATAAATAGCTATACCTTTATCTTCTTCTAGCGGTGTTTCATATATATCAGCTGTTATTTTCTCATAAGGAAAATGCTCTTTTTGTAATTGTTGCTCAAGCCAATTTAAATGCTCTGTAACAAAAGGATTTGCATCATAAGAAAAATAAGAAATTGGGAAAGGCGAAGTTCGATTAACGTCTAGCTTAATAAATTTTCCGAACCCATATAGAAACGTAATCATTGTGAAAGCGATAGTAGATAGCATTGCTACAATAAAAAGCATATTAATATTCGTTCGAATACGGTTTGCTAAATCAGAAATCCAAAGCATATTAATTTGTTTCATATAAAACTTTCTTCTTTTCTTTAAAATATAGATAAGTAAGAAACTAATTTGTGAAAAGAAGAAATATGTACCGATTGTAACGAGCGCTGGAATGAAGAAAATACTTGAAACCATATATATAACACCTATTTGTGGGCTTACTGATACGAAATATTTAGGATTTCCAGCTAACGCATAGCCACCAAATAAACAAATCGCACCAAATAAAGAAATAAGTATGGACGGTTTTCTTTCTTTTCGTTTTTTACTATTTATTTTTAAAAGGTGTACCGCTTTTTTTGTACGAATGAGCATCGGTGTCAATGTAGATACAACGATAAAAAGACTAAGGAAGACGATTGTCGTTAAAATAAATGCGTTAATAGGTAAGTATAAATATATGCCCGGTACGTGCGTAATTTTTGCTGTCACTAATAAGAAAAATTGCGAGAAGACAAGTCCAAACTGCATACCGAAAAAGATAGATAAAATACCGATTAACATATTTTCCATAAAAACAAGACGATGTAATTGTTTTCTAGATATTCCTAAAACGGTCAAAATGCCGAATTGTTTTTTTCGTACTTTTAAAAAAGTGCCAATGGAATATAGTAAAAAGAAGAAAGAGAAAAATACAATTACTACTTCTGAAAATATCATTAATCCTGAAATTTCAGAGACCATGCCAAATTTTTGTAATTTCGGATGGAATAAGTAAACAGCAAATGAAAAGAAAACAGCAATGGAAAAGGAACTGCTTACGAAATAAGCAAAATAAGCTCTGGAATTACGTGTTACATTTTTAAAGGCAAACTGCCAAAATGTCATAATATGTACCTCCCGCTAGAAGGTACATATGTAGTTTTATTGCAAAAAATGTATGAGAGTGCGTTCTCATACATTTTGCTTGTATATGTCACGATCATGCTTCGGTCACCTTCTCCGCATGTTCTGCTTGATTATTTACAGCGTTGTGGAAGATGATTTTAATCGTCGTTCCTTTACCAACTTCAGAATCTAGTGTGACAGAGTGACCTAAGTAATCACAAATTTTACTTACAATATAAAGTCCCATACCAGTAGATTCTCCGAATGTACGACCATTTTTCCCAGTGTAAAACGGTTCGAATACTCGTCGAATATCTTCTTGCGGAATACCAACACCTTCATCACGAACTTCTAAAATAATATCTTTTCTGTTTCGGTAGGCGGATAAGAATACTTTCTTTCCGCGCTCACCAGAGTAACGAACTGCATTTGTCATTAACTGATAGATGATAAATTTTAGCCATTTCGCATCAGAAGCAACTTTTAAATCAGAATGAACTTCTAAAACAGGGAAGACTCCGTTTCGGATAAATAGTTCTTTTAATCCATTAATATTTTTTGTTACCGTATCTTTTAATGAAATCGTCTCAACATGGAAGTCTTCATGGAAGTTATTTAACCTTGCCATGTATAAAGCCATATCAAGCCCTTGGTTTAGACGTTCTAATTCTTTTTTGAATTTCGGAATCAAATGTTCATCTTCCATTTCGAGCACCATAAGCTGCATAACAGAAACGGGTGTCTTCATTTGATGCACCCAGTGATTAATGAATAATTGATGTTCTTGTTGTTTTACTTCGTACGATTGTAGTTCTTTTTGGAAGAGACGATACTGCGTGCGCACAAGTTCATTTACACCGTGAGGCATCGGAGCAGTTGCTCTTTCAATAAACGCATCTTCCATTTTTTCTGGTTGTTCACTTAATCTATGGTACATTCTACGATTGCGAACGTAACGGTAAGCGAGGAAACAAATGAATAAATATAAACTTAAAACGACGAAGTAAAATTTATTATTTTGAAATCCATCTACTGCATCATAAAGAACGAAAATGATACCGAAGTTTAATACGTACAGTAGAAAAAATGCAAAATGATCACGTAAAAATAGCTTCATGCTTATTCACTCCAAGTTGCGTTAAAACGATACCCAAGTCCGCGCACTGTTTCAATAGCATTTTCAATACCAAGCTCATTGAATTTTTTACGAAGACGCGTAATGTTTACGTTTAATGTGTTTTCTTCAACGAAGCTCTCGTCATCCCAAAGGGCAGCTAATAAATCTTCACGGCTCGCTGTACGAGGGAATTTAGATAATAACATTTCTGCTAAAATAGCTTCTTTCTTCGTTAAAAGGACTTGCTCAGATCCAAAGTGAATTTCTGGGCGCTCAGGGAATAGTTTTAAACCTTCTACTTCAACGATACGTTCAGAAATATTTGGTGCATAATCACCGTAAATACGGCGTAATTGACCTTTAATTTTCGCCATTACAACGTCATAGTGGAACGGTTTTGTAATATAATCATCCGCACCGCTTTCAATCGCCATAATTTGTTCCATCTCACCAGCACGTGCTGAAATGAAAATAATTGGACAAGTAGATTCATGACGAATTTGACGGCACCAGTAGAATCCATCGAATTTCGGTAAGTTTACATCAAGTAAAACAAGATGTGGTTTCACTGCATTAAACGATTCCATAATATCATCAAAGTTTTCAGTAACAACAGCGTCGTAACCATACTTTTGAATGTGAGATTGTAGTAATGATGAAATATTTGGATCGTCTTCAACGATTAAAATTTTGTACATATGTATATTCCTCCTAAAAAAACAATTGTAGATATAGTGTATCATGTGTTTCAAGTCTTTTCATTATGTTGAAAGATAAGCTAGTAAACAGTATAGGGCAAAAGCGTAAAAAGTAAAAAGGGCGTATATATAATTGACGATTAAAAAGAACTAAAAATGTAAATAAAGCTGCTTTTCCTTTTCAGGAAAAGCAGCTTTATTTTTATTTCTTCAAAACGGGTATCCAAATTTCACTTTTAAAGTTTGGAGAAGATGTATCTTTCTGTTCATTCCACAATATTTCCGGTCCTTCCGCTAGTTCATAGTTCGAAGAAGGAAACCATTCAGAATAAATGCGTCCCCACACATTTTGTAATGTTTCAGGAAATGGACCGACAGCTTCAAATATAGCCCATGTTGAAGCTGCAACTTCAAGTTGCGCGAATTGCTCTGGGCAATCTTTCGTTGTGGCTACTCCAATGTAGTGATCGAGTTCGCCTTTTTCCTCCATTCTTCCTTCAGAAAAGTTAGTAGAAGCACTAATGATTCCAGTAGGTTCCATGTTTGAAAGGGACTTTAATGTTTGAATAGCCTCTGGATTTAAACTTTTCCACATAGAAGCGATTTCTTCATTTACACCGTTAAATACAATCGGTACGCGTTTTGTAATACCAATAATTCGAAAGGGTTCTTTTTCTTCAATTCGATAGTTCATTTCGTTTCCTCCTTGAATCGATAACTGGAAGGTCATTGGTGAATAAGCTTTTAAAGAATGACTACTATTTCGGGCCTCTGAAGGTGTTATGCCGTGCAAGTTTTGAAAGGCACGTGCAAAAGAATCCGGTGAGTTATATCCATATTTTATAGCGACATCAATAACTTTTGCATCGCTATCTTTTAGTTCAAAGGCAGCAAGAGTAAGACGTCTACAGCGAATATATTCTGATAGTGATACGCCAGCTAGGAAAGAAAACATTCTTTTGAAATGGTATTCAGAGCAGTACGCTATTTTTGCGACTTCTTTAAAATCAATTTCATTTGTTAGGTTGTTTTCAATATATTGCATTGCCGCATTCATGTTTTTAAGTGAATCCATATGATGACCTCCTTGTTAAATAGAATAGCAGGAACAAACGAAGTCCATCCGACATTTCATGCACAACTTTGTAGGGTACATTTTTAACCTTACAAAATTGTAATGTTCCTGTAAGGAGAATGAATGGATGGTATGATATCCCAATGTTATAGTAACAAAGTACTTTCGTTCAGTAGGTTAAATTTTTATATCTTTACTTATGCGTCTTACATAACTGTCATGTTTGTGTAAGAAACATCGATAGTGGCAAGAGTAGAGAATGTATATAGTGAAAATAGAGAATAGATGAAATGAGGGATGTCGAGATGAAAACAGTGTTAGAAGCAAAAAATATTGAAAAAGTATATGACACGGGTGGTAATAAATTTGCAGCGTTAAAAGGTATTAACTTACAAGTAAAAGAAGGTGAGTTCGTTGGGATTATGGGACCTTCTGGTTCGGGTAAGACGACTTTACTAAACGTTCTTTCTACAATTGATAATGCGACGAACGGTGAGATTTTAATTGATGGAAAAGATATCGTGAAAATGAATGACGATAAGTTAGCGTTATTCCGCCGCGATCATCTAGGTTTCATTTTCCAAGATTATAACTTATTAGATACGTTAACGGTGAAAGAGAACATTGCGTTACCTCTTGCGTTATCGAAAGTAAAGGCAAATGAAATTGATCGCCGCGTTCTTGAAATCTCGAAAAAGTTCGGTATCGATCATATTTTAAGTCAGTTCCCGTATCAAGTATCAGGCGGACAGAAGCAGCGCTGTGCAGCATCGCGTGCAATCGTTACAAATCCAAGTATGATTTTCGGGGACGAGCCGACCGGAGCGCTTGATTCAAAATCAGCGACAGATTTACTTGAAAGTATGAAATCGCTAAATGAATATGATAACTCAACAATCTTAATGGTAACGCACGATGCATTTGCAGCAAGTTACTGTAAGCGAGTTATTTTCATTAAAGATGGTGAGTTATATAAACAATTGCACCGCGGCGAGTTAACTCGTAAACAATTCTTCCAACAAGTCGTTGACGTAATGTCTTCTATTTCCGGAGGTATGGCTGATGACCTTATCTAGCATTGCCCTCCGCAACATACAGCGGAATTTTAAAGACTACTTTGTATATTTTGCATCTATGATTTTTAGTATCGTTATTTACTTTACATTTAAAGCACTGCAATATAATTCACAAATGGAAAAAGCAGCGGAAGCTTCTAAAAAAATTAGCGGGGCATTCCAAGTTTCCAGTGTGATGCTTATTATTTTCGTAGCGGTGTTTATTATATATTCGAACGGATTTTTTACAAGAAAACGTAAAAAAGAAGTTGGACTCTATTCCCTATTAGGTATTCGAAAAAGACAGATTGGTAAAATGCTCTTTTATGAAAATATGTTAATGGGGTTAATGTCTTTAATTATCGGGATTGCGATCGGTAGCGTTCTTTCAAAACTATTCCTTGAGTTATTAGTAAGCATGATGGGATTAAATTTAAGTGTACATTTTGAAGTGCCAATGGCTGCGATTGTTGATACAGCAATTATTTTCTTTGTCATTATTTTGTATACATCACTTCAAGGATATCGTTTAATTTATCGCTTTAAGTTAATTGAGCTTTTCCGCGCAGAACGTGAAGGAGAAGCAATGCCGAAGGGCTCTGTTATTATGGCATTAATTTCAGTTTTCTTAATCGGTTCAGGTTATTTCTTAGCGTTAATGTATATGAAAGCAGTTATGTATGCAGACTTTATGGTCGTTGCATTATACATTTTATTAGCGACAGTAGCAGGAACGTATTTATTGTTCATGTTTTTCACAGTATTTGTATTGAAACGTGCGAGAAATAATAAGTCAGCGTTTTATAACGGTATGAATATGGTAACGACATCACAGTTACTATATCGTATTAAAGGAAATGCGAAATCACTTGCGACCATTGCGATTTTAAGTGCAGTAACATTAACGGCGGTTGGTACGTCAGTTACGATGTATTACAATACATTCACACAATCAAAAGTGGCTGCGCCGTATAGTTATTCTTATGAGAAAAAAGATGCAGCATTAGATAAAAAAGTAAATGAAATACTTGCTGGGGAGAAGAAGAATCATCCAGTGACATATGAAGCAGAAGTTGAAATGATTCCTGTGAAAGGAACATTTAAAGGTGAAAGAGCGGATCAAGTTCTGAACACACACTATAATGTTACGAAGCAGTACGAGCTTATTTCTCAATCAAATTTTAATACAATCGCGAAACATTTAGATATAGAACCTGTAAATTTAAGTGCGAATGAAGCTTTTGTATATGATAGCTTATATATTGAAACACTTGATTTTGGTCCTCTTTACACAGGAAATACAGCTGTATTCCCTGTTGGAAATGAATCGAAAGAGTTAAAGATTAAAGGTGTAAATAGTAGAAGTGTTACAAACTTAAATGAACTATTTGTAATCGTTCCGGATCAAACATATGAGCAGGCGAAACAAGTAAACGAAACGCGCATTGTAAAAAATATTGATGTAAAAGGTGAGCGAAATAGTAAAGAGTTAACAGCGAAATTAGCAAGCGTTATGCCAGCTGGTGAATCAGAAATTTTAAAACCATTTCATGATTTCTATACAGGATTCCAAATGGGACTCGAAACGACAGGTTTAATGATGTTCATCGGACTATTTTTAGGATTAGTCTTCCTATTAGCGACAGGCTCAATCATTTACTTCAAGCAGCTTACAGAAGCAAGTGCTGACCGTGATCGTTACGTTGTCCTTCATAAAGTTGGTGTAACGAAGCAAGAGATGAAGAAAGCTATCGCAAAACAAGTGAGCTTTATCTTCGCGATTCCGTTAGTAATCGGAATTCTGCACAGCTTATTTGCACTAAAAGGTTTAGGGAACATATTACCGTATGAAATCATGATCCCACTCCTAATTAGTATTGGAGTATACGGTGTCATTTATATTGGATATTACTTCTTAACAGTTCGCTCTTATTATAAGATTGTGAGTGCGAAATAATAAGGGAACAGCTATCGCTATAAGCGGTAGCTGTTTTTTTCATTCTTCATAAAATCTTAAGAAATCTCCTCAATTTTTGTTAAGAAACGATAGTTATACTTAGAAACAAGTTAAAAACTATTGAACGAATGGGGAGAGGGTTACATGCAACTCATAACATTCTTACATGAATTTATTAAGCACCCGAAACATACTGGTGCAATTGCGCCAAGTTCAAAAATATTAGCAAAGAAAATGGTAGATGTAATTGATTTTCATAGAGCGAAGTGCATCGTAGAGCTAGGTCCTGGTACAGGTGTTTTCACGAAAGAAATTATGAAGAGAAAGAGGAAGGAAACAATATTTCTTCTTATTGAAATTAATGAAGTGTTTTGTAAAGAGTTACAGAGAAAGTTTAAAAATGAGCAGAACGTCATTGTTGTACACGGCTCAGCTGAAAATATAAAGAAGTATATGGAAGAGTTAAATATAGAGTGTATTGATTACGTCTTATCAGGGTTGCCTTTTACATCTTTACCAGAAGAAGTTTCAAAGCGAATTTTAAACAATGTAATGGAAGCGATACACGAGAAAGGTGAATTTATTACATTTCAATATTCACTTGTGAAAAAAGGATTTATCCAGCATTTCTTCCCCGAAATTACGCTCGAAAAAGTGTGGCTCAATTTCCCACCAGCGTACATCTTTAGCTGTAAAAAAGAGTTAAGGAGAGCTTATGCCTAATGGAATTACATGAATTATTATCTTATATTGAACAGTATGGTTATTGGGCACTATTTTTCTGTTTATGGTTAGGCATTATCGGTATGCCAATTCCAGACGAAATGATTGTAATGAGCGGTGGGTTTGTCTCTTCACTAGGAATATTAAGTGTCATTCCAGCATTTTTACTAACATATTTAGGCGTTGTATCTGGCCTATCTTTAGGTTATATAGTAGGAAAAATATTTGGTACGAAAGTACTTGATAAGTTAATGAAAAGGAAAAAGGCAAAGTATCTTTTGAAGTCTCAACAAATGGTAGAGAAGTATGGCCATTATGCGTTAGTCACAAGCTACTTCATACCAGTCGTCAGACATATCGTACCGTATTTAGTTGGAATGAATAACATGTCATTTAAGACGTATGCTTTGTATTCCTATACGACAGGACTTGTTTGGACACTCGTTTACTTTGTGCTCGGTTCTTTATTTGGACAACATATTGAAAGTATTGTAGCGATTGCGATAGAGTATGGCGTTTATTTTGGCGGGGGTGTTTTTGTTGTTGCGGGAGGCGCATATTTGTACAAGCAAAGAAGAAGTATAGTGATGAGTAAGTAAATAGAATGAAGGTTTACATTTAGGGAGAGTTATTTTGTAAAATAACTCTCCCTTTTAATGTAATAGTTCCTCATTACTTATATTAGGTGTTGTCTGAAATACAGTTATATAAATTGTTAATATGGTTGTATTAATTAAGTTAACTAATACAGTCATAAAATCACTTGATGGAGTGATAAGAACGAAGATTGAAAGTATGGCAGAAGCAAGTGGAATAAACTTTTGTAGTGTAGTTAACTTTCCATTTCTATGAAGCTTCGAAGATTGAAGGAAGCAAAGTAAGAAAATAAAGGATGTAAATAATAATCCTAAATGTCCCCAACCATCTTCAATATACCAAGGTAAAAAGCTCATTCGTGATGTGAAAATAAATAG
Source organism: Bacillus albus (assembly GCF_001884185.1). Lineage (GTDB taxonomy): Bacteria > Bacillota > Bacilli > Bacillales > Bacillaceae_G > Bacillus_A > Bacillus_A albus. Next base: position 49,460 of record NZ_MAOE01000039.1, read on the forward strand.
ATTTAATACTAACGTGCTAATGATTAGCGTGTTTAAAATGGTAATATTCTTCTGTTTTTTCATTTGAATTACACTCCGGAATTTTTTTTAGACTTTACTGGGATGCTTTTGCCATTTCCATAAATCTTTGCTCAATTTCATCCAAATCGAATGAATGGCATATTCTGCGGTCTTCTTTATCTAAAATTCGATAGTGCTGAGATAAAATATTTTGTTGTATTTGATAGCCATTTGATTCTTTTATTTGTCGCCACCACACTTTTCCTCCTAAAGTCTTTGGGAAGTTCGTATTGTAATGTGTAAAAGCGATTGTTTTTATAATTTCATTCACATCATCCCCAAATGTCATTTGGACTGTATCACACTGTTCGAAGAGTGTTACGACGCAAACGGCACCTGACCATGTTAGCGTGCGTCTTCCTTTTTCAATTTCTACTAATGTTTTCTTCGATAAACCGATAATTTCTGACATTTTATCTTGTGATAGATTATTTTCAACACGGATGAGTTTTAATTTTGAATTAACGAGTTCAATAAATTCTTGTTTATCCATTATGCATCTCCTTTTTCTTTATAGTGTAAAATTACACTATAAGTGTAATTTTGTCAATTATAGTGTAAAGAGTTTCTTTTTTATTTTTTTGCTTACTAATTAATATTTCACTTTTAGTTTAAGAAAATGTTAAGAAACAGTACGAGTTTTTATTAAGAAATACGCCCTATACTTAAAAACATCTTAAAGAAAACATAATGAAAGGCGGCATATAGATGAAAAGATTTATTTTTGGATCATTACTTGTTATCGTCGCAGGAGCGGCATATTTATTAAAGGGGAGCACTGGGATGGATAGAATGAATCCATTTCTTGATATAGAGCACCATTATGCAATAATTGATAACGATGGTAAAGAATTAGTTGGAAATAAAGATCGTGAATATAAAGTGAAAGCCTATGATGAAAAAGGTAAGGAAAAAGAAGTGACAATTGACGGAGTAGATGAATTACCAAAAGGTTCATACTGGCATGTGCTTACGAGAGGTAAGTTCTTATATGAAAAGTGAAAGTAACGATAGATAAAATTCCTGATGGAGCAAAGATGAAGTTAGGATTGTAAGTATAAAACCGATTCTCAATGTGGGAATCGGTTTTGTTATTTTATAGTAAAATATAGAAGGGAGGAGTGAGAGTTATGCTACTCATCGTTAGCCTTATATTAATCGGGATTATGTGTAGTATGAGAATCGTATCTTTACATATGATAGAACGAGAAAAGATAGAAGAGCGATATGTATATTGTCCAAAATGTAATGCGAAAATTAGGAGAGGGAATTCTGCTCCTTTTTGTTCGAAATGTAATGTAATATTTTAACGAAAGTAAATCTGAAATCATTTTGTATAGTTTCAGTTTTTTTATGTTGAAAATAGAAGAAATAAAGAGCGGAAAAAAGTTTGAACAAGGGATTGAGTATACGAATATTATTGAAGGATATCCCATTATTATGAAGTATGTCGTAGAGATTGATAGAGAAGTTTTGAGGGTGTTATTACCTGATGAATGTTATAAGACCCAATTGGATGATATTGGGGGAAGTTGATAAAAAAGAGCTTGAAATAATTCAAGCTCTTTTTCATTATTATTTATGTCCTAAAATATGCTCAACCTCATGCGCACTTAATTTACTTGCCTTAGCAATTGTTTCAAGTGGTATACCAAGATCATGCATACTTTTAATCATTTGAATTTTTCCTTGTTGAACCCCTTCTTTTCGCCCTTTTTCCAAGCCTCTTTTCATACCTTCTGTCTCTGCATGGGCGAATTTCGCTGCTTCATCCATTAAAACTTTCTCTCTTGCATCATAGGCTTGTCGGAAAGAGGAATCTTGACTCATACGTTCCCACCTGTTTATTGCTTTTTGTAAAATAGGATCTCGGTTCATAGCAATATCCTCCAATGTTTTAGTTAAGTGTTCATCCTCATTTGCTGAAAGCAATAAAAGCCAACGAACAAATGGATCTTTCCACGGATTTACTTTTTCTTCATGCCATTGTTTTGTTAACTTTGGAATTTCTACAATGTGAATTTCTATGTCATCACTCAAGAGTTTCTGTTGTTGTGAATTCCATAATGTGCCCGTTGTATGAAATTCTTTGTGGTCTGAGAACATTATAAAGTTCAATAAATTAATGGTGATGGTTTTATGAAGCGAACTGTAAGGCATACCTTTTTGTAATTGAGATGTGTATAATTTTCCCCAATAATATAAACTACGTTTCATCATATCGTGATTATTATTGAGCTGTATTTCTACATTTACTTTTGTTCCTGTGTTTAATGTCGCTGAAATGTCTAAAATAGATAACTTATCCTCTTCATATTCCCGATGTAAATGTGGATCTTCTAGTTGTAGAGAAGCGATGGGTGATTCTAAAGACTCTTGTAACGTAGCGTTTAAAAATGCAATTAGAATATCTTCACTACCATTCGTACCAAACAACTGTTTAAATGCAAAATCAATGCGTAAATTAACTAACTGTTGGTTGAACAAAGTTTGTTCTCTCCCTTGTATTAAGCCGCTTCTTTCCTTCATTGTATCTAAAAAGAACTAGGGCATGCAAACAGGAAACTTTGCTATTTTTTTAGCAATATTATTAGAATGTCACAAACAAATATGTCTATGATATACTCTAGTGAAATTGAATTCTTCCAATCAGTAGCCGCTGCAATAGAACAGAAAGATCCAACCATTATTGTAAATAAGGATTCCAATACGCACTGGAAAAATTGGATGGAGTTTGATTGTGACTGAAAAGGATAGGAGAAAGAATAATAAATGAAAAGAAGAAGAAAATCCGGAGAAAAAGTACAAATGAATCGTTTTGCACTACCTCTATGCTACGGAAGTGAAGCACCATATTATTATTACGAGGTAGCGCCGCATGCAAGAGAAGAACGCTTCCATTTAACATCAGATATTTGCATAATGGACGATGAACATTACTTTATTAGAGGATGTTTAGAGATTCCTATCATTGATTACCATGAAAATTTTATTTGGACTGTTTGGGTATCACTTAGTAAAGAAAGTTATAATAAAGTATTAGAAAAGTGGGATGAGAGAGGCCGAGAAAATAGTGACCCTTATTTTGGTTGGTTATCTGTAGAAATATCAGTTTATCCAGAAACATTAAATTTAAAAACAAATATACATATAAGAGAAGTTGGAATGGCACCGTATGTTGAATTAGAACCAACCGAGCATCCTTTAGCGATCGAACAAAGAAATGATTCAACAATATAACTAGATTAGAAGAGAAAAAACGAGTGCCAGCACTCGTTTTTTTTTATTACACAACCGCAGGATTATAAATCATCGTAAAGTGTCCTTGTAATAATTCAATTTGACAAGGTGTATGAAGCGAGCTTTCTCCATCTGTATCTACTTCTTTTGCTTCTTCTGTTTCAATATGAATGGATTTCGCTTTTACGTGGAAGATGTCATTTTCATTTGAGTCTTCAAATAGTTTCTTTCCGATATAATCTTTAAACGCTTGAATGCCTGTTGATTTGACTACGAAAATATCAAGTGTTCCGTCGTCGCATTTTACGTTTGGGATAAAGGACGGGATCCCGCCAAGATATTCACCGTTTCCAACCATAACAAGGACAGCTTCGTCTTCATATACTTGTCCGTCGTACGTAATTTTTACTGGGAATGTTTCAGCATTTTTGACAGTTCGAATTGTGCTTAAGTAGTAGCCGATTTTTCCAAGCTTTGCTTTCTCTTCTGCATCAATATTGTTTGATACTTCAGAGACCAGTCCAATGCCCCAGAAGTTTAAGAAGTGTTGTCCATTTGCTTTTGCAACATCAACTGGTTTTACATGTCCTTGTGTAATAAGCTTTGCTGCTTCTGCGATGTTTTGCGGAACGCCAAGTGTACGAGAGAAGTCGTTGCAAGTGCCGCCTGGAATGATTGCAAGTGTAGGTCTAGTTTCAAGAGGTGCTAAGCCATTTGTGCATTCGAATACAGTGCCGTCACCACCAAAGACGATAATTAAATCTACTTTACTAGCAAACTCTTGGCAATATTTTGTTGCATCGCCTTGCTCTTTCGTATGAAAGATATGTAAGTCAGGAAAAGCTGCCGCAAGAGGTGGTACGATTTTCGTTAAGTTCGTATGTAAATCACCTTGTCCTGCTTTCGGATTTACGATGAGGAGTACTTTTTCAAATTTTGTTTTTGTCATTTTATTCTCTCCCTTTGTCTTTTACGAATCGTGATAGAAAATAAACTTCCATCAATGATTGATAGAAGTTTATTCTATTTATATTACTCCGTTACAACTGAAGCGATAAATGGTAAGTTACGATATTTTTCAGCACAGTCAATACCGTAGCCAACGATAAATTCGTCTGGAATTTGGAAGCCAACATATTCAGCTTTTAAATCCACTTTACGTCGCTCAGGTTTATCAAGTAACGTACAGAATTTCAATGCTTTCGGTTTATGCATAAAGAAGTGATCTTTTAGGAAGTGAAGTGTTAAACCAGAATCGATAATGTCTTCTACGACAATTACGTTTTTTCCAGTAATGTTTACATCGATATCTTTTAATAGTTTTACTTTTCCAGTTGTTTCTGTTTGATTTCCGTAGCTAGATGCAGAAATAAAGTCGATTGTTACATCGTTTTTAATGTGACGAATTAAATCGGCAGCGAATACGAAAGATCCTTTTAATACAGCGATTACTACGATTTCTTCTCCTTCAAAATCACGTTCGATTTGAAGTGCTAGTTCTTTTACTTTTTCTTGTAATTGTTCTTCAGAAATTAAAGTGTTTTTTATTTCAATATTCATTGGAGTCCTCCTACAGTGTAAAACTTGCGAACATTTCGACTGTATAGGAAAGGAAGGGAAAAGTCAAAGAGGATATAAGTTTTTTACAAAAATACCCACAAAGTAGTCAGATGATATGATATACTAACTATATTAAGAAAACGCTTCCATAAAGGGTGATTATGATGAAAAAGAAAGAGTATACAAGTGCAACATTTATAAAAGCATTACTTTTAACAATTGTTCTTGGTAGTTTGGCTTACATAATTGATGTACCAGCGATTCGGATTTCACTAATTGGAATGACTTTAGTATTAGGCGCAATTTCCCATGGTATGATGTCACAGCTGCAAGAAGCTGGAGTCGATCGTACGAAAGATCATATAGATGAAAAATGAGAAAACTTCACGTATAGAGAGTGAAGTTTTTTTGTTTCTTACAAAAATGTAAGGTAGTTGTAAGGGAAATCGATAGTTGCATAGTAGTGTTTTGGATAAACTATAGGTGTAAGGTAAAAGGCAAACATATTTTAGGTAAATTAAGTTTTAGGCACTCTATATGTGAAAAAGGAGTAGGAGGGCATGGAGAAACGTTGGACGACCTTTTCTTTTTTAGCAACTAGCAACACCGTAATGCTAGCTGGCGAAATGGATTTTTTGCACTTGTTTGATCGAGAAGATGATCATTCTTCTTCTAAATTTACAATGAAATGGAATAAATGGAGCGAAAGTTGTAGGTTTGAAGAAGAGACCCCTAACGAAGAGCAAAAGATTATTTTGACAAACCCTATTAAAGCATGGGTTGTTCAACGTCGTAAGTGTAACGTCAAAAATCACTTAAAGAAAACTGAGCCGAGACAATTAGTTATCGCTCCAGCCCACTCTACTTCTACATCACGCGAAAGTAACATGTAAATATTGAGACACACACCCGAAAAAACATCGTATATATTGCGATGTTTTTTTATTTTTCTACAATGAAATCTTTAAATAAAATATATTTCATCTGCATCTTATATTTATATCTCTTGTTTATTCTAGTAATACATCCGATGCGAAGTGATGTAAAACGTATAAGAGGAGAGAAATAAAATGAAAAAGAAACTATTACCAATCTGTGCAATGGCACTTTTAACAGTAGGATATTCTTCAGTAGCAAGTGCTTCAACTGGAACATTGACAAAGGAAGAAGCAGCGCAAGTGCAGCAAGATAAAGCAAAAAAAGAAGAAGCAATTAAGATACAGCAAAAGAGTGAAGAAGAGAAAAAGAGAATAGTACAAGAACAGTTAAAAAATGATATGGCAAAAAAACAAGCAGCACAAGTACAACAAAAAAATGATGCAGTAAAAAAAGAAGTAGCAAAGCCAGTTGTACAAGGTGAAAAATTACCAAATACAGCATCTAATAATGTAGCAATGATGGCACTAAGCGCGTGCCTTGTAGGGATAGGGACATTATTTGGTTTGAATCGCCGTAATAAAGTGAAGGCATAAATCAAATATTGCCCTATAAAGAATGGGATAATTTCATATATTAAAAATGGTAGGTTACTCCTACCATTTTTGGCATGGAGGGATGAAACATGAAGTTACTCAATTATATCGGAATTATATTGATGGCTATAGGACTATTTATGGGATCATATTATGCTATGGAATGGTATAAAGGAAAAAGCTCTGCTCAACAATTAACCAAAGAAGAACTCAAGAGCCTTGAAAATATACAAGATAATCAACATTCTTACGAAACACCTGTAAATTCCCAAGTTCCTTCTTCTCAAACGGAACATAAAGAAGGTGAAAAGGTGGCGATGTTAAACATACCGAAAATAAAGAAGAAGTTTTCTATATATTGGGGAGCGGATGATGCAACGCTGAAAAAAGGGGTTGGAATGTTCGTTAGTGATGTAACGACAACGCCATCTGGAGGGGGCCATACTGTACTAAGTGGGCACCGGGATACTGTATTTACAGATTTAGGAGAGTTAAAAGAAAAAGACAATCTTGTTTTAGAGTATGATAATAAAATGTACAAATATGAAATTCAAAAGACGTGGATTACCCATGCGGATGATCGCACTGTTATTATAAAAAAAGAAGAACCGATATTAACACTGACGACTTGCTATCCATTTGATTATATAGGGGATGCACCAGATAGATATATTATCGAGGCGAGGCTAACTGGTAGTTATTCAAAATGAAGTGATAGTTTTTGAAAGCAGGAGGGGATATAAGTTATGTCAAAAAATATTTTAATTGTAGAAGACGAAGATATATTACGTGAAATATTAAAGGATTATTTTTTAAGTGAGCAATATGTAGTGTTTGAAGCAAGAGATGGGAAGGAAGCTTTAGTAGTATTTGAGGAAGAAGAGGTTGATTTAGTTATTCTTGATATTATGTTGCCGGAACTTGATGGGTGGTCCGTTTGCCGAAGAATCCGCAAGACATCCGAGGTTCCGATTATTATGCTAACGGCACGTGTAGATGAAGATGATACGCTACTTGGTTTTGAACTCGGGGCAGATGACTATGTGACGAAGCCATATAGTCCGCCCATTTTATTAGCAAGAGCCAAAAGGTTGTTAGAAAGTAGAAAAGTGACAAAGCAACTCTTAGAGAATGAAGATGATACATTATCAATCCACGGTATTCACGTTCATTTTCCGTCGCGCACTGTTACAGTAAATAGAACAGACATTAATTTAACACATACAGAATTTGAAATATTAGCGTATTTTATGAAAAATCAAGGGATTGTTTTAACAAGAGAGCAATTAATTTCAAGGATTTGGGGATATGAATTTGCTGGTGACGATCGAACGGTTAATAGTCATATTCGTAATTTAAGAAATAAATTAGGAGAGAAGGCAAAGTACATTACAACTGTAGTACGAACAGGTTATAAATTTGAGGGGAATGTATGAGAAAAGGGATTGTAATAAAATTATTTACCCTCACAACAGCGTTATGTATGTTAATTTTAGCGACGATATTTATTGGACAAACAATATTTTTTAAACAATATTATGCGAATCGAAAAGTGGAAGATATTAAAGTGAATTTAAATTCCTTCGAAAAGAATTATTTGAACTATGCAGGAAGTGCAGAAGGAATTCAGAAGTTGGAGCAAGACTTTTTAAGAGAAAATAATACGTGGATTACGACATTAGATCAGAACGGGAATTTAAAGCATGCAGATGATTTTTATTTTGAGGTAACGATAGATCGTAGGCAACAAAAGAGCTTTGGACAACAAATATTCAAAATTCCTTTATACAATCTCGTCAATATAGAAGAGATTGATAATAAATCATCAGATCAGTTTCTAGGCCAAGGAATTTCTCTTTCTGGAGTGAAAAAAGAAGATAGTTTTATTCCATTCTCTTTCTCGTTATCTAAGCAAAATTTAAGCGGATCTAATAAACCGTTAGAAAAAGCATTTAAGGAGAAAATGAGTAAATTAGATGAGGAGAAAAAGAAAGCAGCTGAGGAACAAGTAGATAAGGAAAAGAAGCCGGCTGTTCAGGAGCAAGCTGCCCAAGAACCAGATGCTTACATAGGTGGATTTGTTACGAAAGTACAGTTTCCAGATGTAAAAGGTCTTGTAAATCCAATTTATAAAAATAGTATATTCTTAGATAACATAAAAGAATTTCAAACAGATTTATTATTAAAAGAGAGCAAGCACATACAGTATGCAACACAAACAATGGACTATGAAAAAAATGATATTAAATATAAATTATTAATCAAACCAATAAAAGAAAAAGACGGATCAGTAACATATATTTATGCGATGGCTTCTTTACAGCCCGTAGATGAAGCTGTACAAATGGTGCAAGATTACTACATCTATATCATTGCATTTGTAGTCGTTCTTATTTTTTTAGCTTCGTTTTATTATTCAAAACAAATTGCAAAACCGTTATTAAAAATAAATGATACGACGAAGAAAATAGCAAAATTAGATTTTACAGAAAAAATACCGATTACTTCAAAAGATGAAATTGGGGATTTATCGAAAAATATTAATGCATTATCTAATAAACTCCATTCGCATATTGGACAGTTAGAAGAAGATATTGAAAAGGAAAGAAAGTTAGAAAAAACGCGAAAAGAATTCATTTCTGGTGTTTCACATGAATTAAAAACACCGCTGAGTATTATGAAAAGCTGTATTTCTATTTTAAAAGACGGGGTAGCTGAGCATAAAAAAGAGTACTATTTTCAGGCAATGGAACGAGAAGTAGATAAAATGGATACGTTAATTTTGGATATGCTTGAGTTAGCTAAATTTGAGTCAGGTACATATAAAATGAAAATGGATTTATTTTATATTGATACAGTAATTGAAGATATATGTGAACATCTTTCTGTACAAATAGAGAAACAAGAACTTTGTGTTCATAAAAATATAGGTCCATTTGAAGTGATGGCAAATCAAGGCCGGATTGAACAAGTCATCGTAAATTTCATTACGAATGCCATACGTTATACACCAAATAAAGAAGACATTATTATTTCTACAATAGATGAGAAAGATCGTATAAAAGTATGTATTGAAAATAAAGGTACCCACATTGAAGAAGAACAATTAGATAAAATTTGGGATCGTTTTTATCGCGTGGATGCAGCTCGCCAGCGTTCGCAAGGTGGAACAGGTCTTGGGCTTGCCATTTCAAAGAATATTTTAGAACTGCATGATGCTGAATATGGAGTAAAGAATACAGAAGATGGTGTATTATTTTACTTTTACTTACCGAGAAAAGCGTAGATAATGCATGCTACGCTTTTTTTAATTTATTTTCATATTATCTTTACCTAATCTTTATTTTTAATCGATATAATCTGGTTAGAAAATGAGGTTATGTAAGGAGTTGATGAACCGTGCATAGCAATTGGCTAAGTATAATGGTATTTATTTTCTTTTGTGCATTTATTGTATTTTTAATTGATATTACGATATGAAAAAAAGAGCGCTTATTAAGCGCCCTTTTTGTTTGCATTTATTTGATAAGCATGGATGCTCTTGAATAAGCGTGGTGAAGTAATAAATAAAAAGATAAGTAAAACGGTACATAGAATGTAGGAACCAATCATTACGCTACCGTTTACGATTAATGAATAAAGCACAGCTGATTGACCTTTCGGTGCATATTGTCCCCAGAAAATAATGCCGGCAATAAAGTGACAGAAGTAGCGAGCAAAGCTACCAATAAATGTAGCAACAATAATGTAACCAATAACTTTCTTTCCTTCGTTTTGTTTTTGTGAAGGTTTGTCTTTATGGCTACCTAAATTAGATTGTTCTTCGCTATTTTCATTGGATGCTAAAAGTGCTTTTTGAATTGGACGATAGAATAAACCAGCAAATCCAATGAATGCGAAAGCAACGAAGTATTCAATTAATACTTGAATTGGTGTGACGATAATAGCATCGCCTACGACAATTTGTAATAATCCCCAAATTAAACCTCCTAAGAAAGCCATCTTAAAGCCCCAGCGGTAAGCAATAATAAAAATAGGAATCATAGCAAATGAGATAGATCCGCCTGTTGGAAGTTTAATTGATAATGGTAAAATGTCGATGACCAAGGCGAAGGCTGCAAGAATAGCAGATTCGATCATCGCTTGTAAATTGGTGTTACGCATGTTGTCTCCCCCTAAATCCAAGTTGTACAAAAAAGAATAGATATCATAGGAGGATACGAAATACGTAAATAAAAAAAGAGGTATGTATTTCGGACGTTTGCACAATCCCTGCGTTAGCATTAACTAACAGGTTCAAAGGGTCGGAACGAAGTGTTCCCTCTCAGCGGCATGGCTCCCCCTGTGATAACGAAATTCTTTATTTGCTATTGTTTATTGTAAGCGAAATGGATGAGAATGGCAAACGAATACAGTATGACAATAATTGAAATAGAATTGTAGCGAAATGTTAATAAATATGAAGCAAAAGGGTATAGTACAAGAGAAATAGATTGTGCTATAATTTTTTTGAAAATAATTATCATTCTCTTCTGAGGGGGAAGGTTATGAGCTTAGTAGATATTAAAATTGGTGAGAAAGTGTTAGTGAAAAGTGTTCAGTCTTTAGATTATTTACTAAAGAGAAGATTGGCTGCTTTCGGTCTTTCTGAAGGAAGCGAACTTCGCATGAAGCAAAAAGCGATGTTCAAAGGTCCTTGTACATTGGAGTGTCGTGGACAGTTAATTAGTATTCGTCATTGTGACGCGAAAATGATAAAGGTGGAATTAGCGTGAATAAGGTAGCTTTGCTAGGGAATCCGAATACAGGGAAGACATCATTATTTAATGCACTTACTGGTTCTTATGAGTATGTAGGAAACTGGAGCGGTGTAACAGTAGAAAAAAAGGTTGGTAAATTAAAAGATAGACAAGGAACATTAATAGATTTACCAGGCGTATATGATTTGAATCCAGTTTCACGTGATGAGGGTGTTGTAACAAACTTTCTACTAACAGAAGAATTTCAGCATATGTTAAATATTGTGGATTCCTCGCAATTTGAACGAAATATGCATTTAACGTTGCAGTTACTTGAATTTGGTAAGCCGGTTTCAATTGGTTTAAATATGGTTGATGTAGCGAAGCAAAGAGGAATTGTAATTGATGTAAAACGGTTATCAGAACTATTAGGTGTAACAGTCGTTCCTGTCGTTGCAAGAAGCGGAAAAGGCTGTGAAGAACTACTTGCCACTCTCAAAGAAAATGACAAAAGTGAGAAAAAGCCATTCATTATTTCATATGGTGTACAACTGGATGAAGGAATTGGAGAAGCAATTTCTCTTTTAGAGAAAGAGAATTACGAGCATCCGAGATGGTTAGCGCTTCAATTTTTAAGTAATAACGAAGTAGTAGAAAAAGAAATGAAAGCATTACCAATTTATAAGGAGCTTATAGCCATTCGATCTCGCTTAGAGGGAAAACTTGATTGTACGTTGGAGGAGCATATTTACAAAACTCGTGAAGCGTATATTGAAAAGTTAAAAACAAATGTTATGAAGCATGAGAAAGAAGGGAAAATTCCTTTTTCGGAAAAAATTGATAGGTTAATTACACATAAAGTTTTAGGACTTCCAATCTTTTTAGCAGTTATGTTTTTTATTTTTCAGGTTACGTTTACGTGGATTGGTACACCTTTATCGGATATGCTAGATGAGTTTTTTGGTGGACAGCTTACGGATTGGGCAACGGCTGGGCTTACAAGTGTTGGAGCTTCTGATTTTATTCAAGCACTCGTTACAGAAGGTATTATTGCTGGTGTTGGTGCTGTATTAGTATTCGTTCCACAAATCTTTGCACTATTCTTTTTCATTTCATTATTAGAAGACTCAGGATATATGGCGCGAATTGCAGTTGTTATGGATAGAATTATGGAGTTCTTCGGTTTAAACGGAAAAGCGTTCATTCCGATGATTATCGGTTTTGGATGTAATGTTCCAGGTATTATGGCAGCGAGAACGATTGAACAAGAAAAAGAACGTTTACTTACAGTTCTTGTAACACCGTTTATGTCTTGTTCGGCACGTTTACCTGTATATGCATTATTTGCGGGAGTATTCTTCCCTCATAGTCAGGCAACTGTTGTATTTTCTTTATATGTTGCAGGTATTGTTCTAGCGTTACTCGTTACAAAAATTATGTCTCTTACCATTTTAAAAGCGGAAAAATCTATTTTCGTCATTGAGCTACCACCTTACCGCGTACCACAAGCGAAAACGTTATGGTTAAGTACGTGGGAGAAAGGGAAAGGATTTGTTCGTAAAGCAGGTACATTTATCTTCGGTGGTTCTGTTGTCATTTGGTTATTAAACTACGCAGGTCCATCAGGATTTGGTGTTGATATGGGAGACAGTTACTTAGCGATGATTGGTGGATTTATCGCACCAATATTTGCACCGCTTGGATTTGGAACATGGCAAGCTGCAGCATCCCTTTTAACAGGATTTTTAGCGAAAGAAGTTGTCGTTTCTACAATGGCAATTATTTATGCGGTGAAAGAAGATGTGCTAGGAAATGTAATGGGAGCACATTATACGGCGCTATCAGCATATGCATTTATGTTCTTTATTTTATTATATGTTCCGTGTTTAGCGACAGTAGCCGTTATTAAACGTGAAACAGGATCAGCGAAGTGGACGATTTTCTCCGTCATTTATCCACTCGTTGTTGCTTATGTATTAACGCTTATTATATATCAAGTTGGATCCTTACTCGGATTCTAGAAGGAGATGTATTAGGGTGATGGTCAATATTATAATTGGAGCTATCATTTTTGGTTATGCCGCATACACGTTAGTTAATTTTGTAAAGAGAAGTAGAAAGGGAAAGTGCGCAGCATGTTCTTTAAATAAGTCATGTCAGTCGCAAACTTGTAGTCCGGATATGGAGCAAGTTGCTCATAAATAGTAAAAAAGCTTTGCGAATTTCGCAAAGCTTTTTTGTTTTACTTTTTAATTTTTACAAGTTGAGAAGCTTCTACGCCGTTGTAACCCGGGAATTCTTTACTAGGGTCTTTATCGAATTTTAATACCCCAACAGATTTTTCATCGCCTTTTACATTTCCGTAAGTTGCATCATCAACAATGGCGAACATGTCGGCATATGCACGGCCACTTCCGATAATTGTGTTGCCTTCATATTTTAATTTTGTCCCATCAAGTGTAGCATTTTCTACTTTGTTTTTTGCGAATAATACACCTTGCTCTGCTGTTACAGCTGGTAATTTATCAAGTGGTTTCGTGTCATCTTTTTCATCAACTTTGCTAAGTAACTCTTTCTTCACGAGTTCTTCACCAGTTTTCTTATCCATGACAAGAACTTTTTTACCATCTAATGTTGTCATTTTCATTTTATAGAAGTCTTTTTCTTTTACTTCTTTTTTGTTTTTATCTGTAATTTGTTGAACTTGTTCTTCTGAGCCGTACAGTACAAAGCCGTTTGCCTTTTCTCCTAATAAAGAACAACCTGATAATGCTCCGAATGAAATTGCTGCTGCTAATCCCATTCCTACTAATTTTTTCATGATGATGTCTCCTTTTATATGTTTTATAGTAAATACATTTTTGTATTAGTTCTGAAATGATGAGAAGCTTGTTTGTTGCTTCTGGTATTAGTGTATAAGAAATATGGAAACGTAACTATCGAGTTAGCTTACAGTAACATTACACTTATGTAATTTAGTGAAAGTGCACAAAAGTAAGTTAATTTTAAAGAGAGATAATGAGAATATATTAGAAATACAATATTGTATCTAGAATGTCATATTATATTGGATGTATTTTGGAAATAACATGTAAGTACATCTTTGTTTTGTTATAATAAACACATAGGCTGTAAAAATGACTATTCTTTACTGTAAAGGGAGATTTTTCAGTTTTCCAAGTAGTGAATTTGAAATATGAGGTATATCATAGGAGGAATTTGGATGTCTGTATTTAAACGATTAAGAGATTTAACAATGTCAAATGTGTATTCAATAATTGAAAAAGCGGAAGATCCAGTTAAGATGACGGATCAATATTTACGCGATATGCAAGCGGATGTACAAGAAGCTGAGAAAAGTGTAGCAGCTCAAATTGCACTTGAGAAGAAATTCAAAATATTATTTGAAGAGCAAGAAGCACTTGTGAAAAAACGTGAAGAGCAAGCTCATATGGCTGTTCAAGCAAGCAATCTTGATCTTGCGCGTCGTGCTCTTGAAGAAAAACAAAATGCAGAGCAAAAGATGAATGAGTATAAAGCAAGCTATGAGCAAAACAAAGCTGCTGCTGATAACCTTCGCCTGAAGCTAGAAGAAATGCGTAAGCAATTAACAGAGCTGAAAAATAAACGTGAAACACTTGTAGCACGTGTAAATGCGGCGAAAGCACAAAAGAATATTAATCAAGCGATGTCTGGATTTGATTCAAACTCAGCAAAAGCTGGTTTAAGCCGTATGGAAGAGAAAGCTCTTCAATTAGAAGCAGAAGCAGAAGCGAGCGGCGAAGTGTACAAGAAAGAAAAATCATTAGATGATGAATTCGCAAGCTTAAACAAAAATTCTGCTGTTGATGATGAATTAGCTCGTATTATGAAGCAGTATGAGAAATAATATAGAATAGAGACAAATGAACCGACATGTCTAAATAAATTCATGTCGGTTTTCTATTACTTTTAATAGGAGGTTTTGCAATGACATGGACAAATGTAGTAGCCATGCTTGTATGGACTGGAGCGAGTGCAGTACTTTTATTTGCAATTATGTGGGTTGATTCAATTTTTACTAAATACAATGACTTAAAAGAAATAAAGAATGGGAATACAGCTGTAACAACTCGTTTCGTCATGAAATTGTTCGCGCAAGGGTACATTTTATCTCAATCGATTACGAAAGCAAATGACTTATGGCAAGCGCTACTTGCATCAGCAGTTTCTTTCGTTATTTTGTTAGTAGTAGAAATGTTTATTGAGTTTGTTTTAAAGAAAATGGCTGGTTTAGATTTAGAAGAAGGTACGAAAGAAGGCAGTATTGCGCATGCGATGTTAGCCGGATCATTGCATATCGTTGGGGCACTTATTTTAGGTGCTTGTTTATAAAGAGAGAAGGAGGGGTAGACCATGAGTTTATTCAAACGGATTAAAAATATAATGAAGAGCCCAGAGCCGCCAAAGCCGGAGAAAAGTTTATTCACGTTAGCTCCTGGGGATATGATTGAAGTTTCATTAGTTATGTACGAATTGACCGGGAAAACGAGTATGCATTCTCGTAAAGAAATTGTTTTGACACTGCAAGACGGGAAAGATATTCGTTATTTAAAAATTGAAGACCGTGAAAATACATATTATAAATTATATACACCAATTGATGGTCGCTTAGATTCGATTGATGAAATTCCGACGACAATTGAAATGGATGATACAGAATACCATATGGAAGAGCAATATAACGGACGTGTTGTCGTGATGGGAAAAACACCATTCGCTGCTTCAGAGGAACAGCATGTATGGGAATTCCAATCAGATAACCGAAAATTATTACGTATTGAATGGCAAAATGGTCGCACAATGATGTATGAGGGAGAAGCAATTATTCCTGCTGATGTACAAATTATAAGAGCAACGTAAGGGGGCGTAATCATGTCAAACCGATTGTTTACCATGATTAAATCGTTCGTGATCCCTATACTTGCTATCGTTATGTTACTTGTTGTTGCTGGATATGCCTTATCAGGTTGTCAAGGCGGACAGACAAAGTCGATTCAAGACCGTTATCCACTAGAATCTGTCGCAAAAGAAGGTAAACAAGAATCTTACGTGTATAGGGCCGCCAATCGGTCAGTTCCTGAAGTCGCAAAGGAACTCATTAATGAAAGAGAACCGAAGCAAGTATCTAAAGAAGACGAAAATCAAATGTTCCTCGTTTATTCTGATAAGATTTATAACTTGCAAAAGGATAAAGAGAAACCATCTGATACGTTAATTGAAATAAGTAATAAAGAATTTGTCCGTCAAAATTACCAACCATCCTTCTTGCAAGGATATATTATGGGAAGTATTTTAAACGATATATTCGGTTCACGAAAATCATCATACGGTGATTATCGCGGATATAATGACAGACAAAATCATAAACCGGTTATTCCAGAGAGACCGCCTACGAAAGAAGAAAAGAAAACCCCGCCTCCAATTACGAAGGAAGGGAAAGGATCTATCATTAAGCGAGGGGATAATGTAGATTCGAAACCTTCCGTAGGAGATACAGGAAGTATTACGAAAAAAGGAAGTAATACGCCTCCGCCTTCTACTGGAAGCAAAGGGAAAATTACAAAAACGCCAGGTGGCTCGAGCGGATCAGATGTGAAGCCAAAATCATCTATTAAAACGCCGCCAAGGAATACATCTCCTCCGAAAACGAGGGTCGGTGGTTCAGGAAAAATTACGAAGAGAAGATAGTGTAGAGACCGAAAAGTGGAATTTGCTTTTCGGTCTTTTTTTGTTGTGGAAATAAATCCCTTTTAGTTGGTACAATTAAGACATAAGGAGGGAATAGTATGACTATGTATAAAAGATTTAGTGTAATTATGTTCCTCGTATTATTCTTGAGCTTGTTTATTAGTAGAATGATGAAATTTCACTTTGTGGTAGGTATTCTATGGATACTATGTACATGTACCCTTTTTCTATATGTTCCGCTACGCTTTCAACATGAAGTGACGGCTTTTCAAAAGTATGTAGCGTGGATTAAACGGGGAGGAAGATGGAGCGAGTAAAAATATATCAGCGATTATTGGAATATATCGATCACAAATCAAAATATATCAGCGATTATTGAAATATATCGACTTACCGACAAAAACTGACAACGGTAGTATAATAAGAAGAGGGTGTGCCAAATTGTTGGCACACCCTCTTTATTCATAATGATTAATGAATATCACGTTTCTTAAAGTTACCGCCTTTTACTTCTGCTACGTCATAAACTGTAATAAAGGCGTGTGGATCGATTTCATTAATAAGTTCTTTCATTTTACTTTCTTCTAAACGGTTAATTACACAAGAAATTTCTTTGAATTTCTCTCTGGAATAACCACCGTACACTTCGTTATATGTTGCACTTCGGCCTAAACGATCGCGAATGGTTTCTACCATTAATTCAGGCTCTTTCGTAATGATTTTAAATGCTTTCGAACCACTTAAACCAACTTCAACGATATGAATCACTTTCGAAGCGATAAAGTAAGCAATTGCTGAAAGGATAGCTCCTTGAAGACCGAATACTGTTGATACGAAAATAAATACGAACATGTTTAAGAATAAAATAAGGTCACTCGTTCCAAAAGGTAACTTACGAGAAAGCAATACAGCTAGCATATCGATTCCATCTAATGCGCCGCCGTTACGTAATGCTAGTCCCATACCGAAACCGATGATAATACCACCAACAACTGTAACAAGTAGTGTATCGCCTTCAATAATAGCTGGTATTCCGTGCATAACAACAGTACCTACCGCTAATGAAGCAATCCCGATAATGGAATAAATAGCAAAGCTTTTACCGATTTGCTTATATCCTAACCAAACGAAAGGAATGTTAATAACTGCGATTAGAGCCCCTAATGGCAATCCAAATAATCTTGAACTAACGATACTTAAACCAGTCACACCACCGTCTGATACGTTATTTGGAATTAATACTGCTTCTAATCCGTACGCTGTGATAAATGCCCCAATAATAATCATCAAAGCTTTAGAAGCGATTTTTAGCTTATTGGGCTTGTTTTTGATAATTTTCTCCATGTAATTTCCTCGTTTCAAACTAGTTTCTTATTTGTTACGTCATTCACACCTAATTTCCATTTTAACATTTAAATTGAAAAATTTCTCCTTTAATGGATGTATGCAGGGGATATTATGACCATATTATCTTTAAAATATTTTTGAAATGAGTATAAGAAATCCCATCCTTTCAAAGGATGGGAGACTATTAAGAAATGATAAAACTAAGCACGGATAGCAATAAAGAGAATCCTAAAATAGCTCCGCAAACTTTCATATGACGTTTACGTCCCATCACAACAATTGCGACATATTCACGAATCATTGCATTAGGCCAGTAATAAAATGCAGTTTTGGATCCAATTCCTTGGCTATTAAGACCTGCTTGCTTTGCATATATACCAGCGCGGAAAAGATGGAAATTATTCGTTGTAAAAATACTTCTATACTTACCTTCAGGCTTTAACGAATCCATAATTTCTTTAGAGAATGACATATTTTGATACGTGTTTACAGATCGATTTTCTTGCACGGTATGTTCAAGTGGAATCCCTTTTTCAACAGCATATTTTTGCATCGCTTCTGCCTCTGGAAGGCCTTCATCTGGACCTTGTCCACCAGAGAAAATGATTGTTGGTGGTGTATTTACAGCGGCTTGTTTCCAGTAAAAGTCGATTGCTTTATGAATACGACTTGCAAGTAAAGGCGGTACTTTATCATTAATTAAGCCGCTACCAAGAACGATGATGAAATCTTGATTACGCCTTGGTCTGTTGAATTGATATAGAAAATAAGCGCTTAAGAAGTTAGATAAGTGTATAAAGAAATATAAGGTTATAAGCGAAATTCCACCAAAAATAGGTTGCAAATGCGGTGAGAAGAAACTTGCTGGACTTATGAAAAGGAATAATATAGAGAATAAAATACCTAAAGCAGCAATAAGTGTTAAACAATTAGTAAAACGTCGTCCTTCTCGTTTCATTAAAATTCTCGCATTCAGAAATAGTCCAAACATTAAAGCAACAACACCGAAAGGAATCATAACGATAAATGCTAAAATAGGTAAGACTATTATGTAGCCTAGTATAGTGTTACTTGAGTCCCAAGAGACAAGTACACAAAACAGAAGGAAAAAACAGAAAAAAGCATTAAATAAAAAGCCGTTTACTATTTTTCGTGGATCCTTTAAGTAAGAGATAAGAAAAATAATAAACAATATAAGAGGGATAATTCCGAAATACATAAATATAGTACACCTCAATTTGTATAATAATTTGACATACCCTCTATATTACATGATTTTATAATTGAAAATGAAAGGAAAAATGATTTTGAATTTTCTCAATAAAACATATAGATATATATGTTACAATGTATGTAAGGCGATATATTAAAAGTAAAATGGTTGAAGAGGCACTCTATGGAGTGTCTTTTCTTTTTGGTATGTAATTGTGCATATTATATTTATTTTCAAGTGAAGAGGATTAAAATATAAGTGGTAGGCAGACTATATAAAGCAGAATTTTATACAAACTTTTCCCTCTACTTTTTGTATCTAACAATCGTATAACAATAAATAATTCTGTTTTATAGTGTCTGTTTATAAAAGGTATCTTCGTTGAAGGTACTTTTTTAGTTTAGTACCGATTGTTTTTACTATTTACATAGTAGAAACTATCTATACTAAACATTAGCAATCTTCCGTATAAATATTATCAATTTACTATATATTCCAGTAATGTTAACCTACATATGAAAGGCTTTCTTTTTCAAAATATTACCCCTAATAAATTTTTGAAGAAGTCAACTGTCTCCAAAATTGCCATTCATGCTTAGCAAAAAAAGAATCCTGCTGGATTCTTTTTTTGTGTTCGACATGATATGACAAATTACATTTTAATAATTTGTTATTATGTTAAATGGTTATTCAGAAAAGAAAAGGGGATTTTAGAATGAATGTAAAGAAAATATTTTTAACAGGTGCGCTTGCCATAACAACTGCATTTACATCTATTGGAACGGCACAAGCAAGTATTATCTTCAAAGATGTTCCAACAGGACACTGGTCTTATAAAGCTATTTTAGATTTAGCAAGTAAAAATATTGTTAGTGGTTACGGAAATGGGATTTTTGGGTTTGGTGATGATGTGACTCGTGAACAAGTTGCTAAGCTTATGTATCTTCAGCTAAAAGTAGAATCGAAAGAGAATTATAATAATCCGTATAAAGATATTAATGAGAATTCAACAAGTTTTAAAAAAGAAATTTTAGCATTAACAGAAATGGGGATTTTTGCGGGGGATGAAAAAGGGAACTTTAGACCAAAAGCTTCCTTGACTCGTCAAGAAATGGCTCAAGTGTTAACAAACGCATATAAATTAGTGGCAAAATCGGAGCATACATTTGTAGATGTAGATAGAAAGTCATGGTCGAATAAAGCCATTAGCGCTGTACAATCTAATAAAATTGCTGCTGGAACAGGTGATAATATGTTTTCACCTAAGATGAACGTAACTCGTGAACAATATGTACAGTTCTTATATAATGCAACATTACCATATGAGGAAAGACCAGGTGCAAATCAAGAACCAAAGCGCTTTGCTAACTGTAAAGAAGCAAACGATGCTGGATATTATGATATTACAAGAGACAGCCCGTATTATGGAAAGCATTTAGATCGTGATGGCGATGGAATTGCGTGTGAGAGAGAGAAGAGCGGTAAATAAGAAAAAGCACTCAATCTGAGTGCTTTTTCTTATTGAAACAAGCTATTTTTTTAGGCGCCTTTCATAAAATAAAAGTAACGAAATGAAGGTAGGTGACAAAATGCCATCAGTTGTGGAAGGTGTTATTATTGAAAATTGTAACGGAACAATTAATTTAGGTGATAAATATAACGTGCAGCCAATTGAAAAAACGAAAGCTTATAATGGATCGGGATCATCGAATACAGGAATAAAAGTACAAACATTTAGTGGTATTAGTACAGCGGATGTAAGGGATAGCGATGCGAATGATCAGGGAATACAATTTACTTTATAGATAGATATGTAAAATTGCATAAAATGATGAACTTGTCCTGTGCTACAATCTAGCTGTGAGCTGTTAATGATTCTTCTGTAGTGTAGTTGTTAGATTAGAAATATAACATCCTATCAAAAATCATACGTAAAAAAGACACTTCAAACGAAGTGTCTTTTTCATTTTAGTGATACCCTTTAGCAGAGTCTTTATGAATTTTATTTTTAAAGATACTGTAGCTCCAAAGTTGATATCCAATAACAATTGGTACCATAACCATTGCCACGAAGAACATAATTTTTAAGTTTAACTCACTACCCGCTGCGTTATATAACGTTGTACTGTATGCGTCGTTAATACGTGACGGTAACATTCTTGGGAACATGCCTGCAAAGCCAGTCGTCATAAACATTGCGATTGTTAAGCAAACGAATGTGAATGCGAGACCGATTTTATGTTTGTACACCATAATAAGTGCGAGTACACTCATTAACATGGCGAGTACTGGAAGAATGAATAGTACCGGATATTCCGTGAAGTTTTGGAATAAGTTTGTACGATTTGCAGTTGCTACATAGAAAATAGCTAAAATGATAGCAGCTGCCATTGAAAATGGTCTTGCGATTTTATAAGCACGATCAGATACTTCACCAGTCGTTTTAATCATAACCCAAAGGGCACCAGATACGACGAATATAGCAGTGAAGAACAGACCTCCTAAAATACCGTAATGATTGAGTAAGCTAAATAAATTTCCTTCATAACCATTTTTTCCGATTTGTAGTCCGTAATACAGGTTAGCGAACGTAACTCCGAATAAGAATGCGATTAGGAAACTACCAATTGTAAATGCCCATTTACAAGTTTTTTGCCAAATTGGTGAATGATCTTTATGCATAAATTCAAGTCCAGCAGCACGAGCAAATAGTGCAAGTAATACTAGGAATAACGGTGTATATAGATAACTAAACATATTGGCATATGTGATTGGGAAGGCAGCAAATGTTGCACCACCAGCTGTAATTAACCATACTTCATTACCACCCCAGAAAGGGCCAATTGCTTCTTGTAATTGATTTCGTTCTTGTCGATCTTTCGTAACGAAAGGAAAAATCATTCCGTTACCAAGTGCATACCCATCAAGAATGAAGTAAACTGTCCAAATTACGCCCCATAAACCGAACCAAATGATCGCAAGCATATCATGAGACATGAGCTGTACCTCCTTCAGTAGCAGGCTCTTCTAATGCAGCAGGTCCTTTTTTTGCGAACTTTAGCATTAAGTATACGTCTGCGATTAAAAGTAGAGTATAGAACAAGATTAAACTAATTAATGAGAACCAAATCTGCGGAACAGATATAGGTGATACAGATTCTGCTGTACGCATTAGTTTATAAACTGTCCATGGTTGACGACCTACTTCGGCAACAATCCAACCAGCGTTAATTGCGATATATGGTAGTAAAACAGACCATATTGTAACCTTTAAATAACGTTTTGAGTTTTCTAGTTTTCCTTTTCGGTTTAAATAGAAGCCATACCAAGTTAATGCCATAAAGAACATACCAAGTGCAACCATTAAGCGGAAGCTATAGTACACGAGGTTAACGTTTGGGCGATCTTCTTTTGGAATATCTTTCAAACCAACAATTTCTCCATCAAATGAATTTGTATAGAAGAAACTTCCTAGCTTTGGAATCGTAAGAAATTCAAAGTTCTTTTCGTTTTTCACATCAGGAATTTGAACAATCGAGAATCCTTGTCCTTTTCCAGTTTCCCAAACTGCTTCCATCGCAGCTCCTTTTGCTGGTTGATATTTAGCTGCGGATACACCAGACTGATGCCCCATAAACGGTGTAACAGTTGCAGCGAATAAACCTAACAGTAAACCAAATTTGAATGATTTTTTGAAGAATTCCACTTCATTTTTACGTAATAAATGATAGGCACTAATTGCCATAACGAAGAAAGCACCAACGATATAACAACCAACTACAGTATGGAAGAACATATTCCAAGCATATGGATTCGTAACGAGTGCCCAGAAATCATTTAATTCAGCGCGACCGTTACGTACGACGTAGCCAACCGGATTTTGCATAAAGCCGTTTGCTGTAATAATCCAAAGTGCAGAAATATTTGTTCCAAGTGCAACCATCCACATACAGAAAGCACGGAACTTTGGTGAAATCTTGTCTTTACCGAATAACCATATTCCCATGAAAGTAGATTCTAAGAAGAAGGCAACGAGTGCTTCGATTGCGAGAGGGGATCCGAAAATATCTCCCATATATTTGGAGTACTCAGACCAGTTTGTTCCAAATTGGAATTCCATCGTAATCCCGGTTATAATCCCCATGACGAAGTTAATTGTAAATAATTTACCCCAGAAGTTTGCCATTTTGCGATATGTTGGATTCAATGTGCGGGCGTATTGAGTTTCCATACATGCCACTAAAATAACAAGTCCGATTGTCAAAGGTACAAATAAAAAGTGATAAAAAATAGTAATTGCAAATTGAAAACGACTCAGTAACAGAACGTCGGACATAATAAATATTCACTCCTTTTTTACATTATCTACAATTAGTTTATAGTGAAAATACGTTTTAAATAGAGGGGACTTGTTACAAAGCTGTGTGTATATTTTGAAAGAATTATGTCGATTATCTGAAAATATCCTATTTTTACTATAAAGCGATATCCTTTTTGTGTTTTTCATATTTTGGTACACTATTTATGTAGTGTAAACGAGAGAAAAGAGGGTCCTTTACTATGAAGTCATTAGAAGAGATTTTGCAGTACAATGAAAAATTCGTTGAAGAGAAGAGATATGAAGAGTTTGTAGCAGGGAAATTTCCAAACAAAAAGATGGTTATTATCTCTTGTATGGATACAAGACTTGTTGAACTATTACCGAAAGCAATGAATATGCGTAACGGTGATGTGAAAATTATTAAAGTAGCAGGAGCTGTTATTTCACATCCATTCGGAAGTATTATGCGTAGTATTTTAGTTGCTGTATACGAGCTTGGTGCGGATGAAGTATGTGTAGTTGGTCACCACGATTGCGGTATGGCTAAAATTCAAGCGAGCAGTACAATCGAGAAGATGAAAGAACGCGGTGTAACAGAAGAGAAATTAGACACACTTCGTTATTCTGGAATCGATTTAGAACAATTCCTGCGCGGCTTCTCTAGTGTAGAAGAAAGCGTAGAACATAGCGTATCAGTACTTCGTAACCATCCGTTACTTCCTGAAGAAGTACCTGTTCACGGTCTTGTTATTAACCCTGACACAGGAAAATTAGATTTAGTTGTGAATGGCTACGACAATTAAGAATTTACTTTGTCATCCTTTTTATCTGGGACAGGATCAAATCCTCCCGGGTGGAAAGGGTGACATTTTAATATACGCTTACATGTAAGCCAAAAACCTTTCAGGGCACCATGTTTTTGAAATGCTTCTAATCCATAATGAGAGCAAGTTGGATAAAAGCGACAAGTTGGTGGGGTCATCGGAGATATGAACTTTTGATAAAAGCGTATAATCCCAATAAAAATCTGTTTCATAACGGTCTCCTTTTCAGCATATTCTTAAAGTATTATAGCACGACTGTACATAATACTTTACTAATGTGCATTTCCGTTATATCATATTGGATATAACGGAATTAAATTAAAAGCGGGAGAGATGTTGTATGCCATCAGTAGAAAGCTTTGAATTAGATCATACGATTGTAAAGGCGCCTTATGTAAGACATTGCGGAGTTCACAATGTAGGTAGTGACGGTATTGTAAATAAATTCGATATTCGTTTTTGCCAACCGAATAAACAAGCAATGAAACCAGATGTTATTCATACGTTAGAACATTTATTAGCATTTAATTTACGTAAATATATTGATCGTTATCCGCATTTTGATATTATCGATATTTCACCAATGGGCTGTCAAACAGGATATTATCTTGTAGTAAGCGGAACACCGACAGTTCGAGAAATCATTGATTTATTAGAACTAACATTAAAAGATGCGGTTCAAATTACAGAAATTCCAGCTGCAAATGAAACGCAATGTGGTCAAGCGAAGCTTCACGACTTAGAAGGAGCACAACGCTTAATGAACTTCTGGTTAAGCCAAGATAAAGAGGAACTTGAGAAAGTATTTGGATAGAAAGAAAAACTGCCTGTGAAAGGGCAGTTTTTTTTGTAGTACGATGATAAATGAAATTATATCGACGATTTTTCGAATATATCGAACACGACTTGAAATATATCAACGATTTTTTTAATATATCGACGTTTCGACACTGGATATCGACTTACCGACAAAAACTGACAATATTATGAAAGTATACTAGACACCCCAACATACAAAACAAAAGCAGAACCGAGAAAATAAACAAATGCCTTTGCTTTTTGCCGCTTTTTTATTTCATCAATTCCAAAAAAGATAAACATAATACTCAAAAGGATAAAAACGTACGGTAAAAGCATAAAGAGGTTTGCGAAGAAGCTAACTAGGGCAAGAATAAGAGCGATAGTAGCAAGGATAATTCGAATGTTTTTAAACATATAATCCTCCTTTAAAAGAACATTATAAATGGAATAACAAAAACAATCGTAAAAAGACTTAAACCGATGGTTAGCTGCAATTTTCTTATATGCATTTGGAACTCCTAGTAGAAAGTAACTACCGAGAGACAAAAATTATAATAGCAACAATGAAAGTGAATAAGCCAGAAAAGAAGGAGAGTATACTATGTACTTTCTTTTGTTTCTGTTTTTCTTCTGCACTCATGATGAAGGTTATAATAGATAAGGCGATGAAATGTATTATGAATTTTTCTTGC
Organism: Bacillus albus; assembly: GCF_001884185.1. GTDB lineage: Bacteria > Bacillota > Bacilli > Bacillales > Bacillaceae_G > Bacillus_A > Bacillus_A albus. The sequence goes on from NZ_MAOE01000039.1 coordinate 75,459, forward strand.
TGTTTTTTGTATAAGGGTTATCTTCTGGTTTATCAACAGAATGTTTATAAGCGTAGCCTTTGTTAATCGTCATGACGGAGAGTACTAGTATAACTAGGACGATGATAATACCGATAATTAATATTTTCAGCATGAAATCCCTCCTTTTCTTTATTTTACATAATTTTGTATTTGATGAAAACAATAGAAATTAAAAGGATGAAAGAAGGGTGTTACATGGAGCAGAAAAAAACATATTATATATCAATAGGAAACGGTCAAATTTCACAAGTAAAGACGGCGGATACGTATAATTTTGAGATTGCCGCAAGTGATGAGGAAATTACGGAGTTAAGAGAGTACTTTGATCAAGCGTATGTAGAAGATTTAGGCTCATTTGTACGTTCTCACGTTCCATTTGTTGAGTATCATCACGATTCAAATAATGACCGATATGATGAACAACTACAAAAAGCATATAAAATGATTTACGATTTAGGAAATCATGAGACGAAAGAATTAGTCGCGCAAATGGGAATAATCAATGGATTATAATTGGATAATATTATGCAGAAAAGCGAGAATATGCTACAATTTGTGGTAGGAAAAACTTGTAACCATCAATAGGGGAGTAATGGCATGTACAAATTTAAAGATTATTACCACAACACTGTACAATTATCGTTTGAACGTTATCCATTTTCTCCTGAGCCAAAGCATGTTTGGGTTGTATGCCGGTACGGGGATCAATGGTTATTAACGCATCATTTACGTCGCGGTCTTGAATTTCCAGGTGGTAAAGTGGAACTCGGGGAAACACCGGAAGAAGCGGCAGTTCGAGAGGTTCATGAAGAAACCGGCGGCATAGTTTCTGATTTAACTTACTTAGGACAATATAAAGTATCTGGAAAAGACAAAATAATCATTAAAAACATTTATTTTGCAACAATTAGTGCGGTAGAAGAACATACGCATTACGAAGAAACAAAAGGATCTGTTTTATTAACAGAAATTCCTGACAACATTAAAACGGATAGAAAATTTAGCTTTATAATGCGCGACGATGTATTGGCGCGTACGATGAAACATATAGAAGAAATCGGCTGTTTTACGAAGTAAAGTGGCCGGTTTCTTTTTTTGTCTAAATGTAAATATATCTTTAAATTATTTTGGGTATATTATACAATTTTGTAAATATACATTTACATTTTAGGAGGGGAAAGATGGAGAAAAGTAAAGAAACGACTGTTACTATTTCGATGGTTAAATTAAACTTTTATTTATTTTTTATAACAATTGCTTTGGCGATTGGAATTGGTTATTTGCATATATTTCTTTCAGGTGGGGTTCAAGTTGAAATTACATTATTAACGATGTTTCTTTTTATTATCGCAATGCTTGTTCTTGTTTGTATTCATGAAGCGATACATTTAATAGGATTTCGCTATATCGGTGGTGTTCCATGCAGTGAATTAAAATGGGGCGTCAATTGGAAGTTAGGTGTTGCATATGCGCATTCTAAACAGGCGATTACAGTAAAGCAAATGAAGAAAGTGTTAATGCTGCCGTTTTTACCAACTGGTATTTTGCCAATTGTATTAGGATTAGCTATGAATCTGGAGCCACTCTCATTTTTAGGAATTCTACTAACAGCAGGTTGTATCGGTGACATAGCCCTATATAGAAAAGTTTCAAAGTTTCCAGACGATGCGATAGTGAAAGATCATCCGAGTAAACCGCAGTTTACAGTATATGAATCATAAGGGAAGAGGAGGCATTCGGGAAACGAAACCTCCTTTTACTATTGTCTTGTTTGTATCTCTACATCTAAAAACGAAAGCACCTCCAACAAATCGTTCACTATACGTGGATGCTCAAAGTTACCCCAAAATGAATCTCTCTTCCACACACCAAGAATCCCTACCCGTTCAGAACCAAGCACATCGTTTTCTGGATGATCTCCAACGTAGAGACATTCTGTAGCCTTAACGTCTAGCTTTTGCAAAGCTCGCTCGAAAATTTCAGGATGTGGTTTTTTAATTCCTTCCGCTTCAGAAACGAGAATTGTATTTGTATACGTATGTATGTTTAGTGCACGAAGATTGTTCATTTGAAAGTCAGTAAAGCCGTTTGTAATAATACCAATTTTAATATTTCGCTGTGTTAACTGTTGAAGTAGTTCATGCATGTTTTGGAAAGGAATACAATGATGTTGAAAGTTAGTAATGTAGTCGTGCAGTAGTTGCTCTGGCGTTAAAGTAGTAATGTTGTATTCGTAAAGGAGAGTAGCATATACTTTATCTTTCCATGTATAGCCATTATTATCGAGTTCAAGAAACCGAGAACAATACTCTGATTTTTCTATGCTCATTAAGTGAGAGGGAAAGCGATTATATTGATCATGAATAAATTGTTCTAGAGATTGGCGCCGATCTAATAGTGTTCCATCTAAGTCGAATAAGACTGCTCGAATCATGAGAAACCTCCTTACAGTTTTTATAATTAATTATCGCATATTCGTTAAAAAATGATTATTATATTTTTGTAGAATGGAATAATGGAGGATTGCATGAAGAAACTGTATGGTAAGTTAGTAGGAGTTATCGTCGCAATGTGTTTAACGGCAGGGTGCGATAGTTCTATGAAGAGTGTGAAAGAAAAAGAAATTTGTAAAACAGAAGAAGAATGCGTGGAAATAGGAGATAAGAAACTTCAAAAAGTATATGAAAAAATAGATGGATTATCTGAGCTTGAAGCAGTCGAAGATTATCATATAGAAGAGCATGAAATTGCGGATATGAAAGAGGATGAGCAGAAAAAAGAGGATGACGAAAATTATTTCTTTTTAGCTTCTTATTATATTGATGGTGATGAAATTGTAGATCCTTATTTTGAAAAAATAGAACGGAAACGTTTAAATAAAGTATTCGCTGAGGATAAAGAAGCGAAAGAAGAGGTGCTACAACAACGTCAAGATAGAGGGTATCATGAAGATTTATGGGATGTATACCGTACCCTCATCCCAGCTAAATATCGCGGGAATATAACAGAATTTGATTTAATAACGGATGGTTATGATGGTGTTGTTGCCCACGTTATGCCGAGTATGGAGAATCCGAAAGATTGGGTTCTTAGCTTAGATACGCTTGATTCTGCGGTAAATATTGATGAAGTGATGAAAACGTTAATTCATGAGACAGCTCACGTGTTGACGCTCGGGCATAAGCAAATACCAATGGATGAAAAGTATGTAAAGGATTTTGAAGAAGATAAAGATATTTCAAAGTACAGAAATAACTGTGAAACTCTTTTCTTACAAGAGGGATGTGCGAAGGAGAAATCTTATATTAATCAATTTTATAACTCCTTCTGGAAACCGATTGAACAGGAGTGGACAGAAAAGAAAGTAGAAGAAAGCGAAGAAACTCAAATTGAATTTTTTAAAGAAAAGCATGAGGAGTTTGTATCGCAGTATGGAACGACAAATGTAGCGGAAGATATTGCAGATACGTTTACAGCATTTATTTTGCAAGATTCAAAAAAGGTGAAAGAAGGATCTGAGTTAAAGTATAAAAAAATTGCGTTCTTCTATCAGTTCCCTGAGCTTGTAAAAATGAGAGCGGAAGTGTTGTCGGGATTATACGATGTTTCGAAAACGATAGAACAGCAAATTGGACAATAATGTGAGTGATATATTGTAGCTAAGAAAACGTAAAGAATTTTAATTCTTTGCGTTTTTTATGTTTATAAAATTGAAAATTCTGTCTTTTTTCTAAAAAGAAGAAGGAACTGAAGCTTTAAAAGAGAATTAGTATAAAAATGTCACAAATTAGACACAATTATAATGCGCATATTGTAGGGACTATAAGTTTACTCTCGAGGAGGTAATGAAACGTATGAAAACGATTCTTGCGGTTGCTGGTCTCATTTGGGTAATGTCTCACGGTTTTCCGATTTTTGAAGGAGAGCAAATTCGTAGTGCATTAAATAAAAAGTATGATGATTATCATGTAATAGATCGAAAAGAAAATGTCGTTACAGTACGTGTGAAAGATTGTTTCCATACAGTTACCGTTGCGAATGGAAACGTTACAAATGAAACAAAGATGTGTGATAAAAGGTAAAGAGAAAAGCTGACTATAGTCTATCGCTCTAAGTCAGCTTTTTTTTCGTTTTCCAATTAGAAGTTTTTCAAATGCCTCAACAAACACATACATAAGTGTTGCGAGGACGCACGTGAGTAGTACGCTCAGTAATACGAGCGTGAAATTAAACACTTGGAATCCGTAGCTAATTAAGTAACCAAGACCTTGTTTAGAGACGAGAAGTTCGCCGAATATAACACCGACCCATGATAATCCAACGTTCACTTTTAACGTTGAAATAATTGCTGGGAAGGATGCTGGGAGTATGACTTGCTTATAACATTGCCATTTATTTGCGCCAAATGTGTCCATCACTTTTATATAGTTAGAATCGACTTCTTGAAATGCACTGTAAATAACGAGAATGGTAATGATGATGGAAATGATTACGCCCATTGCAATCGACGAAGAAATATTTGGACCGAAGATTACAATGATAATCGGACCAAGTGCCACTTTTGGCATGGCGTTTAGGACTACGAGATAGGGATCGAGTACGCGGGCGAGAAGCGGTATCCACCAAAGGAAAGTAGCGATAATAGCGCCGAGCACTGTTCCAAGAATGAAGCCTACTCCCGTTTCAAGTAATGTCGTCCATATGTGAACCCAAAGGGAACCATCAAGCCATTTACTAAGGAAGAGATCCCAAATGCTTGAAGGAGAGCTAAAGAGTAATGGATCAATCCACTCTTTTTTGCTAGCTATTTCCCATAGTGCAAAGGAAAGAATGAGTAGTAAAAGCTGTAAAGACCGTGCTAACCATGCGAGCTTGCGTTCTTTTTTCCGAAACTGTTCATGCAGTTGCTTTATATTATCCAAGTCGCTCCAGCTCCTTCCATATATTTTGGAAGAGGGATGGGAAGTCATGGTGGTGGCGTGATTGTAATGGTGATAAGGAACGGATGCTTTCTGGGACGATAAATGTTTTTGCAATTTTCCCAGGGTTCGCTTGTAGTAAATAAATACGATCACTCATCGCAATGGCTTCTTCGATATCATGTGTCACGAGTAGTGACGTTTTCTTATATTTGCGTAGTAAGCTGAAAACGAGATCTTCTAGTTTCAATTTCGTTTGATAATCGAGCGCCGAGAATGGTTCATCTAGCAATAAAATTTTCGGATCGGTCGCTAACGTTCGAACGAGAGCGGCGCGTTGGCGCATACCGCCGGATAGTTCACGAGGGTATTGCTCTTCTACATCATGTAGACCGACTTGCTTTAAAAGCTGTAAAGTATGTTCTTTCGTCTGTTCATTGTAAATTTTTCGGGTGTGAAGTCCAAGCATAATATTTTCTTCAATTGTTTTCCAAGGGAATAAGTAATCTTGCTGCAACATGTACCCCATAGATGAAGTTTTCGTTGTAATGGGCTCACCATCTAAAAAGACGATACCCTCAATTGGATCAAGTAGCCCAGCAATAATGGAGAGGAGTGTCGTTTTGCCGCAACCACTTGGACCGAGTATAGAAATAAATTCGCCTTCTTCCACTTGTAAGCTCATATCTTCGAGAATCAGTTTGGCATTCTCTTTTGCGAAAAAGCAGTGAGAAACGTTACGTATTTGTAAAAAGCTCATACACTTCGCCTCTATTTCTTAATAACGCTTTCGGCAATTTTTGTATTGACGAGCGCTTCATGTGGAACTTCTTTTTGTAATTCACCAGATTCTTTCATAATCGTTTGGAGCTGTTTCCATTCTTCAGCATCTAATAGCGGATTTGTCGCATAAGAATGTTGCTTTTTATAACGTTCAATTACCTTTACTGTAATATCCTTTGAGGTGTCTTTAAATAAAGGGGAAACGGCATCAGCAATCTCTTCTGGGCTATGTGTATCAACCCATTGCTGCGCTTTATAGAGAGCACGCGTGAACTTTTCAGCAGCATTTTTATCTTTCTTTAAGAAACTTTCTTTTGCCATGAACGTTGTATAAGGAACAGTACCAGATTCATTTCCGAACGAAGCGACAATATAACCTTTTCCTTCTTTTTCAAATATACTTGCAGTCGGTTCAAAGAGCTGTACAAATTCTCCTGTACCAGATGCAAAGGCATTTGCAATGTTAGCAAATTCGATGTTTTGGATTAAGTTCGTGTCTTTATGCGGATCAATACCATTTTTCTTTAAAACGTATTCTCCAACCATTTGCGGCATGCCGCCTTTACGCTGTCCTAAAAACGTAACATCTTTTACATCATTCCAATTAAAAGAGTCTAATTTTTTACGCGAAACTAAAAAGGTTCCATCTGTTTGTGTAAGTTGTGCGAAGTTAATGACAGGGTCTTTAGCACCTTGTTGATGAACGTAAATGGACGTTTCTGAACCGACGAGAGCAATATCAATGCCACCAGATAATAGGGCGGTCATCGTTTTATCTCCGCCGGCTGTTGTTTGTAGGTCAATATTTAACCCTTCCTCTTTAAAAAATCCTTTTTCAATCCCAACATATAACGGAGCATAGAAGAGAGAATGGGTAACTTCGCCGATGCGAATGTTTTGCGTTTGTTCTTTCGTACCTTCTTTTTTACTACTGCAAGCAGCAAATGTGAAAACAGCTAGTAACATGATACAAAAAACAGCTATTAATTTTTTCACTATATAACACCTCCTAGAAGTCACTCTACAAGCATGATATGTAGGTAAGTGCCCATATGTGAGTGAAGATAGCAGGGATTTTTTGGATGATAAAGAAGTACAAATATAAGGGGTGATAAAATGGAGTACGAATATGATGATAGCGTACATTTACATCTTGATTATTTCGGAGCAGAATGCGATATGGAATCGATTGCTTATAAAAGGAAGAATGAAGACGTATGGGATGTGTATTTTAATTTTGGAGCATATGGTCTTCAGAAAGGTGAGATCGAGACAGGTAGATTTATGGACGAATATGCTGGTCATTACGTTTTTTCTGTACATGCCCGTGATCTTAGCTGGGAATTTGGAAGTGCTCAGTTTGAAGAGTGGGTTTTGAGGAATCAAATAGTAGAAAAATCACTGCAAAAATAGGGAGGAATTTTGTGGTCGATTTTCTCATTTTATTGTGTATTTTCGTAGTCGGATTTTTTATTATGCAAGTACTCGTTTACCGATTTGCAAAGAAAAACATCCAAAAATATACAAAGAAAAAATGGATTCATATGTGGCTAGAGATGAATATGAAAAAGGGCCCGAGATTAGACCTTTTTGATTTTGTAGTTATCGTATTTGTATGTATTATATGGAAAGTATGGATGTATCCTCTTCTATAATAAATATAATCATGTCTGTTAAAATGAAGGAGAACCTATCAGTGTTGGTAGGTTCTTTTCTTATGGTAATAGTTTTGTGAAGCATAGTTCATTTATGCTATTAGAATATAGAGCGAAGAAGTTTTATCCAGTTCAATCCTGAACGGCCCTAGCTAATTAAAGTTTCACTGTATTTTTAAGGGGAAATTAAGGATACATGTGTATATTACAAGCACATAGGGAGACTAGCTGCATACAAATATGGTATTTTGTATAAGACAATATGTTTGTGGATGCGAGACGAAGGGGTAAAGGAAAGAGGGAATAAATTGCGTTTTAATGTTTTTACACAGCGACGAAGAAGAGATGAATTTCATTTTAGTTTTTCGGCTCAGCAACCGAGAAATAATCTATTAATTTCTATCATTCTTAGTGGAATGTGGGCGATCTGTTTAGAAACGCTATTCTTTGTTATGTTAAGGTCTTTCGAATTTGAGAGAACGAAAGAATTTTTCAATGGAACAATACAGCTAAGTATACTCATTATCATTTTGTGGGGGGTACTACTGTACACCATTCATTTAAATAAAGGTATTGGTCATAAGCTTAGGCCAGCTATTCGAGTTTATGTCGTATTATTTTTAATTGCTCATACAATGAGTTGGATGTATATCATGATACAGGAGGATATGAGCCTTCTACTAGTAAATACGTGGGTGTATTTACAAAATGGACAGTATATATTAAGTCTGTTATTTATTTATCTTGTATACGTTTTTGCTTATAATTTGCTTGGCAGAATTTTCTTGAGTACAACGCTAACAAGTATAATCTTACTTATTTTTGTTCTAGTGAATCATTTTAAAATTATGTTTAGAGGAGATCCATTCTATCCGTCTGATTTCACTCAGATTGGTCATATGGATTCCGTTATACCGATGGTTATGGACTCCTTTACCTTTTGGAATATGTTTCTTGTAATAGTAGGTATCGTTCTGTGTATATTTGTATTTATGTATATAAGAAGGTATATTCCAGTTATAAAATCTCATATTATTATGAGGATTATTTTAATCTGTGGCTCTGCATTTATGTTGTATGCGTATAGCAACTATCCTAATACCTTTATGAATAATGTTTTTCAAAGAGGCGGGGTAGATATTCGGCCGTGGAATCAAGTTGGAAATTATAATGCAAATGGTTTTGTTATAGGATTTTTAAGTAACTTAGATACGACAGTCATCAAAGAGCCAGAGGAATATTCAAAGGAAAAAACGCAGCAGATTGCAAAGGATATAGAGAAGAAATATGGCGGTAAAGTAAAAGTACAAAAAAAAGCAGAGAAGCCGAACATTATATTTATTATGAGCGAAGCATTCTGGGATCCGACAAAATTAACGAATCTCTCATTTAGCGAAGATCCAGTGCCGAATTTACATCATTATACAGAGGATTTCCCAGGGGGACAAACGATATCTCCTACATTTGGAGGGAATACAGCGAATACAGAATTTGAAGCATTAACGAGTTACTCGATGAGTCTCTTAATGCCTGGTTCTATACCATATCAACAAGCTATCCCAAGTCAGAAAGAAGTTCCATCTATTGCAAGTGAATTGAAAAAACAAGGGTATTATACAAGTGCAATTCATGCTTTCAATCGATCATTTTATAAACGGGACGATGTATATAAAACATTGGGATTTGATAATTTTAATGCAGAAGACACGATGAAAAATACAGAAACAGTTGGAGAGAATATTAGTGATTTATCTATGAGTAAAGAAATTTTAGATGAATTAAAGAAGAGAAAACAGCCTACGTTTATTCATGCAGTGACGATGCAAAATCATTTTCCATATACGCCAAATATGTTTGGAGAAAATAAAGTAGAAATTAGTGGATTAACAGAAGAGGAATCAAAGGCAGAATTAGAAGCGTATACAGAAGGTGTAAGACTGTCTGATGAAGCGTTGCAATATTTAATCGAGCAGCTTAACGATTTAGACAGGCCTACTTTAGTAGTCTTCTTTGGAGATCATTTACCTCTGTTAGGTACTAATAAATCTATTTATAAAGAAGCAGGATATATAGAAAATGAAGAGACGGTAAGAGAAAGATTAATTATGTCAGAAACACCATTGTTAATGTATGCGAATTACGATTTGCCAAATGACAATTTAGGTTTAGTAAGTCCAATTTATTTTTCTAGTCTTGTTTTTGATTATGCAGGATTAAATCAATCACCATTTTATCAATTTTTATCAAAAATGCATAAAGAAATACCTGTTCTTCGAGATGAGTTAAAGATTAATAAAGATGGAGAAGAGATAACAGATTTAACGAAAGAACAAAAAGAAATGTTAGAGCAATATAAAATGATCCAATATGATTTACTTGCTGGAAAACAGTATAGTAAAGATATACTGTTTAAATAGAAAACAAAAAGAACTTGTATAAAGATACAAGTTCTTTTTTTAGTATTTAACGGGGTAACCAGACAAGCTGGGGTTAGGGAGTATTACCTGTACATTTAGTATAAATGAAAATGTAATCGTTTTATTGATTGATTTGTGAGAAATATGTGAATTTTGTTTTTTGAAAACTGCATTTCTATTACACGATTTAGCATAGATTTTTTACGAATTTAAAAACTTTATAAGTTCTTCATTTAATTCATCCGCTTGATCGATTGGAGAGCCGTGACCACTATTTGTAAGAGGGTGTAACTGAGAATGTTTAATCCGCTTTTGTGTGAGTTCAGCGCTTTTGTATGGGATAAGCTGATCGTGAATACCGTGAAATATTTTTGTTGGGACGTTAATTTTACTTAAATCTTTCGTTACGTCTTCATTTGCTGCTGCTTGCAATATTTTGATGAGAGCGTAGGAAGCAGACTGCATACCGAGGTAAGAAAACCATTCTAGCGTAGCAGACCCTAAATTTCTATTGAAAAATGATAAAGATACATCATTTAAAAATTTAGGCATATTGGCATACATTTGATTAATAAGGGCATCTGCTTGTTCTTTTGGGACACCGTAGGGAGATTCTTCATTTTTAACGAAAGAGGGGGAAACGGCATCGACTAATACAAGTTTAGAAATACGATGACCATTATAGCGAGACATGTACCGAATAGAAAGAGCACCACCTACTGAAAACCCGACTAATGTAGTATTTTCGACTTGAAGTGCCTCTAGAACAATGGCGATATCGTCTGCTAAACGATCGTATGTGTAGCCAGTCCACGGTTTATCAGATTGCCCGTTCCCACGTATATCCATAGCGATGCAGCGGAAACCGTGCTGTGGTAACACATTGAGTTGGTATTGGTACATTTGATGATTTAAAGGCCAGCCATGGACGAAGAAAACAGTTTTACTACCGGGGCCAGGATTAACGTCTTGCACAAAAATATGCACATCTTTCTCGACGGTAACAAACATAAATGATCCTCCTATTCATACGCTCTTTCCAAAAAGCGTTGTTGTGCTTTTTTATCCCGCATTTAACGGGCAGTAAGAGCCCCACCTCAAAATTCAGCTAAAGCAAAGAAGTTAGGTGGGGGATCAACTGCCCGTAAAAGCCCGATTGGTTCAACTAATAATCAGTGGGGGATGAACAAAACCCCCACTGATTAAAGTTTCACTTTATTTTTTTGTGCCCATAATATAACTATTATTGTTTATAGCTTTTATGCTTATATATAGTCTGAAGATACTTTGCTTTTTGGAATGATTTCCCTCAAATGTTCGATTTATCTTTGTTTGTCTATGAAAATCATTTATTATAATAAATGGTATTCTTCGAAATATTATTTTGAAGGGGTGTTGAAGTGAAAGGAAGTTTTTTATCATATAAAGAAGAAGAAAGGAATGCAAAAATTTTCTTATGGGTGCTCTATGTCATTGTTGTTTCATACCAAATTTTCTACGCAACCGTACTAGAGAATAAATCGCTAACGGATAAGGGACATAGCATACTATGGCAAGTTATTTGCGGGACTGCAATACTCGGTGTGAATGTATATTTAATAAAAAAAGAGAAAGCGAACCTTGTTAAATATACATGTGTATTTGCATACATAGGAATAGAAATCGTTAATATACTTTCGTATATGCTTTATAATGAGGCGGCATTTGATGGAGTAAATATAATAGAAATTATTTTCATTTTCTTTGTACCTATATTTTTAAATAGAAAATATTTTGTGTTTGTACTTTCGACTATTGTAGGGAAATATGTTATTTATTTATTTGTATTAAAGGAAGTAAAAGGATTTATGTTCCTCATTATGTATACACTCGTATTAATAGCGGCATACATTATTTTAAATCGATTTATACAATACCTTTCAGCGGTAAAGGAAAGTATTAAGATTGCTAGTGAATCACAAAAATTAGCAGTAATCGGAAAAATGGCAGCGACAGTGGGACATGAAATTAAAAATCCACTTGCTTCATTAAAAGGATTTACGCAATTACAACGAGAGAAGCATGGGGAGGACCCTGTTTACAAACAGATGATTTTTGAAATAGAAAATATGAATAATATGATAAGTGAGTTAATGGAAGTTGCTACATGTAAACCTTCTGTTTATAAGAAACATAATATAGGTGAAATTGCATTACAAGCAGTAACAATTTTTCGCGAAAAAATGAATGAATCTAGCGTCCAGTTTATTTCTATTATGGAAGAAAAGACGATAGAAGTTGAATGTGATGAGCGGAAAATAAGAGGAGTCTTTTTATATGTCATAAAAAATGCTCTCGAGGCAATGGAACAAGGAGGCACATTAGAGCTACGGTTAGAAAATAAAGGACGAGATTATGTAATGCTAAGTGTAATTGATAATGGTTACGGCATTAAGAAAGAAAATTTAGCTCGTGTTAAAGAGGCCTTTTATACAACGAAACAAGATAAAATTGGCCTGGGACTTACGGTAGCGGATCGAATTGTTAACGAACACCTTGGTAAGTTACATATTTTAAGTGAAAGAGATAAGGGAACGAGAATAGATATTATTCTTCCAAAAAAGTGTGGAAATAATGAAATACAAGTGGGAGAAAAGCTAGGAGTTACCATATGAATAAAGACGATATATTTAAGAATGAAGAAATGAAAGCACTGAAAATATTTTTAAGTTTATTTTTCATTATATTTTTTGTATACGATCTTGCCTACGAATTTATTGTACCTTTAATAGGAGGAGAGCAAGAAGGAGTAGGACAATTTGAAGATGGTTTAGGTTTATGGCTTTATTTTCTAATGGTGATTTTGTTTTGTATTGGAGTATACTTCATAAAATGGAAGAATCCATTTGCAGTGAAATATATTATTCTAATTGGATATAACCTATTAGATTTCATCCATAATTTTATGATTTACTACGGTAGTGATGCTGAGTTTGATGGTGGGAATATAGTAGAAGGATTTTTTATTTTATTTGCCCCACTCTTTGTGAACAAAAGGTATTTTTGGTTAGTTCCGAGCATACTTGTTGGGAAATATGCTCTTATAGGAATCATTATTCACTCGTCACTCGTTTTAATCCCGATGGCATTATATAGCGTATTTACTATTATATGTTGGATTATGTTTTTAAGGTTTCAATCTTACATTCGCACGCTTGAGATGATGGATAAAGAAATACAACAAACAGAAAAGCTAGCAACTGTTGGGAAAATGGCTACAGTTATTGGTTACAAAATTAGAAAACCTCTAGCTAATTTAGATAAATTTGTGAATAAGCAAGCGAATAAATACCCAGAGGATAAAATATATAGCGATATTATGAAACAAGAAGTAGAACGGATTCATACAATCGCTACAGAACTTAGTGGATTTGAGAAATCTAAATCACCAGAATCAGAAATTCATAATATAGAAGAAATTATCGCTTATGTTATTCGAGTTATGGGAAAGCCTGCTTTAAATCAAGGCGTGCATATACAAGGTATTTATAGTAAAGACATACCATCGATTACATGTGATGAAAAACGATTAAAACAAGTATTTTTTAATTTAATTAAAAATGCGATTGAAGCAATGTCAGTTGGTGGAACGATTACGATTAAAGTGACTGTAGAAGAGGCAATCATTATTCAAGTTAAGGATGAGGGTTGCGGCATTCCAAAAGACAAAATTCCAAAGCTAAATGAAGCCTTTTACACAACAAAAGAAACGGGAACAGGTTTAGGTTTAGTAGTTACAGAAAAAATTATTAAAGATCACAACGGTAAAATGAGTTTTGAAAGTGAAGTTGGGGTTGGAACGACGGTGAAGGTTATATTGCCGATATCATAAAAGATTATTTTTAAAAAGGAGATCACTTATTTGGGAGTGATTTCTTTTTTTTGTGGAATGAATTGTTTTATGTGTAGGTTATAGATCAGTGATTAGAAAAATAGTGGTACAATATATGAAGGATACGAGAAGAGAGGATGAAGATTAACGTATGTACGTTACTGTAACAGAAGCAGCATATAAAAAGATTATGGATACAATTCCAAATGAAGCGAAATATATAAAGTTATTTTACGATAATGAAGGTTGCGGTTGTGTAATGAGCGGAATTATCGATTTAGTAGCTGTAGTAGAAAAAGATGAGCGCGATGTGGATATCGAATCTAGCGTAATGAACTTTATCGCAGATCGCACAAAGCTTGTATTTATGGATGATAAGTTAACAGTTGATTGGCATGAAGGTGGAGGAACTTTTCAGCTGAAGAGTCCAAGCCAATTTTATAATCCAAATATGAAGTTACACGTTCGAGTGTAAGTGAGGAAAGGTGGTTCCATAATATATTTTGGAACCACCTTTTTTGTTGATAAGTCGATATAATTCGGATTGCGCTGATATATTCGAAAAATCGCTGATATAGTTTCATGTACCAAACAACGCACACCTCTCCAGACAATACAAAGATTTTTTCACATAATGAAATGTACATGTGATTGAATTTTCTGTATAATTTTATTTGCGGAGGGGATACGCATGAGAAAATGGGGGATGGAGTTATTAATTTTAAGTGTCGTTATTATTTGGGGGATTAATTTTACGATTGCCAAATATGGACTGTTAGAATTTACAGCAATTGAGTTTACTGCAATTCGGATGATATCGGCGGCACCGCTTATGTTACTCCTTACCTTTTTTATTGAAAAGTCGGTTTATATGGAGCGAAAGGATATACCTAGATTAATCATCGTTAGCGTTGTAGGTATTGTACTGTATCAAACATTATTTATGGAAACTGTCAAATATATATCTGCTACAAATGCCTCTTTACTCATTTCTATTTCACCTATTTTTACAACTGTATTTGCGATTTTCTTAAAACAAGAAAAGTTTTCTTCTCGGAAGTTCATCGGATCTATCATTGCCTTTGGCGGTGCAGCGTTAGTTTTAGTAGCAGGGCATTCACTTGCTAGTTCTTTTTACGGGAATGGGATTGGACTCATTACATCAATATGCTGGGGGCTTTATCCTGTTTTAGCAAGTCCATTAATTAAAAAATATTCAGCACTACGTGTTACCGCATGGTCCGCTTTAGTTGGTGCGATTCCGCTTTTATTGTTAAGTGGACCATATGTATTTATAATGCCATTTCACATTACACACGGAATGACACTATTCGCCTTACTATATTCCATTTTCTTTGTAACAGTATTTGGTTTAGTTATGTGGTATGTTGGTGTTCAAAAAATTGGTGCATCACATACGATGGTATATATGTATATAACACCGCTTGTAGCTGTATTATTTGCAACTGTATGGGCAAATGAATATGTATCGTTTCAACAAATAATCGGTGGAATTATTATTTTCTTTGGTCTATGGTTTGTGAAATCGGAGAAAGTAAAAGTGCATTCTATTGCGGGGGAACCTATATCAAAATAGGAAAACAGATCACCTATGATCTGCTTTCCTATTTTTTTATTTTTGGTAAGAAGATGAGAAATAAGATAGCAGTAATAAGTGGAATTAAGTTTAAAAATGGAATACGGAAGAGTGTGATAAGAATAATACCTGGAAGAAGAACACCGAGGACAGCGTAGAAAATACTATGATTTTTCGTGTACCAATACAATGAAAGTCCAATAAGTGCAGGGATAATAAGGTGAATGAGAGCCATTAAAAAATAAATCATTAGACGCCCCCTTTAATTGTGTGCTTATTACATCATATCCGTATGTTCATAGATTGATATCATTTTTTTCATAAATGGACGAAAAATGTTTGAAAAAACGTCACAAATTATGAGAATATGATGTTTGAAATCTTGTATAATATTATTTTCTAAAAATATTTAAACAACATAAACGTACTGTTTATGTTGTTTTTAATTTGGGTGAAATGGGTTTAAGGAATATGGATTTGAAAGAAAATTTTGTTGGATAGATCAGAACTAACGAAGAGAGGTACAGCATGATTAGTATGTCATTAAGGTCATTTAAAATTCAATCGTATTATTTACTAGGTTTTCTTGTACTAGGATGGATGGTAACGCCGTTTTCAGCACATTTTCTAGGTGCAGGAATTGGACTTATCGTAAGTATGTATTGTGTTTGGCTTTTAGGAAGACGAATTGAGAAGCTTGGAGATAGTATCGTAAAGAAAACGAAAGCACCGACGCTCGGTATGTTTAACCGTTTTGCCGCTGCTATTTTGGGTGCTATTATTATGTACGAAATTGAGCACCATATGGTTATGTGGGCATTTGCAGTAGGGATTATGGGCGGTTATTTCTTAATTGTTGTGAATTTAGGTTACTATAGTATGAAAGATGAGAAAGAATTAACGAAGAGTTAAAAAGATAAAAAGATAAAAAATAAAAAATAAAAAGCCTCTTTTTAGATGGAATAGATAATCCAGCGACGGATAGAAGCAGTCAGAGCCTTTTTTAGCCCCATGCGGTGTGAAACCAGATAGATGTAGTGAGTAGGGATATACTTTATATGCTCGCAGCCATAATTTGTCTGTGTGAAAATGGATTTACTCTAGGATAAGGGATTCAGTGATGAATAGTACAACAGGAAGCGTAACTTTGCATAAAATATAGGTTGCTGCTTCCGATAAGTTAACATGAAATCACGTATTAGTATGACCCTTATGTTCTTTAAAAAAGTTGGATATAATACAACAAGTTATTCCAGTAATTAGAATAATGTATTTTATCGTTTCATTTGTATGCTGAAATAAATTAACGTTAAGCATTACAAGTCCCCAAACTAATTGAATTGCTCCATAGCTGAATAAAATTTTTCCTGTACGAGAAAAATTTTTCATAAGTCTCCTCCTTTCCTGTATATGTAAATTGTATCATAAAAAGCTAAAATAAATGATTATAAAAAGAATTTTCTGCGATTTAATGAACTAAGTCACAGATGAATAGATAACATATAGAAAGAAGCTTACGCAAAAACGTAAGCTTCTTTTTTATGTAAGTGTGTGTAAACGTAAAGCCGCATTGGGTTTTGTCGGTGAGTACGCGAAACTTTACGGTTACACGACACTTATTCATATGAGTAAAAGGGTTATTCCAACAGAAAGTTTGTACTTAAGCGATTGGGCCGCCTAAGTTAATAATGTCTTCAGAAACGCTGTCGAACTTTTTGAAGTTCGCTTTGAACTCGTTCGCAAGCTCGATTGCTTTTGCTTTGTAAGCAGCTTTATCAGCCCAAGTTTGTTCAGGCATTAACACTTCGTCAGGTACACCTGGTACGTGAAGTGGAACTTCAAGACCGAAGATGTCATGTTTAGCTGTTTCAGTTTTTGCAAGTTCGCCGCTTAATGCTGCTTGAATCATTGCACGAGTGTAGCCTAAGTTCATACGTTTACCAATGCCGTATTCGCCACCAGTCCAGCCAGTGTTTACTAAGAATACTTTCGCATCGTGTTTCTCGATTTTTTCACCAAGCATTTCAGCATAGCGAGATGCATCAAGAGGTAAAAATGGTGAACCGAAGCAAGTTGAGAATGTTGCTTGCGGAGATGTAACACCGCGCTCTGTTCCTGCTAGTTTACTAGTGTAACCACTTAAGAAATGATACATAGCTTGTTCTTTTGATAACTTACTGATTGGAGGCAATACGCCAGATGCATCAGCAGTTAAGAAAATGATTGTATTCGGGTGTCCAGCAACACTTGGCAGTACGATATTGTCGATTGCATGCATAGGGTATGCAGCACGAGTATTTTCTGTTAAAGTAGTATCGTTATAGTCTGCGATACGCGTTTGGTTATTAATGATAACGTTTTCTAAAACAGATCCAAATTTGATTGCATCGAAAATTTGTGGTTCTTTCTCGTGAGAAAGGTTTACACATTTTGCATAGCAACCGCCTTCAATATTGAATACACCGTTATCAGACCAACCATGCTCATCATCACCGATTAATTTACGGTTTGGATCAGCAGATAATGTTGTTTTACCCGTTCCAGATAAACCGAAGAATAGTGCTACGTCGCCTTCTTCACCTACGTTTGCAGAGCAATGCATAGAAAGGATATCTTGTTCAGGTAATAAGAAGTTCATAATAGAGAAGATTGATTTTTTCATTTCTCCAGCGTATTCTGTACCACCAATTAGTACGATACGTTTTTCGAATGAAACCATAATGAATGCTTCAGAGTTTGTACCGTCAACAGCTGGATCAGCTTTGAAGTTCGGTGCAGAAACAATTGTGAACTCTGATTCATGAGTCGTTAATTCTTCTTCAGTTGGACGAATGAATAATTGATGTACAAATAGATTGTGCCATGCATATTCGTTAATAACTTGAATTGGTAGGCGGTAATTGCGGTCAGCGCCTGCGAATCCTTTGAAGACGAATAACTCTTCTTTTTCTTTTAAGTATTCTAAAACTTTAGTATATAATTTATTAAAATGTTCTTCAGAAATCGGTTGATTCACTGCTCCCCAAGCAATTTTGTCAGCAACCGATGCTTCTTTCACAATAAATTTATCTTTAGGAGAACGTCCTGTATATTTTCCTGTTGAAGCAGAAACGGCACCAGTAGAAGTTAATTTCCCTTCATTTCGCATTAATACTTTTTCCACTAATTGCGGAACACTTAGTTGAATCTGTGCATTGCTTCCGTTCAATAATTCGTGTAAACCAATTTGGACATTCACAGTACTCATATTTATATACCATCCTTTTCATTTAATGAAATATTTCTCGTAATCCCCAACAAGAGTATAACACAATTATATAAATAATGTATACTATTTATTTCTTTTTGTTTGTGTGAATGCATTATTTCCTTATTAATATTTCATTCCAGGCTTATTGAGAAAAACTTTCAGGAAAATGTGAATATTAATTGACAAATGAATATCATTTCTTTAGTATAGGTTGGGACGGATACTCTCTTATCCCGAGCTGGCGGAGGGACAGGCCCGATGAAGCCCAGCAACCTCACTTGTAGTGGTAAATACAGGTGAATAGGTGCTAAAACCTGTGCGAGGCTACAGGTCTCGAACGATAAGAGCGAAGGGCAAAAAGCAGTATGCAAGTAGCAAATTAAACCTTTCCTCTATGTAAAGTGGGAAAGGTTTTTCTGTATGCTTGTGTGGGAGAATAAATGTATGTCGCAATTTGTGGCAAATTAAGGATGAGTTCCGTACAATATATACAATTACTGTAGGGAGGTTTACCACATGACAAAAAAACGTCATCTGTTCACATCTGAGTCTGTAACTGAAGGACATCCAGATAAAATTTGTGACCAAATTTCTGATTCAATTTTAGATGCGATCTTATCAAAAGACGCAAATGCACGTGTAGCTTGTGAAACAACTGTAACAACTGGTTTAGTATTGGTAGCGGGGGAAATTACGACTTCTACTTACGTAGATATTCCAAAAATCGTTCGTGAAACAATTCAAGGCATTGGTTACACACGCGCAAAATACGGATTCGATGCAGAAACTTGTGCAGTTTTAACATCTATCGATGAGCAATCTGCTGACATCGCTATGGGTGTTGACCAAGCGCTAGAAGCACGCGAAGGTCAAATGACTGACGCTGAGATTGAGGCAATTGGTGCAGGAGACCAAGGTTTAATGTTTGGTTTTGCATGTAATGAGACACAAGAATTAATGCCACTTCCAATCTCGCTTGCTCACAAATTAGCTCGCCGTTTAACTGAAGTACGTAAAGATGATACATTATCATACCTACGTCCGGATGGAAAAACGCAAGTTACAGTTGAGTATGATGAAAATGGTAAACCTGTACGTGTAGATACAATCGTAATTTCTACACAGCATCATCCAGATGTTACATGGGAAGAAATCGATCGCGATTTAAAAGAGCATGTAATTAAAGCTGTCGTTCCAGCAGAATTAATGGATGGAGAAACGAAATTCTTCATTAACCCAACTGGCCGCTTCGTAATTGGTGGACCACAAGGTGATGCTGGTTTAACAGGACGTAAAATCATCGTTGATACTTACGGTGGATACGCTCGTCATGGTGGCGGTGCATTCTCTGGTAAAGATGCAACGAAAGTTGACCGTTCTGCAGCATATGCAGCTCGTTATGTTGCGAAAAACATCGTAGCAGCTGGTCTTGCTGAAAAAGCAGAAGTACAACTTGCATACGCAATCGGTGTAGCACAACCAGTATCAATTTCAGTTGATACATTCGGCACTGGTAAAGTATCTGAAGACGTATTAGTAGAACTAGTTCGTAACAACTTCGATCTTCGTCCAGCTGGTATTATTAAAATGCTAGACTTACGTCGCCCAATTTACAAACAAACAGCAGCTTACGGCCACTTCGGACGTACTGATGTAGATCTAACATGGGAACGTACAGACAAAGCTGCAGCTTTAAAAGAGCAAGCTGGTCTATAATATATGAAAAAAAGCTTTGCGCCGTGAGCGCAAAGCTTTTTTTATTTGGTTTTATTTACAACTTGGATGCAAGAACCACAATAAACTTCTCCGTCTAGCTCAATGTACATTTTCATATTCGTCATACCGCTCGCCGGAAATGGCATATGAATCCACGCTTTTTCATATGTTTGTATTTCTTTCCCGCAGGATTTACAAAGGATTGGTTTCTTCTTGAACATATGTAATCACCCTTTCATTTGGCGTGCTTTCCCTGCGCAAAAGGCACTACTTAGTAAAAATAGTGTTGCGAATATAATGCTTACTAATGTAGCGTATGGAATTGCACCTTTTAGCGAAAAGCCGACAGTAATGGAAGCGACGAATAAGAGGATGAATGTTGTTGTTAGTTTTTTATAAAGTTCCATAGTGAGTGAACCTCCAAATTATTTTGTAATTTAAAATGAAATCTACTATGTGGAAAATATAAGAGGATTTAAAGAGTAGCTAATGATGTGTAGTCTAGGAGTACAAGAAAGTATATTTTCCTTTTTGTGGTTGTATATACTTATATTGTATCATGGTGTATTAGCAGCTTCATACATAATTGTGTAAAGATAGATATGATAAAATGAAGAAAAGATTTTAGGAAAGGGAAGATATAAAATGAGCGTAACTGAACATAAAAAACAAGCACCGAAAGAAGTGCGTTGCAAGATCGTAACGATTTCTGATACACGTACAGAAGAGACGGACAAGAGCGGACAACTATTACATGAATTATTAAAAGAAGCAGGGCATACAGTGACCTCTTATGAAATTGTAAAAGATGATAAAGAAAGTATTCAGCAAGCGGTGTTAGCTGGTTATCATAGAGAAGATGTTGATGTCGTGTTAACAAATGGCGGTACTGGTATTACGAAGCGTGATGTGACGATTGAAGCAGTATCAGCGTTATTACATAAAGAAATTGTCGGGTTTGGTGAGTTGTTCCGCATGATTAGTTATTTAGAAGATATCGGAAGCAGCGCGATGTTAAGTAGAGCAATCGGCGGTACAATTGGGCGCAAAGTTGTCTTTTCCATGCCAGGATCTAGCGGAGCGGTTCGTCTTGCGATGAATAAATTAATTTTACCGGAATTAGGTCATATTACATTTGAGCTGCATCGCCAATGAGTAAGTATGCTGGAATTGTATTAGCAGGTGGTATGTCGAGTAGATTCGGTGAGCCGAAAGCGTTAGCGAGCTGGCAAGGTAGTACTTTTATAGAGCATATTGTGAAAGTGATGACAAATGCGCTCCAAGAAGTTGTGGTCATTAGTCATTCTGATCTAAAAGAGCGATTAGAGGAACTTGTACAAGTTCCTGTTATAGAAGATATTCCGCATTACAAAGGAAATGGACCACTTGCTGGAATTGTATCAGGAATGGAATATATAGAAGCAGATTGGTACGCTATTATGCCTTGCGATGCGCCAAATGTTTCACAAGAATGGTTTACCATTTTACTAGAGCAAACGAGCAATGAATATGATGCGGTTGTACCTATTATTAATGGAAGGAAACAACCATTACTTGCAGCGTATCATAACCGCGTGAAAGAAAAGATTTATGCTTTGCTTCAGGAAGAAAAAAGAAGTATGGGCCAGCTTTTATCACAATGTAATGTGAAATATATTGCTGGTGAAGATGTACGAGCGAATGCGGATTGGTTTATAAATGTGAACACGAAAGAAGAATATGTGCAGGCTCAAAAAGACCTTTCAAATGAATGAAAGGTTTTTTGGTATACAGAAATTGGGGAACAATTACTGTATAAAGGTATGTGAGTAAGTTGATTTTAAGGGGAATTTCTTAAAATCACGATACAGTTAAAATACTGTATAACCATATATTAATTTTTATGGGTTTTTATAACAAGTCTGTTTAGTTATGTTTATTTTTGATATAATGAATATATAAATAAAGCAATTTTTAACCTTATGTATCATTTATGAAACTAAAATTTATAACTGTGTAATAAACTCCCTTCGTTTTTTTGAAGGGAGTTTTTCTGTTTAAGCAAGTAATTCTGATGCGGTGTGCTGAAGGACTTCTTCATATTGGTCAAGTAAGCCATGAAAAATCTCATCCCAGCTTTTTGTTTTAGCATAAGATGAAGCCGCTATGCCCATTTGTATAAGTTGTTCTTCATTTTGCAATAAAGAATGGATGGATGATAGAAATGAATCGGCATGTTTTGGGGGACAAAGAACTCCCGTTTTTCCGTCTGTAATAATATTTTTAACCCCGCCACTATTTGCACCGATGACAGGTGTACCGCATGCAAGTGATTCGAGTACGACATTTCCGAACGTTTCAGTAGCGGATGGAAATACCATGATGTTAGAACAAGCATATGCTTCAGCTAAATCCTTACCTTGTAAATAGCCAGTAAAAGTGACATTTGTTTTCGGAACAGCTTCACGTAAATTTGTTGCTAGCGGACCGTCTCCTGCGATGAGCCAATGAATGTCGTTTCGAGTATGCGTCGTTTTTACGATAAGGTGTTGCAACGTATCAATATCCTTTTCAGGGGCAATCCGTCCAACATAGGAAAGGATATGCTTCGCTGTAATATTATATTTTCTTCGGAATAGGTCTGTATTATAAGATGGATGAAAGAGTGTGCAATCTACACCACGTCCCCAAATGGAGAGGGCTTGAAAGCCTTTATTTTTTAGTTGGTGTAACGTTTCAAAAGAAGGAACGAAATTTTTTTGCATATGACTATGAAACCATTTTAAATAGTTCCAAAGCATATTAGAGAGAAATTCGATTTTGTAATAGCGTAAATAAGCATCGAAATCAGTATGATAAGAACCGATAACTGGGATGTTTAACTTTTTTGCATAATACAATCCACAAAGTCCCATGTTGAAAGGTGTGGCAATGTGAATAATGTCAGGCTTAAAGGAAAGAAGTTCTCGTTTAATGCGTGGAGTAGGAAAAGAAAAGCGACATTCTGGATATAATATTGTTAACGGGATACTTCTCATCTTGTTCACATTAGCCACGAAATTATCTTCAGCTGTATGCTGAGGAGCGAAAACAGAATAGGCGATCTTTTCTTTCTGAAAATAACGTGTTAATCGTTCTAATGTTTTCGCAACCCCGTTGACTTGTGGTGTAAAAGTATCGGTAAAAATGGCGACTCTCATCATATCACTCCTTTATGCGAAAAGTGGGATGAATTGATAAAAAGAGATAATGCCAGAGCAAGTGCCGAGGCACATACCGACAAATACATCAGACGGATAGTGAAGCCCTAAATAAATGCGAGAAATACCAACGCATAATGCTAATGGTAATAGAAAAATAAATAAACTTGGATTATAGCAAATAAATGGAATAAGGACAGAGAAAACGGCTGTTGTATGACCAGACGGGAAAGAGTGGTCTTTTAATGGATGGACTGGATATTTCGCATCCTGAATTGTTAAATAAGGACGTTTTCGTGGATACCATCTTTTTAATATTTGTACAGGAATATGGCTAATTGCTAAAGAAATAGCAGTTGCGATTGCAGCTTGATGCAAAGTCCCTTTTGCGAAAATTAAAAAGAAAAGTGTGAGTGCGATTGAGAAAGTAGCACCACCGATATGAGTAATATTGCTGAAAAAGATATTTAATGTCTTTTGATCAAAGTATCGGTTAATTTCTTTGAAAATGTAACATTCTATTTTATACAGTCCACTGACCTTCATGAAAATTCTCCTCCCTCGCTTACATATATATGGAGATATTAGCTTTTATTTTAATAAGATTTTATTGAGGGAGTAATAATGTTTTGTAAAGAAAAAGTTAGTTTTTATAAAAAAAGCTGCCAATCTTATGGCAGCGGAAATTTATTTCTGTAATGATTTATAGTACTGACCTTTTTCAACATATTGTGTGCGAATTCGCTCCATGTCTTTACGGTCTTCCTCTGTTAATTCGCGAATGACTTTCGCTGGGCGACCGAAGGCTAACGTGTTTGGCGGGATTTTCTTTCCTTGTGAAACGAGGCTTCCAGCGCCGATAAAAGCTCCTTCGCCAATTTCAGCACCATCTAATATAATAGACCCCATTCCAATTAAAGCATCTTTTTTTATATGACAGCTATGTAAAATAACTTGATGCCCAACTGTAACGTCGTCTTCTAAAATAAGGGGATACTGTGGGCTTTGGTGGAGTGTACATTGGTCTTGTACATTTACTCGATCTCCAATGATTGTTGGTGACACATCACCACGGATGACTGTATTAAACCAAATACTTGATTCTTCGCCAACGGAAACATCGCCTGTAATCGTAACATAGTCAGCGATAAAAGCACTACTCGCAATTTTCGGATTTTTTTCTTTGTAAGGATATATCATGTAGAGTCTTCCTTTCCTAGAGACTAGTTTTAGTGTATCAAATTATGAGAAAGAGTGAAATGGAGGAGGTCCGTATGTGGAATTATGAAGCTGAGGAAGCGAAGGCTGTAATCGTTATTGTGCACGGCGCAATGGAATATCACGGACGTTATGAAGCTGTAGCGGAAATGTGGAATCATAACGGCTACCACGTCGTGATGGGGGACCTTCCGTCGCACGGAACGACTTCAAGAAATAGAGGACATATTGATTCATTTGATGAATACATAGAGGAAGTTAAATTGTGGGTGAAAGAGGCAAGGAAGTATAGGTTACCTATTTTTATATTCGGTCATAGTATGGGTGGTCTTATCGTTATTCGTATGATGCAAGAAACGAAGAGAGAAGATGTAGACGGCATTATTTTAAGTTCACCATGTTTAGGTGTAGTAGCTGGACCTTCAGCACCGCTTCAAGTTGCCTCAAAAATATTAAATGTGATCGCTCCAAAATTGCAATTTGCAACGAATCTTACAGTGGAAATGTCAACTCGTAATCATGAAGTTCGGGACGCGATGGAGAATGATTCATTGTTCTTGCGCAAAGTATCAGTACGTTGGTATAGTGAATTGATTAAGTCTATCGAAATTGCTCATAAGAAAATAGATGATTTTCCAGATGTTCCGCTCTTGCTAATGCAAGCTTGTGAGGATAAACTTGTAGATAAAACACGTGTCCGCACTTGGTTTGATAATGTTAAAATAAGTGATAAGGCTTTCAAAGAATGGCCGAATTGTTATCACGAGTTATTAAATGAGTATGAGCGTGATGAAATTTTGAATTATATTCAGTCATTTACTGAAATACGCATCAATAACATAATAGAAACAAACAAATAAGTAATTTATTTGTACATTGAATAGAGGAGATGAAGGAAGAAGTGAACGTACCGAGTAATCCCATAACGCTCATGGCGAAAGTATACCGTGATGTGTT
Organism: Bacillus albus; assembly: GCF_001884185.1. Lineage (GTDB taxonomy): Bacteria > Bacillota > Bacilli > Bacillales > Bacillaceae_G > Bacillus_A > Bacillus_A albus. The sequence continues at coordinate 101,042 of NZ_MAOE01000039.1, forward strand.
TCCGGTTGTACACCATGAGCTAGCGATGTGGAAAGAGCGTGCCTACCATATTCCGAATGATGAGCTTCATAGTCAGGCAATCGCAAGTATTGAGCATAAAACGTTTCATTGCGAAGGCGGTGGCATTTTAGCGCTATTAGCAAATGAGCACCGAGAGGAATGTATTCGTTTTATCGTAGCGTATCAAACGATCAGCGACTATTTAGATAATTTATGTGATCGTAGTACATCACTTGATCCAAATGATTTTGCTGCACTGCATGAATCGATGTTAATGGCATTATCACCTGAAGTAGAAGGTGGCGGTAATTATTATCGTTATCGTGATGATCAAGATGATGGTGGTTATTTAGATGAACTTGTTGAAACATGCCAAGATGTTTTAAAGAAAACGAAGCACTATGATAAAATTGCTCCTATTCTTCATGAACTTGCTTGTTATTATTGTGATTTACAAATTCATAAACATGTAAAATTAGAAGAAAGAGAACCACGATTACAAACGTGGTTTGAAGCACATAAAGAAAACTTACCTGAGATGAGCTGGTTTGAATTTTCAGCATGTGCCGGTTCTACGCTTGGAATTTTCTGTCTTGTCGCATATGCATTCCACGATGAATTACATGATGAAGATATTGCGAAAATTAGACAAGGGTACTTCCCTTACGTACAAGGACTTCACATTTTGCTTGATTATTTCATTGATCAAGAAGAAGATCGTATAGGCGGAGATTTGAACTTCTGTAGTTATTACGAAAACGAGCAAGCGATATTAGATCGTATGAAACACTTTGTAGAAGAAGCAGAGAAGAGCATTGGTGATTTGCCTCATGCGAAGTTTCATCGTCTCATAAGCCGAGGATTACTTGGTATTTATTTATCAGACCAAAAAGTATCAGCACAAAAGAATATGCACAAAATGGCACGGCGCATTGTAAAATACGGAGGTCTCACTTCACGATTCTTCTATTGGAACGGGAAGATGTACCGAAAGAAAATGGCGCAGTGACGAAGAAAACCACTCTTTTAGAGTGGTTTTTGTTATAATATGGTAAAGGTGGTGTTAGAAATGAATCGATTGTTTCAAAAGCTATATGACCATATTGAAATAACATTACTCGTGCTACTTTCCATTTCATTTGTAACTGGAATGTATATGATGATGAATAGGCCAAGTGGTCCTACTATGATGGATTATGTGTCCCAGGTAATAATTGGCACAATTATTATAGTAGATATTGTCTTTTTAATAAGTGGTAGAAAAAAAGAAAATAGTAAATAACAAGCATTTGTACATGGAAGTACAAATGCTTGTTTATTATGATCGTATTTTTGAAAATACATATATAAGAAGTTCAATCGTAAAAATCATTAATACAGATAGTCCGAATAAAGGCATGATAGCGCCTAGTATAACCATCATGATAAAGAAAAAGATTATGCTTTTCTTATCTCTTTGCTTTGGTGGTGCTGCTAATTTTCCTTTCGGCTTTCTTGCTAACCACATTTTTATTCCATAATAAATAAGAAGTAATAAAGATAACGTCGTTAGTAAGCATAATATTTTATTTGGCCATCCGAATAAATGTCCTTCATGAAGTGGGATGCCGTAAGTAAACCATTGTGCAAGTAATCCATAATCACGATAGTCCGTTTTGGAAATGAGTTCCCCGCTATATTGATCAAAGTAAGCTGTTATTTCTTCATTTGGTGCGACATGCATACCTGTAATACCGGAACCGCTTGATTTTGAAACAGTGAACACACCTTTCGGATCAGCTGGTAGTGAAATAACATACGGTTTCTTTATTTCAATCCCTTTTTGTAATTCATCGACAGAAATTGCTTTTGGTTCATTTGAATTCGATTCAGGAGGAGCTTCTTTTCTTGTTGCCCATGGTAATTCTTTTACCTTTGATTCAGGCGGTGCCATATACAATTTCGGATACCCAATCGATTCATTCGACGATGCGATTTTATAAATTTGATTCCCCATAAATCCTGACCAAGGCAATCCAGATGCGACTAGCAGAACGAGTGGAATTGTAAATATAATACCGATAATAGAATGACGTCGTTTTGCCTTTTCTCGTTTATTGGATGCTGGTGTATTTTTGAATTGGCGTATACTCATATACAATCCAGTCACAATTAAAAAGATTGTCCAGCATGCAGCAAGCTCTACAGTATAGTTGACGACAGTGCCACCAACTAAAAGAGAACTATGTAATTCCCGCATTATATTCGCAAACGTTTCACTTGCATTTTGATCCCCAACAATTTGATTATTACTATCTAAATACACATACTTTTGTTGCCCCGTATATTCATTTGCAATCGTAAGTCTCGTATTATAATCCCCATTAAACTCACTAATTTTCGCCACACTATAATGTGGATATTTTTTCTCTGTTAAAGAAATAGAATCAGACATCGAAATAGATTCTGTTTGGGCGCTCTTCCCAAAATATAAATCTTTATAGATGAAATCTTCAACCTCTTCCCGAAATAAATACCCAATTCCGCTCAGTGACAACGTAATAAGAAGCGGCGTAATAAAAAGCCCGGCATAAAAATGCCAACGCCAAAAAATGTAATGAAGCGAACGATTTACTTTCATACTTTCAGTTCCCCTAACCTTCCCTATATGAATAACTACGTATTTAATATAGCGAGATTAAGTGTGATTACTTTGAAAGAATTGTGAAAAATGTTAAAAGTTTTTGGATTTTCATAGGTGAGATATACAATACGTAATGCAAAGCTTAGTTGAATGAATCAGCTCTTCATCTCCTTTTTGTAGCCTGACTTGAAGCGCTTTTTGAAAACAAGTAAGGGCGGTATGAAAGTCACCCTCATCTAATTTACTTTTTCCGTAATGTTGGTAGAAGAAGTCTTCATAGGTGGGGAAGTCTGGTAGTGTTTGTAGAAGTTCCGTAAAGAGTGCATTTGCAGCAGTAAATTTTCTTTCCCAATGATATGTATGTGCAAGACGAAGTTTGTTAATAAAAATCCCTTTCATGTTGTCTATTTGTGTGTAATATTGAAGTGCCTCTTGTAAGTAATATTTACTTTTAGAAAGGTTGCCAGCGATTCGTTCATAAACACCGATTAATCCGCAGTTCTTTCCATATAACGGTCCTTCATGTAAATGTTCTTTCAAAAATGCAATCCCTTGCTTCATTTCAGCAAGGGATATAGGTTTTTCTCTAAGGTTTTCGTCAAATGTGTATCCCATTTCAAAAGGTATATTCATTGGGCCCCCCTTATAGTTTCTACATACATCCTAACAACCGCTTTCGCAAGACATTGAGCGGAATCAACAAAATCCTCACTCGCCACCACGTTCAAATCGGTACATGCGATAATGGCGGTATCGACTTCATCTCTCAATTGTAAAACGAGCGCATTCCACAATTCGCGAGCTTCTTCAACCTCTCCAGATTTAATCCAAGTAATAATTTGATTAATCATTTCCTGCCATGTTTCATGATGAATATATTCTATATTACGCTTTGCAATCCCGTCTTGATAAATACCAGCTTGAACTGTCGCTTCTGTTGCGAGAAGAGCGACTCTTTTTATATTTTCAGGAATTGCTTGTAACGTCTCATCGACGATATTTAAAATCGGAATGGAAAGAGACTGCTGTAATTCCTCAAAATAAAGATGCGCCGTATTGCACGGCATAGCAATAAATTCTACACCAGTACTCTCGAGTTTTTGTGCTCCTTCAATAATCGCTTTTTTCATAGCTTCGTGATCAATAGGGCGATCCATATAAAATGGTGTTGGACACGAGTAAATCATCATATGAGGAAAGTCCATATCATGTTTTGCTCCGTATATTGTTTGACACTTTGCTACAACTGTATCGACGAATGGTCCAGTTGATTTTGGCCCCATTCCTGCTAGTATTCCGATCATTGTTTCGTCTCCTTTAATATGTAATTAAAAACGTTTTTTGCGAACGATAAAAAGGAATAAGGTAAATAATAAAAATGAATATACGATAGCCCAAGCTGTGAGCCATAGCGTGTGAGTCAGTATATTATATTTGTATTGCCCAAGCATTAGAAAACTTTCGACAGGTGGTAAAAACCATAGTAACTCTTTTTTAAACCGGATAGATGCAATCGTTATAAGCAATATAAATGTAAGGCTAAGCCAAGCAGTGCCTGCTTTTTGAATCATATTTCTAGTAAATAATGTTGCGATTGAAATTCCTAGTATAGAGAAAGACATGTGAGCGAGAAATCCGACTAAAAATAAAGAAACTGTCATTTCTTCATTAAACATTTGCAAAATAATTGGGTAGAGTACGGATATAAAAGATAACACAGTACAAATGAGAAGAGCTGTAATATATTTACCAACATATAGTGCGGAAATATTATTTGTGTGAGAAATAGTAATTTGCTCTTGTATAGGGTCTTCCGTATGAAAAATTGTGATTGTAATCCAGGCAGATAATAAATAAAGCGCAAGTGCTGTTTCTAAATATGTCGGTACAATAGGAGTCGGTTTATATGTATATACAAAAAGTAAGCTCACAAAGTACATCGCAATAGGAGGGACGTACTTATACGATTTTGTATAGTCGAGAAAATGGTAACGAATAAGCGCGAACATAATAAACCTTCTTTCGATTTAAAAATTAGGTTGTAGCAGTGTGATAGATGCTTTTTTATGTAATAAAAACTGAAGCATGTCGTTTGTATATTCTTTTTCAATTTGTAATTGAATAAGGTTTTGATTTGAATTGTGTGTAACGTGTATAAAACCGGATTGCTTTTGTAGTTCTATCGCTGAAAATGTGTCGTGAACGATTGCTTCAATATAGACTTGTTCTGCCCCTTTTTGTACAAAAGTATCTGCTGTGATTGTATGATTTGTTAACGTCACAATTCTATCGGCGAAGTTTTCTAATAGTTGTTTTTCGTGACATGTGAAGAGTATAGATATGCCTTGGTGTTTTAATGAGAGTAAAATATGTTCCAATTCTTGCTGGGAGTTAGGATCGAGCCCAGAAAGCGGTTCGTCTAAAATTAATAAATGGACGTCTGTAAGTAATGCTTGCATAATACCGGTTTTTTGTTTCATACCTTTTGAAAATTTTCGTATAACGGAATGCCTTGCATGAAGTAAATGAAAAGATTCAAGGAGCATCGGAATTTTATCTTTTACATATTTTGTTGATAAACCGTGAATGTGGCCGAGGTGAAATAGATAATCCTCTAATGTAAAACGAATCCCTTCAGGAAAATGTTCAGGTACATAACCGATTTGTATATGTTCTTTCCTTTGAATTGTCCCTGCCGTAGGTGAAATAAAACCTGCAATTATTTTGAGTAGAGTACTTTTTCCAGTCCCGTTCCCGCCGATAATAGCGAGCGCTTCTCCTTCTGGAATGGATAAATCAATGTTGTCTAGTATAAGTGATTTGCCATACTTCTTTTGAATTCTCCTTAGTTCTACTAGCAAAGTTCTATCCTTCTTTCTTCAAATAGTGTATATATCCATTATATAGGAGAATAACAAAAAGACGTGCAATGAGTGCACGTCTTTTTTTGTTATCTTTTGTCGAATCGTCGCTATATTATCGTTTCTCAATTGCCACAATAAATGGCGGGTTATTTTGTTGGTTAATAAAGCCGTATCGCAGTACGTGAGCTTGTTTTTGGTCTAGTTCTTCGGCAAATTTGAGAACAGCGTCGCGTTCTACTTGTCCTTCTGGATGTCCGTGGTAAATGACAAGGACGATGATACCTTCAGGTGCCATTACTTCTAATAATTGTTCGATTGCTGAGATTGTTGAGTTCGGTTTTGTAACGATATGCTTGTCTCCGCCTGGAAGGTAACCTAAGTTGAAAATTGCGCCTGTTACTTTTCCTTTTGCATCTTCTGGTAATACGGATAGAAGTGTATCGTGACTATCGTGAACTAAAACAGTACGTTCGAAAAGTTCTTTTTCTTTTAGACGAGTTGTTGAGCTTTCAATTGCCTCTTTTTGAATATCAAATCCAAATACTTTTCCGTTATCGCCAACGATTTCAGCTAGGAAGCATGTGTCATGCCCGTTTCCTAAAGTTGCATCTACAGCGTAATCGCCTTCTTTTACTGCCGTTTGCAAGAGAGTGCGAGCAAACGGTAATACACGTTCTAATTTCATTTTTGTTTCTCCTCATTTGCATATTTTCCTTGCCAGCTTCCGCGGCGTACAAATTCTGCATCGATGGAATTTAATACTTCCCATTTATTTAAGCTCCACATTGGACCAATCATTAAATCCGGTGGACCGTCACCTGTAATACGGTGCACAATTACGTCTTCTGGAATGATTTCAAGTTGGTCAACAACGAGACTTACGTAATCCTCAAGAGAAAGGAACTCGAGTTGTCCTTTTTCATATTGTTTTACCATTGGCGTTCCTTTTAATAAGTGAAGTAAGTGGATTTTAATTCCTTGTACGTCAAGCTTCGCTACTTCACGAGCTGTTTCCATCATCATGTCGTAATCTTCAAGGGGAAGACCGTTAATAATATGAGAGCAAACTTTAATGCCGTGCTTACGTAATTTATTTACGCCTTCCACGTAAGACGGGTAATCGTGAGCGCGATTAATAAGGTTTGCAGTACGTTCATGAACAGTTTGTAGTCCGAGTTCAACCCAAAGGTATGTGCGTTTATTTAAGTCCGCCAAATATTCAACAACATCATCTGGTAAACAATCTGGACGAGTTGCGATAGAAAGACCGACAACGTCTTTTTCTGCTAGAAGCGGTTCGAATTTTTCTTTTAATACTTCAAGTGGTGCGTGTGTATTTGTATACGCTTGGAAATACGCAATGCATTTTCCATCTTTCCACTTTAAGCGCATTTTTTCTTTCATTTCATGATATTGCGTTATAACATCATCGCGGCGATCGCCAGCGAAGTCACCAGATCCAGCAGCACTGCAAAATGTACAACCGCCATAAGCAACTGTACCGTCACGGTTCGGACAATCGAAGCCAGCATCTAATGAAACTTTAAAGATTTTTTCACCAAATTCATTCCGTAAATGGTAATTCCATGTATGATAACGTTTATTGTCGTTTGTATATGGAAAAGGGTTTTGAACCTTCATTACTTTCCCTCCTAAGCCGAGTCAAAATGAAACAAAATCCATTATAACATACTCATAAGGTTCATATGGAAGGGACACACTAAAGGGGAATTGAAGCAAGGAGGGACAATTATGGCAGAGCGTCAATCACTTGAATCGTATATTACACAAGCGGAACAAGCGGTGGAATATGCGAAAGAACAATTAGACCAAGGCATGAGACAAGAGCATTATAATACGATGGAGTATTCGGATGCGCAGTTAAAATTAGAACAAGCATATAACGATTTACAAACGATGCAACAACATGCGAATGATGAGCAACGTGAGCAATTAAATAGAGCACGTATGGCAATTCGCCAATTGCAACATCAAATGATTATTACACCGCACTAATAAGGAGTGAATGTAATGGCGAAACGTTCAGATCAAAATAATCCAGAGCAAAAAACACAAAATGGACATAACGCTGAGTTTTCGAATGAACTTGATCCAGTTGTTCAAGTGAAACAGCGCAATAGTAAAAAAGGACAACCGCAAAGATCAAAGCAATCAGAGTAAACCAGGTCGCAATATGACCTGGTTTTATTTTGCTATATGACAATAATGTAAGATTTCTGTAAGGTTTGCCGATAGTTGTAAGCTTACCTTTCCAGTAGAGTAAGGGAGGATTAAATTTTGGACAAGGAGAAAGAAACAGTAAACAAAAACATAGACAAAAGTAGGCATATATAGTGAAAAGTAATTATGAAACAATATAAACCAAAAGAATTTTCAGAAATGCGTAATGTCTCTGTTAAGACATTACAAAGGTGGGACAATCAAGGGATTTTATCTGCTTACCGAAACCCAAAAGGAAGAAGAGATTATACAGAAGAACAGTATAAGGAATATATGGGTATTCAAGAAGAAAATAAAGTAGGCAAAGTAGTTATTTACACAAGAGTATCAAATCCAGGTCAGAAAGATGATTTAGAAAACCAGGTTGAGTTTCGCAAATGCACGTGGGATGATTGTAGATGAAGTTATCAAAGATATTGGTAGCGGATTAAACTACAAAAGAAAACAGTGGGATAAACTGATTGACAGTTGTATGGAAAGAAATCCTTCGACGATCATCATTGCACACAAAGATAGATTTGTACGTTTTGGATATGATTAGTTTGAAAAGCTTCTTCGTAAAATGGGAGTGGAATTATGATTGTTAACAATGAAAAACTATCTCCTCAAGAAGAACTTGTGCAGGATTTAATATCTATCATTCATGTATTTAGCTGTAGAATATATGGGTTGAGAAAATACAAAAAGAAAATGTCGGAGGATGAAGATTTATGAAAAGAGCATATTTAATAGAAATCAAACCGACAAATGAACAAATTAGTAAAATCCGTCAAACTATTGGGGTGTGTCGATATGTATATAACCTGTATATCTCTAAAAATAAAGAGGCATATGAGTCGGAGGGGAAATTTCTTAGTGGCTATGACTTTTCCAAATGGCTGAACAATATTCATACAAAAGAGTG
>NZ_MAOE01000040.1 GCF_001884185.1 Bacillus albus
TTTCGAAGAGTAGCGGTCACTCTTCGATATCCATACCGGAATTTATGCCTAAGACAAACGTCCTTTACTTTCTCTTCTATACCATCTTTCAAATCTTCCGTTCGTTGTAACCAACGATAAAATGTGGAACGGGGTAATTCTAATACGTTACACAATTCTTTTACCGTTATTTTTGTTTTTACATTTTCCCATAAAGTAACTACAGTTTCTGGTTTCAGCCCC
>NZ_MAOE01000041.1 GCF_001884185.1 Bacillus albus
GGGGCTGAAACCAGAAACTGTAGTTACTTTATGGGAAAATGTAAAAACAAAAATAACGGTAAAAGAATTGTGTAACCTATTAGAATTACCCCGTTCCACATTTTATCGCTGGTTACAACGAACGGAAGATTTGAAAGATGGTATATAAGAGAAAGTAAAGGACGTTTGTCTTAGGCATAAATTCCGGTATGGATATCGAAGAGTGACCGCTACTCTTCGAAA
>NZ_MAOE01000042.1 GCF_001884185.1 Bacillus albus
TAAATATTCAACCTGAGCCTTATAGTAATCACGCTCTTCTTCAACAGTTTTAAAATGAATCCGTTTACCTTTTAAAAGGTTAGGTATACCTTTCATTTTATTATTTTCCCCACGAGTATCTGTAATTTCACCACATTCTTTATATTTTTTCACCCAATTTTTAAGTTGTGTAGAGCTTCTAATCTGATATTTCTCCGCTATCATATCGTAGCTTCCTTCACCGTTTAAATAACTTTGAACAGCTGATAGATAACTTCATCTCATTTGAGTATGTATTAAATGTTGTACCTTTTTTGGCCATGAAAAATCCCCTCCAAGTAATAGTGTAACATCCATGTGTATACATGGTCTTTTTCACACTGTCTACCTAAAGGGGATAATATCAACAGTCGGTCTTTTTCAAAAAATCTCTAAGCTCTAATATTGTCCATACTTCACTGTACGAAAATCAATACACTATTTAAATATTATTTTGCTTGTACAGAAACGTGTAATATAGAGTAATCTGGATTTAGAGTAACTACAGACTCTCCAGGGCTTATTGAATGTAGAGGACTTATAGCAATTTCTACGCTATGATTATCTTTTTCAAAACGATTGAGATAATCCTTATTATTTTTTACAAAACTATCAATTTCTTTTTTTAATTCTGGATTTGGATTTACTAATTTATCAATCTCTTTATCAAGTGTAAAATTCGGATTTATCATATGCATCCAGTTTTTCGCTAGCTCAACAGTTGATTTGTCAACGACAAACACGAAATAGAAATTATCTTCATCCTTCCCAACAAACGAAAATGAACCATGAGAATCAATCATTCTTGGCAAATTAGGAGTATATAGATCAATTTCTGATGCTACGTATCTATATTTAAAATTCATATTATATTTCTTATTTACTTCAGTAACAAGATTTTGGCCTTGCTTAGAAATAGATTGCTCTCTTACAGGTGAAATTTCAATTGAATATCTATCAAAGAAAAAATCATCTGTCACTAACGCATTGGGAATACCTATTGGCGTTACTCCTGGTTTTGTCTCTGGCTTTGTCTCTGGCTTTGTCTCTGGTTTTGTTTCTGGTTTTGTCTCTGGTTTTGTTTCTGGTTTTGTCTCTGGTTTTGTCTCTGGTTTTGTCTCTGGCTTTGTCTCTGGCTTTGTTTCTGGTTTCGTCTCTGGTTTTGTTTCTGGTTTTGTCTCTGGTTTTGTTTCTGGTTTTGTCTCTGGTTTTGTTTCTGGTTTTGTCTCTGGTTTTGTTTCTGGTTTTGTTTCTGGTTTTGTCTCTGGTTTGTTCACACTTTTAATTCCATTGTATAGAAACTGTGCATATTGCTCACGGGTCACAACTCTTTTTGGCTCGAATAAGTTACTTCCTGTACCAGCAGCAATTTTACTTTCCTGCACTGCACTGATTGCCTTCGTAGCCCAATAATTCTTGTCAACATCTTTAAAAGTAGTGACAGTTGTTGCTTTTAAATCAAATGCTTGTGTTAAAACAGCTGCTAATTGTTCACGATTTAAGACCTCATTTGGTCCGAACTTTCCATCACCATATCCACTCATAATCCCTGCTTTTGTGATTGCTAAGATTTCTTTTTCAAACATAGAACCTTTTATATCCATAAATGGATTTTGAAATTTAGCATCTACATCTACAGGTTTCAAGTATACATAAAGCAATCTAGCAACTTGACCACGTGTAATATTATCACCGAAACCAAAAATGCCATTTCCATAACCAGCTACGATATTTTTCTCTTTTAGATCCATAATTGCTTTATATGACCAATGATCAGTAGGAACATCTTTAAATGTTGTATCTGCCTGTACATTTGTTAAAGATGTTAAAGTTGTTGCTGCGAGTACTGCACCTGTTAAAATCATTTTTTTCATTTTCATGCTATTTCCCCTTCTTATCCTAATTATTTTAGCGAAAAAATATACTTTATTTTCCAATATAAATATAATAACATAAATACATTATATTTATATATAATTATTTATTGTTATTAATAATAAAAATACTAATCCCCATGAACGCTATAGACTCACTAAAAAACTCTTCTTGCCTATAGAAGAGTTTTTACTACGTTTTTACTGTTACATTTCACTTAACACTCTCTTGATAAATCTATTATTCCATTTCCTACCAAAATGAAGAATATCCAATGTTAGTAGTTCATTTTATCAATTGAGTATAAAACTTTATTTTTTACTTATCGAAAATATAATTTCATTTTCTCCTTATATACATTATGAAGAATATTAATTTTTTTCTTTAAAATCCATGAACAACAATCTATAGCCACTCATTTTATTCAAAGAAGTTTTTCAAAATCTCGTTCTTTACATTATAAAAATCTAATATTCATTTTTTAGTCTAATACATTTTTAAAATAAGATATTTATATTTCTCTAACCCTGAAACTTTTGAGGATTATCTAAGATTTAAACAATACTTCCAAATGGTATTTACATCCAAAAATGTCGTTTAGCTTCATATATATATTAAAAAATAATTAACTATGATGAATGTAAATTTACCAGTTAATGCTTGTATAAACGTATGAGTTCGTTCACAAGTTATATTTGAAATACTGCTTTCTAAGCAAAAATATAATTAAGGTGGTGAAACTATAAGAATGAGAGAACCTATTTTCCCTGGTGGTACTAATGATACTGAAAACGAATTACTTATTTCCGGTAGTTTTCATAATCAGTCTACACCTGTAAATTCTATACAATCACTAGTTTATCAAGTAAGCAAAAATCAGTTCCAATCCTATTTAACCCATTTAGTTTCATATCCAACAAGGTTTTCTACTAGCTCTTTTTATGAAGAAGCCGCAACGTGGACTCTTGAGATTTTAAATGAAATGGGATATACAACTAGTAGCGAAACAATACACGTAAATAATGAAAATAGCCAAAATGTTATCGCAAATAAAATGGGTACAAATCCTGATGAAGAGAAACACTTAATTATTATTACTGCCCATCTTGATTCTGTTAACCATAGTGGAGGGCCTTCATCTAATGCTCCTGGAGCCGATGATAATGGCAGTGGTAGTGCAGGAGTTTTGGAAATCGCTCGTGTATTTAAAGACATTCCCCTACAACATGATCTGCGCTTTATCCTTTTTGGAGGAGAAGAACAAGGATTATTAGGGAGTAAACAATATGTTGAGAACCTACCTACTCCAGATAAAAATCGAATTCGAGCAGTTATTAATATGGACATGATAGGAAAATTAAACACTTCGACACCAGCAGTATTAATTGAAGGTTCGCCTTTATCTGAAGAGCTCATTAATGGATTAAAAAATGCAGCATCTTTATATACAAATCTCGAGGTTAAGATATCTCTAAATCCATTTGATAGCGACCATGTATCTTTTCTTAATAAGAGGATTCCTGCTGTTTTAACAATAGAGGGCGAAGACTCTTTGAATCCTAATGACCATACCGCTAACGATACTCTTGAGCATATCCATTATCCACTTGCTCTCGATATTTTACGAATGAATATAGCTTATATTGCTTCTCAAGTTACAAACTTAGAATGAAAGAGGGAATTTTCATGAACAACTTTACTCATGAAGGAAGTTTCCATAACTCAACAGACAATTCTAAAGACCCGACCCCTACCAGACGTAATTGTGGAACTATGAGTATGCATGAAAAATTATTAAAGGAATCTGAAGAATACAGAAAAGAACAAGAAAAAATTGAAAAAATGACTGAAGAATTTATCAAGAATAAAAAACAATAAACATTTTTACAATAGTTTTCGAATCAAACATTATTTGAAATATTGAATGAAACTTACAGGATATCAGCTAAAAGGAGAAATTAAAATGCCAAATCAAACTAACTCATCAGAAAGAACAAATACACCTACTTTGCGTAGATGCGCAACTATTGAGCTTCATCAAAAATTACTAGAAGAGTCTGAGCAATATAAAAATGCACGTGCAGAAATTGAACGTGTCACAAACGAATTTCTGAATAGTGCGCGTATAGAATCAGAAAGACCAGTTGTCAAAATCCCTGTAGTAGTCCATGTTGTATGGAATACTGAGGAACAAAACATCTCAGATGAACAAGTCCATAGTCAAATTGATGTTTTAAATCGTGATTTTCGAGCAACGAACCCTGATATAGCAAATGTACCTTCTGCATTTAAAGATTCTGTAAGTGATGCTAGAGTAGAGTTCTTTCTTGCTACAAAAGATCCTGACGGAAATCAAACAAATGGTATCACTCGTACCCATACAAATGAACAATCATTTTTAGCGGATGATAATTTTGTCAAATCACAAAGTACAGGTGGAGTAGATGCATGGCCAGCTGACAAATATTTAAATCTGTGGGTATGTCCAAATATTTTAGACAAAAAAGGTAACAGTGTCTTAGGTTATGCACAATTTCCTGGTGGTCCATCTGAAACAGATGGTGTTGTAATAGCATACAAATTTTTTGGTACTATAGGTACCGCGAAAGAACCCTACCATTTAGGACGTACAGCCACACATGAAATTGGACATTGGTTCAACTTACGCCATATTTGGGGTGACGATCAACATTTACCTGACGTTTGTAGTGGTTCAGATAGAGTTGATGATACGCCTAATCAAGGGGTGCCAAACTTCGGAAGTTCACATAAAGCTACACAACATAATCCCAAGATTACATTCCCTCACACTTCATGTAATGACGTGCCTCATGGTGATATGTATATGAACTATATGGATTATGTTGATGATGATACTATGGTAATGTTTACAAAAGGTCAAGTAGATCGTATAGATGCATGTCTTGCTGGACCACGTTCATCCTTTCTTACAAACTAATACGGTAATCTAATTTTATAACAGTGCCGTATTGGGATTAAATGGTAAGTAAATACATGGAATAAGTACTCTACAAATCATAATAAATTAAATCTCGTTAAAACAAAAAGAGATGTCCTAGTACTATATCTAGGGCATCCCTTCATTTTTACTCAGCTTAAAATTAACTTGTCTATATTTCAAGATTCTATACATCTCTAACAATTAAACAATTAAACAATTATTAAGGATATTTTCTACCTAAAACATCGTATTATTATTAGCTGCCTCATTTGGAATCTCTTGAATTACATCCCAGTGTTCGACAATCTTTCCATCCTTTATACGGAAAATATCCACTATAGCAACTCCCTTATCTTGAGAATTAGTACGAGAATGTACATGAAGAGCAACTGTATCTCCTTCAGCCACTACACGTTTAATTTCTGCAGAGGAATTTGGATTTTTAACAAAGTCCTCCTTAAAGAAATCCATGAAGGCTTTTCGTCCATCAGCAACAAAAGGATTATGTTGCTTATAATCTTCACTTACATATTTAGGGATAATATCGATATTATGTTTGTTAAAAACTTCATTATAGAAATCAACTACCATCTTTTTATTTTTTTCTTTTTCTGTCACATTATCTTTCGATACTGTTGCAACGTTCTCACTCTTTATTGAGTGACCTTTGGTATTACCAGTTGAAGCTTGAAATATCAAAGTCGACACAATTCCTAAAATAAACACAGAAATAATTATTACTATTAAATTCTTTTCTAATTTCATATATATCTACCTCTTCTAATTTTATAATTCATCTTCGATAACACGCTTAATAGAGGAAAAACCTTTCCCAGAATGTGATCTAAGAAATATTGTTAGGAAAATCCACCTATCCTAACAATACTCCTTGTATGAGGCATATTAGAAACTTGTAACTCTAACTTAATACCTCATTAACAGTTGCACTGTCCACAATTTGAATAAACTTTTTAACCTTATCGTTCTCATCAAACTCATAAAGATGACAAAAATCTGCTATGAATGATTTCCCTGTTACTTTATATGTTCCACTATATTTTCCATACACGATAACAGTATTGTTATTAAAGGTATAAATTTCATCTTTAGCACTATAGTTATCCCATTCAGTTCCAAGACGTTCGTGTACATTTTTCACTACTTCATCGGGACCTATATAAGTGCCTGCATATGGAAATCCAGCTGCTTCTGTCCAAGATACATTTTCACTTAAATACGTTTTAAAAGCATCTAATTTTCCCTCGCTAGTTAACACATACGTTTCATGTAATAGTTTTTGGTATTTATTCATAGCATTAACCCCAAGGCATTTCTTTTGTTACAACTTTTGCACTTAATTCTAATACACCTTTATTAGCATAGCCTGGATATGCTGCATCAAGTTTTGCTACAAAATCGTTTGAATTCTTACTTTCCTCAGAAGCTTGAATTGCAGTTCTTAAATAATCCATAGTTGCAGTAATCGCTTGATTATCTAAGGATTTTTCAATTGATCCATGGCTCGGTACAATTACGTCAGCATTTAAAGCCTGCAACACTTTCAAGTTCTCAATCCATGCCTCCATTGCTGCTTTTGAACTAGTATCTGCTAAGAATAGATGGATTTCGTTAAATACATCTATACCACCAATTAATAATTTCAGTTCTCTGTTAAATAAGCTAGTTCTGTAATCATCTAAGCCTACTAGTTCAAATGTTAGTCCTTGAAAATCAATAGATTTTTCCTTAAAGACTTGAGGTAATACCACATTACTTGGTGCATTTTCTCCAAGTGCATCTTTCCAAACTTTCAATTTCCCTAATACAGAATGAACAATATGTTCAACCGTAGACTGTGTAGCATATGCTATTGCTTCTGGGTAAGCAGCTTTTATACTTTCTAACCCAAAATAGTAATCAGGATCTCCATGGATAATAAGGATTTTATCTAGAGATAAGTTATTGTTTTTCAAATAATCCACAATTTCTTTCGAATCAGATTGAGTAAATTTTGAGTTTATTAAAAAGGCATGTCCTGCTTTCTCAACTAAGGTTGCAGTGACCATAAAACTTTTTTCATCCGAACTAAACACTGTTAATTTCACATCTTTATGATTTGTATCGATTATTTTAAACATGGATCTTATTCTCCTTTTGTTATAGTTATTGAATAGATAACACACTTTTATTTTGCCTCGACAGAAGGCCCCTCCTCAATTCTCTGAAATGCTCATGGCACCAGTAAATAGATGGGAGATGTATGTCGGTTGGCGTAAGCTAACATGTTTACTACTATAGTCTAAACTTTCTTAGTATAAATTTTTAAAACGTGCTTCAATTTTATCTGGCGTCATTACCCCACCACCAATAGGAATAATTTGATTATCCTTTTGTAAAAGTAATGAAGGGTAGCTATTAACACCAAGCTGTCGAACCTTATTGAAATCATTTTGGACATCTACAATTGTTTCTTGCGCATTTAAACGCTCTAATACTTGTTCAGGGTCCAAACCATGCTCAATTGCAATCTTACGATATGTCTCAGGATCACTTAAGCTTTGTCCATCATAATAAAACGCTTTTTGCATAGCAGACGTGAATTCTAACAAACGGTCTGGCGCTAATGAACGTAAAGCTGAAAAGCCAATTGCAGCATCTTTCGAATTCATTTTAAAAGTCCCTTCTTCCACCAATTTTTGATAGGAAGGACCAAATTCTGCACCTGTAAGTTGATTAATTCTTTTATTTCCCTCTTCTATATATGAGAAATTTTTTATTGGTAGATCATCTAAAAATAACCCCCCACATAAAACTGTTAATGGCATTTCAGTGTGGTCTTTGTAAAATCCTTTAATACTTTCTGAAAAACCATAGCACCATCCACAATATGCGTCCCATACGTATATAAGGTTATCTTGTTTTTTCTCCATTTAAATCTCCTACCTTTATTTTTATTAGCTAGTTCAGCTATCACTTAAAAATTCTTAGCTAGCTTTTTGGTTTGTAAAATTGTATCTTTTTTAGAAACCTTATTATTTTCCCCAAATACTAATCTTTCCAAAAAAATATCAACTAAAATTATTCATAAAAGATAACTCTGCACGTTATGGCTCTAAAGCAGGAAACACTACCGATTAAAATATGCATAGTTGTTAATATAGTAGTAACTTCCTGTACTGGACGACAACGTATAGACCGCTATCCTCAATTACATATATAAATCTTTTTTCTTAAAACAGGACTTCGTTGTAACTTAAAAAGTTACACATTATGTAACCATATTAGTTACAACTAAATCGAAAGTCAATTCTTTTTTACAAAAAAAATTAAATTTCTACTCTAATGTTTCCACAATTATGGAATTAAAATAAATCTCCATTACCCTAAATGTCTATTGTTTAAGGTAATGAATTCTAAAAACATCTTCATATTTCTCTTTAAATGGAACAAACTTGCTACTTAGATTGTCTATTCATTATACGTATAAAACAGGTGTTTATGATAAGAGTGATGCAAGAAGAATGTTACCCTATACACTCTTTAATTGTATTGATATTTAGAACACCTAGAAAAAAAACATATATTTTTGAAAGAGGTTGAAAATTTATGATAGTCTTGAACAAGTTTTTTAACATGTTACCTTACAAAAAGATTGTACCTGTATTATTTCTTTCATGCGCAACGCTTATAGGCTGTTCCAATAGTAATACTCAATCTGAACCACCTAAACAGGCCAAACAAGAAAATACAGTTAATCATTCTTTTGCTAAGCTTGAAAAAGAATTTGATGCTAAACTCGGGATTTATGCCTTGGACACTGATACGAATCAAACCGTTACTTATCAATCAGATGAGCGGTTTGCATACGCTTCTACCCACAAAGCTTTAGCCGTAGGAGTACTTTTGCAAAAGAAATCAATAGAAGATCTAAATCAAAGAATTTTGTATACTCGTGAAGATCTTGTAAATTACAATCCAATTACCGAAAAGTATGTTGATACAGGTATGACCCTGAAAGAGCTTGCAGATGCTTCCCTTCGATATAGTGATAATACTGCACAAAATCTTATTCTTAAACAATTAGGTGGGCCAAGTGAATTCAAAAGGTCACTGATAGAAATAGGAGATACTGTTACAAACCCTGAACGTTTTGAACCAGAATTAAATGAAGTGCATCCAGGAGAGATTCATGATACTAGTACCCCAAAGGCATTAGCTACTAGTCTGCAGGCTTTCGCGCTAGGAGATATACTTTCAACTGAGAAACGGAATTTATTAATAGATTGGATGAAAAGGAACACTACAGGAGACAAATTAATTCGTGCTGGAGTTCCGGGAGGTTGGGAAGTAGCTGATAAGACGGGATCGGGATCTTATGGAACCCGAAATGATATCGCAATTATTTGGCCACCAAATAAAAAGCCAATTGTTCTTGCAATACTTTCTAATCATGATAAAGAGGATGCTAAATACGATGATAAGCTTATTGCAGAAGCAACCAAAATAGTGTTAGATGCTTTAAAAACTCCAAATAAACAATGATAGTATTAAGTCATCAGAATTTTTTTATTTTCCGTCACAATACTGTGACGGTCTTTTTGTGTATTTTACAAGAAATCTACCATTATCACTACAAAATCACCTCCATTTCGAACATAACTTTTAATTTTTCCTTTTATTAGTATCCACGAGGATTCCATACTTAGAAATCTCCCACACAACGACCTTACAGCCTATAGGAATTATAAGTAGTTTAATTTTCTAACATGGATTGGGGAACAACTTTTTTTCCTACTACTTTAAATTCAATTTCACCTTTTTCTCCATACATTAGTTCTATAATTGGAATAGTTACCATTAATTTTTCCTTCTTTTTTCTTTCTGTCTCTAAATCAATTATTTTCATGTCACAATCCCCTTTATTTATTATAAACAAGGAGAAAGCACTCATTTGAGTGCTTTCTCCTTGTTTATAAGTGGACCTTGTAGGACTCGAACCTACGACCGAACGGTTATGAGCCGTTTGCTCTAACCAGCTGAGCTAAAGGTCCAAAGCATAAAATTTATTTCATAAAGCGCATTCATATATATCATTTTACCATATAATGTATCAATTCAATTTACTTTTTATTTAATATGCATATTTACATCGTGGTAAAAGTGTTTATATTCTGTACTCCTAATATTTTGTAATTTGTATTATCTTTTAATACCTTTACAGAGTTCTGTTTAACAGTAAAAAATGTATATATCAATCATATTAAAAATGATATAGTTACAATATTTACTTGTTTATATTACCAAATACTCTTATGCTATATTGTTTAATATCAGAAATAGTAACTAAATTATATGCCTGTTTCATTGTGTTAAAGCAATTATCTATCTCCTCTTTTTCTAAGATAGATTTACACATATCATTATCTTCTGATTCTAGATCAGCTACTGCCCATGGTAAGTCAAATAGAATCATTTTCTCTAAACTCTTCCCACTATAACACCCTAAAGTATTAACTACACACTCTAATAGTTCCTTTTCTATTTGAGTTAACTGATTTGTACTATCATAATTAACTTTAAGATTGTCGTACTGATATCCTTTGTATTTATCAAAAATAACTCGATATACCGGGCCGTGACTTCCTACTTCACAATCATCTTCAAATAAATATGTTCCAGTAAACACCTTACAAAATCCTTGCGCATAGTATAAAAATCTTTGAAGAGCTAAAGGAGTAACATCATCATTTTTATATAGCAAATAGTTAGCAACTTCCTCGATTTTCGTAGTCTGCGTAGAAATAATATCATCATTTTCCTGTAGCTTTGCGATTGCTTCTTTAGAGACTCTATATGCTTTTTGAGTAATTAAATCTTTATTTCTTTCCAAAATATCTAGCATAAAAGATTGATCTCTACCTAATCTTTTCAATATATCCGAGTACTGTTTTGTCGGAATATCTCCATTTACATACCTTGTTAGGGTAACCTCTCCCCAACCTAAAAGTAAAGACAATGGACGTTTTCCGATTTTATATTTTTCTAAAACCTCTCTTATTTCAGAAATAGTAACTAACTGTTCCTGTTGTCTATAAGCATGATCTAATTGTTCTAAATTATAATCATGAATGTTAGGAACAAATATTTCAGATTTACACTCCTCGCAATTTGCTTCTTTACCTACGTAATGATATTGCTTCCCTCTAATGACTGTCACTTTTGCAACATCTTTAGTAGAATACTTTACCATATCTCGACAAAACTCACATAAAACCAACATAAAAATCCTCCCTCATTTTAAAACCATTAGTCACTTATCTTTACCTAAAAAGATAAGTGACTGGTTTATTCCTTTTATGAAAAGAAACAACTATCATGTATTTGTTCCAGTCCTTATTTTCAATTAGATTCATCTTAATATATATGTCTACCGACTTCTTTTGTCCCCAATTATCTAACTCATATTGTGGACAAAAGATATACAATTTTTCATGAGCAAAATTTGGATTTTTATTATCAACTGCATAACAAAAATCACGTACTCCTATATTAAGAAGAATCTCTTTCACCTTACTAGCGTTAATCTTATTTGCCTCTAAAAATTCACTATTCTCTTTCCTTTTTTCATTTCGAGAAACTGTAAATCGGTTATTTTTAATTAATTTTTTAAACTCAAATATGTACTGCTCAACCTCACCAATTGTAAAATTAGTGTGCTTTTTTGTCTCCTTATTCTGTAAGCTAATGCGCATTCAAGTTATTTCCCCTTCCAAATCATACCTCATGTTTACTAGAATAACAACAAAAAACGTATCAATTGATACGTTTTTTTATTCATTAACAGTAGACTTCCATTCTCTCCTCTTATAATCAGAACGTTTATGTCATCTACGAAACTTCTATATGGTTGTTTTGCTGTAATTTAATTCGTAAATCGATTACGTATCTACTTTAGAATCACAGCTTCATTAAACTTCTGATGAATAAAATCTTTATTTAACATAAAGCATGTTTCTCTTGTATCATCAAAAAATCTCTCATAGCCCCCTGTACCACTTCCTTTTGTTGAAACAACCAATTTAAGCTCCTTTCCTACATCATGTGAAGCTTTTGGAAGTTTACGAATGTCCCCTGTTTCAATTGTCTCCTTTATCATGTTATAAGTTTTTTCAAACTCATCCACTTCTTCAGGAGTAAATGTAACCTTAAAAATTTTATCCAGAATCCTTTGGCCATTACCTAGCTTCTTACCATCTTTCTCTCCTAGATAACCTACATATATGAAAGTTACTTCCTCAAAGAATGTTTTCCAGGAAGACTCTTCCCAAGAATTTTCAAAATCTGCAAGTTGCAAAGTTCTGAACGTTGCTTTTTCTATAGGACTGTTATCTTCTCGAATTGGTATATTTTTAATTAGAAAATTAGATTTACTGAATACCTCATGCTTCTCTGGTAATTCCTTATCTGTCCCTACTATCCTATTAGATACCATTTTACTAATACTGTTAGGAATTTTTTTAGCTGGATCACGCTTCTCAAAAAGATTTAATATATCTAATTGATTCATCCCCTTATACGGTTTTAGTTGATTCCAAATGTATCCTTCAGGTGTGACAAATACATTAGATTTTTCACCTCTGTCCATTCTTTCTACATGGCTTCTCAAAACACCACGAAAGAAAGAATTTTTTAAGGAAAATGCTCTTGTAGGTGCAGAGACTTCTGAATTAGGCTGTTCTGCTTTTTGTCCTTTCTGTCCTTTTGTAGCCGCCCCTAGAATAACGGTATCGCCCTCAGACAATTTATGAGCAAGTCCTTCTAGCACTTTTTGCTTTATTGTATAAAAATCATTTCGGATTATTGCTTCATCTTGCGACATATCATAGAGTTGAAAATCTCGAATTATAAAATCTCCATACGGAACACCTTTCATATATTCGTACCAAATAATTAGCAACTTTTTGTTCTTAGAAACAACTTTGCTAAACTCATATTCTTCATGAATAATATTTTTATAGTTAATCATGCTTAAAGAAATTCTTTCCTTTGCCGACCATGATCCATTTCGAAGTTTATTAAAACCAGAAACTTTCAACTCAATTCCTAATTCCCCAAAGTCTGCCTCAGGACTATTATTTAATTCATAATCATAAAATCCTGTCTCAACAACCTTACCTAGTATTCCTTTATCGTTACTATTTCCTTGTAAGATTCCTTTTGTATCAATTTCTTTAAAACTCTTCCCAATAATTCCTTCCGTAAATGCTAATAATTGTTCCTCTGTTTTAAATTTCATACTCATCCCCACCTATCTTTCATTATTATTTAATTAATAAAACTGTACAATGAACTATTCATACATAAAAAAACTATATACCCCTCCTAATTCCCTCATATACAAATAAATTATTCGTAATGGTTCTCCCCTTATATAAATTTCCTTTTTTAATCTGTTATTGTATACAGAAATACATTTTCATACTTGTTTCCACCACAACAAAAAAGGCTTCCTCAAGTCGATTAATTGTGCACAGCAAAATAAGCTATTTACACTAATCGGCTCAAAGAAGCCCTTTCAAAATTAAAGTAAGAACAAAACTCACTTCTACAACTCAACCACAACACATAAGGTGTGGGAATAAACGGAATCAAGTAAACTAATCATATACCTATATATTACAAAAAAAGTATGTTTATATCAAGATATTTTCAAAAACTATAATGCTACTATTTTTCTATCCATTTACTTAAACGTTTCTAAATAATGACTTTTAACTTTTATTTTCTTCTAAACAAAAATAAGATCACTATAGTAGCTCAATGCTATTATTATAGTGATCCTATTTTTATTTAAACTTTCATTATATAGATTAGCTATTAGATAAAAGAAAAAATTCTTTTTCAAATCCTGTATTCTCCCAAAAATTCAATGCCAAGTTATTAGCTAAGTCAACATAGACATGAATCAAAGAGACATTTTCTTGATTCAACCAATTGCTCAAATTTCCAACTAAATTTTGCGCAATTTGCTGCCTCCTATACTCTGATTTCACATAAACTTCCTCTATTTGACCATATAACATATCTGTAACCAGATCTTGTTTTATAGAACCAATTCCATAACCAATTAGATTATTAATTTCATCAGTTACTACAAAAACTGCACCATATCTTGATTGAATCAGTTCCACTAATTGCTCTTTAATCCCTTTTTTATGACTTTCCTCTAATTCACAATCTGCAGTTTCTATTGCGTTTAGATTCCATAATTCTATTATTTCTTTTATACTCTCTCGATTGTCTATTTTTTTATCTAGTTTTTTAATACTAATTTCCATTTTTACATCCCCCTTGTAAGTTTCTACCAATACAGTGTAATATATTGTACCTGGCAAGTTAAACAAAGTTGATAAAATATAATCTTAATTTTAAATAATATGTAAAAATGTCATTCCTCTTCTAGAGTTCATTATACTTTTTATTTTTTCCAAATGCTTTTTCTATAGGATATTTTTCAGCATTCTTTATTAACTTAGAGCGTACTGCCTCTTCTAAGTCTATATTTAATTGATCACTTAGCAGAAGCAAGTAAATCATTACATCAGCTATTTCTTCTTTCATTTCCTGCATTTTAGTCTCCGTTGCTTCTTGACTGGACTTCCATTGAAAAGTCTCAAGCAATTCCGCAGCTTCTAAATTCAATGAAATGGCTAAATCCTTTGCATTATGAAATTGTCCCCAATTTCTCTCATCTCGAAATCTTATTACTTCCTTCTTTAAATCTTCCATTACTATTAATCTCCTCTCTATTTCTTACTATCTTTTCAAACTAGAACACATTATATGTAGAGTCCTACTAATTAACCTTAACCCAGATATAATCATCCTCATATTTAACATTTAATTTTAATCGGATTCCTTTCATATATGTTTCTAATTGTTTTGTAAAATTCTCATCACCGATTTGATCATATCTGTCAACATCTAAATGTAACTTGAAAATACGCCCTTCCGTTAACTCAAACTCCCATTTTAGAAAATTATGTAGCATACTTTCCTTACTCAAGTATTCATTAACTTCCATATATTCTAATAGCTCATATAAATTATAGTACAATAAGCTACTCGGCCTAGGCATTTCACATTTCGGGCAATATTCTCTATATCTATCTTGCAGTTGCGTAATTATTTCTGTTCCACATTGATTACAATTATACATATAGCAATCTCCTTTAATAGATAACTCAATTGGTCTCTCCTATATTTTTTACTCTCCTAAAATTATATATTATACTATCAGGTTTTTACATATTATTCCCATCCTACTTAAATTAAGCACTAAAAAACCTTCCATTAAGGAAGGTTTTTTAGTCTATATATCTATTTGATAGTAACCTAATAATTAATATTGTTTTAAGAAAGTTTCTCATCGCTTATTAATCAAAATGAAAGCTATCATCCTATTATTAATCTATAGATTCAAATTCAGAGAATAAGCAATTAAATAAAGTGACCTTATTACAAGAAATATATTCTGTTTCTATACCTTCTAATGTAGTATTCAATAACTCTTTAGAGATATAACTAAACCCTTTTTTATCCATAAAAATTTTAGTCTCTTCTAGGAGTTCAACGTATTGTCCACTATCACTTATATTATTAAATTTCCATTCGTCTGTTTCTATGATATAGCTAGTTTCTTCTAACATACAGTAATAATAATCTCCAAGTAAACTAATAAAAACCCTTAAATCCACTCTTTTTCCGCCTAATAATTTAATTAACTCAATATCATCATCTAAGATTTTCTGATTACTGTGAGCTAAAACCTTATATTCTAAACACTGACTATTAGGTAAATCAGTCCAATTAACAACTGCATTATTAGAGTATATTTTTTGAAACTCAGTATACCAAATTTTATCTATATTATCTTCTTGACTATTTTGCTTTAAAGAAAGTAATCTCTCATTTGGCTTCAAAATTTTTACTGATGATTTATCCGTAGGTCTTTCATAAGAAAAAAATGAATCTACTGTATTTAAAATATCACTTTTAGTAATTATACTCATTTTCTATTATCACCCTTGTTAAATCTCTTATCTGTTAGTAATTTTTTTGCCTTTTTCGCATCTTTATTTCCTTTTTTAGCTAAATCCTCAATCTCCTTCACAGTTTTATTTTTCATTGATCCTGGAAATTCCTTATTAATAGCACCTTTTTTATATTTACCAATGACATCTTGTGCTTTCATTCCAGAAATACCAACAGCAGATCCAATTGTAACTAATTTACCTGCTTTCCATACCTTATGAACTACTTGTGCGCCTCTAGCTCCCCAAATAATCACAGGAATGGCTAATGGGAATGCAAATCGTTCTACTTGATTAAATTCTGCCACTTCAATTTTACTATCTTCTACTGTTTCTACACTAATAACCGGTACATTATCTAATTCATGAGTCGCTGCTTGCGTACTCATAGAAAATGATGTAGTTAATAGAGAAAATGCTGAAATACCTAATAATGATTTTGCTAATAACCTTTTCATAACAGCCTCCAAATATTCCTATTTTTACCTTACATGTAAATTTTACGATTTATTAGGAAGTGACTTCAAGTCTGTTTATTACTAAAATAATTTGTTATAATTCTTATAAGAAAACTCAGTTAATACAGTAGGTTTATTATTTCTAAAGAAAATAATAAACCTACTCCACATTTTCCTATGAATTAGCTAAATTCCATCAATATAGGCACCCAAATAACATAAACATAATTATAAGATCTATTGAAAACAAATTAGTAGATCTTATTTCATTACACTCCTTTGAGAGGTACAGAAATTCTACGGACAATATTTTCTTATTTACACAGTAATCCTCACAAAATAAAATTATTATATATAAAGTTTCCTACTTAATAACCGGAAACTTTTTTGCTTTTTATTAACCTACAAGCCTAAAATTCCAACAATCTGCTGAGCCTTAACATTATCTATATAATAATGCATCTCTAATCCCTTTCTTTCTGCACGAAGTACGGTTCCCCTTAATTTTGATAGATGCTGTGAAACAGTAGATTGTGGGAGTTTTAATATTTCCGTTAACTGCGTAACATTACACATTTGATGTTTCATTAATTCATTTACAATTTGTAATCGAACCGGATGTGCCATTACCTTTAAAACATCTACGTCTTCTTCGCGGATTTCAACTAGATCTCTATCAGTTACTACTGTTTTCATTTCGCATTCTCCTTTATTATTAATTTCTACTTTTCTTATTATCCTTATAAATAGTACTTATAGATGTTTACCATTTGTCCTGTTGAGAAAATATATTCTCTTCTTAAAATAAAAAGGACACCTATTCTGAAAACAGTTTTTTACATAACTTTGAACTATGATTAACACGCTTTACTAAGCAAAAATATTTCTTTCCCTTGTTTAAAGTAAATAAAAAATTCTGCTTATGCCTTCCCATCCTGAAAAATTAAAAGGCAGTATCTCCCTTCTCAAACTCTACAAAATAATCATTTTATTTCTCAATATGAACACCTGGAATTAAAATACCAAAAATGGTAATATGAAGTCACCTTCAGTTGTCAATTGTGTCCCTTTTTGAAAGGCCCTGTCTATAATGACAAGGCCTTTTAAATTTCCCTAAATATACTTTCTATTTCGTTTTCTTTTAAATAACCAACGTATGTAAAAATCAGCTACCATCTCATTCATAGTTTTGAAAATTTGTTCTCTCCTTATTTAAGAATACTTTAAACTTCGGATAGATTACCTTATATCGACATCTTATGTATGCAGAATTACATATCAAATCTCATTGAAAATCATTCTCATTGTAACTATAATGGTTTCAAGAAGTGATATTTTCACTTCGTTTTCAAATCTCACAATTTATTAAAGGAGGAACTAGCATTATGAAAAAAGTTATTTTAGCAGGGGCATTAGGAATTGCAGTACTATCAGGTATGAATTTACCAGGAGCAGAGGCACCAAAAGCAAGTGCGGCAACTACGAACTTAGACATTCAAGAAGTTACAAAATATTACTCTATGAGTTCCTATGAAGTTTCTCAAAAAGAATCATTTAATCTTAGTAAAGGGGAAGAACTTACGGTCTTTGTACAAAACTCCGGGTTCCCAATTTCTTATACAGTCTTTGATGCGGATGATCAAGTAATTGGCACATACAATGCTAATTCACCATACGGTCGCGTATTCAAAGCACAAAAAGACGGTAATATTTCTGTTCAATTTCAAGCAGGCGTAAATTCTTCTTACATGAAGAAGATGAATTTCACAGCCAAATTTGCAGTGTCTAAATTTAACTAGCAATAAAAATTTTCACTATCCTCTTTAAAGGCAAATTAAAAAGGTATATCCCTTCCACGGGATATACCTTTAACTTTAGTGAATTTTATATTGACCAGATAACTGCTCTTGCGCCATACGAACTAAACGTTTTGTAATTTCTCCACCTACTGAACCATTTGCTCTTGCTGTTGAATCCGGTCCAAGTGTAACACCAAACTCCTGAGCAATTTCATATTTCATTTGTTCAATTGCACTTGCTGCAGCTGCTATTAAGATTTCGTTTGAATTATTATTTTCGCGAATTTGCATTTTTTAAACACCTCCGTTGAATTTGGTAATATCATGCTCTATTTCCAACAAAATATGCAAAAAAATTATTCGTTTAGCCATTTTACATATATACCTTAGCTTTCACTCTTTATATGGGCATAAATAAAGGCATAGGTCATACCTATACCTAACCCTTCTCCTATCCTACTTACTTTTGAATTCCCCTATTAACTCCTGTAACTCTTGGGAGAGCCAATTTAAAGAATTTGCCAACTCTGCAATGTCTTGTACATACAGTTCTTGCTCTTTCATACTTGTCTCTACCTTACTACTGCTATTCACATATGTATTTGCAATGTGTGATAATTCATTTACAATCTGAACAATAGCTTGATTATCTTTTAAAATGTCACTTGAATTATTCGAAGCCACTTTAATTTGACTGGTAACAGATTGAGCTGATTCTGAAATCTTTTCAAAGAAAGCACCGCTACTTTGAACAAGTGTTATTCCTGATTCTACTTCCTTTGAACTCTTCTGTATGGATTGTACAGCCTCATCTGCTTTAGCTTGGGTTTCATCAATTAATTTAGCTATATCCCTTGCAGATGCCTCGGTTTTTTCCGCTAATATACGTACCTCATCCGAAACAACTGAAAATCCTTTCCCCATCTCTCCAGCACATAAGGCTTCAGTAGAAGCATTTAAGGCTAACATATTTGTTTGCTTTGACATAATTGTAATTACATTAAGAATTTCACTAATTTCCTTAGATTGTGCTTCTAATGCACACATACTAGAAGATACATCTTGAACTGTATCTTGGATTCTTTTCATTTGATTCACAATTTGCTTAATCAAATCTTTTCCTTCTCCAGAATGCTGTTCCATGTCTTCCGAGGCATTCCTAACTTGTTTTGCAGCTCCTTTAATTTCTTTCATTTTACTTTCCATTTCTTGAACAATTCCTAAACATTTTTGCACTACATATTCATGAGAATGTGCTCCTAAATTTAATCCTGTAGTAGCACTTGCAATTTCTTTAAAGGCTATACTATTCGCTTTTGTACTTACCGACAATTCCTGTGAGGATGTCGAAACTTGTTCAGCCGTCTGCCTTACTTTATCTATAATCCTATTAAACTTTTTAATAGTGTTATTAAAATAGATATTAGTTATCCCTATATCATCAGACCTTTCATTCAATTTAATACTTAAATCCCCTTCACCAACTTTACGTAACCCTTCTTGTAAATCCTTTAAAGGCGATAGAGATTTTCGTGAGATGAATATTTGAATTGTAATTGCAATTGTTAATGAAATGATTATAAATAGTAAACCGTGCACTATAAATTCTTTCTTTGTAAGAGGAATAATAGAAGCGTCTAAATCCGCTGCAACAATTGCAATTATATTATTATTTTCATCAGTAATTGGCTCTAAAATTGTTACCCATGTACCTAGTACATCTTCATACACTTCTGTCATTTGTGCCTGTTTCGTTTTCATTACTTGTTTGTATGCCTTCTTCCAATGAGTAGGATGCTCATAATAGTCACCTGTTTTTACAGAACCTAGTTTTATAGAAACCGTATCTGCTAATTCTGTATCCAAAGCTACTAATTGTAATTCAACTTTATCATTTAGCTTGGCTCCTGTAACATATGTTTGTCCGACACTTTTCATATTTTTTATAGCTTTATCTAATTGCTCTGTCAATCTTTCTTTCTTCACTCTTTGTGCTGTGGGGTCTTTTGCCACATCTCTTACTATTTCCAGATCTAATTGGTTTATTAATGTATCTCCCGTTTCAAAAGACTGCCTTTCAAATATAAACATCATACTATTTTGAAACATGTTAAAACTCAACGCCCCCATACTTCCCACAAGCGTCAGAATTACTAATACCGTTAGTAATACATTTTTCTGAAGCAACGATAACTTATGCCAATATTTTTTCATTGATTTCACCTTTCTTATTTTCAACAATACAAAAACAAAGTAGTAACATATAAAAAGGTTCTCTTTCTGTTATTAATTTAAATATTTGAAATAGCATACTAGTCATTCAACCAAACGTTCCAACTTTTTTCGTTTGATAGAGTTTTTTTCCTTGTATACTGATAACTTCACTATATTTAAAGTAATAATTTAACGAATCTAAGCATTTATGTATTTAAATCTCAAAGCATCATGCCATTGTAATGTGCATTAAAATATGGCTAATTTACAACAATCTCTTATATATCTCCACTAAAGAAATAATAGTTATGAAACCTATAATTAATAATGCTAAAGTTTATTTTCTTCATTTTGAACCCCATTATGATCTATTCTACAAATATCAGTTTTCCCATTTGCAATCGAATCCTTTATAGATTCAGCTGTTTCTGGAAATCTATTAGTAGGAAGACGTAAACTTTCTTCTACTTCACCTTTTCATTTATACTGATTTCTTTTAAATTAATTATGTTAAGTGTTAGTTTTAAACCATGACGAGAATTCTTAAGCCCTCATCTTTGGCCACCTTTATCTCGCACAACAAAAACAAACTGGAAAGTTCCTTCCAGTTTCCTATTTTATAACTATTTTCCTTATATTTCTATAACATTTTAATATTTACTTGTATAAATTAAACTTAGACTTTTTTGGCCTTGATTATTTAATTGCCTTAAATTCATATGAAGCAGCATAGTAAGTAAAGTTTTATATTAAAAATATGCAAAAATACATACTCTCCCGAAACTATATGCACTTAAATATTCATATAGTAAAATAATTAATGCAAGAGTGCCCTATACAACAGATTTCCTTAAGAATCTTGATATATTATTTATCATAGAATTGTTGTGACATTAATATCTCACTTTGCTCTTTAATATTTTGATATTAACAATATGGTGTTAAAATATGCCTACTTTATAGCTACACCTATATAAGCCAAGGATTCAATTACAGAACAATTTCCATCAATAGTAAACGAAAAAAGATGTGAAGCAAAAAGAGACTCAATTATATATTACTTTTTGTATATATGTAATAAAAGATTATAGGAGAAATATATATGCTAAAAAAAATAAATAGATTTATGTTTGCTTTGCCTACAATTTCTTTTGTTTTTCTTATTTTATTAGGAACATTTTTATTTGTTATACCATTAGATCTATTCTTACCTGAAATACAACAAAACTCAATAACAGAAGCACCTCTTATTCTGCAAGTTTTATTAGGGGTATTGGCGGCACCTATATATGAAACAATAGTTTTTCAAGTATTTTTATTTTGGATATTAAGTTGGATTCCTTATATTAAAAATCGCGATTACCTTATCATTTTAATGGCATCAATTATATTTGGATTAAATCATCAATATGGAATCACTTATATAGTTGGTACAACCATAATTGGTCTTTTATATAACTATGCTTATTGGGTATATAAAAAAAAGAATAAAAAATATCAGGTTACAATGTCTGCTTTTGGGGTTGTGTTTTTGATTCACTTATTACATAATTCTATTGCTTTTATAGCATCAAATTTATAAATTTAAAGATAATATAGATTAATGAATTATGTTTGTACTTATTTAAGGTAAAAGACACGAAATAAAGATTAGAGAGTGCCCGTATTTTCAAAGCGTAACTAAGAATTAAGCCACCTGGGTCTATATTTGTATAGGCTCAGGTGGCTTAATTTCTTTTGAAATCTTTAATGATTATAAAACTCTATATATTTGCGCACTTAACATAGCGAAAGAATTCTTTTTATACATACATTATCCTAAAAGCTTCGCTTTCATGACATACTTTCCTTCATTTTTCTAACATCTCATTCTCTTCTTCCAATCGTTTAGTCTTAGTACCTAAACATAATCCTTTTGTTTCCCCACGTTATTCTTCTAGTTCTTTAATACCTACAGTTTCGAATTATTTCATCCAACAACTTATAATAGGACAATAAATCTCTAATTCTTTCGCAACAGTTTTATCCTTTATACCTTTTTTTGAATATAAACGCAATTCTTTTTCTTTGCATTTTGTATAGCGAGTAATTCTAATTTACCCCATAGAAAAATCCCCTCCATAGTAAACAGGTTAATGTGTTTTCTTTTCCTATCTACTATAGGGGGAGTATAGCATAGCTTCTTTTTTGTAAAAGATTTAAGATTCTAGCGCAGTAATTAATTGCTGACGTTCTTTATCTCTAAAAATCTTAATTTCATGTTTAAATCCATAATTTCCTTCTTCAAATCTAACCCATTCCTTACTTGTCCAATATACAACATCTACATTTGCATCTAAAATTACAGAACATATGTCTACTAATTCTTCTTTGTAAAATGGCGCTTCTTTTGCTAGTTCAAAAGCTAGTACTTTTGGATCCTTACTTTTAATTTGAAGTTCCCTTGAAGTTTGCCCTAAATACTGCCATGGAGAGTGTAGGGATTGCACATGAACATTTTGAATTTCTTTAAATTGTGATGGAGAATGTATTGTAGCAGCAAATATAGGTTTGCTCACTCCTATTGTTGTGCCTAAAGCAATAAAACCAATAATAAGTTTTTTAATCATATTTTCAACCCCCTTTAATTATTTTGGATATGTTTCATTTTTATACTACGTTTATGCTCATGTAAATGAAGATGTTTTTACATAATTCTTCATTTTTTTCAAAAACTGTATATTAATTAATCATTATAAATTTACCCAAACAAAAAAGTTTCCATAAGGAAACTTTTTTGTTTGGGTATACATTATATGTATAAAAATTAGTTTTAAAAATATTTACTTATTTGTTGATAAAATTGTATATGGATATTGTTCCTACTATTATCTACACACATCTCATGTAAAGCTTCACTACAAGATAAATAAATTCCTCTTATGACCGCGTTTCTTCTTACGAAATTAAGTGATTGTTTCAATAGCTGGTTTGGGAATTATAGAATTACTTTCTTTCTCAGCCCTATTATTCTGTTCTTTTGCCTAAAATTCCAATATCCCCATTACTTCTTTCGTAAATAGTTTAAAATCAGTTAAATGTTTTTCAATAATTTGACGAACAATATCTAAATTTACACTTTGATAATCATGAACAGCAATATTACGAAATCCAACCATTGCCTTTAACTTATTTGCAAGATCAGCGCTAAGTAATCCTGCTGTAACCAATAAATCAAAGGCCTCTCGACTAGATTGGGGTAGTCCTAATTTTTTCCCTGCAACAATATGCATCGCTAAATCAATACTTGCTTCACAAGCTCTTTGTATGTTCAATATTATTGAATCTTGTTTTGTAAAATCCTCTAAATTTTCAGGGTCATTTCCATACACATCTTGGATTCTTTTTATACAACGCTCTACTGTAGAAATTTTATTTAAAATAACCTCATTCTTCATATATAGAACCTCTTTTCTTTATATCATCAAAAACTATCTGTCGTTCTTCATTCAATTTTGAATACATTTTTAAAGTTTTCATTTCAAAAATGACCTTACGTCTTTCATCCGAACAAAATATTGTCTTTCCTGTATGTATAATCTGAGCTTGAAAAACTGTAGAAGCTTCGGATAAATCAACTAAATCAACATCTTTATGAACAATGTTAGCTAACTCCTGTGCTAATAAAAAACGTTCATAGTTCCCTAAAGTTTTGTCACTTAAATAAGCTATATCAATATCACTATCTTCTCGTTCTCTGTTCTCAGCCGTTGATCCAAACACAATTATCCAATAGGGATTCACCGTCTCTTGTAATTTTTCTATAATAGCTGTTATCATGCTTTGAAAAATCATCTCATTAATCCCCCTTATTATACTTGAATTTTATTATATCATAACCAATCATCAATCCTTTAAACGGCTACAAATACTTAAACAAAATTAAGCCTTTTTAGTATTTAACTGCTCACAAAATTAGAAGCTTAATTCTGACCTAAAATTATTATAGTTCAGGAGTAGATATATTGTAGCTTTAGATCTTAAATAATTGTTAATAATCCAACACTTGTCTGTTAAATGCCTTTTATATTTCCTTCCTACAAAAGTAAAAGACTGACAATAACTGTCAGCCTCTTACTTTTACAACTCTAAAGAACTTTAGCCTATTTCACAATATACATTCTGATAGTTTGAGGATATATTGCTCTAACAAAGAATTATATATTAATCCACCTTTAATTTTTCTTTTACCTTTGTAGGGAGTTCTTCTTTTTTAACTTCTTCCCAAGATTTCACACCTTTTTTCTCAGAGTAATATATACGTAAAAACGCTTCTTTACGAAGGTTTTTTAACGCTGTAAACTCCATTTCTTTCTCTTTACCATCCTTATCAAATCCAGGTAATTTATATTCGTAAGTCGTATCCCCATTTACATTTTTCTCTTTTAATTTTTCACCATCCTTGGTAATTTGCACATAATATGTATCTGTACCAAGACGATTTAAATTACATCCCGATAACAACACGGTAAACATCACAAAAATACTACACATAAGCACTATTCGTTTCATATTATTCACCTCATATCTTTTCTCACAAAATTATATCCTAATCTATTGGCTGCCAAAATTCATTTCCATTACGCTAACATTACGTTTTTGTAAGGTAGTAAAAATAGCATAATTAAAAGGATATGAATTCATATTTCTATTGAATTCATATCCTTTGTTCTTATTGAGTATACTATTTTGCCTTATTCTAAATAGGAGATATTTCTATTATTCTGGGAAAATGAAGTTAGAGTTTCCTTCACTATTATCGGAATCCTCTTTCGGGAACGTAATAGTAGATCCTTCATTTCCCTTATTCCCTTTATTTATTTCTTGCTCCTCAGGAAATACAATGGAAGAATCATTACTTAAGTTTGGTGAAAAACCAAGTTTAGATAAAATAGCTTTTAGATCGGGTAAAACACCAATTTTATCAGAGATTGGATCGTTAGATTTCGTTCCAGTACTAGGATCACTTAAAATATCCCTAAGCTGGCTTGGGGTATATACTTTTCCCTGATTATTTTTTGCAATTCCTTGAATTGATGCAGCAGCACCAGCAATAATAGGCGATGCACTAGATGTTCCAGCAAAACTAGATGTATATAGATTTGTTATAAATTCACTTGGTTTAGCATCTGTAGTATCTACTGCATTCCCCCATCCATACACATCCACTCTACTACCGTAATTAGAGAAATATGAACGTTTATGAGGAACCCTTGCAGAAGCTGCCCCAACCATAATTGCCCCTGAATCTTTAAAATCAGGACTATTACGATTTAAAACTTGTTTACCACTACGGTCTCTAAATTGATCCAAGTCATTTCCGCCGTTTGCACCTGCTTCAATAATAATAATTCCTTTATTTGCTCCCAAACGAATTGCATCAAATATATCCGGTTTTACTTCTACAGGAAGATAGTTCTTATCCCCATATCCATCGTAAGTTGCTTGAGCTTCTAATAAAAGAATATCTCCAGCTTGCATATTGTTAACTGCACTTAAGATCGCATCAGCTGTATTATAATTTCCGTTATCCCTAATCTGAGATACAACCTTTACCTTAGCTTTGGGTGCAATCCCAATTCCACCTATGTTATTATCCTCTGCCGAAACAATTCCTAAGACTGAGGTACCATGATCATGGTGCTCGCTTTTATTCTGTCCAGATATCAATTCAATCTTTTGATTCACTAAATCCTCATGACTAAATAACCACCCATACTCCATATCTACGAAAGTAGTCCCTTTTCCATCTCCACCTTTTATGCCCCAGGCATAAGGTGCATTAATTCCTAATGGTGCTGGTTCAAGATAACCTTGTCTTGTAAGTCTAGGCTCATCATATGGGTTAACAGATAAATTTGGTAAACGCTCTTCTGGTGGTGCCTCTTCTTCCTGTAAGTACGCCGTTTCAACAAGAGATGATTTCTCAATTTTTGTAAGTAATGCTTGTACATCAATATCATCTTGAGTTTCTACAATATAGTAGTTTAGCAAATTAGAAGAAATATGATCGGAATCTTTTATTTCTTTACCTAGATTTTTAATTTCTTTAGGATGTAATGAATTAAAAAGTCGATTTATAGTTACATTTGGATATTCAGCTAAAATTCCAATAAATTCAGGATTCTGTTTTTCTTCTTTAATGAATTTTTCTATTCCATCCTGATATGGTAAATTCGCTTCATTTTTAAATTTTAAAATTAATTGTTTAGTAGCTTGCTTATGTACAGTAGAATTCAATTGCTTATTTGAATAATTGTAAGTAGCTGCGTAGGTAACTTCTGATTTTTCACTTGGAAGTATACCGCCTACTCCATTAAATGCTGTTAATGCAATTGAAGAAACTAGAATTCCCTTAAAAATTTTCAAAACATGCACCTCTTCTTATCAATATATAATTATAAAAAAATGTATATTACCTAACTTCTTTTTATCAAAACGTTTTATATGTCGGACTGTATTTTCAACTCCATTCATTCTTTAATATTTGTTTAAACATCATTAATACAACTAATTCATACCAACAATTTTATACATTCAGTCGCATTACTGTAACCAGTATAGTTACACCTTAAAAAATAGTCAACCTTAAATGCAATTTTGCATGTAAAATCATACATACTTCTTTTAACTTGCCCCCAATTATTTCAATAGAAGTTGAGCTTCTATCATTTTGAGTAATTGCATATATATAATATAAAACATATAAGGAGATTAAAATGTGGTAATCTCAAGACAAGATTCCTGGACTGATGATAACGATTTACTTCTCGCATCAACAGTACTTCAGAATATTCGTAACGGTGGAACACAGTTAGCTGCATTCAAAGAAGTAGCAAAACTACTAGCTAGAGCACCCGCAGCTTGTGGATTTCGTTGGAATTGATATGTGAGAAAACAATATCAAGAAGAAATACAGCAAGCAAAACAAGTGCGAAAAGCGGGAAACAACATTCCCTTTTCTCCACCAGAAAAAGAAACAAACTCCTTGCCTATTACATTAGATGACATTATTCTCTTTTTACAAAATTATAAAGATGTGAATGAATTGACAAAGTTACAAAATCAAATTGAAGATTTAAAAGCTGAGAATCAATCTCTTCTACAACGTTTAACTATGTATGAAGAAGAATATCGTATGTTACTGAACCATATTGATAAGACAAGAAATTTAATTCCAGTAAATTAAACAGCATAACTATATTGATTCTCTAGTAGGACCTTCGCCCTCCAAAATCAACGTCAATATAGAAAATTCAGACTTTTGCAATTGTCTATAAGTAAAATACACATACATAATGTATGTGTATTTTTAATTTGACTATTATTAAAAGAAATATTTAGTCTATGTTACATCTTTTCTAGTATTTCTTGTCTTTCACACCATTTTGTTAGCTTTTCTAATGCTTTTTTAGACAAACGTTTTGTTTTATAATTACAAAACCTAGATAATGTAGACGGAGAAATACTGATTTCATCTGCTATTTCACGAATGCTTACCTTTTTTTCATTGTGTACTTTTAGTATTTGGTCACGAATCTTTTTTTCTATTTGTTCAACTGATTTTACAGTCTTCTTTATCTCTTTAACAACTGTTACTTCAGGTAATTGTTCTTGAGGTTCTTCTATAATCTTCTTTCCAATTACCCTATCCATTGATTGTAGCATTTCCTCAGGTGGTAAAATCGTGATTCCTAAGTTAGTGTAATAATTTTTAAACCAATTACGTTTCCCAATTTGTTGTTCATCAAGTGGATCACTATACTCCCAATGAGAGATTACTTTTTCATTTTCTAAATCCATTAGAACATTTTCTAACTGTTCTCTAATACGATTTGGTTTCCAATCTTTTGGGATATCCATTACCGCAAGCAGCCCTTTGTCCCCACCTATAGAATATGGCTTTTTCAATGATGAATACATTTGTCTAATTCTCCATTGCCATGTTAAGTATCGAATTAATCTTTTATGATATTTATGTCTATAGCTATTGTATTCAAGTGCTTTTTTAGACAATAATGCTGTTGTATTATTTGATCCGTATAAATAATTGGTTAAAAAACTGCCTGGCTTAATACGACAAGATTCAATGCCCATATATTCATTTGTCACACTATGTCTCCATAATACAACCGAATCTAATACAAATAATCGCTTAACAACCTCACGCTTTAATTCTAGTCGTTCCCCTTCATCTTCACGATCATTTAATACTACGACTTCATTATCATCATTTAAATAGATAAAAATACTTGCTAAAGCCGCAATTCTTTTTGCTATTTTAATTTTATCTTCCGCTCTATAGTATTCCTTATTTTTGACTACTGTTTTTGGAATATTGCACATCTCTAAAACTTGCTCATAAGAAAAATCAATGAATTCGTCTGGAGATTTTGCTTCGTTTATCCATTGTATTGTAATTGCATCTAAACAATCTGCCGTTAAATCATCCATATTACTCATTACATCATCGACAAGAGTATTCCATCGAGCAGCTTCTTCTATATTAGTAAGTCTTAAATCTTCATCTTTGTGTGAAGAAAGTTGAGCTACACCATTAGAAGATTTTGTTTCAATAGGATATTGTAAAACCTTACTTAATTCATCTTCTTCAAATTGATTTTTTGCAATCCCATCTCTTAATTTATAATAAACAGCAGAGTTATTTACCTCATAATAATCCTCATGGTTTACTATGCTTGTCTCTTCGATATTTTGATCATTTTCTACTATTATTGAGCTTGAAGATGCTACATTTTGGAATTCTTTGTCTATAAATCCTTCAATTTCTTTATATATTTCTTCCTTATAGGAATCAATTTTGGCATAAATTTGTACTAATGTGGTACCGGATTCTTGTTTTTTTTCTAGCCAAGACACTAATGCAGTAAATGATGGGGAAGCATGACGTGAGGTTAATACTTTATTATTATTGTTTTCAACATCTTTAAAATATGCATTCCACTTATTCCATACTAGCTCATTGGTCTTATAAATTGGCTCAGAGATTAACAAGGCATCTCGAAACATTTGTAATAAGTTATCCACTTTATATTCCTCCCTAAACCATGGATCACAACAAAGTAGTTTACATTATAAGATTTCTCACTACTATTATATTTAATTTATTGTAACAGATATTTACAAGATTTTGCGTCTTTCTTTCCTTAACTCCTCAACTTGCAACGATTTGCTCTTTCTACTTACATTCTTTTTGCGCTTTGCTTTCCTTAACTTTTTAACTTGCAACACATTTGCCCTTTCTCTTACCTATCTCTCCTTACTTACATTCCTTTTGCGCTTTGCTTCCCTTATTTTTCTCAACTTGCAACAATTTGCTCTTTCCCCTACCTATTTCTTTCAACTTGCACACTCTTTGCGCCTTGCTTTCCTTAACTCTTCAACTTGCAACACATTTGCCCTTTCTCTTACCTATCTCTCCTTACTTACATTCCTTTTGCGCTTTGTTTACCTCATATTTCTCAACTTGCAACAATTTGCTCTTTCCCCTACCTATTTCTTTCAACTTGCACACTCTTTGCGCTTTGCTTTCCTTAACTCTCTAACTTGCAACATCGTTGCTCTTTCTCTTACCTATTCTGCTTTACTTGCACTCCTTTTGCGCTTTGCTTTCCTTAACT
>NZ_MAOE01000043.1 GCF_001884185.1 Bacillus albus
TATAATGGTCATATACCGAAATGGAGGTGAATCAAATGATAATTAATAAATCCTTTAAGTTTCGTATCTATCCAAATCAAGCACAAACAATTCTAATTAATAAAACAATAGGTTGTTCTCGCTTTGTATTCAATCATTTCCTATCCCTATGGGATTACGCATATAAAGAAACTGGAAAAGGTTTAACATATGGTACATGCTCTGCCAAACTTCCTGCCATGAAGAAAGAGTTTGTTTGGCTCAAAGAAGTGGATAGTATTGCGATTCAGTCGTCTGTTCGCAACCTTGCGGATGCGTATACACGATTTTTCAAAAAACAAA
>NZ_MAOE01000044.1 GCF_001884185.1 Bacillus albus
CCTATCCCCTAAAGAATTTAGGGAACAAGTGGTTTAGGTGTTTTGATTGGTGTCCCATTTTCGGGGGTCACTTCATGAATGACTGGGGTTTTCTCTGTTTTTATTTTTAACAAGTAGCATTTTCTAGTTCATGATTTACCTGTACAAAAATATAAACTAAAGGGATTGTTATATGTGGAAAAAGTTAGTAGCAGTTTTCACTTTACATAGAGAACTAGGTGTAGCAAGTGCTGAAAAAGTAATGGTATATGTTATTACTATTATAAAAATTCAAACCACTATTCTCCCTTTCATTTAGAGAATAGTGGTTTATTATATTTCTATTTAAGCATGTACAGCATGTCCAATCGCTTGTAATAACGCTTCATGAATCGCTTCAGATAAAGTTGGGTGTGCTGCAATATAATCCCTCATAATATCAGCGGTAACTTCCGTATGAATCATTACTGTTCCTTGTCCAATCAGTTCGGTTGCACGAGGACCGATAATTGAAATCCCTATAATTTCTTGATATTTAGGTTCCACAATAACTTTTACTTTACCCGTTTGTTCTCCAATAATTAGTGCTTTACCGTTCGCTGTAAAAGGAAATTCTCCAATTTGTATATCACCGTACTTCTCTATTGCATCTTTTTCGTTTAAACCAACACTTGCAATTTCTGGAGCTGTATAAATACAGCGAGGTACAGCATGGTAGTTTACTTTTACATCTTCTCCGCTCGCATGTAATGCTGCCGTAGTTCCTTCATGGAAGGCAACGTGGGCAAGCTGGATCCCACCAATTACATCACCTGCAGCGTAAATATGTGATCTATTTGTTTGCATATGTTCATTCACAGAAATTCCTTTATTCGAAAAT
The DNA here is from genome assembly GCF_001884185.1 of Bacillus albus. Classification (GTDB taxonomy): domain Bacteria; phylum Bacillota; class Bacilli; order Bacillales; family Bacillaceae_G; genus Bacillus_A; species Bacillus_A albus. Next base: position 860 of record NZ_MAOE01000044.1, read on the forward strand.
TGAACACCTGCTTTTTCTAAATCTAATCCTTGGGCACGTGATTTTCGACCTACAGAAACGAGAACATATTCCGGATTAGCTTCTTGGATACTTCCTTTATATTCAAATGAAGCTTGCTTCTTATAATTATTTAATCCTTTTAAAGCAGCTCCTGTAAATATTTCTACACCATCACTTTCTAGTTTCTCTTTTAATATTTGTGCGATATCTTTATCTTCACCAGGTAATAATTGTGGTGCCATTTCAACAATCGTAACTTTTGTTCCAAAGCGACTATAAATACTTGCAAACTCGCATCCTATTACACCACCGCCAACAATTAATAATGATTTCGGTATATTTTCTAGGGACATTGCATGACTACTATTTAAGATCCACTTCCCATCAAACGGAGCAAAAGGTAATTCAGCCGGTTCTGAACCTGCTGCTATAATGAACTGATCTCCATCTACTACATCTTCTTTATTACCGTTTGTAACTCGCACGCGATGATCCGTTTCAAATTTCGCTTTACCTTGTATCACTTTTATTTTATTTTTCTTCATTAAATATTGAATTCCTTGGACGAGCTGCGTTACGATTTGCGATTTCCTCGCCTGCAATTGCTTCCAATCAATTGATATACTTCCATTGTTAAGTGTAATTCCATAATGATTCGCTTTTCTCACAATGTCATGCACTTCTGCACTTTCTAACAATGATTTTGTAGGCATACAACCAACATTTAAACAAGTACCGCCAAGATTAGCTTCATCAATAAGAATGACTTCTTTTCCATTTTGAGCCGCGGTAATTGCTGCTACATACCCAGCAGGCCCGCCGCCAATAACAACTAATATACTCATTCTCTCACCTTCTCTTTATAAAAGAATTGTTACAGGTTCTTCTAAATAACGTTTAATTGTGCGTAAAAATGCAGCTGCTGGTGCACCATCTAATACTCGATGATCGAATGTTAAACTTAAAGGTAACATACTTCCTTTTCTTAATTTTTTTCCTTTATATACAGGAACGTGTTCAATTGCACCTACACCTAAAATACCAGTTTCAGGTGTATTTAATACTGGCGTGAAATATTCAATACCGAAGCTACCTAAATTACTAATTGTAAAGGTTGTTCCTTGCATATCATCACTACTTAAATTGCCTGCTCGTGCCTTTTGTGCCACATTCTTAATCTCTTTAGATAACTCTACTAAAGATAGATTATTAGCAAAACGAATAGCTGGAACGACTAGTCCTTTTTCTAACGCGACCGCCATGCCTAAATGAACATGTTTATATTGATGAATGGCATCATCTATATAAGCACTGTTCATCTCTTTATGCTCTTTAAGAGCTAATACAACAGCACGAGAAACGAAATCCGTAATGGTTAGTTTGTTATCGTATCGTTTTTGTACAACTTCCGCTACGTCTTTATGTAAAGCAACTAAATCTGTAACATCTACTTTCATTGTTAATGTTAATTGCGCACTATTTTGTAAGCTTGCATGCATACGATTCGCAATTGCTTTTCGCATACCAGTAACAGGAACGACTTTACTTTCTTCTTGTTCAAGTACTTCTGAAATTGCTACTCTTTCTTCAAGCGCCTTTAATACATCTACCTTTGTAATTCTTCCACCTGGACCGGTACCAAGTAATGATTTAATATCAAGATTTTCAGTTTTTGCAATTTTCTTCGCTACTGGAGATATTTTAACTCTTTGCTTCGTCACATCTATCACATAAGGGTCTGGATGTGGGACCTTTTTAGGTTCTGGATTAGATGTTTTTTCTTCTACAACATTTGTACTTTCATAGACTTCTACTTTTTCATTCGACTTACCGATATAGCAAATGACAGTGCCAGGTGGAACTCCCTCATCTTCACTAACAGCTATATCAAGAACAGTTCCATCAGCTGGTGCTTCTATTTCCGTTTCGATTTTTTCCGAGTTAATACTAGCAATTAGTTCACCTTTTGCTACATGATCACCTGTTTTAATATTCCAGCTCGTAATAATACCTTCTTTCATCGCCATACCTAACTTCGGCATTACAACTTCTACAGCCATGCTTCTCTCCCCTTTCTCATCGTTTCATTACACATGTAATAACGATTGGTCTCCGATCATTTCTGATACAGTTTCAATTACTTTCTCCGGCGTTGGTAAATATAACTTTTCAAGTGGTGGAGAGAATGGAACTGGTGTATGTGGTGCTGTAATTCGTTTAATAGGTGCATCTAACAAATCGAATCCTTTATCCGCTACAATTGCTGCAATATCTGTTGCGATACTACATCTTGGATTTGCTTCATCAATAACAATAAGACGATTTGTTTTTTCAACAGATGCTAAAATGGTATCTTCATCAAGCGGTGATAAAGAACGTGGATCGATTACTTCTACTTCCAGTCCTTTTTTCGATAATTGCTCAGCAGCTGCAAGTGCTGTATGAACTTGTTTTCCAATTGCGACGATTGTTACATCGGAACCTTCACGTTTCATATCTGCTTTGCCTAATGGAATTGTATAGTACCCTTCCGGCACTTCACCTTTCATATTGTAAAGTGTTTTATCTTCAAAGAAGATTACTGGGTCATCATCTTCAATTGCCGCTAATAATAAGCCTTTTGCGTCATACGGAGTAGAAGGAACGACAACTTTTATACCTGGAATGCTCGTAAACAACGCATATAAACTCTGTGAATGTTGTGCAGCTGCGCTAAATCCAGCACCATGCATCGTACGTACTGTAACTGGCACTTTCGCTTTACCACCGAACATATAGCGGAACTTTGCCCCTTGGTTTAATACTTGATCAAGACAACTACCAATAAAATCATTAAACATTAATTCAGCAATCGGACGTAGTCCTGTTGCCGCAGCTGCCATCGCCGCTCCCATATAACCTGCTTCTGAAATTGGAGTATCTAAAATGCGATTCCGGCCAAATTCTTGTACAAGTCCTTTCGTAACACCGAGTACACCGCCCCATGCCTCATCATCTTGCAAGTGATCCACTTGTGCACCACCTGCAACGTCTTCTCCTATTAAAATTACATTTTCATCACGGCGCATCGATATTTTCATCGCTTCATTGATTGCAGTTGACATACTTACTGTTCTAGTCATAATTTTTCACCCTCCTCTTATTTGTAAGAAACGTATACATCTTTTAATAATTCTTCATCCTCTGGATATGGACTGTTTTCACTAAATTCAATTGATTTTTGTACCGCTTCATCTACTGCCTTTTCCATATCTACAAGTTCAGATTCAGTTAATAATGCTTCATGAATTAAATGCTTACGGAAATTCACAATCACATCTTTTTCATTTAAATGTTCTTCTTTTTCTTCTGTAGTTTTATACGATTGAGCTTCACCTTCGAAATGACCGTAATTACGATATGTCATGCATTCAATTATTGTTGGACCACCGCCATTACGCGCACGTTCTACTGCTTCTTGCGCCGCTTTATACACTGCAAGTAAATCTTTTCCATCTACTTGAACACCTGGAATATTATATGCTTTCGCGCGATCTGCAATGGAATCACAACTTGAAGCATATTCAAATGTCGTTGCTTCACCATAACCGTTATTTTCTGCGATAAAAATAACTGGTAACTTCCAAATCGCCGCTAAATTAACACCTTCATGAAATGTTCCTTCATTATTTGCTCCATCACCGAAGAAACAAACACTTACATCTTTCGTACCTTTATATTTAGCTGTTAATGCTGAACCGCAAGCAAGCGGGAAACCACCGCCTACAATCCCATTTGCACCAAGCATTCCTTTATTTAAATCGGCAATATGCATGGAACCGCCTTTACCTTTACATAATCCTGTCGCTTTCCCGAAAAGTTCAGCCATCATACCGTTTAAATCACAGCCTTTTGCGATACAATGTCCATGTCCTCTATGCGTACTTGTAATACTGTCACGATCCGTTAAGTGGGCACATACACCAACTGCTACTGCTTCTTCACCCGCGTATAAATGAACGAAACCTGGCAGAACGCCTTGTGCGAATAATTCATGTACCTTATCTTCAAACTTACGAATCTCTAACATTTTTTCATACATCCAACGAGCTTGTTCTTTCGTAATTTCATTCCCTTTACTTTCAGTTGTTTTTAACATGTCCAGCCCTCCTATTTTCTTGTTCATCTTTTATATTGCAAATACTGTGCCAAATTCTAACCTTTGATTTCATAGGTATTCTCTATTCTTTCAAAATAAAAAAGTGGACAAAATGAGACACTTGTCTCATTTTGTCCACTTTTGTTTACCTAATTTGAGAATTATGATCTTATTCATGATCAAAACTCTTCTGTAACTTCCGGATGTAAATAATTTGACCAATATGATAAGCATTATGAGTTGTTACATTCGCTAATACTTCCCACCACTTTGCAGAAACAGGAAATCCAACTACATCACTTTCAACCTTTTCTTCATTCATTAGCTTTTGCCATAGTAACAGTTTCTCTAGTAGCTTTTCTCTTAACTCATCGAAAGATTGATTATCTGAAAGCATAAAACTTTTGTTATTATCACCAATAGCGGGCACGGCATTCACATTCGATTCTTTGTACCTAGTTTGCCACGTTGAGTTCCAATACAATAAATGTTGTACAATTTCAGCTATACTATTACTCTCTTCATTCGGTTTCCAGAAAGCTTCTCTCTCAGGTAGATCTTTCACTGCATCTGAAAATGGAATATACCAACTAGGATCGTTTGCATTCGCCAATAATTGATCTGCTAATACATCTTTCACATGGGCCATTTTTCTTCCCTCATTTCATTAACGTATTCATACTCACTTCTCTATATACGATAAGTCCGTATCATTCCCTCTTTTAAAATAGAATTAACGGTATAGCTCTCAAAACGAATGTAAGATTAATGGATTTTCTTTTCATAACTCGTTATGATAAAAGAAAAAGAAAGCGAGCAAAAAATGAATAAAAAAATCGCAGTTATTACCGGGGCTTCAAGTGGTTTCGGTCTATTAACAACACTTGAGCTTGCAAAAAAAGACTTTTTAGTCATCGCTACAATGAGGAACCTTGAAAAACAAGGAAACTTAATATCTCAAGCTACTCAACTCAACTTGCAGCAAAACATAACAGTTCAACAATTAGATGTAACAGATCAAAACTCCATACATAACTTTCAATTATATATAAAAGAAATAAATAGAGTAGATCTACTTATTAATAACGCAGGATATGCAACTGGAGGATTTGTTGAAGAAATTCCAGTAGAGGAATACCGTAAACAATTTGAAACGAACCTTTTTGGAGCTATATCAATTACTCAACTTGTATTACCTTATATGAGAGAACAAAAAAGTGGGAAAATCATTAATATAAGCAGCATTAGTGGTCAAGTTGGATTTCCTGGTCTATCCCCTTACGTTTCTTCAAAATATGCATTAGAAGGCTGGAGTGAATCCCTTCGTTTAGAAGTAAAACCTTTCGGAATAGATGTTGCTTTAGTGGAACCAGGTTCTTATAACACGAATATATGGGAAGTTGGTAAACAACTAGCTACAAACCAATCTTATACTACTTCTCTTTACAAAGAATATATGGATAAAATACAAAAACATATTAATAGCGGCAGTGATACATTTGGTAATCCGATAGATGTTGCTAATAAAATTGTAGAAATCGCTGAATCTAAGCGTACGAATTTACGATATCCGATTGGAAAAGGTGTGAAATTCATGATCTTTGCGAAGAAGATTCTTCCTTGGAGATTGTGGGAATACCTTGTATTAAAAACCTTTAAGAAAATGTAATAGACTTTTGAAACCATTTTGAAAGAGGTGCGAATTAAATGTTAGGTTTACCATATGGAAAAGTATTTTTAGTTCCATGGACTGAACAATGGGAAATTGAATATATGAAAGAGAAACAATTCATTGAGGAACAAATTGGCGAATATATTTTAGCGATACACCACATCGGTAGTACCTCTATTCCACATTTAAGTGCAAAGCCAATTATTGATATTGCAATCGAACTAAAAAATTATAAGGACGGTTTAACATGTATTAAAAAGTTAGAACTGCTAAACTATAAATACAGAAAAGATGTACTACCTGAACGATATTATTTTAATAAAGGGGAACCACGAACTCATCAAATTCATATGTATGAACAAGGAAATACATACTTAATAGAGCAATTACAATTCAGAGATTACTTAATAAACAACAAAACTTCTCGTATACAGTATGAACAGTTAAAGATTCAACTTTCACAAGCTAATCCTAATGATAAACATCAATATGCAGAGGATAAAACAAATTTCGTTACATCCATATTAGCCAAAATAAATGATGAATTTAAATAAGAAACCATTTAGCAGTAAATGGTTTCTTATTTATTAGTTATTTCATTATCTGTACCATCAATAATAAAATCTGCAAATTCTTGCGGCTTGTGACTTTCTACATACATATCTTCAGCAACCATCCAATTGTTTACCCACATATCGCGCGCTGCTTCTCCATCTCTAGCAATCCCTCTTTTTACTACGTTGCATTATTTAAAATAAAGTGGATTACATGGCAGTTATTATCTTATTAATAGTCACTTTATTATGCAGTAGGTGGAACGAGATAAAATAGTATTAAGAACATAACCATAAATGAAACTAGTCCGATTATCGAAAATATATATTCTTTCGATTCTCTATCATATTTCCATTCCATCCATGATCTTAAAATCCATGTTACCCCTAAATAAGTCATAATAGCATATCCAATATTAGCGTTCTCGAATTTATATATATAAATAAAACTAGTTATTAAATAAATTATAAACAATCCAACTTCCAATTTTACATGCAGACTATTCACGTGCTTATATCCCCAAAAACGACTCTTTGGCATATTCAATTTTTTTCTCAAGTACTTATCAAAAAAATAGCCAGCTATGCAAAAAACGAAATTACTATCCAAAAAGTAGAGTTTCCCATTGTGATCGCCCCCTATTACTTTATATATTTTTAGAAATAAAGTGGACTATATTACGGTTATCCTCTTCTAAATAACTTAAAATCCCTTTAGGATATGTGGGTTTCTCCATTAATTCATTTATACTTTTCCAAGTTAATTTAATATCTTCATATTCTTTATGTCTTATTTCATTGGTAATTGTCTCTTGAACAGTTCCCCAATGTATTAATGTGCAATGATGTCCTTTTTCATTGTTCCACTCAAAAATATGCTCATTTACAAGGGCTAACCCTTGGACATCAATCTTCAAATCGTATTCTTCCATTAATTCTCGTATTATCGCTTCTTTTGCAGTTTCACCAAATTCAATAGAACCTCCTGGAAAACGATAAAATGTTTCACTTAAATCACATTGCACAATTACTTTAGAACGATCTTCATTTAAAATCATTACTTCAGCGCGTAATTGAGGACTTTTCATTTCTTCTCTCCCTATAATTGCTCATTTTATGATATTGCCATAGTGTCTTAATCAATACGTATTAAATAAGGAAATATAGAATTATCCCCGTTATCAATAGTGATACAACTCCGCCTAAGGACATCAAAAACTCCCTTGATTCTCTATCATATTTCCATTCCATATATGATTCGAAACTATACAACGTAATTAAAAACAGAAAGGGTAGGAAGCCCATGTATAGAGGGTTCGAAAGAGAAGAGCATATAATTATAACTACTATATACGAAAAAATAATAATCCTGTTTCCCCATTTATGCAGCTTATTTACATATTTATTATTCCATCCTTTTTGTTTCGGTATATTTAGCCTTTTTCTCACTATATTTTCTAAAACAAATAAGAATATGATCCATAAAACTAATACAATTACTTTCACATGCATTAGAGAGATCACCTCCTTTATCTTATCGTCTGGATTTTCTCCGACTGATCACTCGGATACGTAGTATTTCTTTTATTTTCAACATCCCAACTAATAATTGTCGCACTATCTCGTCCGAATTGATGATGAACGTACTCTAATACATGATGAACACTTTCTTCAAGTTCTATATTAGTTCTATTCATATCATTATACAGATTTAATGGTGTTTCATAGTGTCGTTCCCCGCATTCTAATACCCCATCTGTAACCATTACAATTCGATTTTTTCCAGTACGTAATTCACGAATGCCTGTTGAATAGCAAGGTACAGATAAATCAAAGGTATTGACATTTCCAATCCATTCGTAAAAATGCCGTTGATTTAATGCATATTGTCCTAACTTATGTAACTCTTCATGAAATACATAAACTAAACAATCACCAATAGATAACCACCATATGTAGTTTTCTTTTCTTACACATATTAAGCACGCTGTTTCACCTTTTACTCTTTTGCACTTTCCTTTAAATGAGGGGGATTGAAAGATTGTAAGTAGATGATTTTTAACAGATCGAAATACTGTATCAATCGATTCATTCATCATTACTTTTATATTTTCATATTCTTTTTGGATTGTATTTACTACTAAATCAACACTTTCCGCACTATTATGTCCATCTAAAATAGCTGTAAATTCCCAATCACCATTCGACCAAACTAACGCACCATCTTCGTTCTTTTTAGCTCCGGCGCTTATATTCCCGCCATATGTACCGAGTACAATATCACCATATTGTTTTACTGAAACTTCGTCTAAATACATCTTCGTATTTCCTACCCATGAATATTGTCTATTATTTGTTGTGTGCATATTCTCTCACCAACCTTTCTATATATAATATCATAAAAAAAGGAAAAACAGGATTTATATTCCGAAAATCCATTCATTTAATGAAGCGATTTTTTAAATAAATTTACATCTCACTATTTCTTCAAAAACACAATTCCAATTACAATCCCTATCACAATTCCGATTACTAAATTATTAGTAAAGAACCCTTGAAACACACCGATTACAACCCCTATACCGATACCAATTGCCAAGGCATCATTTCTTTTGTTATTTTTAGCCAAAATTGCATCTCCTCCCATCTTTTCTCCTTGAATAACTTACTTTTACTTGAATGTATTACTATATTCACTAACTCACTTGAACATTTCCAAAAAATGCACTTTAACTTCACATATAATATTTTCCATTTTCTATATATATTCCTTTTATAATGAAAAATTTCAAGTGACCATTCATTATATGTAGACATTTACTATAAGAACGATTCAAATGCATCCTCTCTGGAATCCAAATGTAAATCAACAATAAGTATATTTCTCCCATCCTATGAGGAATACGTTGCATCATGATTCTCAATGTATGATGCTGTGTACTACAAGTCTTGAAAGTAAATAAGCAAAACTAATCTCATTAATCGAAAAGAATAATATGTAATTTATTCAAACAAAAAACACACTTTGTATAATAAAGTGTGTTTTCTTTTTATCTTCTTTTTTGATGAAATCCTTGTGTAATGCGGTCTAATATAATCGCAATGACAACAATAGCTAGTCCTGCTTCAAATCCCATTCCGATATTAACTTGTGTTACAGAACGATATACATCAACTCCAAGACCTGGTGCTCCTACAAGCGATGCTGTTACTACCATCGATAAAGAAAGCATAATACTTTGGTTCACACCAGCCATGATTGTTCCGGTTGCGAGTGGTAATTGTACTTTAAATAATTTTTGTGATGCGGTAGAGCCAAAAGCATTCGCTGCTTCTATTAAATCTTCTGGAACTTGTCTAATTCCTAAGTCAGTAAAACGAATTGTCGGCGGCATTGCAAAGATTACTGATGCAATAATCCCAGGTACTACACCTACTCCGAAAAATGTAATCGCAGGAATAAGATATACGAAAGCTGGCATTGTTTGCATAAAGTCTAATGTCGGTTTTAAAAATTTTGAAAAGCGTTCATTTTGAGAAGCTAAAATTCCGATTGGGATTCCGACAATAATTGAAATAATAACAGATGTAAGTACGAGCGCTAATGTTTGCATCGTCTGTGCCCAATAGTTAATATTTAAAATAAATAATAAACCGATCAGTGTAAAAATAATTAAAGATACCTTTCTCGTTGTGTACCAAATGAGGAAACATAAGATAATAATCATCAATATAGCCGGTATTATTGTTAAAAAATTAGTGAGTAAATCAACGAATCCACCGATAATATAAGAAAATCCTCGGAATAAGCCTTCAAGGTGCTCATATAAACTTGCAACAAATGAATCAACCCATTCCCCTAAAGGAATACGTGGTATATTATTCATCGTCTTTCACCTCTTCCTCAATGTTTCCTGCAAGAGCTTGAATGACACTTTCACGTTTAATAATTCCTCTTAACCTTTTCTTCTCATCAATTACTGGTAACGGATATTTCATCTCTGCCATTTTCGCATATGTTTCTTCCAGTAACGTATCTACATACACATGCGGGATATCGGTAAGTAATAAATCAGCAATCGGCCACTGTTTTTGAACAGCTTTACTTGCATCATCCGCAGTTAATATACCTAAAAACTCATACTTTTTATTAACAACATATACAGTTGAAACGCCAGCGTTCCTCATAATTTGAAGTGCTACACGTGGTCCACGGTCAATTAGTAATGTCTCTGGCCGTTTTAATATAGATTCCGCTGTGATTACTTTTCCTAAATTCACGTCCGCCACGAACTTCTCTACAAATTCATTCGCAGGACTCATCATAATTTCTTCCGGCGTTCCAATTTGGACAACCTCTCCATCTTTCATTAACGCAATTCGATCACCAATTCGAAGGGCTTCATCTAAATCGTGTGTAATAAATATAATTGTTTTTTCCATTTTATCTTGTAACTCTAACAGCTCATCTTGCATTTCTTTTCGAATCAGTGGATCTAATGCACTAAATGACTCATCCATAAGTAAAACATCTGGATCATTTGTAAGTGCTCTCGCAATACCAACACGCTGCTGCATACCACCACTCAGTTGACTTGGATAGTTATCTTTATGATGGTCTAATCCAACTAATTTCAAAGACTCTAACGCTTTTCTCTCTCGTTCCTCTACGGGAACTCCTTGTATTTCTAATCCGTATGCAACGTTTTGCAAAACAGTACGATGAGGAAATAAAGCGAACTTTTGAAACACCATACTCATCTTTGTTCTTCTCACTCTTCGTAACTCTTCTTTTCCCATTGTTGCGATGTCTTCACCGTCTATGTATATGTGTCCTGCTGTCGGTTTGATTAATTGATTAAGCATTCGAACTAAAGTTGATTTGCCACTACCAGACAAACCCATAATAACGAAAATTTCTCCAGAGTATACTTCAAACGTTGCCTTTTTCACGCCAACGTTCATTCCGGTCTCTTTTAAAATTTCCGATTTATTTTTCCCTTCTTTTAATAAAGTAAGCGCCCTTTGCGGGTTTTTCCCAAATACTTTTGTTACGTTTTCAACACGCACCTTTGTATTATCCATGTCACTACTCCTTTTCTACCCATCTATTCACATAGTGTTGCGATTTTGCAAAGAAATATTACATAAAAATGACATTCATAAGATTTCTTTAAAATTCTCATTTCCGTTCATAATAAGAATGCTTACTTATACATTTATTTAAAAAGGCAAACGTTTCTGAGGAGGTTCTCAATGAGAAAGAAAATATGGCTTATATGCCTTGCATTATTTATTACTATGATTTTCTCTTCATGTAATGCAACAAATGCAAATTCGAAAGGAAAAATTAAACTAGGTGTAACAAGTTGGAAAGAAAATATTGCAACTGCAAACATGTGGAAAGTTCTATTAGAACAAAAAGGTTACAAAGTTGAGCTCATGTATTTAGAAAAAGCGGCAATTTGGACTGGTGTTGCTCGCGGTGATGTTGATGCTAATTTAGAAGTATGGCTACCCGTTACGGATAAACCACTAAATGACCGTTATAAAGATGATATTGTCTTAAAATCAAAATGGTATGAAGGAACCGGACTAGGTTTAGTTGTCCCTTCTTATGTGAAAAACATAAACAGTATTGAAGATTTAAATGCACATAAAGATGAACTAGATAACAAAATCGTTGGAATTGAACCTGGCAGCAGTCTAATGAATTTAACAAATAAAGCGATGAAGGAATATGATATTAAACTAAAACTTGTCCAATCTTCTGAAGCGGCGATGATGAGTGAACTAAAGAAAGCATATACGAAAAAGAAACCAATCGCTGTTACGCTTTGGAATCCGCATTGGGGCTTTTCAGAATTTGATTTAAAATATTTAAAAGACCCTAAGAAAGTATATGGTGAAAAAGATGACATTTATTACTCTGTTCGTAAAGGTTTCGAAAAAGATCATCCGGATATCATAAAATACTTTGACAAATGGAAAATGAACGATGAACAACTTGGTACATTAATGGTCGAGTTAAATAAAATGAAAGATCCCGAAGAAGCAGCGCGAAAATGGATTAAAAAGAATCAAGCTTTAGTCGATGAATGGATAAAGGATTAATAAAAACAGGCTAGAGGATTATCGTATCCTCTAGCCTGTTTTATCTTATTTTTTCGTAACAACATCATCTACAATCCCATATGCTTTTGCTTCTTCTGCAGTCATAAAATAATCTCTTTCTGTATCATGTGCTACTCTGTCAATTGGTTGCCCCGTTTTTTCTGCAATCATTTCATTAATATCATGCTTTAACTTCAATATCCTTTTTGCTGTTATTTCAATTTCCGTAGCCTGCCCCTTTGCACCACCAAGCGGTTGATGAATCATAATTTCACTGTTAGGTAGCGCAAACCGTTTTCCTTTTGCACCTGATAATAATAACAATGCACCAAATGATGCTGCAAATCCCATGCATAGCGTTTGTACATCTGGTTTGATTAAATTCATCGTATCTAATATGGCAAAACCTGCTGTCGTTGATCCGCCTGGGCTATTAATGTATAAAAATATATCTTTCTCTGCATCTTCCGCTTCTAAAAATAATAATTGCGCTACGACACTGCTCGCTACTTGATCATTTATTTCTGAACCGATAATAATAATGCGGTCTTTTAATAACCTTGAATATATATCATAGGAACGTTCTCCTAATTTCGTTTGTTCTACAACATATGGAATTGCATTCATTTTATATCCCTCCAATAATTGTTATGCTGCGCGAAGCATACAACTGTAGGAAGAAGGTTTTTTCGCATTAAATAATAAGACTGGCTGTTTAGATGGTAACTTAGTAAAATCTATTGTCGGAAGAAGCTTTGTTAACAATTCTGGCTTTTCCTCACGAATAGACGTTACTACAACTTCAATTTCATCTGTGAATTCGACGATCTCAATCCCTTCTTCACTTACAGTTTTTAGCCTATTTCTACTCCGAAATAAAGAAGCTTTTACTGCACCTTCCGATACAGAACATACTTTAGCAATATCAGCGATACTATATTGAAAAACATCCTTTAATAATAAAATTGTAGACTGTTGTACATTGAGTGACGATAGTACTTTCCCTACCATTTCATGCAAATCTGCAATGTTCTCTTGTGGTTCTTCAAAAGTAATTTGTTCCTTTATTTTTTCATGAACTGATTTTGATTTCATCTGGTCTATCCAACGATTCCTAGCTATTTTATATACAAGTGTCATACAAATATCTTTATTACTATATTTTTGAAGAACTTTACAAATTGTTTCTTGGGCAAGATCTTCGCCGTCCCATTTATTTTTCGTTAAAAATGTACAGTACCTTTTCAATTCTCCGTATTGCTCAATTAAAAAGTCTATATTTGAATGATTCATATCGATATGATTTTTAAAAATATGAGTTACTTTTGTGCACAAAATAACCACTCCTTTTCAGCGCTTACTTAATTAACGATTCAACAAATAAAAAAGTTACGGGGCATATAAAAAAATTATGTTTATGTTCAATAATTCACGGTCATAAATATGTTATGTACAATTTTACGTGAGGAGGAACAAAATTGCCAAAATTAACAATTGAAGGTGCAGGAACTTTTGATGTAAAAGAAGGCACAAAGTTAGTATTAGCGATTGAAGATAACGGTGTAAACATTCTCCATCGCTGCGGCGGGAAAGCACGCTGCACTACTTGTAGAGTAGAAATTATAGCAGGTGAGTTTTGTGAAGCAAGTTCTAATGAAAAAAATGCAATTACGGAAAAAGGAATTGAAGATCACTTACGTTTATCATGCCAAATGCACGTACATAAAGATATAGTCGTTCGCCCTATACTTACAGTAGAAAATTCAGGTCTTGATGCAGGCCCACGTCCAGCAGAATAATATGTTACATTTAAAACAACTCGCAGGTGAATATGCCGCTAACTTTGTAAAAGATGGAATGAAAGTTGGGCTAGGTACAGGTTCTACTGTATATTGGACGATACAAAAATTAGGTGAGCGTGTAAAAGAAGGATTATCATTTCAAGCTGTACCAACGTCAAAAGAAACGGAAGCATTAGCTAAACAACTATCTATTCCATTAATCTCCTTAAACGAAATTGAAATACTCGATCTCACAATCGATGGTGCTGATGAAATTGATTCAAATTTACAGCTTATAAAAGGTGGTGGTGGCGCATTACTTCGCGAAAAAATCGTTGCCTCCTCCTCTAAAAAACTAATTATCATTGCTGATGAATCGAAACTCGTAACGCATTTAGGTACTTTTCCATTACCTGTTGAAATTATACCTTTTTCATGGAAACAAACTGAAAGGAAAATTCAATCTTTAGGTTGTCAAACAACGTTACGTTTACAAAATAATGAAACGTTTATTACCGATAACAATAACATCATTATCGATTGCATATTCCCTCATAACATAACGAATCCTGCCAATTTACACACGCAATTAAAAATGATTACAGGCGTAGTTGAAACAGGATTGTTTATTAATATGACTAGAAAAGCGATTATTGGAACAAAAAATGGGATAAAGGAATTATAATGAAGGCTGACTCTTGCAGTCAGCTTTTTATATTTTCTCTTAATTACTTATTATTATGATATACTATGAAAACAAAAGCACATCACACTAGAAAGGACTGAACAATTTGCACTCCAAAGTCATAACAGAACTTACAGATTTAGAAACTGCCTTTCATATTAGAAAAGAAGTATTTGTAAAAGAACAAAATGTCCCTCTTGCAGATGAATTCGATACATTCGATGAAATCAGTGAGAAATGCAAACATATTTTAGTTTATTATAACGATCTTCCTGTAGGTACGGGTCGTATACGATTTGTTGACGGTGCAGGAAAATTAGAACGCATCTGTATTTTAAAAGACTATCGTAAATACGGATTAGGAAAAGTAATAATCAAAGCGTTAGAAGAAATTGCTCGTAACAAAGAAGCAACACAAGTAAAACTACACGGTCAAACACAAGCTGAAGGATTTTATAAAAAATTAGATTATCAAACTTCTTCAGATGTATTTATGGAAGATGGTATTCCACACGTTATTATGACGAAAGCATTATCATAATAAAAAGGGTAGTATATGAATTTATATACTACCCTTTTTTATAAATAGAAAAATGAATTCTCAAGATTTTCTTTTGCATCAAAGCCCATCATCTCTTAGTTCATATCTATGTAAAGCTTACACTGTTTTCCATAATGATAAAGCATATATCCAGTTTGGATCCCCATTTCCTTGATAACTCTGAACTGCTTCATATACTTTTCCCTCGTGTAGAACTTTATCTCCCTTTTCATATGCTTTCTTTGCATCCCACTCTTCATATAAAACGCTTTCAGTTTTTGTAGTAATCGTGAATATATCACTCTGTACAGATTCATTTCCAGCTACATCAACAGCTTTCACTACATATTTAAAAGTAGTATTAGGAAGTAAATTTTTATCCATATAAGAAGTCGTATTGGATGTTGCAATTTTTTTCAATGATCCTTCTGTTTCTCTATAAATATCGTAATGGTCTACACCAATATTATCGTCAGAAGGACTCCACATTAAATCTACACTTGACGCTGTCGTTCCCATACTATGTAACCCTTTTGGTTGTGTTGGTGCTTCTGTATCAGGAGTCTCAACTGTTGTTTTTACTGTAAGCGCTGCACTTTCTTTCGATACATTGCCAGCTGCGTCAATTGCTTTTACAGTATAAGAGTATTCTGTACTTGGTTGTAATTTTTTATCAATAAAATGAGTTCCTGGTACTGTATCAATCATCTCTCCGTTACGAAAGATTTGATACCCTTTCACCCCTACATTATCCGTAGAAGCATTCCACGTTAGTTCTATATTATTCGCTGTTACTTTAAGTGCTTGAATACCATTTGGAGTACTTGGAGCTTCTATGTCCGGTTTCACATCATTAATAAGATTAACATCAATTACATTATAGAATGCATTTGCTGTATCAGCTACATCCCATACTGCTAAAATTACATGATATCCACTTCTATCAGTAGGTACATTAATTTTGTGAGTTAAATGATTTGAGGCTGCAGAGCCATCATGTTGTACAGTTCCAATTGGTTCTAAATCTGCTCTTGTGAGCGCTTTATTTGGATCCCATCCTTTTTTAGTAATATAGTAATGCCATTTGCTTGTTAAGTGAGGCGCTGTATATTTCCAAGTAAAAGTATTTTCCCCGCCTGTGATTGTATTTTTAAACCAACGATCAGCTGTTTGTTGATCTAAAACACCACCAAATTTACCACCTGCAGAAGCGATTTGGCCATCAACCGGGCCAGCTTGCGGGAACCCTTTTGGAGCTTCCAAACTTTGTGGTTCATACATAACACTTCCGCAGTTTGCATTTAGTGCACCATAGGTTGGACTACATAAAGCAGATCGGCTGCTAGGCTTTTCAACAAAACCGTGCGCGTATGCGTTTTGAGGAATAAGTGTCGTTCCAATAATTCCAGCTGTTAATGCAACAGCTCCTAGACTTTTTTTGTTCATTTTCATGTTTTGTAGTTGTTTTAATAATCGATTATTCATGTTCCTGTCCCCTTCTTGTTATACTTTGTAGTGTAATGTGGGCTTCGATGTAAAAGAATAACAAGAGACAATCTAGTATCGATGTATGTGTTCATTATGCATACACCGCAGTGAAAATATATTTCATTTCTTGTGAAATATTTCACTTGATGAATATATCATGACATAGAAATCATCAAAGTATGTGCAGAAGTTGTGCAGAAATGATGAAAGCATTAGTAACACGTAAAACTATGGTCCGAATTTATAAAACATAATATTCAACATTTTAAAACAATGAATTCTCCGCTTCATATAAAAGAAGAGTGTCTATATGATTTCATATAGACACTCTTCTCATGTATAATTTTCTATTTATTACTGACCTATAAATGTAAAAATCTCATCATACAAGCCCCATGCATTCGGTTCTTTTTTTCCGACCTGATGAATACGCCCACCTGAATTTTCATTATACCAAGCAATCTCTTTCAATTCTCCATATATGTATCCAGTCGTTCCTACTTTACATGCATATTGCCACTCTGCTTCTGAAGGTAATCGGTACCCATTTGAATCTAAATGAAAACTAACAATTTGACCACCGTCACTAATAGAATAATATTCTTTTAATCCCGCTTTTTTTGAAAGTAAATTACAAAATATAATGGCATCATTCCATGAAATATTTACAACTGGTTTGTTTTTATCTTTGGATAAATGTGATGTATGATTCGTAATCGCATCATATAATTCCATCGTTACAACATATTTTGCAAGAAGAAACGATCTAACCTGAACTTGCCATTCTTTTTTAATTCGATCATCTCTTAATTCTACTTTTCCTGCTGAAATTTTCACCATAATAGAATCAACCGGGTCAATGAATCTATTCAATTCTATCCCCCCATGTTATTTCTTTTTAAAATCTAACTATTTATAGTATCGTACTTCTCTAAAAATAGTTTTACTTCATTTGAAGACTTTAAAATAATAACATCTTTATCTTTACTCAATTGATTTAGCCGCTTTAAAATTGAAGGTCGTTTCGTTTTAGGGTATTCCCATATCCATTTGAAAAATTGCAAGTCAAGCCTTTCTTCGCATCCAGCCCCCATATCCGGTCTTGTTTTATTCCGATATTGTACAACTCTTTTAAAAGCACGATACACACATATTGTTCTATGAATATCAAGAAAGATAATTGTATCAGATGCGTTCATTCTTATGTCCATTGTCCCGCCATAATTCCCATCAATAATCCACTCATCTTCTTTAACTAATTCATTTTGAACCTTTCTTTGCTCCTCTTTCGGTACACCTTCCCAATTCGGTTTCCAAAATAACGCATCAAGATGATGCACTTTAATATTTAATTTATTACCTAACTGTCTGGCTAATGTAGATTTTCCCGAACCACCAGAACCTATTAATATTATTTTTTTCATATTCATACACCCCTTGCTATTGATTCTTCAATAGCATCTTTATTTGCAAAAATCCAGAAGAACATCTCTTCATTTAACTTTAATAAATCTTTTAACTGAACAAAATAAGTAATAAAAATAATTTAAATTGAAAGCATAACATACCAAATCTCTTATTCCTTCCGAAAAAGAAACTCAAATAGAAATCCTATTCCAACACCAATTGTATAAGCCACTATATCACTCCACAAAAATCCGTAACCTAATACGAGCCCACCTAAAGTCGTTGCACGAATGCTATCTATCCATTCGGCATGATATAATTGGCTCACTTCAATCCCATAACAAAACAGCAAACTTATAAAAGTCAATTTCTTCGTTTCTATTTTAGGAAATAAAAAACCGAACCCTGTAAAAATCATGAATGCCCATAAAGCATCGCCTAAGTACTCATTTAATAAATGAGGTAAAGAAAAAGCTAACTTTCTTGAGCTAAGTCCTAAAATAATTATAACGATAGTAAACAGTGCATATAATAGTCTATTTCGTTTCGTTTTCATTTCAAGATCTCCTAATATATAATTTAAAACTGTAAATAGCTAGTAAAATATAATTATTTTACTAGCTATTTTTTAATGGCTTTTATAATAAGAAAATGTGGATTTGTATTTAGATAATGATATGATTTTTCGTTTACTTCTCTCATCTTTTCAACCGGCCTCGGTTCCAGCATTTTTTCTAACACAAAATAATTTGTTGTTTCATTAATTATGTCTTGAAGTGACCTTCTAAAAAATTCAACTTCAATTGTAATATTCGGTTTAACCCAAGTATCTACTAATAATTGTTTTTCGAAATAATTTTCACTAGTAAACTTTGTAAAATCCATAAAAGGATGATGAATGGAGTATATAAACTCTCCACCTGGCTTCAATACACGACGAAACTCCTGAAATACTTGATTCCAATTTTCTAAGTAATGAAGCGTTAACGAACTTACAATTACATCAAAAGTATTATCTTCAAATGGTAATACTTCTTGCAAGTCATGACAAAGAAACGTTGCTTTATTGCCCATACTTTCCTTTGCAGCTTTTACCATTTCAGAACTTACGTCAATTGCAGTTACATTTGCTCCTCTTTCTACAAATTGAGAAGTATACCACCCTGCTGCACATCCAGCATCTAATATATTCTTTTCTTCTAAATTCTTTGGAATCATCTCCATCATCGCTGGTCTTTCGTAATAGCTGTTATATGGATTTGCGACATCTAGATTTTCTTTATATGTACTCGCTAATTTATCATATGTACTTTTAATCGTGTCCTTCAAATCATCCACCCCTTATACATACTAATCTAATAACTCTTGCTGCTTTTTCTTTGAAAATGATTGTAGAACTAAATCATATGACCAATCAATCATCTTATTAATTTGCTCTTGCTCTACACCTTTATGTATATACACTGTATTCCAATGTTTCTTATTCATATGATACCCCGGAATGATTGCTTCTGGATACTCTTCTCTTAATCTTAGTGCAAGTTCTGGATCACATTTTAATGTAATCGCAGATTTTTCTCCTTCTTCATGGTTTATTATCGCAAATATTTTATTATTAATCCTCATACATGTTGCATTCCAACCATCAGGAGAATCTTCAGTCGCTTTTCTTTTTGATAAACAATATGTTCTAGTTGTATTCATTTTAATTGGCACCTCTTATTCTTTCACGATTTGATTACGATGCATTACAATTTGCTTTGTTGCTTGAAATTGCTGTTCGCCGTAAAACTTTATTAATTGCTCTCCGCAAAATAGACTAACAATATGAACATGAGATATTTCTTGAAGTAATATAGTTAGCATTTTCTCTCCAATGCCTTTATTTCTAACACTTTCATGTACTACAACATCTTCTATATATGCCCGGAAAACACCGTCAGAAACAACTCTAGCAAATCCGATTAATTCATTTTTTTCCCATACCCCAATCGCTATACTATTCTTTAACATTTTTTGAATATCGATTTCTTTTCTTTCTGGCCACCAACCGACGGAATCATAAAGTTTTCTTATTTTTTCTACGCAGATTGGTTGTTCATGTTGCAATTTATACGTGTACATTTTCTTTCTCCCATCAAATTGCTCATTTTATTTATTTTATCTTACTTCCTATACTATAAAACTATAGAATCTAACCTGCTATTAAAACCTTAATAAGATTAATTTATAATATCGATTTTACAATTGCAATATAAGCAGTCCCTCTCTCATGCTTTCATATTTCTTCTATATTAAAAATAACACGTAATATATTGAATTGAATAATGATAAGAGCCGCCCAATAGGACAGCTCTTATTTTCATTTAACTTCATACCACCAACCTTTCCGATCCAGCCAAGCTTTCATAGCG
This sequence comes from Bacillus albus, assembly GCF_001884185.1. GTDB lineage: Bacteria > Bacillota > Bacilli > Bacillales > Bacillaceae_G > Bacillus_A > Bacillus_A albus. Next base: position 21,654 of record NZ_MAOE01000044.1, read on the forward strand.
TTTAATTGGGTGTCACTAGTAGGCTCAGAAATAAAATATGTTAGACCATCTGATTGTAAAATGAAGGTAGCAGTCATTTTTAAAGAAGTTAATGCTCCCATAACATCTGGAGTTTCATAAGGTGAAAAGGCTCCAGTTTGAATGATATTTTGTTTAGAAACTTGTGCTTGTATATTTTCTTGTTTTGGTACCGATTCAGTAAACCAAGAAAGAGGCTTATTTCCAATTAATTGGTTTAAATCACATTTACCGATCCCTGGTACATTACCTGTCTCAGTGTATTGCCAAATATCACAAGGATATGCTGGTCTATTACCGCCATATCTAGGAATCCATACAAAATCACTTTTTACGTTTGCCATGCCGAAAGGTCCATACATATGATGTCCTACATATAATCCAACTTTTTCAGCACCTAGTCGGCGTAATTCATCGATAAATGCTTGGGTACCAGCTTTCATATCATCCATTGTTTTCACTTCTACATCAGCAACCCAAACTGTAGCTCTCTTATCACCACGATTCCAGAAATCTTGTGCTTCCTTCTTCGCATCAGCAATTGAAATAAAGCGGCAAAATGCATAGTTACCGAAAGGAATATTTCTAGTTTTCATTGCTTGGGCGTAATCTTTATATAAAGGGTCTACATAATTTGAACCATCCTGTACTCTAGCGATTACGAAATCTAGTTGTGGAGCTGCTACATCCCAGTTAATGTTACCGTTCCATTTCGAAATATCTACAATATAACCCATTGCATAACACCTCCTTTATCATTATTATATTCAGAGCTAGTCTTCTTGCTCTTCTCCTCCTAAAAAATCAACAGTTATTGTCAGTTTATAAAGTGAATACGACAATTGTTTTCTACAAAGACAGTAACTCATTTCCATTAAAAAAGAAAATCATTGTTATACGAATTGCACTTTCGGTTCCCACTATTGCATCAATTTGATTAGTTAGCATAAACAAAAAAGCATCACCTTGTTGGTGATGCTTTTAAAATCCACTTTTTTGTAGAACAGGAATACGATTCCTATAATCTTTTCTCTAAAAAGTGTTGACTATGCCCTTTAGGATGATCTTCAACAACACCATATTCTCGATAGTCATGCTTTTTATAAAATTCTGGTGCTTGAAAACTAAACGAATCTAATAATATTAACCTACAACCTTTTTCCTTCGCGATACTTTCGATTTTATGTAACAGCTGACTACCATAACCATCATGACGAACCGATTCATCAACCCATAAAAAATCAATATGAAGATGATAAAAATACATCGTTCCTGTTACACCTCCAAAGATTTTCCCATCCTCATCTTTCACTATAAAACTTACTTGTTCCATCTGCTGTTTTACTTCATCTGTTAACATAGACATGTTATATTGAATTACTTTATTTTTTATGTATTCTCCTTCAGCGCGAGTACCATTCTCTATTTTTTTCATATATTTCTTCCTTTCAACTTAATACGCTACCTTTTTTTCTTTTTTAATATACTAATAAATACGAAACCACCATAAGTAACAAAGCATGTAAAGCCAATTATACCTGGTACAGAAACATAGCCTATTCTTATATAACTTATAACTGCAAAACAAGCAATAGATAATATAATAGATGGCCAAAATATAAAAGTTGTTTTTCTTCGTCTTTGTTTCGGTGTATTTTCTTTCTCTTTAGAAATACGTGTGCCAAAGAGCAATACTATACAAATCAGAATCGCTGCAAAGTAAATTGTATGTAATGACAAATTATGATCGTAAATCGCAATTCCAATTTCTAAAACAATAATTGTTAAAATCAATATTGATTGTTGAAGTTTTTAAGTTTCGTTTTAATCACTCACCCCTAGCATGCCATCATTATATTTTTTATATATGCATTTCAAAGTCGATACAACGGTTTCATCGACTTCGTTATTATCAAATCGATCAGGCAAATCTTTTCCTCCAATAACATATAGAAGCGGGTATTCATGGAACATTCCTATTATACCAATATTTATTATTGCTGTGGGCAGTCCACCTGTCATATGAGCTATATGATAATACGGTATCCCTTCATATTCTCCTTGCTGCCTTACCATTCCATTTATTATTGGTTCCCATAATTCAGGCGCACTTTTATAACCTCGAAAAATATGTATTAATAGTGAATGTACTTGATTTAACTCTCCAACATTTTGTTCATCTCTAGGGTTTTCTTGAACATGTATGTTAGGGAAGTACATTGAAACATACTTTCTAATGACATCCCATCCTCCGCAGTGCAACACAATCGCCTTTGCAATATAACTATCATGACACCCTATCATCACTTCAACTGCTTTACTAAGTGATAATGTATCTCTCTCTTGCAAATGCGGATATAATTGTACGCTATCTTCTTTCGAATCAAATTTAATTTGGTGAAGTATATCATCCCAACTAATTTGTTTCTCTTTTATCATGATTGCTACTGCAAATCCAATTGCCACTTTTGCTGCTGATGCTAAAGGGATATAAAGGTCATTATTATAGTAGGCAATTATATTATCGTATTTTGTTGAGTACACAACTAATCCAACTTGACCAGATTGTATTTCTTTTATTTTTTCAATGACAGTCTGCATATTCGCACCTCTTTTTATATTGTTTTATCACATTCTTAAATTTCGATTTCGAATATAAAAAACCTTTTTTATTACATGATATTTATGTATACAGTAAAAAAGATAGCACGAAATTCCCTCATGCTATCTTTCTAAATTAAATATTAAGTAAAACTCAATACTCTATTCTTCCGTAGGCCTTTTAGGACCATTAAGCTCCAATTGATAAAAAGCTAAATCTAGCCATTTATTAAACTTATAACCAGCCTTTTTGATTGTCCCTGCATGAACAAATCCATAGTTTTCATGTAAGGAAATACTTTTCTCATTATGTGCATCAATTCCAGCAATTAAAGTCATATATTCCCTTTCTTTTGCCATAGTAATCAATGCTTTCATTAAAGAAGTTCCTATCCCATTCTTTCTATATTCCTTATGAACGTACACAGAATGCTCAATTGAATATTTATAAGCAGGCCAAGCTCGAAACGGACCAAATGTCGCAAATCCTACTATTTTATTATCTAGTTCATATACTAAGATTGGATACCCTTCATCCTTTTTTTGTTCATACCAGTCTATTCTATTTTCAAGGGTTACAGATTTATACGTATATACGGCCGTTGTATACAATATAGCATCATTTTAAATATCTAAAATGTATATTACATCTTGTTTCCTCGCTTCCCTTATCATCACTTTCTTCCTTTCCTCTAATTTCACTCCTATATACGAATACGAGCTTTTCGGAAGCCATCAAATATATTTAACGCAGCAGACAAAATGTAAATGATAATACCTCCACCAATTAACCACTTTTTAACTTCCTCTGGAGAAGAAGTAAACACATTTGCCACATACGTAATAAATCCTTCATTAAATAAATGCGGATTTACTACAATTACAATGAATACAATTGTTCCAACTATTTGAAGAATAGCATTCCCAATTGCCAACTTTTTCGTCCATTGTCCCTGTACTAACTTATAAAGAGATATACCTATTTCAAACACAATCATCATTACAACGATTGGCCAATACTGAAGTAACACATCTTGATTAAAAGTAGGCGCGACAAACTTCAATCCGCTTTCTGTACCATGATATACACCTACAAGATGGTTCGCATAAAAATAAAGTGTTGCCCATATTGCCGTCCACATTAACCCGCCAAATACTTCGAACTTTGAAATCGACTTTTTCTTTGGAACATACGAAGTATTTTTCAAATCATCAGGCGTCCATTTTTTTAAACTTGTTGTCAACGGTTGAGTACCTTTGTCTTTATCTGTTCTTTCTAAAATTGCAAATACAACTGTCAACCAGAAAAATACATGGAGGCCTAATTCGATAATTTCCCCAATTCCTTTACCTATCACATTTAAAATAACATTTAATATCGCTTCCTCACCATCATATCCTACAAAATTTTCTGCAACCATTGTAATGAGTGCGATAACAGCTGCAATCGGTATGATCATTTTTAATAACGTCGTATATACATCAAAATAACGTGGTCCAATTAAATGCATCGGTCTATCCAAATATCCATTAGCCAATGAAACTGGACTTCCCAATTTTTCAAGAACTCTTTTTTCATCATCTTCATTATAATCATCAGGTAACATATCCTCGATTGTTGATCTTAATTCAAGAATAATATCGTCACGATTTTTTTCAGGTAATCTCTTCGCTACTTCTTCTACATAAATATCAATCAAATTCATTTTTGTCCTCCTCCTTTAATAGGTTATAAAGCTCTTTCGAATCCTTTATCCATTCTTTCTTCAGCTGCAGAAATATCTCTAATCCGTATTCACTTAAAACATAATACTTACGCGGTCTACTCTCCGTTTTATCCCAACTACTCGTCACTAGCTCCTGCTTTTCTAATCGGCGAAGTAGTGGATATAACGTACTTTGATCGATTGTAATCCCTGATTGCTCCAATAATTGGACAAGTGAATACCCATACTGCGGTGTTCTTAACTGGCTTAAAACCGCTAATGTTAATGTACCTCTTCTTAGTTCAGTAATTAACGAATTTAATAAAGCATCCATTCACTCACCTCGTTTTCATTACTATATGTCATACAGTATGTGTTTTATACTATGTATCGTACAGTATTATTGTGATAAAAACAATAAATAATTTCCAAAAAATAGATAACAAAAAAGCACAAACTATATAATTTGCGCTTTTTGAGCTAATTTATATATCTATAACTATCTTACTGTTGTACCTCTGGTAATATAAACTCTCCTTTTTCTTTATAAAATGGGATAACTTCTACAATCGACTCAACATTGATTACACCATATACATGCGGATATTCTTGACCGTTAGAAGCAAGTTCATATTTTATTTCTGCTTTTAACAGAATTGGATCAATTGTTAGTAATAAAACATCTTCTTCATGACTAAAATGTTTTTCAGCGACTTTTAAAGCTTGTTCAAAAAACGAACAATGAATAAATCCCTCTTCTTTTAATGAGGCTTCATTAATTTCTCCATTTATCTTTGCGATTTCCCAATTTCTTTTCGTTATTACCTTTGTAAACATAGTTATTCTCTCCCCATACCTTTATATAGAAAAACAAGAGGTTCTTCTTTTTGTTACTAGAAAAGCCTCTTGCGTTTCATTTTTATTTTAATCCGTTAATTAAAGGCGATGCTTCTCCACTATGGAAAATCCATAAATCATGAAGCGACCTTGTACATCCGACATACAATAACTTCGCATCGTGTTTTGTATTTTTATAATGTTCTTCATCAACATCGATTAGTAGAACTGCATCAAATTCTAGCCCTTTCGCCAAGTATACAGGTACTACCGAAATACCACCTTCATATTTACTTTGATCTGCTTCAATGACGTTTACAGCCAATCCTGCCTTTGTTAACTTTTCATATATATCACGGCATTCATCGTCTGTTCTTCCTATTACCGCAATTGTTTTCACATCTTCATTTTGTAGATGCTTTAACGTCTTCATAATCTCATTAAATTGATCTTCTGTATGGATTACTTTAACATCTTCACCACTACGAAAAACTGGTGTTGCGAGCCCAACTGGAATTTCTGCATTTTTAATAATCTCGTTTGCAAATTCAATAATTTCTTTTGTAGAGCGATAACTTCTCGTCAGTTCATAATAACCTGTTTCTTGGAATACTTCCTTAAAAGCACCCCAATCTTCAATCCCTTGATAATCATAAATTGCTTGAGATAAATCACCTAATATAGTGAAAGAGTTACCTAGTGTAATTTCTTTTAATACATAAACTTGGAATGGCGAGAAATCTTGCGCTTCATCAATAACGACGTGATGGAATTTCTGTCCGATTTCAATACCTGTTATGTGGTGATGTATGTAAATTAAAGCTGGTAAATCTTCTACATACACTTCTTTTTTACGACAACTCTTTTCAGTTTCTTTCACAAGTTCTTCTGGCAATACTTCTAGTATTTCTTTACTTTTCAATATTGAACTATAAATTGAAAGTGAGCTCATCTTCGGCCAAAACTTCATATAAGTGTTCAATCTCTTTGTCGCTTCTTTTTTTAGTAATTTTTTCTCGTTTGTTTCTCCATACTTTTTTAGTTCAATTTCAATCCAGCGCTTCATTCGTCCGACTAATCTTTCTCTTCTTTTCTTTAATGGATAATGTTTATATTCCACTTGCATCCATTTTTTTATGTCTTCCACTGGAATAATAGCTTTATCCCATGCTTCAAAATCACTTGTTGGTTCTAATTCTTTTTCAAATTGAAACATTCTCTCTTCAATAAAGGACTTAAATTCCAAAGTACCTTTCAATTTACCGAGCATAATTTTTTCTTCATCACGATTAATAGAAAATGCTTCTTTCAATTTTTCTTCTGTCTGCTTTAGTTTCACCGAATCATCTAATGTTCGTAATGCCCAATCTGGAAATGTTGTTTGACTAATATTCCCTACACCTAATTCAGGAAGTACACTCGAAATATAATCTAAAAACAGACTATTTGGAGCGAATACAATCATTCTCTCAGCTTCTAGCTGCTCACGATATTCATAAATTAAAAAAGCAAGGCGATGTAAAGCGATTGTTGTTTTTCCGCTCCCTGCAACCCCTTGAATAAGTAGTGGTAAGTTTCTTTCCGCACGTATAATATCATTTTGCTCCGATTGTATCGTCGAAACAATATCCTTAAGTTTATTATCTTTATTCTCACCTAATCGATATAGAAGAAAATCATCGGCATGCGAGACATCTTCATTTCCTTTTACATATGTATCAACAACACGTTCTAGTTCTCTTTTTCGAATAGAGATGTTTCGCTTTAAATACACATCACCTTCAACTAATCCGTCTGGCGATTGATAAAATGCTAATTCTTCTCCACCGGTAAATGAATAAAACATACTTGCGACAGGTGCCCGCCAATCAATTACAATTGGTTTCATCGTATCTTTATGTGAAACACCTACTTTACCGATATAAATCGGCATAACGTCTTCCCTTCCATCCTCCTGGAAATCTAATCTTCCAAAGTACGGCTCTTGTACACCAATACGTAAGTTTTGCCTATTAGATTCTCTCATACTTTCAAGAATTTGTTCTTTAAAATCATCTCCATAATAAACTGGAATTTTTTCAAGCTGTTCTAATTGATCATCCATCGTACGTAATGTATCTTTCATTTTTTGTAACTCTTCTTCAAAAATGTTGTTCATTTGATGATTCCCTCCTGTCCGTTCTAATTTTTAAGTCGAAATATAATTGTATTAAAAATCCAATTATAAAGTCAAGGACTTAATTTGTTTTTTCTGAAAAAACTTACTTTTCACCTTTCTAATATTAAAATTCAAATGATATTTTTACATTATGAGAATATATAACATCTAAATCATACAACTACACATATAATAAAGTGATTTATACAAAAGCCGCTATTTTCTATTGATTAAAAGGACTTTATACTATCTAACTAAGTTCGCCTTACATACTCTCCAACTTCTTTTCTAGTAACCTATTACTTTATTTATAAAATAACCAAGGTCACAAAAGTCAAAAATAAGAGTAAAGGAGTCTATTTAAAATGACTGCTACCAAAAGAAACCCCCTTAAGTTACATTTACTTATTTTTATGTTCATTGTATTGGCAAGTGGCTGGATTGGGGTATTTCTAGATTCTCTTCTAACGGATCAGCCTGAAGGAAACTCTTTAGGCATGGGATTATGGCTCATATTACCCTTTCTCGTAAGTATTTTACTTAGAATTATCAGCCGAGATTGGAATGACTTTGGTATAAAACTAAATTTGAACGGAAACTTTAAATGGTATTTCGTTGCCCTCCTAATTTATCCATGCGTTACAGTAATAACGATAAGCTTAGCACTTATTTTTGGGGTAGCTAATATAACTAATTTTGAGATGTCCTCGTTATTTTCACTCATACTCATGTCTACTATAGGTAACTTTATTAAAAATATTTTTGAAGAGTTTTCTTGGCGCGGTTATTTAACTCCAAAACTGATTGAACTAAAGTTAAACGATTGGTTTATTTATATTATTTCTGGTTTAGTTTGGGCTCTTTGGCATGCTGCTTATTATTTAGTTTTTTTACCAAATGAATATTTTGAATCCATTTCAAGGTTACATATGCTTTTATCAGGATGTATACTTATGGTTTCTTGGTCTATTATGTATGTTGAAATATATAGACTTACAAAGTCAGTATGGCCATGCGTTATTATGCATGCAATTGAAGATGCTGTTCCTACCGTTTTAGTTACAATAACAGGGATTATTACACTTACCAAAGGCAGTGATTTTTGGTTAAACCCTATTAGCGGAGTCATTGCTACTATTGTATTTCTTGGAATTGGGATTGTACTAAGAACCATAAGAATAAAAAAAGAACGGAAATTAAACACGAAAGACAATCAATTATTCACAATATAAAAGCAAAAAAAGAGTAAGGAGTTAATTGAACTGCACCCCAATTGTTAGACACAGTCTAACAATTGGAGGTGCAGTTTTTCTATGGCTAAATTTACAGCTGATGAAAAAATAAAAATCGTTCTACGTTATTTGAACGGGAATGAAAGTTATCGAGAAATGGGTAGATCGCTCGGTATAAGTGACACAATCATTTTGAATTGGGTAAACCAATATAGACAGAATGGTCTGGAAGCTTTTCTAAAACGATGTACAAATTACACACAACAATTTAAACTAGA
>NZ_MAOE01000045.1 GCF_001884185.1 Bacillus albus
ATTTCTGTTTGGAAAAAACAGCTCGAAACACAAGGAATTGATGCCCTTCAATCTAAGAAAAAGGGGCGTCCATCCATGAAAAAAGATTCAAATAAACAATTAAAACAAGCTTTAGCTGACGGGTCAGTCGAGGCACTTGAAGCACGTATTAAACAGCTTGAAATGGAAAATGAGTACTTAAAAAAGTTGAATGCCTTAGTTCAAAACAAGGAAAAATCACGAAACGAGACAAAGCGCAAGTAGCCTATGAATTAAGGCATAAATATTCGATGAAGGCACTTGTGGAGCTAGCTACTATTCCACGAAGCACGTATTATGATTTAGTAAAGAAAATGCATCGTCCAGA
>NZ_MAOE01000046.1 GCF_001884185.1 Bacillus albus
AATAGTGATAGGTAAGGATTTGAAGTTATCTCCACCTTTTCCCCCACTTCACACCGTACGTGAGAGTTTCCCCTCATACGGCGTTCCATCTGATTCAATTGACCTAACTTTTATGTTAAAGAGAAGATAGGTGCTCGATTCGCAAGTATTCTTAGCTTATCGAACCTTTTCTTCTTTTCTTCTTCTATTTCATATTTGGCTAAGATTGATTTTGCCTTCTCTGAATCATCATGATGAATTGCGACATGTATATCTTCTAGCACAATTACCAGGTTCTTATAGTCGTCTTTCCCGCCAAATTCCAACGGAATTTTATGGTGGCAATGCCAACCAATTAGACCTAATTCTTGTTTAGTAATCGCACATCTTCCATACTGTGCTACAAATTTTGATATACGATTGTCGTTATATTCTACGGTCCGATGATTCATATAAAATCGTTGCACATGTCTAAGTATTTCTTTATCTATAGCTTTCAAGGTATCGTGAATTTTCGCCCTACCTTCTTCGGTATAACTTGAAATAGACTGGGTAAAATTCCTTGCCGATTTATGCTTTTGTGCGTGAATCGGAATTAGTACAATATCTTGAATTTTATAGAGTTTCGGGTTATAGTTCCGATACCTCTTTCTCAAAGTAGGTGACATATCGTGCTTAGTGGCTCTTTTCCAATCTCGCCTCAGTCGGTTATAGAGTGTTCTTATGAGATGGCAACTCATTTGGTCTAAATCTTTATTAATATGGGTTGCAGCCGCATAATAATTTTGTATGCCCATTACAACTGTGTTGTAATGCCATACTGCCTCTGGCGTCTGCTTTTTACTTATTTTCTTGACAGCTTCCTTCAATTTTCGGTAAGCATTTTCTCTAGATTTTTGACACATTCTGCTATGAGCAACATGCCGATTTCTCTTTCTCCGTGCCTTAATAGTGAATCCCAAGAAATCACTAGATTTCTTTTGTAAGTTAACAATTTGGGATTTCTCAGTGCTAATTTCAAGCTGTAGCCGCGTTTTGAGAAAATCTTTTGTCGCTTCAAACATCTTAAGAGCTGTTGGATAGTTACGACATAATATTTTGAAATCATCTGCATATCGAATGAAAAAGCATTCCTTTAAATTGGTTTTCTTTAGTGCTCTGTACTTATCTTTTCTCACCACATATGGATGCTCAGTCTCTATGGTCTCCCATTGATCACTGATCCACCAATCTAACTCGTTTAGAACCACGTTAGAAAGAAGAGGACTTAAAATGCCTCCTTGCGGAGTTCCCTTATCCGGAAAACCTTCATTAATGATTTCTGCTTTTAACAAACTTGAAATAATAGAAAGTAATTTTTTATCTCTTATACCCATGTTCCACAACTGTTTTATGAGCTTTCCATGATTTACATTGTCAAAGAATCCTTTGATATCTATGTCCACACAGTAATGAAAACCTCTTCCTTGACTGTTAACCAAAGATTTCATTCTGGCTAATGCATGATGTGTACTTCGATTTGGACGGAACCCATAACTATGGGCATGAAACTTTGCTTCACATATAGGCTCAAGTATTTGTAAGATACACTGTTGAAACAGCCTATCCCATATTGTCGGTATCCCAAGGGGTCTCTTTTTACCATTAGGTTTCGGTATAAAAACTCGCCTAACCGCTTGTGGTTGGTACCAAGAGAACATTGACTTGACCTGTTCTATCACTTCATCTATTAAAAGCGATTTTATGTCGTTGATGGTCATCCCATCGACTCCAGCTGTTACACTCCCCATATTCCTTTTAATGTTTCGATATGCCAATTTGATATTTTCATCCATCATCATAAGCTCTATTAGTTTATAAAAGTTGTCTCCATTTTGACTTTGCTGATATAAGCCGTCCAGAATGGACTGCATATCATAGTATTCAGCATGTCTAAGCTTCACAGTTTTCTTTATAAGTCGGTGCTCCTTTCAGAGTTAACCTTTTTTAGTCTCACAAGAACCTTATAATTCGACTGATTTACTTTTATAAAATGGTTGGTCAATCTTCTATCAGACTAATGGCTATCCCTCCATGATGTTTCCATCATTTCATAGGTACTGTGCCATCACTCTTACCACCATAAATAAAGGTTATATCTACGCTAATCTCACGAACATTTTCCCCTTAAACATTTCACCAAAGATAAGTTCTCCATGTTGGTGGCTTTCCACGTTCCACTACTTCTATCTGTTCATGACACTTTTAGGGCTCTCCTTTAAGCCTGTTGACTAGATGTCGCCTATAACGACATATGGATTTTCATAACAACTATTCTTACTTACCCACATCAACGCCACGCCCGTGGCACACACATTTCTATGTGTTATGCGTTCTAGACCCGTACATTCGGAGATTCGTCAGATTCTGCCTACCAATGGTTTTTATGAATCCATTCTACCCATGAATGCTTTATAGACTCCCGACCTATAGGCTACATCATCCACCTCTGGACAACTTTCGTAGTACTAACGTTCTTTACGGTAGCTCTCAGCCGACTTTACCGAGCTTCACACACTTACAGTTCTTATCCACTGCATCATGCATGTCGGAGTATCAGAGGAAGCCCTTCCAGGCGTTACCCTTTCATTTGACTTCTCGAAATAGTAGTTCTCCTGATTTCGTATCAGTGCTTAACCTTTTCAGTTAAGAACGTGTCGCACAATTATAAGACT
>NZ_MAOE01000047.1 GCF_001884185.1 Bacillus albus
CATGTTTTCACATGAGCGCAGACTATATGTTTATCTACTTAGAGATAGAGGATTTTTCCACCACCATAGGCTTGTGGTGTACTCTCGTCAGTTATACGAGATAGTCGTTGAACGTTCATCTTATCCATTTTGACTTAGATGATTCGAGGCGGAAGACCCATTGTTCTAGTGTTTAGGATTTAACCTTGCACGATCTGATTGATTTTTTCTGCTTTCGCAACATTCACGCTCGCTATTTCTAGCCACGTTGTAGTTCAATCAGCTTTAGGGATTGCCCGCAGTTAACCCTCACTACTAGCCAATCACTTGACTAGCAGGGCTTACTGATATATTTAATTAACTTTCGTTATAATTGGTTAAATAAATCGTAACAGTTAGTTACCCTTTATGTAGACTTCATATGGTGAATCATCTATTACATAACCATTTCTTTCAATCCATTTTTCTAGCGCAATATAAGCGTAACCTATATAGTCATAACTTCCATAATGCATAGTAGTAACGATTTGATGTGGATTTAATTTTTTTATTCCATATTCTTGTACTACATCTTTATTGTTCCCATGCATGACCGGAATCCTTAATTCAACATCACTTTCATTTGGAATATACTCTTCATCATAAAAGACCGTAGAGGGCGAACCAACTATTTGTAAGTTATGCTTTTGTACTTTTTCATATAAGTCATAAAAATAATCATCCATATCATCTATATTTATTTGCAGTCTTTGAGCAATTACTGTTATTTCATTTCTCATTCCAATAAATATATCGTAATTTCTATGGCGAGCAATATTCAGACCATTGTTCACATTTACCATTTCATTCATTTCTGAAATAACCTGTAAATTTTGCTTCACTTCATGAGACAACTCTATAATTTGCGCTTGCATATGGTGAATAAATGATTCTTGATCTGATGATTGCAGAATTACTTTAATTTTCGGCAAAGGAAACTTGTACTCCCTCAGCTTTTTAATTTTCAGTGCTATTTCTAGCTGCCCTTGCTCGTAAAATCTATATCCATTTACCGGATTTACATATGCCGGTTTCAATATTTCCTCTTTATCATAATGCCTTAGCATCCGCGTACTCATTTTACAAATCTGTGAAAATTCAGTAATTGTATACATTTATATACCCCTTAAATACATTTTCTTTTGTAAACTTTATTATTAAAACCAATCTAAAAACTTTCTAATTGAAGAACCTTCATTCTGATTGTTCAATTTCTTCATTTTTGAAGGTAACAAATGACTCGGACAATACCATGTTAAACAGTTCATTGCGCCTCCCATAGTCGAAATTTCTCCTACATGAATTTGAATAACTTGTTTCTCTGTATGTTGTTGAATATATCGTAAAACTTCTCTATCTTTAGCTAGTCCAAACTTAGGGACGTAAAGAGCATCACATGTTTCTAACATATTTATATATAAACCTTTTGCCGATGCTATTTCTTGATCATATTGCCCTTTCTCTGTATATGACGAAGGAACAACTATAAATTCAGCTTCCGGCATTTGCTCTTGAATAATCTCTTGAACATGATATCTAAATTCATGATCCCCTAAAAAATCATTAATAAACATTGTATGTTCATCAATAAATTTAACCATTCCGTCTGCGTGCGCAAGTACATCTCCTTCTTCGGCAGGGATAATAATAACTCGGCTCACATCTAAATCCCACTCTAATTGCTCAATAATTTCCTCTTCTGTCCACTCATCATTATCATCAAATATGCGTTCTGTTAAGATAACAGTATCTTTTTTATTCCAAATCAGATTACCACCATCTAATATTAATGGGGATTTCACATATTCAAAGTCATTCTTTTTCAACCATTTATTAAACTGTTGGTCTAAATATCGCCCTTGATCATCTGGCAAATAATTTGGTCGATATTTAAATTTAACAAGATGATTCGTTACAACTGGAGCTACATCTCTTAGCCAAATATCATCATACTCAAAAAAGCTTGTATGAAAGTCTTGTTCTTCAACAGATAAAGAAATAAATTGATCTGTAGCTCCCTTTTTTCCATTTAAATTTTCATTAAAATAAATAAGTTCTTCATAAAACGGTTCATAATATTCATTTGATTCATCTGGTATCGCAGTAAAAATAATTCCCTTTTGTTTGTGTTCCATTTTCTTTCCCTCACTTTTTTATAATAATTAAGTAGCCGGCTCTTCCTCAATACTTTTCACTTTTCATTACAATTTTTAAAACGTGCACATTTCTTGAATGGATTTTAGCACGGGGAAATATTATATATTTATATAAAAAATATAAAGCCGTCATTATGCTGTAAATTGACTCTTGACAAGATTTTAAATAATTTTTTTATGACTGCATTCTAAAATTAATCGTCGTACACAATTAATGATTACATGATTTTTCAACCTGATTCATATCCATGACTTCTAACAGACCATTTTGATTATATAAATTCAATAAATTCGTTTCTACGCCTATACAAATCCCTTCTAACGGAAGGTCATTCGGATCCTGACCAAATGGATCTTCAATTTCAACTCCTATCGCTTCTATCCCTATAAACGCAAAACTTATAAACATAGTTGCAAGTACTGTAACCCAGCCAAGACTATCAACAAGACCAATCGGTAAAGTCCCGCACAATATGAGCAATAAAATTTTTATATGCGCAAAATAAGCAAAAGGAATAGGTGTCGTTTTAATACGATCACATCCCCCCACAGCCGTAAGCAAATTATTCAAATCAGTTTCCATATTAATTATTGCATTCGGATGAATTTGACCCGTTTTCAAACCTTTTGATAGTATAGTTTTTAACATAAGAACTATACTAATCGGTAAATGCATAGACTGCTCCAACATTTCCTTCTCCTTCTCAGAACAAACATTTAATAATTCTTTTATTTCAGATAAATCTTTTTCGTCTCTCAAATGTCCTTTCGCTATCTTCGGAAAAGCAATTAATAAATGTAAAAATTTTAGTTGTTCCTGATCCGTCTTTTTCCCCTCGGAATCCCAATAACATAAAAAACTAACTGCTAAATTTCTACTACAAGCACCAATTGTGCCAAACAACTTTCTACCTTCCCAATATCTATCATAGGCAGTGTTAGTACGAAAAACTAATAGTAAACCTAAGGAGCCTCCAACAATTACCCAAGGTGTTTGATTCATTCTTATTGTTGCATAATAATAATGAATTACAGTTATTACCGTTGAAACACATATATATAATAAAATTTGCGGAAAAATATCTCTTATTACCGTTCCCTTTAATGTAAATATTTGATGTAAACTATTTTGATTATTATAATGCACCATATTTACAAAAACCTCTTCCTTAATTAACTTTTTATTCTTTAAAATCACGCGAGTATACAATTAAATAGTAGAATCATAAACCCTATCATGACGAAACTCGTTAAAATTATTTCTTTCAATACCGTTACTCCTTTTTTCATCAAAAGATACAGCTCTTTTTACATTCAGAAAACAAACATTCACTCTTCTAAATCACGACGCATTACTCTAGAATTTGCAATGAATAAAGCACTAATTAGTACAAGAATCGCGCAGGCGTATAACAACGAATCTATCGGACTATCGTGATCAATAATAATAAGACGAACAATAGCTGTTATACCTATATAAATAAAATATCGTAATGGGAAATGAAAATTCATTTGAAAATACTTTATAATCATTACGATAAATTCAAAATATAAAAAGAATACGACGATACTATCAATCAAATGATAACTAGATTCTTCACCATCTATTTTCAGCTCATGTATAAATTGAATGACTTCTTTCATTAGAAACACACTTAATACAACCCCTAAACAAATCAAAGCTACATTTAAAATGTACTGTAGAACGATAGGGAAAAACGAAAATACTATTTTAAAATTCTTTAACACAAATATTTTTCTCCTTTTCCATATAAAACGAAAAATGAATACAAACTATAATTCATTTATCATTGCATTTATATTTTTTATTGTTACAAATAATAAGGAATGACAAAATAGGCAAAGATCATATTTCACCTATTTTGTCTATATAGCAGCACAACGAAATTCCAATCCATTATTTCAATGCAATTGGTTGTTGTTGTGTCACACAATGAATCATACCGCCATTTTTATAAAGTTCTCTCACATCAATACCAACTACTTTACGATCTGGGTATAATTTCTGAATCGTATCATTTGCAATTTTATCATTTGGATCATTATAATTAGGCACCAATACCACTGTATTCCCAATATAATAATTGATATATGACCCCTTATAATCAAGAGTTTTTCCATTTTCTAATACCACTTTTTCTTTACTAAGCGGTAAGTATTCATACTTATATTCCTTTCCTGAAGCATTTTTTGCATCTAACAATGTATCCATATCTTTATTAGATAAACCCCATTCGGCTAGGTCATCTTCTTTCATCGTTACAATGGTAGATTTATTATGGAATTTAGCAAATCCATCAATATGAAAGTCCGTAATATCTAAATTAGGCACTCCGTCTAACCAAATAAAGTTTAACACCCCAAGGTCACTTATATATTTTTCAATTTCCTTTTCCGATAAATCAGGATTTCTATTTTTATTCGTTACCGCACTTCGAGTTAATAAAGCAGTCCCATTACTGTCTAATTCAATTGCTCCACCTTCAAGAACAAATTTCCCCCAATCAATTCTTTCAATCCCTACTTGTTCACTAACATTTTCACGTACACGAGCATCATTTTTATAAGGAGTTTTCTTTCCCCAACCATTAAATGCTGGATCTAATATTTTGAGATTTTTATTATTGTCATAAACAAAAATTGGTCCACTATCTCTCGCCCATACGTCATCAATAGGAGCAATAATGAAATCAATTTTATCCATATTCAGTCCTTTATCTATTAAAAGATTATTGATACGCTCTTTCTCCCCCTCATCGTATGCGACAATGTGGACATTTTCCCCCTTGGTTAAAGCACTTGCCATCTTAACCCAAATCGGCTCTACTTCCTGCCTATACTCTTCACCATATGTGTATTCATGAGGCCATTGCAACCATGTACCTTCATGCTTATCTTTTTCATCTGGCATCGTATATTTTCCAACCTTTTTCTGTACCTCTACTTTTTCACTCTCTTTCCCTTTTACATTTTCTTTACCACCTTCAAAAGAACAACCACTAATAATCGTTGTGGATAATACACTTATTAAACAAAATTTTACTACTTTTTTCATTTTTTCAACCTCCTGTTCCTATCTCCAATACTGTAAAGTTTCACATAGTGTGAAGCTCAAGCTTTTTCTTCAATGTAAAAATTCCCAATCATTCTTTACATTCCTATCATTTAACTACCTATATGTATTTATTCAACTACCTTCCTTACCTACTTATTTAGCACGCTGAACTTTACGAAATAAAAAAATCGGTATTGATCATTACATATCAATACCGATTTTAAAATTATTCTTTTCCTTCTATTAAATCATTCGCCATTTTCCTAAACTCTTGATTAAATGCATCATTCATACCATTTTGAACGTTAGAGAATAATATAACAAACGTTTTTTTATCCCAGTTAAAGTTATTAAAAGTATTCCAACCTGATAATACGCCGTGGTTATGATAATAATCTGGATACGTATAGAAACTAAATCCATATTTTCTTGCAGGTGATGCAGTAAACATATCTAATACGCTTTGTTTAGAGAGCAATTTCCCATCCATAATAGCCTCATCTAACCTTTTCATATCTTCAACAGTCGTATACATTTCACCACACCCATACAACCAGTTCATTTTTAAGCGAGGTGTAGCTATTAACTCATTATCTTTTCTCGTATAACCTTCTGCTAAAAAAATATCTTCAGGGAGAGTTGCACCCATTCCAGATTCATGCATTTCAACAGGAGTAAAAATATTTTCTTTCACATATTCAGCGAGCGGTTTATTTGCTATCTTTTCTACAATATACGCAAGTACCATATAATTATAGTCTGTATATTTCCATCCTGTCCCTGCAGGAAATTGCAATTTTTGCGCTCCAATCCACGTTACTAACTTTAATCGTGACGCCGCATTCACCCTACCTTGTCCTTGATCTGGTAACCCGGACGTGTGTGTTAACAAATTTCGTAACGTAATGTTTTTATCTGCCGGAAACGATGGAATATACTTATTTACATTGTCTTCAATGTTCAATTTCCCTTTTTCCTGTAGCTGCATAATAGATATTGCAACGACTGTTTTCGTAATAGAACCAATGCGATATTTCGTTCTTGGCGTTGTTACTACTTTATCTTTCACATTCGCATACCCATAACCTTTTCTTAAAATCACATGGTCTTTACTAGCTACAAGAACGCTCCCATTAAATCCTTTATCTTTTAAATATTGATCTAGTTTTCCGGCTGCAACTTCATAGCGCTTTTTCTCATTTGCATCAACTTCTTGCATACCGTCCTTTTGCTTACTATTTACATTAGAAAATGCCTTTATATCATATTTCTTACCTTTATTTGCATGTATTAGTGCAACGACACTCCCACAAAAAATAGCAAAAATAAAGAAAACAATTAACCATTTCTTTAGCATATTAGGAACCCTCTTTTATCTAGTTTCACTTAACGCGCATCCATTCTATTCTATATCTGTTAATTTTCAAATACTTATAATATTACCTATCTATTATTCACCTAATTAAACTAGATTCCTTTTTCTCACATTGAGTTTTTGGCTACTCTCTATTGTATTTCTTTCTTGCAAAATTTCCACCTTACAATCGGATACACTCTACTATAATTTCAACAGCTTATGTAACATTTGTTACACATTATCAAAAAGGAGTTATAAACATGAAAATACTGATAAACGCAATCGTTTAGATCATATGATGTTCCATTACAGAGTAACAAAAAATAACATAGTTTTAATTGAATATTACGGAAAACAAATTATGATATTAAAAGGAAATGATGCTGAAAAATTTATAAACAAAATAAATCATGCACATAACGATACAGAAAAACAACTCATTATGGCTAAAGTGACAGGCAATTTCAAAAGAGGCAATGAACGTTATTGAAAACGAATCTCATTTATATTTTGATTATACAACATATAAAAAAAGAAATGTCGCTCATTCGGCATTTCTTTAGACTTTTTTCATAAAAAATTTACATTGCTAACTTTCTTTTATTTTTTGTTTTTACGATATAAACTCACTGCCGAAACGCTTAATAATACCACTATACATAACCACGCATACGTATAGCCTTTCTCATCTACAATATAACCAAATAAAGCAGGTGCAACAATAATAGCAATTTGATTGAATGTAAGTGCCAAACTAACTGTTATCCCAACAGAATCTTCACTCGCCAATTCAGCAACTTCGGCTATAAAAAGACTAAACCATCCAATTGAAAAGAACCCTAACAATGCACTTACACCATACAATACTCCACTCGTTACTGTATGTATGCTCATGACTAACAATAAAATCAAACCGATAGAAGCACAGACAGCTATAAATAATGGCGTGCTCCGATTCCCCTTATAAAACACATCACTACTAGCTGCTAATACAACACGGCCAATCATTCCAGAAAAGAACATCACTGAAAATACTGTTCCAGCTACAATAGATGTAATAGATTGTTCTCTTACTAAAAATTTCATGAAGTGTCCAACTAACACCATTTGTAATGAAATCATGCAAATACCTGTTATATATATTGGATACAACTCTTTTTTTCGTATCACTACTTTTAGCTGTGTCCAAAAAGAAATTTTAATATGTTCTTTCCTAGCATCCTCTTGAACATATGGCTCTTTATAAAACATAAAAAATAATAATCCTCCAATTATACAAATGCATGCCATACTATTTATCGCGTAAGTCACATTATATTGTATTGTAAAAAACGGGATTAGCACTCCCGCTAACGCACCACCAATCGGTATACCAGCTTGCCTTATTCCCATCGCTAATCCGCGATTTTCTTTTGGGAACCATTTTAAAATTACTTTACTTCCTCCTGGCTGAGAAACACTATAGAACATTCCAACTAATAAAAGTACAAATAACAGACCATTAAATCCATTTACTATATTAGTTAATAAAAACGAACCTCCTAACAAAAATGAACTGATAGAAATCAACAACTTTTCATTATATTGATCCAGTAACCGCCCAACAAAAAGCATACAAAATAACGGCCCAACATTTACAACACTTACTAACAATCCACTCTCCATATTCGTAAGCGCATATTCTTCTTTCCAAAATAAAGAGAAAGCTCCGACACCATATGTTATAAGTGTCGCTGTTGTTTGAGCAATCGTCGCAACAATTAACATAACCCACTTATTAGCACGATTCATCCTTTCTTCGATTAACACTGTAATCCCTCCATCCCCTTCCATTGTATGAAAGTTCTGATATCATATAAAATAAAGATTCATCATATAATCCATCAAAAAAATTGATACCTTTTCGGAGGGAAGATGCATGGACATAAAAGATTTAACTGTATTTTACGAAGTTGCAAAGGAAAGTAATATTTCTCACGCAGCGAAAAATTTGAACTATGTACAATCTGGTGTAACAATGCGTATGAAACAACTAGAAAATGAATTAGGTGTGCCTTTATTTTACCGTAATGGAAAAGGGGTAACTTTAACTTCTAACGGTGAGATTTTATTAGCATACGCTAAACAAATTATTCACTTAATGGATCAATCTATAAAAGCGGTTCAAAGTAATGGAACTGATCCTAAAGGCACTTTGAAAATCGGGTGTACAGAATCTACAACCGCGGTAAGGCTGCCATCTATATTAACGGCCTATTATGAGAAATACCGAGAAGTCGAATTGATTTTAGAAACAAATACGACCGAACAACTAATTAGGCTTGTGTTAGAACGAAAACTAGACGGAGCGTTTATAGCAGGATCTACTCAGCATACTGAATTTCATACAAATGTATTTCGTGAAGAAGAATTAGTTCTCATTAGTAAAAAACCTTTATCCTCCCTTTCAGACATAGAAGATATGAATTTACTCGCTTTTAGTCACGGTTGCTATTATAGAAGTTTATTAGAAGACTGGCTTCAAGAAGAAGACATCTCGCCTAAACGAGTTTTAGAATTCGGAACAATTGAAGCAATACTCGCCTGTGTAAAATCAAATATGGGAGTAGCAATTATGATGAAATCTATATTAAATGGTCATGCACATAACTTTTCATTTAATCCTTTACCTAATAGATTCAAAAAAGTTCCTACTACTTTTATTACTAGAAAAGACATATATCACTCAGCTGCATTACAAAAATTTATGGAGATGATTTAACAATGCGTGAAAAGAAAATACGTGGGATGAAGCGTAAAACAAACACTATGATACAGCGAATTGAAGAACATACAAAAACGTTCCCTTCTGCTTTCTATGACGATGAATATTGGTATATGCCATTACCAGTTTCCCAAGCTTTTATCGATTCGTATAAAACACCTAGAAAAGTAAAACGATTGTGTATACAAACTCTATTAAATCAAGCAAACCATTTAATAAAAATAAAACCGAGCGATACACATACATATAGAGTTGTTGTTTTGATTTCTATAGAAAGGTTGTGGGATTCGCAAATCATTATATTTAAAAATGAGAAGTACTTTCATAATTTCTTTAATAGAAATAGTGAATTTCAAAAGTGGATTCCTCTTGCAAACGAATCTGATTTTTGGAAAACCTGGGGAATTTCAATTTGTCCTATTGCCCAAATGTTGCACTTTCAAGAAGTCATTTATGATGAAGAGGCAATCGAAAAAAAAGAGATTTGGTTTATTGGGGAGTTATCTTAAAAGGGATACTTTCAAATGAAAAGAGTCGCTCTATGATTTTCGGAGAATACTTGAGAAATATTTGCTACGGTAGAAAAGGCGGCATTGAGCCACCTGAAAAAGAAGTTCACGGCTTAGAAGAATATGTATCCTACTACTATAATCTAGCATAATAGAAAAAGGTATACCAAAACGTCGGTATACCTTTTCTCCTATCTCACTTACTTTTCTTTTAGTACACTATGTAATCGATCAGGATAATTTGTAAACATTCCTGTAGCACCCCATTTAATTAACAATCTCATATCTGGTTTCTCATTAATTGTATAAGGATGAATTAGCAGCCCATTATTTCTAGCCATTTTCATATATGACTCATCAATAATTAGTTCTCCGTTATCATTACGTAAGTTCGGTCCAATACCAACTGCATACTTTTTAATTTCTTGAAAATCTTCATTTGTTACACTTTTCGGTTCATGTGTAATGCCAGACCATTCAACAATCTCATTGTTTTCATTTGGATAATACCAAAGCAGTTGAACTAACGGAATATTTTTATTCATACTATGAATCTTTGTTAAACTATCTTTACTAAATGATTGAATCATAACACGGCTAGAAGCCATGTTTTGACCTACTAAATTATATTTATTTAACAACGCTAACAATTTCTCTTCCATTCCTGGATACACATCTGGTGATTTTGTTTCAATGTAATACTTCATGCTTCTTCCGTACTTTTGGAAGATTTCTTCAAGAGTCGGAACTTTTTGACCAACATACTCTTGCTTAGCCTTTTCTGGATAAGCTTTATTAAACCAAGATCCTGCATCTAAGCTCTTTATTTCACTTAACGTTTTATCTCGTACTTCACCTGTTCCATTTGTAGTGCGGTCAACTGCTGTATCATGCATTGCAATTAATTGGCCATCCTTAGTTAATTGAATATCTAACTCCAAATAATCCGCTTTCATTTTTTTCACTAAATCATAAGAAGCAAAAGTATGCTCAGGTGCATGTCCACTTGCTCCGCGATGTGCAATGTTTAAAAACTTATTCGTATTCCATTCATGCTTCCCTTCTGCTTTCGCATGAACAGCTCCCCCAGCAAAGATACTTCCCGTCATAAAGAAAATAACTAACACGCTAATAATTTTTCTCATCCTTCTAACCCTTCCTACGTTGCAAATTTCAACAAGTTAATGAGATTTACACGAAATAGAAGATATACTTTCATTATTTTTATAAGCTTATATGAAAATTCCAATCTTACAAATACAATTCCCCTATATGATTACTATACTATTTATTTTCTATATCCCTCCTATTCACATATAACTCCCTATTAATTACAGTTCATCAATAAAAAAAGCCATAATTTATTTAGAGGACACTTCTGTATCCCTAAATAAATGTATGGCTTATCTCAAATATCTCCGGCCTCGATTAACTTGTCGAAATTAATCATACCAAACCTATTAATATTTGTGAATATTATTTTTTCAGTAAAGTGAAGCATATAAGACAATACTTCCATAGCTACTTAAAAACTACATAATAAATTACTCATTACCTTCTCCAGTATTACATCTGGATTTACCACTGCTTTTTCCGAACGCCATCCAATAAAGCCGTCTGGTCTAATTAATACAATTCCTTCATTCTCTATCCCATATAATTGACGAAAAACATTTTCTTGAGCAATAAAATCTCCGCTTAACCCAACTCGATACACTTTAATATTTATTCCTAATTTAGATGAAACATCAAATACAGCTTCAGCCCAAGAACTATTGTCTACTCCAGTAAGTAATACAAAATTGTTACCAAGTAAGTCTAATATAGAAACTTCTTTCCCTTTATACCCCCCCCAAAAGTGCGGTGCTCGTGTTCCAGGTCTTCCATTCAAATCTACGATATCCATTCTATGTGGAGTGGCTGATTCATCTAGTATTGCTTCTGAACAATACTGAAACCCGACAGTTACAGCTAAACCATTCATATTATTCAAACTGCCTTCCTCCCTATTCGCAGCACGGAACAACAAACTACTCGCATACTCCGTCGTTAATTCTGCAACAGGATACCTCTCTTCATGATATGTTTCTAACAATTTTGGATTTGCCTTCCCTTTTATAACAGCCGCTAATTTCCAAGCTAGATTGTGCGCATCTTGTATCCCTGTATTTGAACCAAACCCTCCAGTTGGCGGCATAATATGTGCAGAATCGCCAACTAAAAAAATGCGATTATCTTGAAATTTTGTAGCAGTACTTTCAGCCGCTTCCCACGGTAAAACACTTACTATTTCCGGCTCAACATTTGTGCTTCCAATTGCTGTTTGAATGATTTGTTTACAACGTTCTATAGTGAAATCCTCTGGTCGCTCTCCTTTTAATGGATCGTAGGATACATGGTAAATCCATCTTCTTTCGTTATCAACTGGAATAAGCGCACCAAGAACTTCCGGATGAAGTACCATAGTAAAACCAAATGCATCTCCTTGCATAAACTCACTTAAATCCGCTTCAAAATAAACATTCATATAATAGCCACCGATTGTACCTCGTCCCTCAGTACTTATCCCTAGCTGCTTACGTATTTTACTTTTCGCTCCATCCGCTGCAATTACATAATCACAATGAATAATACTTTCTTCTTCCGTTTCGCGATTCCGAATCGTTGCAATTACTCCTTGCTCATTTTGTTCATAAGAAACTAATTCATGATAAAAAGATAATTCTCCTCCTAAAGTTCTCGCTTCTTGTAACATCATCTCTTCTAAAGTAATTTGATAACAAGCCGTTTGTTTTGATGGACTAACCTCTTCTATTTTTTGAAGTAACTTCTCATCGTTTCCATACTGAGTCGCCCGCATTTTTGCTAATTCTTCCTTATTCGCCTCAGCTATTGTATGAACTGCTATTCTTCCTCGGCAATTTTCTAATGCTTTACCCGCCGATCTAATTTTTTGTTCTAAACCCAATTCTCGAAATAACTCCATCGTACGAAAAGTGATTCCACCTGCTTTTGGATGAATTGCAGTAGACGGGTGCCTTTCAACCAGTGAATAATCAACGTTATGTTTTGCAAGGAATAGCGCAGATGCTAACCCTGATAATCCTCCTCCAACAATTAAAACTGGTACGTAATTCAATTTCATATATTTACCCTCCACATCATTGTTCTGAGCTCAGTGACATAAATATAATCAAAAAAATAACAAAGATATAGACTTATATTTCATTTTAAATTATCATATAGATAGATTACGCCCCAAATTACTTTTACTTTTTCATACATCTATAATCTGCTTGAATTATGCGTGTATGAAAGAGTAAAACGAAACAACTCACTTTAGTAAACACTAAAATAATAAAAACATGATAAGCAGTCGTAACCCTATAAGTTATACAGGGTACGACTGCTTATTTTTTTAAAACTTCAACCCTTCTAGTATGTAACCCTTTTTTATCCCCTATCATTATCAACACATAAAATTTCATTCGTCTCGATTTTCTTTCCCAATATTGCAGCTCATTCAACAATCATGTAGCATTACCGTATCGATGTAATGGTTCATCATCTTAAACCTTTCGACTAATTTTTT
The DNA here is from genome assembly GCF_001884185.1 of Bacillus albus. Lineage (GTDB taxonomy): Bacteria > Bacillota > Bacilli > Bacillales > Bacillaceae_G > Bacillus_A > Bacillus_A albus. Next base: position 13,473 of record NZ_MAOE01000047.1, read on the forward strand.
GGAGGTAAAGTGATTGAAATGAATAAACAAGAACAATTAAATGTTATAAAAAAAGATTTTATTGATTCACAAAAAGTATTATTGGCAATTGGCGATGAAACACGTCAAGCTATTTTGTTAGTTCTCATGGAAACGGAATGTCAAACCGGATTACGTGTAGGAGAAATTACGAAGCAAACACACCTTTCTCGACCAGCAGTATCGCATCACCTTAGAATTTTACGAGAAGCGGGTATTATTTTAATGCGAAAAGAAGGTACAAAAAACTTTTATTATATTGATATACGTACAAAATTAGGTGTATTAAAAAATCTTGTATTAGATATCGAAAAGCTATTGCACAACTTTTATTGAAATGTGGAGGTATAAGAAATGAAAGCAATGATAATTGATAAATACGGAAAAGTTCCAATGCGTATGGCAGAGGTACCTACTCCTGAAATAAATGAGCATGAGGTGCTTGCAGAAATTCATGCAGCTAGTATTAATCCTATTGACTTTAAAATACGCGATGGAAAAGTAAAGATGTTACTTAAATATGAAATGCCCCTAATCCTTGGCAATGACTTTTCCGGTGTTATCGTAAAGGTTGGATCAAAAGTAACTCGTTTTAAAGTCGGCGATGAAATATATGCACGTCCAAGAAAAAATAAGATCGGTACTTTCGCGGAATATATAGCCATTCATGAGGATGATATAGCTTTAAAACCAAAAAATTTAAGTTTTGAGGAAGCGGCATCAATTCCACTCGTTGGCTTAACATCATATCAAGCATTACATGACATTATGCACTTACAAAACGGACAAAAGATTTTAATTCACGCTGGCTCTGGTGGTGTTGGTACTTTTGCAATTCAGTTAGCAAAAATAATGGGTGCTACCGTTACAACGACTGCTAGTGAAGCTGGTGCCGATTTAGTAAAGTCTCTTGGCGCAGATGAAATTATTAATTACAAAACAGAAAAATTTGAAGAAATACTAAAAGATTATGATGCAGTATTTGATACAATCGGCGGTACAACACTTGAAAAATCATTCGATATTATAAAAAGCGGCGGCAACATCGTTTCCGTTTCAGGAATGCCAAATGCTCGTTTCGGTAAAGAATTTGGTTCCGGATTTTTCAAAACACTCTTATTTTCATTAGCAAGTAGAAAACTTACTGCACTTGAAAAGAAGCATCATGCGCAATATTCATTTTTATTTATGAAGCCAAGCGGAGATCAATTACGTACTATCGCAAATTATATTGAAGCAGGTGAAATCAAACCGGTAATCGATCGAGTTTTCCCTTTTGAAGATGCTCAAAAAGCAATGGAATATTCAGAAGCTGGAAGAGCAAAAGGAAAAATAATCGTAAAAATAAAATAATAATAAAGACTCCATTTTCTTAAAATGGGGTCTTTATATTTACTGTTAAATAGACATAGTGCAGTGAAATCCTTACAATAGATTGCAAGGGGAAATATCATATTATACTTTTAGCTAATTTTACAAAGAATACATACGTACAAATACATAATAAAAAATAAACAAGGAGGAGATAAAATGACTAAAAATAATGAAGCTGGTTGGAATTTAGATAATAGTTATACGACTCTGCCGCAATCATTTTATACAGAACTTCCACCTACTCCCGTAAGTTCACCGGAGCTAGTTAAACTAAACCATTCACTCGCAATATCTCTTGGCTTTAATCCTGAAGAATTGAAAAAAGAAGTTGAAATTGCTGTTTTTGCTGGTAATGCACTCCCAGAAGGAGCTCACCCATTAGCACAAGCATATGCTGGTCATCAATTCGGACATTTTAATATGTTAGGCGACGGTCGCGCTCTTTTAATTGGTGAACAAATTACTCCTTCAGGTAAACGTTTTGACATTCAACTAAAAGGTTCTGGCCCTACGCCGTATTCACGCCGCGGTGATGGTCGTGCTGCACTCGGTCCGATGCTACGTGAGTATATTATTAGTGAAGCAATGTATGCACTCGATATTCCGACTACTCGCAGTTTAGCAGTTGTCACAACTGGTGAACCAACCTATCGTGAAACAAAGTTACCTGGAGCAATTTTAACTAGAGTAGCAAGTAGCCATATACGCGTCGGCACATTTCAATATGCTGCAGCTCGTGGTTCTATCGATGACCTTAAATCACTAGCTGACTATACGATAAAAAGACATTATCCAGAAATTGAAGCTCATGAAAACCGATATACTGCATTACTACAAGAAGTCATAAAAAAACAAGCAAGTCTCATCGCTAAATGGCAACTTGTTGGATTTATCCACGGTGTAATGAACACTGACAATATAACGATTAGTGGAGAAACGATTGATTATGGCCCTTGTGCATTTATGGACAATTACGACCAAGGAACCGTATTTAGCTCTATTGATACACAAGGTCGCTACGCATATGGAAATCAACCATATATGGCCGCGTGGGACCTGGCGCGACTAGCAGAATCTTTAATACCAATTCTGCATGAAGATGAAGAAGAAGCATTAAAGATTGCTCAAGACGAAATTTCAAAATTTAGCGTACAGTATGAAAACCAGTGGTTTCTTGGAATGAAAAAGAAATTAGGACTATTTAGCAACGAGGTACAAGATCAATCACTTATTGAGCAACTTTTAAAAATGATGGAGAAACATAAAGCGGATTACACAAATACATTCCGTTCACTAACTCTTGATACGATCGAAAATACAGCTCTATTTGAAAGTCCTGAATTTAAAGAATGGTACAAACTGTGGCAATCTCGATTAGAAAGACAAGAAGAATCGAAAGAAAACGCCTACGAAATGATGAAAAATAATAACCCATCCATCATTCCAAGAAACCACCGCGTAGAAGAAGCACTAGAAGCAGCTGTCACAAATGGCGACTATAGCGTAATGGAGAAACTTCTTGAAGCGCTATCCAATCCTTATGCTTATACAACAGATCATGAAGAATACTGCGTTCCACCTGTACCGACGAATCGTCCTTATCGTACTTTTTGTGGGACTTGATTATGTAATACTTTTAGAAAGGTGTATTCTTATAATTAGGTGCACCTTTCAGAATAACCTTATTACTTTTTCTGGAACTAACTTTCATGCTAAAGCTAAAGAAACAATAAATCTCCTAGATTAAATATACGTGTCCCATGAGTTACACAAAATAAAAACAGTCTGCCACATCCTAAATTAGGATGTGGCAGACTGTTTTTATTTTTTATTATATGCTTGTTTTTCAACCGCCAGTATGTCCTTCAGAATACTTAATAACATCTACAGACTTTACACTCTCTTTTGAATCTACAAAACCACCGAACGTAAAGGTTACAGCTGTTAAGATTCCTAATAAACTAATAGTTACTTTTTTCATTTTAGTCCCTCCCTCTCTAAAGCTTTTTTTCTTGATTGAGAACTTGAATAGAAATATTCACTTGCTTTGAGTGTATTGCCTTCTTCATAGTATTTTAAGGCTAATGATTCTTCATATTTTTCTATATTCTCATATAGTTCTTCTCGATTGAAGTATTCAATTCCTTTTAAAACAATATTTTCAAACTCATTCGCAGCTAAATTGTCATTCATGGACTTTAAGATCATTAGACGGTGATAGAATTCTTCATTTTTCAACTCACCACAAATTGTTAATGCTTTTTCAATAAGTGTATTTGCAGTTTCTTTATTTTTCAATTTAAAATGTTCTCTCGCCTCAATGAATAGAGCTTTATAATTATTTGGAGATTTTTCATTTACTTCACTAATATATCGAATAGCTAGTTCAGATAAATTTTGACTGCCGTATAAAAACGCTAAATTGTGACGGCTATAGAGACTAGCATGTTCTTCCCCTAGTCTTTTAAATACATCTAATGCCGAGATTAAGTATTCTTCCGCTAACTCATACTCTTTTAGGTGAATACACGTTAATCCATAAAGATTGTCACAATACCCTATATTTAATTCAAAATCACGATGTTTAGCATAGATTTCTTTAGCCATCGAAACTTGTTTTAATGCCAAGACATATTGCTGTTTATGACAACTAAAAGTAGACAGTTTGAAATAGAATTCTGCGTGTTCCAATTCATCTGGAAGTTGAAGCAATTTCTTTTCAGCTTCTTCATATAGTTCTTTAGCCGAGATATAGTTTCCAGTTATAGTGGAATGCATCGCTTTAAAAAAACAATAATAATATGATAATAAATTATCAGATGTTTTCCCTAGTTCTTCTATTTTATTAAAACTATCTTTACTAATACTTAAGCTATCTATTAGATACTGATATCTAAACTCTAATAGAGCGTAATATAACTGCACGTTTGGATCATTATCAATACCTTGGATTTGCTTATCAATTTCATTTTTCAAATTTCTTGATTCTGTTATATTTCTTTTACGAATTTCATGATATAAATCGCTTAACATGTGTATGATTCTTTCATTTCCTTTTATTTGGACGTTCATATCATAGCCCCCTTTGTTTACTTATTTTCATTCTCATATTACCATAATTAACTTTCTTTTCTGACTTTATAGTATTGAGAAACTTTTTAAGGAACAAATACCAATAAGATTTTTATTAAATGGAGAACTCTATCTTTGAACTTAAGTTATGATACCAAAAGGAGAGAAGTAAGTTTTTACCACCACTTATATTTTGCTGTTATCCTTTAATCTCCTTAACTTCACTGACTTTATGAACGCTAATAAGCGCTTTGCAGAATAAATCCTTTCATTCGTTCATCTTCACATTAATTATTATAAAACTCATCTCTCATCAACTCCGCAACCTCCCTACTCCCCTCACTACCAACTTTCTCAAGTTTTTCCACAACTAATTTTCTTCTTTCCACAGAATGATTTTGACTTAACTTTGCTTTCCCTTCTATTTTATTTATCTTTATTTTGAATCCAACTATTCCCCTACTTAATCCTGCCATATAATTCGAATCTACCTCATTTAGCGAGTATGTACTCTGTGGATCTTCATATTTATGTACTAACTCTTGAAGTGAATTTAATAATTCTTGTTCATCCTCAACAATTTTCAACTCTCCATATACATGTACTGCAACATAATTCCATGTTGGTACTGCATTGTTTGTTTCATACCATGACGGAGAGATGTAACTATGTGGTCCTTGAAATATAGCTAGTACTTGCTGAGTCCCAATATCTTTCCACTGTTCATTCGGACGTGCGAAGTGACCATGTAACGTGAGTGTTTCCCTGTTTAATAACAACGGTAAATGCGTTGCATAGGGTTCCCCGTTATGTTGAGAAAATAATGTCGCAAAGCTATTTTGTTCCATTATTTCGTATTTCATCTCTTCATCTTGTATTGCAAAATATTTTGGTATATACATAAACTCCCTCTTTTCTATTTTATTTCCTATTATATTTAATAATCGCATCAATCAACAGGGACAGTTTTCCATTATTTTATAGTGGCAGCTTTCAATTAAAAAAGAATAGGTCGCATATACTCAATGCGACCTTAGTTTATTTTACCCAATATATTTGTAATAAATGCCGTCTTACCTTCACTATAACTGCATCGATTTTTTGATTCTCTTGCTAACCCTTCCTTTAAAAGACCATATTCAACAACAACGTCTTCATGTTCACGAAGGTAATCGCGAAACGCTATATGTCTTCTTAACTCTTCACTTTCTTTATCACACACATACAAATGATGTTCCATCCAAACTGTACTTTCTTCACTCCATGGAACGAAAACATCCTTTCTTCCAAACGCTTCTCTCCCTTTGAAGCTCCATTCCTCTTGATGATAGTATCCCATTGTTTCAAGCTTTGTTACTACTTCAGGAAAAACTTTGTAATCTTCTATTACGATATCAATATCTAATATTGGTTTTGCTGCAAGTCCTTTAACAGATGTGCTCCCAACATGCTCAATGGACAAAACAAGTTCCTTTATTACATTGTTAATGAGCGATTGTAGTTTATAAAATTCATTTTCCCATTTGATGTTATATTCTTCGATAGTAATTCTTTGTTTCAATGTATTCCTCTCCTCAAAAGCAATTATAACCTCTGAATATGAGTATCCTTAAAATCCGTCTCATATTTCAATCCATATCCAAACATTCGATCCATTCCAATATGCGCTGTCCATATTAATCCAATCATTATAACGGTATCTACCTTAAAATAGACACCTATGATAGCTATTATTATCGATATAATATATGTGTGACATATATTATAAATTTTAGCACCTACATGATTATTTACACCATACGCGAACATAGATAAATCCGGCGTTAAAAGGAATACCCAAAATATAATCCAACTAAATTCATATATTGAATACGCATAACTCGTGGCTAAGAAAACAACTAGTCCTTCAAAATGTACAATACGTTTTTGCATTCTTTACCATCCCTATTTTTCTATATTTACCGTTAAATTTTCACCATTGAAAGTATTTGCATTTTTTGACCAGATAGTTGCTAAAATCGGTCCTGCAATGTTATGCCATACTGCTGCTAATACACTTGGAAGTGCAGCTGCTGGTCCAAAATGTGCTGTTGCCAGTGCAACGCCTAAGCCTGAGTTTTGCATTCCTACTTCTATTGAAATAGCTCTTCTTGTCCCTTCGTCTAGTCCAAGTACGAACGCTGTTATATATCCTAGTAAAAAGCCAAATGCATTATGGAGCATAACTGCAATAAAGATAAGCAGGCCTGAAGAAGTAATGCTACTTACATTCGCTGAAACAACTGCAGAAACAATAATGATAATTGCTACAACTGATATGAAAGGAATAACAGTCATTCCTTTCGTAACAGTTGTAGGGAAAAACTTCTTCACTACTAATCCTAAAATAATAGGTATGATAATAACTTGTACGATAGAAAGAAACATAGACATAGCATTCACTGGCATCCATTGTCCCGCCAGTAATAATAAAATAAGAGGTGTAGCAATCGGTGCTAGTAACGTTGATAATGACGTCATTGCAATAGACAACGCTAAGTTCCCTTTTGCTAAATAAACCATAACATTTGATGCAGTGCCACCCGGTACTGAACCGAGCAACACTAATCCTGCTGCTAATTCAGCTGGCAGATTCATAACGTAGGCTAGTACGTATGCGACAAGTGGCATAATAATAAACTGAGCACATACACCGATAATAACTGGCAATGGTTTTGTAGCAATGATCTTAAAATCAACAGCCTTTAATGTTAATCCCATCCCAAACATTACAACTCCAAGTAAAATTGTGATGTAACTAGTTAACCCGAGAAATGGTCCAGGAATGAAATATGCAATTGCTGCAATACAAATAACCCAAAATGCAAAATACTTTCCAGCTATATTACTTATCGCTTCTAGTACTTTCACCCCATCATCCCCTATCCTTCAACTGAAAAACTTTATTCGGATTCAAAATATTTTGCGGGTCAAGAGCTTTCTTTATTTTTTCCATTACGAGTAATGCCGCCCCATGTTCTTCTTCTTGATACTTCCGTTTTCCGATTCCAACGCCATGTTCTCCCGTACACGTTCCACCTCGTTTAAGAGCATATAAAACGATACTTTCATTTATTTCGTCCGCCTTTTCCACTTCTTCTTTATTGTTTGGATCAACCATTAAGAGTACATGGAAATTCCCGTCTCCTACATGGCCAAGAATACCACTAACAAGACCTACTTTATCTAACGTCTCTTTCGCATGTTGGATTGCACCAGCTAATTCTGAAATTGGTACACATACGTCTGTACTCATAAGCTTCTTACCAGGATAGCTATGAACGTATGAATATGCTAGATTATGCCGTGCATCCCATAATTTATTTCTCGCCGCAGTTTCTGTCTCAAAAGCAACTTCTTTACATTTATGATCAAAAACAATTTCCTTCGTGAATTCAATATCTTGCTTTAGCCCTGCTTCATTGCCATGAAATTCTAAAAACAATGTAGGCTCTTCTCTATAACTTGTTTCATTATAATGATTCACTTGTTTCATAGATAATTCATCTACAAGTTCAATTCTCGCAATTGGAATACCCGCTTGCAGTATATTAATAACAGCTTCTACTGCATCATTTATAGTTGGAAACGATGCTCTAGCAGCCATAACATGTTCTGGTATGCCGTATACTTTTAATGTTAACTCTGTAAAGCATCCAAGCGTACCTTCTGATCCCACGAAAACACCATTTAAATGGTAACCTGATGACGACTTCGCGGCTAAATTTCCAGTATGTATGACTTCCCCATCAGCAAGAACGACTTCTAAATCACGAACTTGATCACGCATTACCCCATACTTAACCGCTGTCGTTCCGCTCGCATTTGTAGCAGCCATTCCCCCTAACGTTGCATCTGCTCCTGGATCTACACTAAAAAACAATCCATACTTTTTCAATTCTTTATTAAGCTGAGAGCGAGTCACTCCCGGCTGTACTCTCACAAGAAAATCTTTCTCTCTTATTTCAAGTATTTTATTCATAAGCGAAAAGTCCATTGTAATTCCTTTTTCATATGGAATAACGTGGCCTTCTAAACTAGAACCTACCCCAAAAGGAACGACAGGTTTTTTATGCTCACTCGCTACTTTCATTAATTTACTAACCTCTTCAGTCGTCTTCGGGAAAACTACTACATCAGGTAAACTACTAGTATGATAAGATTCATCTTTACTATGTAACTCTCTTACTGTCTTATTTACAACTACTCGATCTTCGGGAAGTACATCCTTTAATTCATTTACTAAACGCTCTACCGTTATTTCCATCGTACACTCTCCTACTTTCTATAAATTCGAATTACAAAATATGTTAACTATTTTATACATAATAATCCGAAAAATTAAATAATTCAAGTTTTACATATATATAAAATTCGATTCCTACTGTCGAATAAACAAAAAGAACTTGCAATAACTATTGCAAGTTCTTTTCTATAAAACTACATTTTAAATGACTTCTTTATTAACAACATAAACCAAATTAAAGTAACTGCCATTAACGAATGGGAAAACCCTACAATATAAGTTAACCCTTTAAAATCCGCTCCATTTAGCTGAAGAAGCCCTCTCGCTGCTAGCGAACCTAACATTAAAGTCAATGCAATGTTATGTAAAACAAACCACTTATTAAAACTTTTCGCTTCATGAAACGCGAATACTTTTGCTAATCCTAAAGCAATTAAAAAGAAGAAAAAGCCGAGTACAAGTGTATGTGTATGCAAAAGATTTAACAAAGTAGATCCTACAATCCCCTTATACTTTCCATACTCCCTAGCAAAAATTCCTGATAATAAACCGATAATCAAATACGTAAACGATGCATTATATAATTTTTTCATTATGTACCTCCTTGAGTAGAATGTGTAGTGTGTCATATTTAGTAATAATGATAGTTATATAGTAAAAACTCCTAGTTACCTAGGAGTCATTGTATAAGTATCTCACTCTTTACAATCAATCCTAATTATAAAATATCCCTTTATACAAAACAAACGAACTTTATGTGAACAAGTAGAGCATAATTAAAATATGTTGCACTTTTATATTTCGCAACCCATACTAATTGTTATAACTATTAAAGGTGGTGCAATAGATTGATAGTTCTTGAAACTGAACGACTCGTTCTTCGCTGGTTTCATATAAAAGACGCTCCATTTATTCTTGAATTAGTAAACGATCCTGCATGGATTCAGTTTATTGGTGATAAAAGGATTAAAAACTTAGAAGATGCAAAAAAATACATCTTAAACGGCCCTGTTGATATGTATAACAAAATGGGATTTGGTCTTTACTTAGTTGAACGAAAAGAAGATTTCACTCCACTTGGTATGTGCGGACTTATCAAAAGAGATTCATTAGAAGATGTCGATATCGGTTTTGCCTTTTTAGAGAAATTCCGTTCAAAGGGGTATGGATTTGAATCAGCTTCTGCTGTAATGGAATACGGTGTACAAAAGCTCGGGCTGAAACGAATTGTAGCAATTACTACTATTGATAACATCAATTCAGGAAAGCTTTTAGAAAAAGTAGGATTTCAGTTCGAAAAGATAATTTCAGACTCTGGAGAAAACTTAAAGTTATTTGGGTATAACACATAATAAATTGTCAGAGTTCACTTTTAATCTAATCAAAAAATATTTCTTACATATACATTCCTAAAAGTTATTATGATTAAAATACTCATCTGTTTTTTAACATTATAACCAGACTAATTTAAATCACAATTCTGATTTTCAGTACTGTATTTATTCTTAAAAACACTCTATTTTATTCTTAAATTTGTCAAAACTCTTATGTAGCTACATGAAAATTTTATGCTAATATGTTACTAAGAAACTATGCGTTCCCTTAACCCTGTATCCGGCCCTGTATTTTTACAGGGCCTTTTGTTTATTTAATTTACTTATCACTTGCTTATATACACATTAAAAGTCATTTCAAATGTAATAAACGATAAATAATAAAATAACTTTAGATAGTATGACTTACAACTGTAATACGATTCCTTCAAATTTCTTGACGAGAAGACAAGTCATGAAAAAGGAATCACTAAAGAACAAGATAACAGCTTGAGTAATGATACATCTTAATGCAAAATATTTTGGAAACCTAACTGCTAGTTAACTCAAAAAGAAGTTCTACTTAATATAGGTAGAACTTCTTTTCCCTTTACTTCACATGTACATAGTTCTCACTTATTCCTTGCTTAAAAACTTGAGAAACTCATCTTCATTTACAGGTTTACTGTAATAATAGCCTTGAATTAAATAGCATGAATGACGTTGTAACACTATTAACTGTTCCTTCGTTTCTACCCCTTCTGCTATTACTTTCATATTCAAAGTATGGGCTAGCGAAATAATAGTTTGTATAATTTCATCTCCATCATTCGAAGTTCCAATCCTATTCACAAATTCTCTTGGAATTTTCAAAGTATCAATTGGATACAAAGGTAAATAGGCTAATGAAGAATATCCTGTACCAAAATCATCAATTGATAAATGTACACCATACGATTTTAATGCGTTTAACTTCGATAAAGTTTCTTTTTCATCTACCATGGCAATTCGCTCCGTTAATTCCAAATCAATCAAATTAGCTGGTACTCCAATTTCTTCAATGGTAGATATAATGGTTTGAACAAAATCTTTCTGTTCAAACTCTATAGCTGATAAATTTATCCCCATTTTTAGATTTGTATAACCTGCAGAATGCCATTCTTTCAGTTGTAAACATGCTTGCTGTAGCGTCCATTTTCCAATTGAAATAATTTGCGATGTTTCTTCCGCGATAGGTATAAACTCAAAAGGTGAAATTAGCCCCAGCTCTGGATGTTGCCAACGTATTAATGCCTCTGCGCCAATAACCTTACCTGCCCTACTATCAATTTGAGGTTGATACAATAAAAACAATTCATTATTCTCAATTGCATTTGGTAAATCCTGCTCTAATCGTAATCGTCTTGTTATTTTTTGAGATAATGTCTCGTCGTACATACAAACAGCATTGCTACCTTTTTCCTTTGCACTATACATGGCGATATCAGCATGTTGTAAAAGTGTTGTGGCATTTGTTCCTCCAAATGGATACAACGCTATTCCTATACTAAGGGATAAGTAAAAGCTGTGTTGATTTATTACAAATGGTTCTTCAGTTATACGAAATAATATTTCGCACAAATCCAATAGTTGTTGCTCTGTTTTGTTATGGACAATGATTGCAAACTCATCTCCCCCTATTCTTGCTATAGGAATAGGGGGTGGCAGACATGTCCTAAAACGGTTGGCAACTTCTTTTAAAACCCTGTCACCAATTGCATGACCCAGTGTATCATTAATGTTCTTAAAGCGGTTTAAATCTATATACAGGAGTCCAAACTTATCCTGTGTTTTTTGTACCCTCTCAATAGTTCTGTCTAATTCTTGTTGGAAGAATATTCGATTCCCAATCCCCGTCACTGTATCATGAAATGCTAGATAGTTTATCTCATCCTGTTGTTGCTTCATCCTCGTTATGTCTTTTACCATTATATAACTCCCAAAAGTTTGTCCTTCTATCATGATAGGAACAATCGTAACGTACCAAAAATATATATCCTTCTCATTATTATTTTTCACACGTAACTGTAACGAAGACGAACTACATCGTTTCCCCATCTTTAGAGCTGCTTCCAATTCAGGTTTATCTTCATCTAAAAAAATAGAAAAGCACTCTTTTCCTATTAATGCAGCACTGTCCTTCCCTAATAATATACTTCCAGACTTGTTTACATTTAAAACGGTACCATTTGAATCAATTGTTAATATAGGATCTGGATGATACTCATATAAGGACTTAAACCTCTCTTGATTTTTTACCAAATCATTAGATTTTTTTATTAAATCTGCTGTTCTTTGAGATACTTTTTTCTCTAATTGATTATTAAACACTTTTAATGTTTCGGTTAAATCTTTGTTTTGCATGCGTACAATTGTATGACGAATCAGTACAAATACAAAGGCAATACAATTTCCCGTAATCAGTGTAGATGAAGAAGTTTGCTCTTTCAAAGTAAAACCAATTAAGATTGCAACTGCAAGATAAGGGAATATGACAAGAAGTTTCTTTCCAAATGTCGGATTAATAATAAAATAATTTCTTCTAGAAGTTGCACTCCTTGGGATAGTAGCTGAAATAGCAATAAATAACAGAAAAACTCTATACAAACACCTTAATAATATGAGTGAACGATATGATAAACCATCTTGTAAATAGAAATATAAGTAGTCTGTAATGGACAATCCTGTTAATACTAAAATAAAAATAAATAATTTACTTTTCGCATTAAAAATTGCTGGTCGGAAGATAAGGCTAACTCCTAGTAAAAGCAGCAATAGGTCTATAATTGGGAAAATAAATGAAAGAAAAACATCTCCAATTGATAAGAATAAGATATTTGCAGAAGGTTTATTAAATAGGTACCACTCTAAGGTAAAAATAGCAGTAACAACAATACATAAATCACAAATCAAATATGCTTTTTCCCATTTATTACATTCCATCATGATTTTATAAAAGAAAGCAAAAAGAAAGAAGAATAAGAAAAACAACAAAAATACATCAGAGATATTAAAATTTTCTATTGGTAATTCTACATTAAGTACTTGAAAAGCAGATATAAAATTCCCTATCAAGAAACACCCTATTGCAATTGTAATACAAACCCAAAAGACTCCTAGTTTAATTTTTCTTGATGCTATAGAGTAAAGTAATGAGATAAATACTGTAATTTCAACAACTAAGGATGATAGTCGTATATTAAAATCTGATACAAAATAGTGATTCGGAAAAACAAATAAAAATATAAAGCAAAAGCTTAAATAAGCTATTAGAGCTAATATCAATACATAAAATTGTACATGTGAATGTTTACGCAATGGACCACCTTCTTGATTTTTCTAGACTTTTATTAAAAATGACTTGATAAGGCACAGCTCGTATTCATTAAAATGAGTGTTACCTACCATTCCATATTATGACCTTTTTTAAAAGATTTCTTTCTACATACCGCATTCTTATTTATTCATCATAAATTTGAATGATACAACTTAACTGTTCTTTAAATACGAGATAGAATCTAACCTTCCATTACAACATAGTTAGTCGCTTATTGTCACACTTAGAAAGAAGGAAAATATACTATCATTAACTTAGAAATTCGAATTAAATTACCAAACCAACTGTAACTATTATAGTTACAACTAGAGGTGATGTCAATTTCAAATACCTCCCCTTTTAATGGACAAAAGACGTGACATCTTGAACAAAAATACGATGTTTATAAAAAAGATGTAAAGTTATTTCGACCTAACCAAAGAAATATAAATGATCTAGCATTAAGTGAAGATGATATTGCATCTCCCAAAAAAGAATGTTACTCTAAAAATAGAATGATGAAAGGAATGATGGATGAATAATGATTAACTAATTTATATTTTAAGTTGAATTTTATAACTTCAAACTACAAAATATAGGGTTAGTCTATCCATTTTTATAATTCATTTCATACTTTATTTGTCATGATTCAAATGATTAATAAGTACTTACTTAAGTATAAGCGACAGACTAATCCTTCCGATTAAAAATTGGGGGATTTTTTTATTCCCTTTTATGTAAGTTAAAATTTATTAATCCCTAAATTTAACTAACAAATAAAGGAGCGAAAAAAATGGCTAATTCAGATACTATTGTGACACATGTAATGCTCTATATAAGTCGTTAATATCCATCAAACTTATATAGAGGAATTAAAAAATGGATGGATGTTCCGACTTTATATGAAACGTTTCGATATATAAAGGAGAAATTATTATGTCAATGATAAAAGTTCAAGATTTAACTTTTTCATACCCAGGTAGCTTTGATAATATTTTTGAAGGTGTAAACTTTCAAATAGATACGGATTGGAAACTAGGATTTATCGGTAGAAACGGACGAGGTAAAACGACATTCTTTAATTTATTATTAGGAAATTACGAGTATAGTGGAAAAATCCTTGCTTCTGTAGAATTCAATTACTTCCCCTATCCTGTTGCAGATAAGAACAAATTTACTCATGAAATCCTTGAAGAAATTTGTCCCCAAGCAGAAGATTGGGAATTTCTACGTGAAATATCCTATTTAAATGTTGATGCCGAGGTCATGTACAGACCGTTTAAAACTTTATCAAATGGAGAACAAACAAAGGTGTTGCTTGCTGCACTGTTTTTAAATGAGGGCCAATTCCTATTAATTGATGAACCAACAAACCACCTAGACACAGATGCACGAAAAATAGTCTCGGATTATCTAAGGAAGAAAAAAGGGTTTATTTTAATTTCACATGACAGAATCTTTTTAGATGGATGCGTTGACCATATCTTATCTATAAATAGAGCAAATATTGAAGTTCAAAGCGGGAACTATTCTTCTTGGAAATTAAATTTCGATAGACAGCAAGAGTACGAAGAGGCTACAAATGATCGTCTACAAAAAGACATAGGAAGATTAAAACAGTCTTCCAAGCGTTCAGCAAGTTGGTCTCATGATGTAGAAGCTTCAAAAAATGGAACAAGAAATTCAGGTTCTAAGTTAGATAAGGGATTTGTAGGACATAAAGCAGCCAAGATGATGAAAAGGGCAAAAAACCTAGAATCAAGGCAACAAAAAGCTATTGAAGAAAAGTCAAAATTATTAAAAAATGTAGAGAAAACTGAGTCATTAAAATTAGAAGCATTAAAGTTCAAGTCAAATGAATTCGTTACTTTGGCTGACGTGACTGTTACGTACGATGAACAAGTCGTGAATGAGCCAATTAACTTCGTAGTTGAACAAGGTGACCGAATTGTTCTTGATGGCAAGAATGGGAGCGGGAAAAGCAGTATCCTAAAACTAATTCTTGGGTATCCGATACAGCATACAGGTTTAGTTACTTTAGGTCCAGGACTCACCATCTCCTATGTCCAACAAGATACTTCTCATTTGAAAGGATCGCTATCAAATTTTATTGAAGAGCACAAGATTGATGAGACATTATTTAAATCCATCCTAAGAAAGATGGATTTTGACCGAGTTCAATTTGAGAAAGATATATTTTATTATTCTGGTGGACAAAAGAAAAAACTGCTTATCGCTAAAAGTTTAATGGTTCATCCCATATGTATATATGGGATGAACCATTAAACTTTATAGATATTTATTCACGTATGCAAATTGAAGAGCTGATTCAACAATTTAATCCCACAATGATTATTGTTGAGCATGATAAGGCATTTCAACAAACCGTTGCAACGAAAACTATATCTATGTAACTCCACTCGAATCATCAATAAAGTATTTGAATGAAGTATCCAAAAAAGCCTAATTTCTCTACAATCCATTGAGAAATTAGGCTTTTTAACAAGAAAATTAGGATTCATAAACAATGAGTAATTTACATATTAGGCTTATCTGTTAAAGCAGAAATAATTCTGCTCACCAAATCTTCTGGCATCCATTCATAATTTGTATCATTCGATTCATTTGGTCCTAAAGAATCAATGAACTTTTTAAACTTTGGAAATAAAACAATAGAAGTGATCCAATGTATCGTATGATTTATAGAGAAGAAATGAAATACTCCTTGTTTCTCCCCCTCCTGCAATATTTCTTTTAACTGTTCAAAACTACCTACAAAATATGGTTTAATCTTTTCTAATCTTGCACTTTCCTTAATAATCTCCTCATATGCCAATGTGCCAATTTCAGGATTTTCTTTTATATGTGTAATAAAGACTGTTAAATATTCTCTTAGAGCATTAATAGGATTAAATTGATTCTTCGCAAGAAAATTAGGTAACTCATTAGCAAGACCATATTTCTTAAACACCTCATAATATAGGTTTTCTTTCCCATTAAAATAGTAAGAAGCCATAGCAACATTCACTTTCGCTTCTTTTGCAATTTCTTGTATACTCGTACCTTCATAACCACGCTCTCCAAATTTTTTCTTAGCAGCCTTCAAAATATTTTCCATCGTCTGCTCTCGAGATTTCCCCATTTCACACACCTCAAATAATATATATTTCACTTCAAAAATCCACTAAGGACTTTGAATAGAGTATCTTTTTAATGAAGTTTAATTATATATTTAAAGTAATAACTTAACAACCGATGAAGACTTGATTACTTTAAACTATTCTCCGCACAACATACTCCTCAAAAAGAAACATCGCCTACCCTATGTCATCATACAAAGAATTCATTTAAAAATGAAATAAAAATAAACACTCAACTTCAAACAATATCTCCCTGCATGGCATGAATAGCTTTCAAATACCTCACGTTCTTTTCTAGTTGCGTATAAGAATGAAAAAAATAATAAGGGCCAGAGTTTATCTATCTTTACAGATAAACTCTGGCCCTTTCATTTGTAATTCACTTGCCGATTAGATTTGTTTAATCTCAATATAAGGTCCTTTAATGTTTAATTTGTTAATGTCATTCGAAATATTACCTACAGTTGTTTTTTCATTAAACATATAGACCTTTTCACCATTCACAAAGATACCCCAATTTTTATCCTCGTAACTAATACCATAACCAGCATTGCTAGATGTCGCTTTAAGTTGATTTC
The DNA here is from genome assembly GCF_001884185.1 of Bacillus albus. Taxonomy (GTDB): domain Bacteria; phylum Bacillota; class Bacilli; order Bacillales; family Bacillaceae_G; genus Bacillus_A; species Bacillus_A albus. The sequence continues at coordinate 30,608 of NZ_MAOE01000047.1, forward strand.
CATTCATTGAAAAAGATAATTTCCCTTTGCCTTTGTTAAGTTGGTTATTCACATTGTGGATACTACTCATTTGTTCTTCAAGGGCTTTTTGGTTATCAAGAGTAACTTGATGGTTTTTCCAGTCTAACTTATAGTTGTTTGTAAAGAACTCATTATATGTATCTTTATTATTTGTTCCCCACCATTTCGAACTTACCCATTCGATATTGTACTGATCTGATATTCTACGATTTGTTATTTTTAAATCAGATGTAGATTCTGTTTTATCTGCAGTAATAACTGCTACTACATTAGGAGAAAAACCATATCCTGTTAAAGCTGGTACTGTATCTTTTGAAACAAAATTATTCGTTCCTTCATTATAACTACGTGATTTCATAAATAGTTGATTACCGTAGAAAGTATTAAATGAATCACGATTATAAATTCCCCACTCCGGGTAATTAAATGATTGGAATCCTACTTTCCAATTTAACTTTTTATCTGTGTGAGTCTCTAATACCGTTTTATAGTCTACTTGATCATAAGATACACTTTCTTTCCAAGCAAAGCTACCTGTAATACTTGCATCAGCATTTGGGCCTTTATCATTTACCCCAACTTTAACACTTCCGCCAAGTGTATACCCTACTTCAGAAGTAACCTTTGCTGAAGTCATTGTATTAACTGGGGCAGCTTTATGGAATTGAGCGCTATCACCACTTGTTATTTCTGCTTCAGTATGATAAGCCGATGGCCACTTTAAACCTGCGTTATAGTATCCGCCATTAATTGTATATTTAGCATCTACATTACTACCATCAGTAGTAACAATTGCAATCTTTTTATCTGCGTAAGGATCCTCAATAAAAGAAACCTTTATTGAATTTTTAATATTCTGCTTCATGTCATAAGTAGTTTTAAAACTATTATAGACTTTTCCACCATTTTGAAGATTTTCTACAGTTCCTTTAGAATCTGCAAATACAGATGTTGCTTGTAAACCAAGTGATCCAGACATAATAACGGATGCTACCGCAACACTTTTAGCTATTCCATTTGTTTTTTTCATACAGACAGCCACTCCTTCTTAAACATTTAAAAGATATAAACGTATTATTTTCATCTCTCCATACTAAAAATAGATTCATACCGTTACAATGTAGAAATTTATTAATCTTTATGACAATAACTATCAACACTTGTTTTGCTAATTTCTATCTCTTTTTACTGATAACTATTATCAATATTATTAAAACAAAGAATAACGATTTAAACAATAATTTTAAATACACATTTAAAATTATTGTTTAAAAAAGTGCAAAAAAATTATAGAATTCTTTATTTCGAGAATTACTATATATTCATTTACCTATTGCAACCTATATTCAGATACATTATTCCCTTTCCATTCATAATAATCTAAAATCCCCTCATAAATGGCTTCTGCTGCAATCTGCCTTCCGTTTTCTGTAGATAACTTACTGTAATCGATACCATTATCTATAAAAGCAAGTTCCGTTAACACAGCTGGCATGTCATTTTCTCTTATAACATGAAGATCTCCATGTTTAACACCTCTATCACGTGTTTGAAGTGCGTCTACTAATCGTTCTTGAATTTTTTCAGCTAAAACACGACTTTCTTCCACATGAGAATTTGTTTTTTCAGATTTGGAAGATTTATAGTAGTATGTTTCTGTCCCTTTTGCATTACCGTTAAAAGCATTTGCATGTATGCTTATAAAGATATCACCCTGATTTCGCTTAGCAAACTTAACACGTTCCTGTAAAGAACTTTTTTGATCATATCCAGGTCTAGTATCAGATTCACGAGTTAGTAAAACTGTAAAGGGAGTATGTTTTTCAAGCAATTGTTGTAGACGTAAAGAAGTGTCTAATACAATCTTGCTTTCAGGTAATCCCTTTGTGTTTTTTCCAGGATCTTCGCCGCCATGTCCGGGATCAATAATTATTACTTTATTTTCTAAAGGATTACTTTGACTATATTGAAGCATATCTGTTTTTGCGGTTAGTTGTGCAGCTTCAGCGCGTGTTATGAATCTATTTGGTTGCCAACCATTATCTGTACCAACTGAAATTTTTAAATCAATTAAAGTATTTGCGAACTTTTCACCCCAATGTCCCTTTAAATCTTTAAATTTACTTTGCCCATTATTATTGCTTTCATTTTGTAGTTTATATGCATTCACTAGCATAGTAGCCATAGCAGCACGAGTAACTTTTCCAGAAGGATTGAAAGTTCCATTTCCTTCACCTTTAATTATTCCTGCCTTTTCAGCTGCGGCAATATATGGAGTTCCCCAGTGGTTTTGTGAATCTTTAAAAGATGGTTTTGCATTTAAATCAATGTGTATACCAAGAGCCTTTGTCATAATGGTTGCTGCAGAAGCTCTATCTAATGTGTCATTTGAACCAAAAGTTCCATCTGGATAACCACTCAATACTTGCTTATCAACTAAATAAGTAACGGATTTGTCAGCCCATGCAGGAACATCTGGGAATTTGTGAGTATCTGCAAAAATACTAGAAGAATAAGATAGTAGACTTCCAGCGAGAATTCCTGCAGCAATTAATTTGTTCTTCAAAATTTAGCACCTCTAAAAATTTATTACAAGTTAGTAAATATATCATTTATAGTTAACCTTTAAATGATAGTCCTTTGAATAAAAAAATAGATTAAGTTGGCACTAACACTATATTACAAATGAATAAATTTACATCGAACTATTATTCCGAAAAGAATCTCCAGACATACACTTATAGATTGAAACTATTAAATATATTCACCAACATTGTGTAACTAGTATAGTTACTTATATATACGAGTGTCAATTGAAATAACCTTACAGTTTTGTAAGGTAACAAACTTAATAATATATTAAGTAATTATTAAACAATGTAAACAATTATCTCTTATTTTAAGCAAAGATTGATTCAAAGTACACTCCTTCTAAATTAGCATTGGTGCCTTCTTCAAGTCCTAATGCACATCTTAAAAAGAGCACTTTTGAAAAGTGCTCTTTTTAGCTACAAACCTAAAATTCCTACAATCTGGCGAGCCTTAACATTATCGATATAATAATGCATCTCTAACCCTCGTCTTTCTGCACGGAGCACGGTTCCCCTTAATTTTGATAGATGCTGTGAAACAGTGGATTGCGGGATTCCTAATATTTCTGTCAACTGTGTAACATTACACAGTTTATGGTGCATTAATTCATTTACAATTTTTAATCGAACGGGATGTGCCATTACCTTTAATACATCTACATCTTCCTCTCGGATGTTAGCTAGATCTTTATTAGATATTAATGTTGTCATTTCGCATTCCCCTTTATTATTAATTTCTATTTTCCAATTATCCTTATAAGTAGTACTTATATATATTTACCATTTATCCTGTTGAGAAAATGTATTCTCGTTCTTAATCAAAAAAGACACCAATTCTATGAACAGTTTTTACTGTTCCAATGAATTGATGTCCTCTAATTTTTAGCCAAACTATATTTTGTTTTAAAAAAGTTATTTTATAGTAGACATTTTCTCGTTGACACAAACTAGTAGATTAGCGATGGAAATATCAAAATGTATTGATAAACGATTGGAAGTAATTGTTTTTTGTTTAATAGCAAAAAACGAGCATCCTCTCAAATTAGATAAGGTGCTCGTTTTTATTTTGATCAGTAATTCTTAATTCAATTTAGTTTCTTTCCAATAAGGAAAGATTACATCAACTTAAAACAAAGCGTTTTAAATTTAATTCATAGATCTTACTGAAACTTGGAATTGCCCCTTAGAACCATCATCATTTGAAACGTAAATTTTATATGTTCCGCTCGGTAATGGAGATAAAGCATTCTGTACATTTGTAACATTAATTTGTTGTTCTCCAGGTTTTATATAACCACCAACAATTGGCTCCATATTTGGACCTTTCACACTATATCCCATTGTATTTTGACCATTATTTTTCATAAAGAAGCTTAAATTTTCACTCCCATTATATAAAAAAGATGTTACAGCCTCTCCACTATAATCCATTGTTTGAGTTAATAATAAGTCTGCAGGAACATGTTCAACTATATGAATGGTATCATTTGTTTTGTGTATTTCTTCAGCATAAGTATTATTTCCTAACACACCAAGTGTTAATGCTGAAATTACTCCACAACTAAGCACTAGTTTATTTAACTTCATTTTAAGCTCCCCCTTGATGTTTGTAATCTATTACCATCATACATTCTTTTTTAAGTACGTTTTTATGTAATAATTCATATCTTTAAACCTATATATTTTAACTTTATGCCTTAATAGTTACTGAAACACTCACATTGATAAAGCTACAGTACTATGATTCATAAAAAAGAGGTAAATTTCAAAATTTATTTAACAAAAATTCATATAATTAAGTACCAACGCACTCAAATAAATAGCGTTTCCATTTTAAATAAAATATACTAATGAAAGATTTTGAAATTTCCACTTTATAATTTGGTATATTCCATGTTAATATAACGAAGGCTACAAATAGAATCCACAAAATATATTTTTCCAAAAAATATTTATACTTAAAATCCTATTATTTTATTAGTAACTCAATCCCAGCTTTAATTATACAAAAGTCAATTCCTAGTGTCATATGTATAAATATCTAAGTAGATTTTTTTATCTATTATTTTTCCTAACTTCCTTATCAATTCTAATAAAAGTAATATTATAGTACTTTTTCAAGCGCTCTTCCTTTTTTAGATAGAAAGTCTATTAATAACTAAACATCTAAGTTTAACTCATACATAATCCAATATACAAACTATCGGAGATGCAAACCTATGGGAATATCTACTCTTTTATTAAATACCTTTATAATAATAATTTGTATCCTTAGCTACCACGTATTTTGGCTAGAATTTAAAGAAAAAAAAACATGTAATAATATATTGATTTCTATCCTTGCCTCCATTGCTATTATTTTTTGCATGACTTTTCCTTTTCAGTTACATGCTGGATTTATTTATGATTTACGTTTTATTCCTATCATTTTAGTTTTTCTCTATGGAAATACAAAAAATATTATTTTTATAGGAATTTTATATCTTTCTTATCGATTTTACTTAGGCGGAAATGGCGTTCTTCCATCATTTATTATCTTTACTATTATTTCTGTTATAACAATGCTCTTCCATTACTTATTACCTCTATATGTTAAAGAAAAAAAGATATTATTGAGCTTGCTTCTTATTTTAGTATGTACAACTTCACTTTCTATCTGCGGTATTGTAACTCAAATACATACAGGCAGTAAAATAGACTCTACTCTCATAGAATTTTTATTAAATTATATAATCATTAATATTTTCACAGTATTATTATCAGTATATTTAATAGAGGGAATGATTGAGAAATATAAAATGAAAGAAAAGCTGCAACGGGCTGAAAAATTTTATATAGCTAGCGAACTAGCGGCGTCCATTGCACACGAAATTCACAATCCACTAACTACAGTACATGGATTCACTCAATTGTTAAATGAAAAACATGCCTCTAAGCCAGCTCAAGATCAGTACTTAGAAATCATGTTAATTGAAATGCAGCAAATACAATCTACTATTAATAACTATTTATCTTTAACAAAACCACAGAACATCCTAAAGGAGAAAATAGATATTAATCATATTTTAAATCAAGTGAAAGACACTATTTCACCACTAGCTCTATCATACAAAGTTGAAATAAAACAAAATAGTACAGATCCCTTTTATATAAATGGAGACCCCGAAAAATTCAGACTCTGTCTAAACAACATCATACAAAACGGAATTGAGGCCATGATAAATGGTGGCGTATTACAAATAAATATACAGAAAATAAAAGGGAACATTATAATCGATATTATTGATTCAGGGATTGGAATGTCTTCTCAGCAAATAAAGCGGATTGCTTTGCCATTCTATTCAACAACAGAAAAAGGGACTGGCCTTGGTACCATGATTGCTTATAGTGTTATTAAAGAGTTAAATGGTGATATAGAGATAGAGAGTGAATTAGGTAAGGGGACACGCTTTTCTATTAGTATCCCCTGCTAATATGACGGAATTATTCGAATGATAAATTCTTTCTACTTAACTTATTAAATAAATTTCAAAAATGCTACTACTTGATTCATTAATTATCTTCATTTCGTAAATAAATTAAACGTAATAAGGACCAGATTATATCTATTTTTACGGATATACTCTAGTCCTTTAATTAAATCAAATATACTTAAATTTTATTACTTTGCTCACATCTCTATGAAATCATAATTCATCGATTGTATCTCATTTACTGATTAGGTCTACTTAACTTCAAGATAAGATCTCTTGATACTTGATTTCTTAATATCATTAGATACATTACCTATAGTTATTTTTTTTATTTTAAATATTAAATTTTTAACATTCATAAAGATACCAATTTTTATCTTCATAACTGATATTGTAACCTGTATTACTTGATATAGACTTAAATTAATTTCCATTCATTGAAAGACAATTTCTCTTTTGCTATTTCACTTCTACCGTATAATTCCCTGTTCCTCCGCCATACTGATACACATGTAAATAATATTTCCCTGGATATGTGTAGTAACTTCCTACTAACTTATTCCCTTCTTGCTGGGCATACGTAACATAATTATTTAAATCCGCTTCTGAATAAAGAACCCAGTTTACTCCGATATTATTTTCCTTCGTTACATTAATTTGTAGGTTTTTCGCAGTTTCCACATTTATTTCAAAGTAATCACTCGTATCACCATTTCCTAAACTAGCACGTAAAACTTGATTTAATTGCAGTTTATTTGCTGTTTGGAATGAATTATTTGGCTCTTTTTCTACACTGTTATCTTCTTTCTTTTGAACCGTTACATTCGTTGTAACAGTATTCGTTAATCCTTTGTCGTCTGTTACTGTCAATTTTGCCGTGTACGTTCCTTCTTTTGTATACACGTGAGTTGGATTTTGTTCATTGCTTACAGTACCATCACCAAACTCCCATTTATAAGCAACAATTTTTCCATCTTCATCTTTTGATCCATCGCTTTTAAACGAAATTGTTTCATTTAAAATTCCGTTATATGGACCATTTATAACCGCAACTGGTGCTTTATTCACAGCACCTTCTTCTGTATTCATACCATGGAATACAACATCATATTCAAATTGTCCTGATGCATTCACACGATAATTTACAAAGTAAGCTGTTACTGTTTTATAGCCTGTCCATTCTTTTGCACTTAAACGTTTTAACGTATCATTCACATTTTGTGTAATTGTTTTCCAGTCTTCATATTCCCCTTTTGCAGTAGTACCTGTGTACGTCCCTTGCAATGTAAATGTATTAAAGAACTGTGATTTATTTTTCTTAACCGATACATTACTTAATTTTGCTTCTGCTGTAATTTCTGCCGCAATATCTGAAACTGGTTTCGGTGCGTGAGTTGCTAAATAATCATCTGATACTAATGGAACATTATATTTCTCACGGTTATCGACTAACATTTGCATATAGTCTTGATACTCTTTATTTAAATTCGCATCTTTACTTAAAGCAGAGCGGTATGCATCATATGCTGTTACATCATTTTTTCTAATAAGATCATGAATTTTGTCAAACATATCATATCTCTTATTGTACATGTACGATTGTAAAGCGAAGGAATAATTATAGAAATCCCACGTTCCATACTTTGCATTTAACGTCCGCTCTGCCGTATAACGTTCCGCTGGATTTGAAGATAATCCGCCAATAATGCTCTTTCTCGGTACAACATTATCCGTTCTCGTTGCACCTGCAAAAAACTCAGCATTTCCTTCTTCAAACCAAGATAATCTCTCATTCTCATAAATCTTACCTTGGCCCCAAAGTCCTGGCACTTCATATCTACCTTGTAAGTAATGCGTGAACTCATGTCGGAACAATTCTTCTAAACTATAAATACTTTCTTCTTGTGTACGTTCATAAGTAAAGAACGTGCCTGTTCCTTCTATATAAAGACCGCCGTTATTCGTTTCATACCCGTACAATTGACGGTTAAATTGATATTCAGCTGGACTATTATAAATAACCATTGTTAATACATCGTCAGGATTTCCTTTTTCTAAAGGTTGATCACTTTCAACCGTACGATGGAATTGTGCCTTCACTTCTTTTGCAGCCCAATATAGACGCTTTACTTTTTCTTCTGTCACTTTATCTCCAGCTTTTAAAACAATTGCCCCATCATCAAACGTATACGTTTTCGGCAAATATTTTTTCTTTCCATCTTCTCGTATTTGATCTAAATTCACAACATTTCCATTTGCATCTTTCCCGCCATAATTCGTCGAGATTTGCTCAGCCGCTACGAAATATTGCTCTCCTAAATACGGATACATTTTCATTGCGTCCGTTACAACTTGCAATCCTTTCGTTCCTGTACTATGGAATGTACCGAGTCTACCTGTATAATAAATACCATTATTAATTAACCATCCATTCTTCGCTGTTACCGTTCCAATTAATGCAAAACGACTTAATTCATTAATATAGCTATCAATTTTTTGGTACCACATTGTATCTTTCGGAGCTTTTCTCGTATCATACAAATACGATTGAATATCGTAGTCAACACCTTGCATAATATCGTAAATCGCATTTCCAGCTGAAAGATTGTCTACTAATGTAGAAAAATCATCGTTATATTGTTTAAAGATTTTTGCAGCTACTGTTATCGTTTCCACATCACTCGAAGCATTTCCAATTAATTTTCCGTATGATGATACAACTCTATTTTGTTCTAACGTACCGAGTTTGAAATTCGGGTTATTCGCAATCGTTTTTAATGCAGGTAAGCATTTATCATGATAGCTCCGCTCATTTAGTTTACTTAATTCTGCATTATAAAATCCTAAATAAAACCCTGAGCGTAATACTTCTACTAAAGTCTCAATCCCTTTGGAATCATCTTTCGTATAAGCTTGTCCCTGCTGCTTCAATTTATCAATAATTGCCTGCATCCTACTATCATTTTGATAGAATGCAAGGCTATCCTTATTAAACTGAAATAGACCAGTAATTTGCTCCCAATCAATTGTTACAAGTAAATCTACTAACTGCTGATTGCTTAATTGATTCAATTCAGCAATTGTATAAGTTTTCGCTGCAGCTAATTGCTTACTTTCTTTTTTCACTTCAAGCGGTCTTTGCGACAAATCAGCAAATTGTAGCCTTTTCTCAAAAGACTTATTTTCCAGCACTTTTGATGAATGCGCTAATTCTTGCACTGGTAATTGTACACCAACTGGCTCCATTTTGAGCACATTCCGATAAGAAACTTGCTCTCCCTTTGTACTTTCTGCCAATGTGCTCCCTTGGAAACTCCCTAACATGAAACTAACAAAACTTACCCCTACTAACACTTTTTTTGAATAGCCTTTCATGCTCTCCCCTACCTTACATTTTTTAGTGTCCCGCACCATTATTTTACTATTCTTACTTTTTATTCTGTATTGAGAAAAAATAAGAGAACGTTCACACATGTATCCATGCCTAGCAAAATTAACACTTGACTTTATGTGAATTTTATATCAAAAAAAGATAGATAATAGCGAATTTCCTGCTACATCTATCCTCGTTTTCAACGCTATGATTTTAACTTTATAAACGTAACTTCCGGTAATGTTTGCATATGCTGAATCAACTCATTCTTTTCTTCTGACGATATATTTTTCAGCTGCATCCCTACCATATAAGCTATTTCTGTACCTTTCTGTAATGCTTCCACTTCATATGAAAGTATTGGAATGCCGTTCACTTGTAGCGTTTCTACTATTTGTTGTACCGCTTCATGTTTATTTATATGTATTTGCACCGTTATGTTTTGAGGAAATAAAAATTGCACCTTAAAAATACGGCTTACAATCTCTAAACCAATTAAAACGAGAATCGTCGCCCCAATTCCTACTACATACATGCCAGCCCCAATTGCTAATCCAATTCCTGCTGTAGCCCATAAACCAGCCGCTGTCGTTAATCCTTTCACCGCCTGCTTTTGAATAATAATTGTACCTGCACCTAAAAACCCTACTCCACTAACAACTTGCGCTGCAATACGGCTTGGATCAAGAGCCATATGTTCTTCATTCATAATATCTGAAAAAGCATATTTCGAAACGACCATTATTAAAGCACTCCCTACCGCTACTAGGAAATGTGTTTTTAACCCCGCCTCTTTTGATCGAATTTCCCTTTCAATACCGATTATCGCTCCTAACAAACCCGCAACACCGATTCGTATAATTAAATCAACATTTACACTCACGAGCCCTTCCCCCCTTTCGTTCATTATAGATAAATAAAACAAAAATTATCACATACATCTATTTATTAATATGAGAGAATCCTACCAAAATACACTTAATACCTCGGTCATTTTATGTTAATATTTTAAATATTAACATAAAATGAATAACTTCTAATTTTAAAACTCCACTCATTTTCTTAAAAAATAAAGGTGGATTACATGAAATGAGGTTGAGAAAGTTAAGAAAACGCTTACATTTTATATCGTAATTTTTTATACATACTACATAAATAAAGGAGCTTATTAACAATGAACGTCTCTTTACTTACACCTACTACTGATTTACAAGAGGAATACTTAGATTTTTATAACGAATGGAAAGATAGCGGTGAAACGATGATTCCATGGGTTATCTCAAAAGACCCCTCTAATTTCACGGCAATGATTCAAGAACTTCACGATGCGCATAACGGAATAAACCTTCCCGAATCTTGGGTACCAGACTCTACGTATTGGCTCGTTACAGATAATAATAGAATTATAGGCGCTGTTAATATACGTCATAGTTTAACCAAACATTTATTTAACGCTGGCGGTCATATCGGTTATGGCATTCGCCCTTCCGAAAGAAGAAAAGGTTATGCTACGAAGTTATTAGAATTATCACTAGAAAAAACGAAGGAATTAAACATCGAGAAAGTACTTGTCGTTTGTGACGAAGTGAATACAGCTTCCGAAAAAACAATTTTACATAACGGTGGGCTTCGTGATGATGATTTTACTGAGGAAGATGGGAATGTAGTAAGACGGTTTTGGATCGAGCTATGAAGAATCCCCCCATAAACCTACTCTTGTTATAGAGAAATATAGTAGCAGCAATGAGCTACAAGTAAAACAACTTATTAATTTATACAATGAAGAATCGTATCTATTTAACTTATTACGAGATAATAAAACAAAATGTGCGTATGTTGCCTACTATATAAAAGATGTAGTAGGCGTCTTTTTCACCTGGAACAGTAACTCTCATCCATACTGCACATACTTTCGAATATATGCGGATCCTTTCTATTCAGAGCTACATATAGAACAATTTTTATTAAACGAGATTCAAAAACGAGAAAACTTCAAACTACCATTACAAACCTCTATATGGGAAACATCAGCTCATTTAAAAGCTTTTTTTGAAGAACATAATTTTATGGAAATCCGAAGAACATATATGCCAATATTAGACGTACAAAAAATCATACCTATCAGAACAACGCTTCATTCAAACTATCATGTACAAACCTTATCAAACATCTTATCCAATAATAGCTTCTTTGAAAAACTAGCTCACTTAGTAAAAATGAATTATGAAGATACTCACTTAGCAAATCCGGTTGCCTCATACCCGCTAGAAATTTGGAAAGAAAAGATCTTAGCTGATGACATATTACTAAATGGGAGCTTTGTAATGATAGATGAAGAGACTGAAATTATTGCGTACTCTTTCCTCCATACATCGGAAAAGGAAAATACGGTAGAACTAGGATGGTGCGGGACTCACACTACAGAAAATGTCCCCTTGTTGAAACAGCTCGTTTTCAAACAAGCTATGTATGCAAATAAACACGGTTATTCTTTCATTCAAGGTGAATTCGATTCAACGAGTATATATGCAATGGAGATATTAAAATCCTTTCCTTTCAATCCTTGTGCTACTTGGATTACGTATCAAAAAGAAGCCGGAAAGTGATTATACACTTTCCGGCTTCTTTTATACAGCTTCTATTTCAAACTGGACTGTAATACCACTAGGATCTACTACAGTAAATCCATTTAAAATCTCATTTATTTCATGTTGTTTTTCTATTAATCTTCCTTTCACTTCCTCTAACGCTTCTTTATGCGGTAATACAATTGTATACACTTTAAGTCCAGTAGCATGTGCGGGTGGGTGTGGATTATTTACTCCGTTCCATGTATTTGCACCTATATGGTGATGATATCCTCCTGCAGAAATGAATAAGCAGTCATCTTCGCGTTGTTGCACTTCAAATCCTACTGTCTCTACATAAAACTCGTGTGATCTCTCGACATCAGCCATTCGTAAATGTACGTGCCCAACGATAGTATTAGCCGGTAATCCATCAACTTCATAATCAACGAGTGTTGCTAGCTCCTTTAAATCTAGCGGGGTACTTCCTCCTGGCCCTTCTCCCCATTGATCTCGCGGACGGTCTGCATAAATCTCAATACCATTCCCCTCTAAGTCTTGTAAATAAAACGCTTCGCTATACGTATGATCACTTGCACTATTAAACCTTGAAATTGGTAAAATTTCATTTGAATATGTATAACGTCCCTCTTGCTCAGCCGGACTATCAATTACATTCTTATTACGAATCACACCAAATAACGCCGAAGCAAATGCCTCACGAGTCGGAACTAAAAAGGCTACATGATATATACCAGTCGTACGCGGTTCTTGCAGTACCCCACCCTCTAACTTTTCAAGAACAAGTAGCGTACTCTTGCCACCTTTTCCAGCTAAATATACTTTTTTTTCCTCTTGTTTAATTACTTCTAGTCCTACTACATTCTCATAAAAAGCAATTTGCCGCTCTAAATCTTTCACTTTAAATTCAACATGACCAATACGTGTTTTCGGATGAATTTGTACCATGAATAACTCCATCTCCTTATACCGATATTTTCCTATTTCATATAACCGTTACTATGAAGGATACAGCTAAATTCCTCCTATGTAAATAAGAAAAGTCAGAATTTATACACATTTTTATTTTCGTAATAAAAAAGTCACCTCTTCTAGCTTTTAGAAAAGGTGACTTTATAATTCTTATTTCATTTTATGTACTTCAGCAACTAACTTTCCGCCTTGAATACCCATATAAAGTTTTACAGGTGCATCATTCGTGTTTTCAAACACTAAGTCTAAGTATGGATAAGCAATTGTAGCATCTCTTCCTTGTGGAACATAACCTACCGTTTTAGAGTGTGTCGTTCTCTCTACCATTTTCAAACCAGCTTGATCTGCTGCATTATATAATGTTGATGATGTTTGACAAACACCACCGCCATATCCATCTACTAACTTACCATCTACAATTTCTTTTCCTAATTGATATCCTTTATCCGGTGTTGTATCACCAATTAATGCATTGAAAGAGAAACTGTCTCCTTTTGCTAATACAACTCCATTTATGCTCGCTGCTGACAAACGAATATTCTCAATACGTCCACCTGTTGAGCCACCTAAATTCGTTTCATATCTACCAATTACCGTGCCACTTCCTTGCGCATCACTTAATGTAGCGGTAGGTTTTTTCTCAACAATAGGTAACTGATATGAAGAATCCCACATACCTACGTTTAATAATTTATTTACTAACTCTTTTTCCATTAATTCAAAAGAAGGCTTTCCTTCTTGCCAACTTCCGTCAGGTCCTAAACGTGAAGGGACCATCTTTTTGTCAACACTTTTCCCAACTTCCCTAGCAACCTTCTCAACTGATTTTTTAAATTTTGCTTCATCTTCAAAATAGCCTAGACTCGATAAATCTAGCTTTTTCACTTCCGTACCTGTACGACCATCTACTAAACTAATAGAATCCTGTACTTCTGCTTTAGCCTCTACCGTGTGGCCACCAATATCACTTACTAACGCAACATCACTAACTTTTGTACCACAGCCACTCACTACAGCTACACATAACACCCCAACTAATATACCCTTTACTTTACGGAACAATATACTCTCCCCTTTTTCCCAATAGTACTTTTATGTATTATTTCATTTTTATGTATGTTTTGTTACAATCATTTTACAATATATTTATAAAATGTTACAAGTTATTTTTTACTCTATATAAATTACTCTTTTCTTTTCCAAATGTCTATACATATTTACATAAAAGTTTGAGTTTAATAGAATTTTAACTTTTATGTGACTCCATTTCATTATCCAGTATATACCATCTAACGAACGAAACACAAATGTAAAACACCATATTCGCATTTACAAAAAAACATCCTGTGAACATAAATAGGTATTTGCCGTGCCACACTCCGCTTTTACACATACATTATGGTGAATTAACCTATTTTAAAGAAATGGAGGATGTTTTTATGTACCCCTACAATCCATACGATCCATATAACCAAAATGGTTATCAGCCTCAATATGATTTACAAGCACAATACCAACAATATATAGATCCAGCAGAACAAGTTAATCCATATGATCAAACTCGACAATTCCAACTTCCAATCTCTTTTCCTGGTGCTGGAAACCGTCAACTAGAAAGACGAGTAAATGAGCTTGAACAAAGAGTACGTCAATTAGAAAACACGGTTGAGCGTCATACACGTAGATTAAACCGCTTAAACCAACGTTTACGTACAATAGAAAATAGACTAAACATTCCATTTTCAGCATTAGAAGACGGATTTTAATTTTGAAGATAAAGTGAAACTTTAATTAGTGGGGGTTTTGTCCATCCCCCACTAATTATTAGTTGAACCAATCGGGCTTTATGGACAGTTATCTCCCACCTAACTTTCTCGCATTCGCCGAAATTTGAGGTGGGAGCATTACTGCCCGTTAATGCGGGATAAAAAATATATAAAGGAAGGGGCTCCCCCTTCCTTATATAAATTGACGAAAGTTTTTTCCATCTCTATACTGATAAGAGTTAATGAAATGAAACAAGGTGATAAATATGGATTTCGAAATAAATTATCTTTCCTTTTATGTTGTACAAGTAGAAGGAAAAGGTGAAGCTGTTGATAAACGCTACAAACATTTTCAAACATTAGACGCTGAAGAGTATGAAGATAGCTCCTTAAAAGAATTTTTGAATGGTGAATTATTAAAAATTTCAAAGCGAAAAGTAGAACGTCATGCGAAAACAGAACAAGCTCCGACAAAAATCGGTCGCTTCATTGTAGAAGAAGGGCACGAACTTGATTCAAACCCTCATTACAACCTATTTAATCGCATTCGCTTCGCGGAAACTAAGGAAAGCTTCAAAGATATGAGTGAACCACTCGTTTATACATATCTTGACACAAGCGCTGTACGCGGTGGTGTATTTTTAATTGCGCAAGCGAAACTACGCAAATATTTTGATGATCCATTCGTTTTCGTTATGAAATGTGACTTTGAACCGAAAGTTGCTTCCATTTCAGATGAATCCACATTAATTCGTAATGTTGAAATGGCCATCACAACAAAAAATATGAAGTCTATCCAATATCCGTACATGCCTGAAGAAGGTATGGTCGAAATCGGCGAACTGAAAATTCACCAAGCATCACACGCCCGTTACTTTGAAGACTTCTTAAAATTCGTCGAGTATGAACGCTCTATGCCTGAAATTATGAAAACTCAAGTAATGGACATGGTATATGACCAAATTGAAGATGTATTTGAAGAAGGTACGGAAGAACGTGAACAATTCGACCAAGCAATGGAAGTATGGGCTGCTAGTCCGAAACGTGAGATTATGGAACAATTTTCAACCGAAGAAGTAATGGAAGCTACTGCACAAATCGTCGAGCATGCTCCTGAAGTGGAATTAAAGCTAAAAGCGGATCATATCTCTGTGAAGGCCCTGCTTGCTGATTTCGGGGATCAAATACATATCGCAAAGGTAAATGACCGATACGTACTAATGATCGAAGCTGATACACTTACGTTTGAGAAAGGCTTCTCTCCTATTGAGTTCCTGAAGCCGGATGAGTTGCAAGATGTGATTGAGCGGATTGAGAATAAACAGCAGTATTCTTATGATCCGAACGGGATTGAATAAATCCTTCTATATCCCTATTTTTACTGAGCGCTGTTAACGAGCGCTCTTTTATTTGGGACATAGTTGAAAGTTATATAAAAAACCGATTCTACTAAAAATCGGTTTTTTATAACAATATATGCTTATTTTTGATCCAAGAGGACATTTGTTACAGAATCAAGTAGATTACTTCCTTATTGCACAAGCGTATTTCCATTAGAAGGACTTACTTCAATATTTCTAGTTGAACAAGTCGGTCTATAAATTTTTTATGTTTTCTTTTTAGTCACTATGTATGTTGTTCAAGTGAAAATTTCACTTCACTACCTCAAATTTATTGTAATCGTAGAAAGATAATTGAAAACGATATTCTGGGTGCTCTCTCACCCAATCGTAAGCTTCTTCTAAAATACCCATTTTGTTTTGTAAGTCATTAAGTTCACTACATTCGCCCCTTTTTTGTTTGCACAGAGGGCAAAACCCATTCACTATTTCGGCACTTGTCGCCCTAATCGTTTTACTTTCTAAGTCAACTACTAGACGAAGAAGAAGAGAATGCTCTTCTTTTGTAGTCACTGTCATTTCAGCAATTCCATCCTCATTCCAAAACACTCCGTTTAATTCCATCTGTACGTTGACGTCTTTAATATCCAAGTCTATCACTATCACACCCCCCTATATAAAACTCTCATCTTACTGTTCGATTTTAATCATTAATACACCTTAATTTTCAGAGTAATTATAATGACCCAATCACAACAAATCAATTACCATTTAATATGAATATTTTATTCGCCTATAAATACACGACGTTACATTTATGTAGCTAGAAATAAAGAAGAATGTCATTTAACCTCTGCATTCTTCTCCATCTCAACCAAATACTTAATCTGCCTTTCCGCTTTTCTAACCGCCGTACGAAAATGCTTTTTCAGTAGTTCTATTGTCGCTTCACTTATATAGTATCTTTCCGTAATACTTTCCCACGTGTCACTACTTTCAAATGTACTCCAAACGAAAGGACGCTCTGTATTTTTTCTCATTTCTTTAAATACCCATTTTCGCATCTTTTTTTTCGCTTTTTCTGTTAGTTTTCCGTTCTCTACAAGTTCAAGTTCACCATGTCTTTTGTATCGTTTATGAATATCTCTCTCGCTATATACTTTAAGAAGTATCTTGGCTGTATTCTCAGCATCTGCCAAAGCCCTGTGTTGCTTTCCTTCCCATGTTAAACCGAGCTGTTCTACTGCAAATTGTAAACTTGGTGTATGCTCAAATAATTCTTCATACGCTTGGAAAACAAATTTCTGCAAATCAAACTTTCTCTCTTTTTCCATAGAGGGGCATTCTACACCGTGCAACGTACAATCATGAGATAGAAAGCGATAATCTTCTCTTCCCCATGAAACAAATATAGAATCCTCTCCGATAAACTGAATAAATTTCTCTATAATTTGCGGGAATTCCTCTATACCCATTAAATCTTTCTTTGTAATCCCTGTTAATTTTGTCGTATGGCGAGTAAGCCTAGCGCCCGGTTTTACTAATTCCGAAAATTCTCCAATTACCTTCATTGTACTCGCTTCTATTTTTACAGCCCCGATATCAACTATCTCTGACGGATCGTCTGATTTATACGGCCTGAAATTTCTCTCTATATCAAACACAATAAAATGTGTAGTGTTTTCCAATTTATTTACCTCTTTCTACATTCCTTTTCACACACATACTTTATTTTCAGTATTCATTTATTCATACACTTTATGCATGTAATACTTCGTCAAAAAACGAAAATTCAATCTCATTATGCTATGTACATAGGGGTATATTCAATAAAAATGCAAAAAAAAGAAGGGCAAGCCCTTCTTTTTTCCACAATTACTTCTTGTTAACGTTAGTAGCTTGAGGTCCACGGTTACCTTGTTCTACTTCGAAAGTAACTTCTTGACCTTCTTCTAAAGTTTTGAAGCCTTCGCCTTGGATAGCTGAGAAATGTACGAATACGTCTTCTCCGCCTTCAACTTCGATGAATCCGAAACCTTTTTCTGAGTTAAACCATTTTACTTTACCGTTTTGCATGTAAAAAATCCTCCTACAATGTACCTATATGTACATATTCATTTTCAACCACTTTACAAAAATAAGTCAGACATTAAAAAAACTGCAACTCTGAGGAGATTTAACATTGCTATCCTCCTCGGAAGTTACAGCTCATTTAAATCTCTATATTATTAAAAGTAAAATGGTTTAAATATAATATATCATATCAATATAATAAAAGCAAAGTTTTTTTTGCTATACAACTTTTTTCTTCCACTGCATCGCTTTTGATTCACCTGATCCAGCTACAACATAGCCTTCTTTTTCGTTCACGATGCGCCAGCCATGCCCTTTAACTGAGTCACATACTGTAACAATTCCTTCTTCTAGAAGCACACGACAAACAGTACTAATCCCCGCCTTATTTTGCGTTGACGTTGTATATAGCACATGTTGATCTACACTTAAGTCCAAATAGCTACTTGCTTTCTGCTCGCTTTGACATGTGTGCCAATATGTTTTTTCACTCTCAATACTTTCATCTATTTTACAAAAAGAAATATTCCCGCTAATCCCTTTGCATGATCCACTAGCTGCTACTAAATAAGAATTGTGTAAAGTCAACGCTGAGATCATCTGATTCATCACGATTTTAATCCTCTTTAATTTACGTGTTT
The DNA here is from genome assembly GCF_001884185.1 of Bacillus albus. GTDB lineage: Bacteria > Bacillota > Bacilli > Bacillales > Bacillaceae_G > Bacillus_A > Bacillus_A albus. The sequence continues at coordinate 49,446 of NZ_MAOE01000047.1, forward strand.
CCAAATTAAAGAGCCAAACACCACCATATTTAGCATGTATTTTCGTACCGATAAATAAGTAGTGTTTATATAAAAATAACGATCGAATAGATGGTGCCCCGTCACCATACTCAAGAAATGGATAAATGGTTTCCCATGTCGAACCAAAATCATTAGAATGATACAACGTTTTATCTCCATGTGCAATGACAGTCCCTTTTTCATTACTACACACATTCCAACTCGTTGCTTTTGTTGGAAAACGCTGAACCGTCCAGTTCTCTCCACCATTCATACTACGAATAAAAATTCCTTCGTCACCTACACCATACACTACATTACCTTCGCTATGTAAATCTCTAATTCGTTTTTGAAAACCATTTAAAATTTGTTTCCATTCTCCGTCTTGTTCAATAAATAAGCCATTATATGTAGTAGCTAACATAAGCTTTCCATCTCTTAACTTTGTAATAGCGGTCGCACTTAACATCGTCTCCACGTTGACACTCCCATTCTTAGAACTTCTCAGCAAATGCAATTGCAAAATTACTGCATTTTTCAACATCCTCTTCATCTTCTGGAGCTAATTCAATTTTCAATCCTTCTTGTACAAGCTCTGCACCGCGTTCTACAAGTTTCTCTTCAAATATCGTTACCGCTTCACAAAACAGTTCATACGCCGTATCTCCTGATCCGAATACCGCTACTTTTTTCCCTGATAAATCTATATTTTCTAAGTCATCATGGAAATCTTCCGCTTCAAATGGTAGTTCACCATCTCCCCACGTATAAGATCCTAAAATGATTCCATCATAAGCTAATAATTCTTCAGCATCCATGCCTTCCATCTCTTGCAATACTACTTCATGATCAAAAGCATCTAAACTAACTTTAATTAAATCAGCAATACTCTCTGTATTTCCTGACATACTTGCATAAGCTATTAAAATTTTCGCCACTTCGGCATCCCCCTCTTACAATAAATGATTCTCATTCTCATTATATTAATAATGATAATCAATTTCAATTGTATTTTTAATTTTTATTTATTCCATACAAAAAAGCACAGATGACTATACAATCATCTGTGCTTTTTTATTACTTTTTAAAAATACCGAACGGCTTTCCAACTGGTAAAACAACTTTTCCGAAGTGTGTATTTAACACTGCTGCTGCTGAACCATAGAAAGATAATAATGAAATAAGCAGTTCAGAATATGCTGCTAAATTATGCATTGCATGCGGCATAACACCTAAAGTACTTAATGAAAGACCGATAAATAAGAAATCAATAAGGACGAAAATCATAAATAATACTTTATGTGTTTCCATTGCACCAATTGTCATAAAGATTGTGAAAATCAAATATCCGATAAAGGCTACTCCAAGCTGTTTTGAATCTGCAGCTTGTGCTAATTTTTCGCCAAATACTCCAAGTTGAATTAACCAAGTCATTCCAACACCTAACCAAAATAGGCCGTACGCACCGAATGCTGTTGTACCGAACGTATTGTTATGCTTTGCATCGTGAATGCACGCAAAGATTTGTGCAAATCCTCCTAAAAAGATTGCCCACGGTAATACAAGAGAAACGCCATCCGTTAAGCCTAACTTTTGAGATGATGCTACAAGTGTTACCATCGCTAATCCAAATAGACCAATTCCAGATGGATCCGCTGTTGTCATTTTCACATGATGTGTAGTTGTTTGATTGCTCATATAAACCTCCTGATTATAAACATACTCGAATACAATACTTAAATCAGAAGGCTATGTCAATGGTTTTTTTTGTATGTTGTCAGACCTTACTTTTTATAAAGATTACATATACTTCCGACCACTTCATACGGTTTTATATTCACTTCTTCCAACTCGTGTATCGGCAACCATAACGGAATATAACTTCCTCTATCTTTCAGTTCAAATTCTGCAGCTTTACCACTTCCGAAAACTCCACCTATAATACGGGCGTTAAAATAATACTCCGTACCCTTATACTCCACCTTTGCAATAAGATGCTCCACTTTTATATGTACTCCTAATTCTTCATAAGCCTCTCGCTTCGTTGCTTCTTCAGGTGTTTCTCCTTCTTCAATTCCTCCTCCTGGAAAAACATAATATGTTTCCCCTTCTCGGATACGTTTTATAAGTGCGATTTTCCCGTCCTGCACAATGATAGCTGCACCGCGATTTCTTATCATTTTATTACCTCAATACGAATCGCCACTGTTCCCCACTTTTGTTCTTGTTCTTTCGTATATATTTTGTATGTACTTTCTAACATTTCCTCTAAACTATCATTTTCACAATCCAATAATTTTTTATCAATTTGTTCATACATTTCTTTAAAGCTTTCGTATCGTTTTATTTCCGTTACTTTTACGGTCATCGTTTTCTCTGTCGTAAGGTTCGTAAATACAATATGATCGCCTCGTTTTATAAGTTGACGTTTCGCATCGTATAAACGTACTTCATATACTTTTTTTCCTAATTGAATTGACTGAAAAGGTTTATTATATAACCCCATTTCGTATATCATTCATTCCACTCCCTTTTTATTCGTTGCGCCTACTACTATATTTGTGCATTACCAATTCATACAACACAGTTCGACTTATTCCAAGTTGCATATAATGTTCCATATCCATTACTTGCTTTAGAGAGGATGCTAAATTTGTTATGTTATTTTTAAATCAAAAACCTGAATATAATAAATATGATATTGGTGATTATACTTATAGTAAAGTAGGTCCAACCATTTTTTCTTGGAATGATGAAACAAAATTAAAAATAGGTAAGTTTTGTTCATTAGGAGAAGAAGTCGTTTTCATACTTGGTGGTGAACATCGCGCGGACTGGATAACGACTTATCCATTTAACGCTCTCTTCAATGAAGGAGCACATATTACTGGTCACCCTTCTTCAAAAGGGGATATTGTAGTTGGCAATGATGTATGGATCGGTTATCAATCCTGCATTTTATCTGGTGTTACAATTGGTAACGGGGCCATCATTGGTGCAAAGAGTGTTGTTACAAAAGACGTACCGCCATATGCAATTGTAGCTGGTAATCCTGCAAAATTTGTTCGATATCGTTTCCCGCAAGAAACGATTGAAAAACTAGAGAATCTCGCATGGTGGGATTGGGATATTTCTGTTATAAAAGGAGCCATTCCATTTCTACTTTCCAACAAAATCAACGAATTTTTTACCTCGCCCGAAAATGAATCTATGTGATTAATACAAAAAGAGCATCCTATTCTTTCAGGATGCTCTTTTTGTATTATTTTTTATGTTCGTGCAAATGATTACACGGAGAACATTGAAATGAGAATTTATCTAAGCAATTAAAGTTCGTTTCACAAATTTGTTCAATCGTTGGAACGAACGGTATGACCACAATATTACTTTCTATTATTTGTGTAACAGGTGGTAACACTGTGCCTACTTGATGTTCAAAGCGAATATTCGCTTGATTTATATAATTTCCTGAACCACTTGGCGCGCTCTGAACTACTACTTGGAACGAGACTGTGCGTGCTTCACCTGGATTTAAACTACCTATAAGAAATCCTGATACTGGATTTACATTTAACACTAGCGTATTATCAACCGTTACACTTCCAAGGACAAATCGAACACTACTATCTAACATATCTTGAAAACGAATATTTTGCATCACTGTATCACCCGTATTTGTAATAACTGTCGTAAACGTAATAACATCCCCAATCGTTGCTGTTTGATGATCTGCCGTTTTTACGACTGTCGTTGAAACATTTTGAGGAATAAACGGGATAACAACTGTATTGCTATCGCCTTCAACTACTACAGGCGGTTCATTCGGATTCACAGTTGCAAACCCATTCGCTGTAGCAGTATTTGTAACTAAGTTATTTATTTGCCCTCCTGTTATGACAACTTGGAAATTAATAATTGCCGCATCATTTGGCTGAAAATCACCTAACGGAATGCCAGTATTCGGATTGGCAAATGGAAAAGGTACATCATTTATCGTTACCGTTCCATTTATAAATAGCGTATTCGGATCAATGATATCTGTTAACACAATGTTGGTCACAGGAACTGTACTATCATTTATAACAGCAATTCCGTAAGTGATAACATCTCCTACCATTGCTACTTCAAAGTTTGCTCCTTTTGCAACAAATAAGATTGCAGTATTTACCGTCACTATAACTGTATTGCTCGTATCCATCACTGTAACTGGAGGCTCCCCTGGTACTAAAATATACTCTGCTAACGCCCCAGCAACGTTTACTACTGTACCACCATCTGGAAAACTTGTAATCGTAGCTTCATATGTTACAATCGCCGTCTCACCGACTGGAATATCTACAATCGTAAATCCAACCTGAGGATTTACTCCCGGACGAGCTATTCCATTTACAGTTACACTATTTGGTACAAAAACAGCTTCCTGAGATAGCACATCGATAAATTGAACATTCATCGCATCAGCAGTACCAGTATTTAATATACGAACAGTATACGTTACCGTTTCTCCTACTCCAACAATTGAATTGTCTACTTCTTTCAGCATATCTAAACTGCCTCTATTTACTGGTGTGACTGTCGTATTACTTGAATTCGTAATTGTAAACGAAGGTTCTCCCGGAATCAATTCGAAATCACCAGTTACTCTCGCTGCATTCATAATGCTATTAGAAGGCGGAATTGCGATTACATTTACTTCAAATGTAATTAATATACTATCGCCTACTGCAAGATCTGGTAATGAAAAGCCTACAAATGGATCTAAACCTACTTGCGAAATTCCATTTATTTGTACACTTCCAGGAACGAATTCTAAACTAGGTGACAGAACATCGAAAAACTGAACATTCGTCGCTGTTACCGTTCCCGTATTTGTAACTTGCACACTATACGTTAACGTATCTCCTAAACGTGTCGCTTCTTTATTTACAGATTTTATAATGCTGAACCGTCCTCTATTTATCCTTGTTATCGTCGTATTACTCGGCTCTGTTACCACAACCGGTGGCTCTCCTGGTACTAATACAAAGCTTCCTGTTATATTTGCAACGTTCGTAATGGTTCCTGATGACGGGATGTTTATAACTGTCGCTTGAAACGTCACTATAACTGTTTCACCAACTGGTATATCTCCAACTCCAAAGCCAGTAATCGGATTTAAGTTTGGTTGCAGGGCTCCATTTATCGTTACACTATTTGGTACAAATGACGCTCCTGCTGAAATAGTATCAATAAACTGAACACCATTAGCTGTTACTGTTCCTGTATTCGTTATTAGAACCGTATATGTTAATACATCTCCAACTAGTGTAGCAGCCCTATTTACCTGTTTTATAATATTAAATTGTCCTCTATTTACAGTTGTAAGTGTTGTATTGCTCGGTTGATTTACTATCACTGGTGGTTCTCCCGGTACTAATACAAAGCTTCCTGTTATATTTGCTGTATTAACAATTGTTCCATTTGATGGAACACTAACCACTGTTACTTGGAATGTTACTTCTACACTTTCACCTGGATCTATATCTGGAAGTGGGAATCCATTATTAGGATTGAATCCAGGTTGTAACACACCTTCTATCGTTACACTGTTCGGCACGAATGCTATAGAGGACGGTAATACATCACTATATTGAATATTCGTCGCTACCACTGTCCCTGTATTTTGAACTACTGTTGTATATGTGATTGTATCGCCTACTGCAACAACCGGCTGACTTACTGATTTTAATACATTTAAACCAGATTCATTTATTTCTGTTAATGTCGTGTTACTTGTCGTCGTCTCCGTAATAGGCGGCTCTGTTTCACTTACAGCAAATGTTGCTGTAACGTCTACAAAGTTAACAATCGTTCCACCTTCTGGTATGCTTGTAACCACTTCCTGATATGTGACACGTACAAAATCATCTACAGGTATATCTGGAACTGTAAAACCAATGAAAGGATCTAATCCTGGTGCCGGTACCTCGTTTATACTCACACTTCCTGGTACAAATGCTACTCCCGCGGAAGTCGTATCAATAAATTGAACATTCGTTGCTGGCACTGTTCCGAAATTAAAGATCAATACATCATACGTTAATACTTCTCCTACAGTCGCTACTTCTTTATCTACTAGTTTCAATGGAAAAACAAACGCTATATTAATCGTCGTAACGACTAAATTTGTTAATATCGTTTCCGTAATCGGTGGTTCTTGCGGATTTGGTTGTGAAGTAAATGTAACGTCTGCATCATTTAATATGACTTCATTATCTGGAATTTCTGTAATCGTCACTTGGAACGTTACCTCAATACTTCCACCATCCATTAATAATGGCGTAACTGTAAATCCTATTTCTGGATTTAAACCGAGTTGCTGCACCCCACCTATCGTTACACTATCTTCTACAAATGTCGTTCCTTCTGGTATGACATCTTGGAAGAACACATCTGTAACTGGTATAATTCCTACGTTTGAAATGAGCACGGTATACGTTAATACATCCCCAACCGCTCCAGTTGCAACGTCGACTGTTTTTGTTGCGGTTACTTCACCGGGAGGAGGTAACGGTATTGTAACTACCGTTGTATTACTTGAGTTCGTTGTTGTTACAGGTGGTTGTAAAGGATTTAATAAGAAAGTGGCTGTAGCAGATGCTGTATTTAATACTGCTCCGCGTGTAGACGGTGCAATTACCGTAACTTGGAACGTTACAGCCAATAATGTTCCAGCTGCAATATTAGGAAGCAGGAAACCGACATTCGGGTCAAATCCAGGTTGTGACGTTCCATTTATCGTTACACTATTTGCTACAAATGTTGTTTCTGGGGCAATTGGATCAATGAAAGAGACATTTGTTGCTGTTACTGTTCCATTATTTCGAATAACAATAGAATACGTGTAAGTTTCTCCAAGTGCTGCTTGTTGTACAGATGAAGATTTTTGTATATTTAACTGTGCTGTGTTTACTTGCGTCACTACAAAATTACTATTTGTAACAGTCGTTATTGGAGGGTTTGCTGGATTTATAAGAAAACTGGCAGTAACGTTCGATTGGTTTCTAACATTTCCACCGCTCGGAACACTCGTCACTGTAACTTGAAACGTAATCGTAGCCGTTTGCCCGACCGGAATATTTGGTACTGGGAAACCTGCCATAGGATTCGCGCCTTGCTGAACGACTCCGTTTATCGTCACACTATTTGCTACAAACGCAGTACCGGACGGAATTGGATCTTGAAAAATAATATTCGTTGCAGGAACAGTTCCTGTATTTTGAATAAGAATCGTATACGTTAACGTATCCCCTACTCCTGCTTGTGGTGTATTTACACTCTTCATTATATTAAGTGATCCTACATTCACTCGCGTCACAACAATATTACTAATCGTTACAATTGTAATTGGTGGCTGGAGAGGACTTACTTGGAAATCAGCAGTTACATTCGCATTATTCGGAAGAACTCTATTTGGTGGTACACTCGTGATTGTTACTTGGAAAGTAACTGTTACCATCCCTCCTACTGGAATATTAGCAAGTGGAAATCCAGTTGTCGGGTTCAAACCTGGTTGAGGTGTCCCATTTATTGTTACACTATTCGCTACAAAAGTAGTTCCAACTGGAATCGGATCAAGGAATGATACATTTGTCGCTGCTACTGTTCCACTATTTTGTATACGAACTGTATACGTTAACGTATCTCCTACACCGGCTTCAGTAGCACTTACACTTTTCATTACATTTAACCCTGAAGAATTCACGACTGTCATAACAGTATTACTTGGTTCTGTTACAGTAATCGGTGGCTCTGTTGGATTTACAAGGAAATCTCCAGTTACATTCGCATTATTTACAACATTGTTTCCTTGAGGAATTTCATCAATTAACACTTCAAATGAAACAATTACATTCGCGCCAGTAGGCAAATCATTTAACGGGAATCCAAGTTCTGGATCTGCACCTTCTTGTAAAATACCATTAACCAATACACTGTTTTCAATAAATAATGTCCCTTGTGGAATTGAATCTTGGAAAAATACATTCGTAGCTGGTACACTACCTGCATTTATGATTTCAATTGTATATACTAAAACATCCCCTACAGTCGCAACATCCGTATTCACTGCTTTCACAACTTCGAAGTTCCCTGATTGTATAGTTGTATTCACAATGTTACTCGGAACATTGATTGTTACGGGTGGTTCACTCGGATTCACTTGAAAACTTGCTGTTACATTTGCTTGATTTAATATGTCTTCATTTTCTGGGTCCTGTACAATTAATACGTCAAATGTGACTACAACTGTTTGAGCCGCAGGAATATCAGGAAGAGAAAATCCTGTATTCGGATTTAATCCACTTTGTGGTACTCCATTAATTGTTACAGAATTTGCAACAAATGAGACAGCGAGAGAAATAGTGTCTTGGAAAAACACATTTGTTAACGGAACGTTTCCTGTATTTTGGACGGCAATCGTATATGTTAAAGTGTCCCCTACTGCCGCTTGTGTCGTATTCACTTCTTTTATTACATTTAAACCACCTGTATTAACTTGTGTCACAACTGTATTCGTTTGTCTATTAATCGTCACTGGTGGTTGATTCGGAATAACGACGAAATTAGCAGATACATTTCCACGATTCGCAATCGTGCCTCCTGATGGCGTAGATGTCACTCGAACTTGAAAACGCACTGTCCTACTTCCGCCAGGAGAAATATTTGCTACCGCAAACCCAGTCGAAGGATTTGCTCCAGGTTGTGAAATCCCATCTACAGTCACACTATTTGCGATAAAAGTCGTTCCAATTGGAATCGGATCTTGAAAAATAACATTTGTCGCAAGTATATTTCCGATATTCTCAATTGTAATAGTGTAGGTAAGAATATCGTTAACCGTCGCAAAAGCTTTATCCACTGTTTTTCTCGTTCTTATATCAGCTATATTAATAGTAGTAACTACAGTATTACTTGTCGCTTGCCCTGAAACTGGTTGTTGACCAGGTACTGGAGTAAAGTTAAAGGTTGCACTCGCACGGTTCGGAATTGGATTGACAAGTGGATTAGATGTTACTCGAACTTGAAAACGCACTACAGTCGTTTGCGAAGCATTAATACTTCCTAGATTAATACTGCTTGCTGGATTTGCTCCTGGACGTGCTACTCCATTCACTGTAACACTATTTGGAACAAATGTTGTTCCACCAGGGATACTATCGACAAAAATAACATTATTTGCAGTGACATTCCCATTATTCGTCACATTAACCGTGTATGTTAATACATCATTAAGTGTCGCTGTCTGTAAATCTACAGATTTTTGCATACTTATAGTTGCTTGATTTACTGTCGTTTGTACTGTATTTGAAGAAGACGTACTTGTAATAGGAGGACTACCAACGAAAGGACGGAATTGATATGACACCATTGCACGATTTGAAATAGGATTTGGATTCGGGAATGATGTTATTCGAACTTGAAATGTAACAATTCTTTGCGTGTTATTTGGGATTGTACCTAAATTAATTCCATTCGCAGGGTTCGCATTCGGCTGTGTTACTCCTCCTACCGTTACACTACCTGCAACAAACGTCGTTCCGTTCGGAATACTATCACGTAATACAACGTTTTCTGCACTTCCTGTTCCTGTATTTGGGACCGTAATCGTATAAGTGAGAGTATCCCCTACTCCTGCGACTGTTCTATTAACCGATTTAACAGGATTAATAATTGGACCGGTTGCATCAATTTGAACACCAAAACCAGCTGCAGCGTATCCATCTCCATTTGTAACGAAGCGAACAGTTGCTGACGTTTGATTATTTACTAATGATGCAGAGGCATTTACATTCGTAATATCCCACCCTTGTCTTCTGACGGCTAAAGCTGCCCCTAACGGCTGATTCAAATTCCCAAATGTCCCGGTTGTATCTAGCTCTCCAATGTCATTACAAATTTGTGATTGAAAGAAATTATTAGCAGGGTTTCTCGGGCCTGATAATGCAACTGTAGTATTTGCATTCGGTCCAAAGCGAAGTTGATCTCCAACAATGTTAGAATCACCTTCTTGAGCAGTTACGAGCACCCGTCCTGTTACAGCTCCTGTCGCAGGAGTAGCAAATCCTGAGATAGTTGCATCAACTGGTGGTGATGAAGCATCGATAATTTCTTGACCTGCATAAACTGATAAATTCCGAAGTGGCAAACTGGCATTTTGATACACAACCTCAAGCGTCCATCCAGCCGAACGACTAATAGTTGAATCAGATGAAGTTCTTGCAGCTGGCACTGCACCTGTAGTATAAGTTCCTGCCCCGCCTGCACTAACAAGATTCGTTACATTGGCAGAGCGCGCATAATAAAATTGATTTCCTACTGAACCTTGCTGTGCGGTTGCAGGATCTGGCGTAACAGAAAACGTCCCTGCTGGCGTTGTAAATGTAATGTTATCATTTAAAAATGGTAAAACATCTTCCGTATCAGTCCGGAAAGTACCAGCCCAAACTAATTCTGCGTATAACACACTGCTTCCCGCTGGAAGATTTAAAATAGCACTTGAAGAATTCAATTGCCATTCATCTGTTGTCCCTGCTGGGAATCCTGGTACTTGCAGCGCTGTATTTACTGTCGTAAACACAGCAAGTGTACCAAAAATATTGCCTGGCGCAGGCGATGTAGGGCTAAGCCCTAACGTATTCCCCGTAAAAGTGACGGCACCAGGTACTGTTGTTGTAAAACGATTTATAAAAGGCACACAATCATCTCATTTCAATTATAGTAAAAAGTGCTCTATACTATAAAATGTAGACAAACTATGCAATGTACTTTGTCCAACAAAATTCCGCACATACGAGAGGAGCTTACTACACTATGCGCTATGTTATCGTAACAGGAACTTCACAAGGTTTAGGTGAGGCAATCGCCGCGCAATTGTTAGAAGAAAACACGAGTATCATCTCTATTTCTAGAAGAGAAAATAAAGAGCTTACGAAACTTGCACAGCAATATAACAGCAATTGTGTTTTCCACTCCTTAGATCTTCAAGATGTACATAATTTAGAAACGAACTTTAACGACATCATTTCATCTATTCAAAAAGACATTGTATCATCTATTCATTTAATTAATAATGCTGGTACACTCGCACCGATGAAACCAATAGAAAAAGCTGAAAGTGAACTGCTCATTACGAATGTTCAAATTAATTTACTTGCACCGATGATTCTTACCTCCACTTTCATGAAACATACGAAAGATTGGAAAGTAGATAAACGTGTTATAAACATTTCATCTGGTGCAGGGAAAAATCCTTATTTCGGATGGGGCGCTTATTGCACGACGAAAGCTGGTGTAAATATGTTTACACAGTGCGTAGCAACCGAAGAAGCAGAAAAAGAATATCCAGTAAAAATCGTCTCTTTTGCACCTGGTGTTGTCGACACAAGTATGCAAGCACAAATTCGCGAAACAAATAAAGAAGATTTCATAAATTTAGACCGCTTCATCGCACTAAAAGAAGAAGGAAAACTATTGTCACCTGAATACGTTGCGAAAGCAATTCGTAACTTACTAGAAACTGAGAATTTCCCGCAAGGTGAAGTCATTCGAATTGATGACTAACAAAAAGGCACGCTCTAATAGCGTGCCTTTTCATTTTATTTCTCTAAAAATATAAGTACAGACTCCGCAATTTGTTCATAACCAATTTCTTGATAAATTTTATTAGACGTAGGATTCGCTAGATCAGTATATAACGTAGTCGTCTTATACCCTTCATCTAACATACGTTGACTAAGTGCACCGACACAACTAGATGCGTACCCTTTTTTCCTTTCTTCTTGCGGCGTATATACGAAATTAACTGTTATATTGTTTGTAGTTGGTCTCGTTTTTGCAGCTACAGATACAAGCTTCCCGTCTACTTCTAATCCAAACAGACGACGGTTAGTAATTAATGCATGAGCGGTTTGGGTCGATTCTTCTTTCGTAGTAGGCAAATTCACATCTTCGCAAAATTGATATATCCACTGTTCTATTAATGGTAGCTCATCACTACTTACTTCTCGAAAGACTCCATCTCCGTTCCACTTTTTCTTCACTTGTTTTAATTCATATACACCTTGCTCCATTGCAACAGTAGTTTTCTTATTTTCTAACAATGCAATCTCTTCCGCTAATCTCTGTACAATTTTCTTATTACCAATCAATCCAGGAACATTTGGATACACTTTCGTTAATTTTTTTGCTACGTCTGAGATGTCCCCTTCTGACATCTCAGACGTAGCAACAATGATTTGTTTCTTTTCTTCTGTTTGAAGAAATACAACTACAATTTCTTCCTCTTGTTTTGCTATCCCCATAAATATCGGTTGTTGGATCATTTGTAATACACCCAATATGAGGTTATTTTCCTGCTCATTCTTCTCTAAAAATGGTGTAACCTCCTCTTTAAAAGTAAGAATCTCTTCATATACATGTAATTGAATCATCGACAATCTCTTCTCTCTATTTATAGTTTCATTAAGTATTGGCGATTAATTCAATAAATTCCTCTTTTACGATTCAATAATATCCGAGGCTAACGTATTCAAATCATTTTCCGCTTGTAAAATTCTCTGTTTTTCTTTTTCAAATACCTTTTCTTCTTTCTGAAATAACTCTTTTCGATTGTTAATCATACGCTCCATTTCTTTTTTACTCGGTCCACCGTATACCTTTCTTTTTTGAATGAAAGCTTCTGGCGATACAATCTCTTCCCACTCGTTTTCTAATAGCTGTATTTTATAATTTTCTTGTAAGTATATATTTACATCTTTGAAATGCAATTCATGCAGCTCCTTTTGTTGCTCCAATGACATATTTGCAATAACACTTGCTGCATGATGCGCATGCCGAAATGGAATGTTATAGTTTTTTGTTAAAACATCTGCGAAATCAGTTATCGTAATTGCATGTTTATAAGAACGACTTTTCAACGTTTCTTCTTCTACTTTCATCGTTCGAATCACTGCATTCATAATACAAAAAACACGAATAGTCTTTTCAATTCCTTTATATAAATACGGCTGCAAGTCATCTTCCGTATCGACAATATCACCAAATGGCGTATTATGAATCATTTGAAATACTGTAAATGCTTCTCCTAAAGCACTACTCGTAATCGCACGCGCATGCTCAATTGAAACTGGATTTCGCTTTTGCGGCATAATACTACTAATTTGTACATATGGCTTCGCAACAGTAATACCATCATATTCTTTCGTCGCTAATAGTAAGAAGTCATGAATCCATCTGCTCGTATTCGTCATCATTACCATAAGTAGCGAGCTAACTTCTAATAAATAATCCGCTCCAGCAACAGCATCATATGAATTCTCAATTACATTTGTAAATCCAAGTAAATAAGCAACTCGCTCTCGTTTAATCGGGAAACTTGTTGTAGAAAGAGCGGCGGCTCCCATTGGAGACTGATTTAAAAGTTTGTACGTTCGTTTCATTCGCTCTAAATCTCTTTGCATCGTATCATAAATCGCTAACGTATAATGACCAAATGTAGTTGGCTGCGCTGGTTGTGTATGTGTATAAGCCGGCATAATCGTTCCCTTATGATCATCGGCAAGTTGCAACATACTTTCTTGCAATAACAAATGATGCTCCATTAATCGTAGTACATATCGCCTTAAACTCATGCGATACATCGTTACACCCATATCATTTCTACTTCTACCAATATGCATATTGCTTACAAAATCGCATTTCGCTTCTTGAGAAATTAAATGTTCGACTAAAAAAAAGAGATCTTCATGTTGCTTTGTATATAGCAATTGATCTTTCGGAATCCCCTCTATCTTGTTTAATGCGTGTAATATAACTTTAGCTTCTTCCTTTTTCATTAAATTTTCTTCAGTCAGCATCGTAATATGCGCTTTATGCACTTGAAACATATCTTTTAATAAGTAATTTCGTTGAAAATGAAATACATGTTGTAATACACAATCCACATATGTTTTCCCAGGGAAATCAGCGCCTTCACTCTTTATAAACTCTTCTTTACTTTGTTTCATCACCTTTTCCCCTCTCACCTAAGTATTACTACCCATCATACCCAGAGATAGAAAAAAAGTGCTTGTACATAAAAAACTCGGTGCTCTCTGCACCGAGTTTATTTAATAAAAGTCGCATCATACTTATCACTTTGCAACACTTGGAAATGTAAGTTTGCTAAATGTTTACGTATTTCTGCACTGTCGTCCTCATTTAAATTATTTGCTAAAAACACTATTTCTGTACAGTTCCCGCGTTTATCCATTGCATAAACTGCTTTTGTAACTGTCCATGGCGTATAACCATTTTTTTGCCCTGCATGTCTAAATGTTTTACGATATTTCTTAGCGCTCATATCTGTTTCAACAATATTCGCCCACACTTTTTCTTCGGCTTCTGTTAGGCCACCTTTATGATTTGCCTTTTGAAGCAGTACCATATAATCGTTTGCAGAAGCTGATGGTAATCGATCTGACCAAATTTTATCGTAACGTTCCTCTAAATAAAGAGGAATTTCCTTCTGCAATAATGGTCCCTTCTTTTTTAAGCGTTCATGAATAATCATCGCGTATTCACGATATTGTTCTTGAGACATTTCTTTTAACTTTTTCTCTACTTTATATTTCGGAACATGTAGTTCTTTATGCAAATATCCAGGGATGTATAAAGATGAAACAATCGGAAATAGCGGCTGATGTGCTGGAAGCGATAAACTTTGTAAATTACGATTAATATTATCTAACCCTAACACTTCCATTAAATATTCAGCATTCGCATTCGAACTAAACTTAACCATTCCTTTTGCCACTTCTTCTAAAGAAACTGCTCCTTCTGTTATCTTGTCTGTCTTTTGCAAATACCTTTGCCATCTATCTTGTGCACCGCCATCTGTATTCGGTACGTAATAACGATTCACATCATTTATGGAAACGAAACTAGATGGATCAATTTTCCCTTCTGTAACTTGTTTCGTATATTCAAGCGCCACGATTAATTTCATCGTACTCGCAACTGGCAATACAACGTTGGGATTGACAGAATAAACAATTTTATCATTTCTCTTTACTAGAAGCGCACTACTTTTTTCATCTTTATGTTCTTCAATAAAGGATGCGATATACTGTGCATCATCATTATTTGAACTCCACACTTTTTTCACTAAAAAGTTACCCGATATTAGCAAAACGAAAATACCCACAATCACTGCGCATACTATAGTTTTTTTCAAGTAAAATTCCTCTCCTATTGTGTAGCTCTTCTCTATCTATCTCTTACAAACAAAATAATGGAGATGATTATTTTAGTAATCATCTCCATTATTTTAACTTGTATTCTCCTATTATGTCTACGTCATAATTTTAACGAAATCTTCGAGGAATTTTTTATAATGTAACGACCAACCAATTCGCACCCAATTCTTTAATGCTTTTGAGTCAGGTTGAGGCCGGAAGTCAGCAATACTTTCTCCTTTTGCAATGCCAACTGTATCTACATCGACTCGGCGATATACATAATCCAAAATAGACGGATTTGCTGCAACCATCATTGTAACGACGTCATGTACTGGACTACCTGTTATTTTCGGGTTTAACTTTTTATATGCTTTATAATAATACGTAAATATCGGCTCGATCAACTTATTGAAACTCGTTTTAGAGTGTTTTGTAATATATTTTACCATTTCTGGCGTAATAATAGCTTCAGATGTAACGTTAAGTGGCACTAATGTCACATTCTTAGCATTTTGCATAACTAATTGTGACGCAATAGGATCACCATGAAAATTCGCCTCTGCGACTGGTGTCACATTTCCAGGCATTAAAAAAGCACCGCCCATTATATAATATTCTTTCACATACTTCATCATCGGCTTTTCTAAAATAAATGCTGTCGCTAGCGTCGTTGACCTACCTGCATCAACTATAATTAATTCTCCTTTATACTTTTCAAGAATATCAAAAAAAGAACAAAAAGGTTTTATATTTGGTGAAAAAGTTTTTGGAGGTTTAATTGGTCCTAAACCGTCTGCCCCATGAATTTCTGGATAATACGTTGTAACATCTCCGGATAAAGGGATTTTCGCACCATTAATAACAGGTATATCTTCTCGCCCTGCCATTTGCAATAAATATGCTGCATTACTCGTTGCCTTTTCCTGCGTTACATTTCCATATCCCGTTACAACACCAACAATATCAATATCAGGATGCATAATTCCATACATGATGGCTAAAGAGTCATCAATTCCCGGGTCTCCCAAAAATAACACTTTTTTCATCGACCTCAACTCCATCCCCTCAATTGTTATTAATTTATGAATAGCTATAGACATACAGAATAAAAAAGAACAAAATTATACGAAAAAACGTAGTCCTATAAGGACTACGTTCTTCATCTAGCCTATACTATGCTTCTTCACAACACTCATGCTTCCAACAATATAAGCGATAAATGCAAAACAAATTGGGAAAACAACTGTATGTATGCCGAACGGATTTGGATAGAAAAGATGGATACACATATATGAACCTACCCCAACTAAAATAGAAGCAAGCGCTCCTGTTGCATTTCCTTTCCTCCAATATAACCCTAATACGATCGGCCAAATGAATGCCGCTTCTAATCCACCGAAAGAAAATAAATTCAACCATATTAAAAAATCAGGTGGTTTAATTGCTGCTGCATAAACGAGCAGTCCTACGATAGCAGTAATCCATAAACTCCCTTTTCTAATCGTACTATCTGCCGCATCTTTATTTATGTAATTTACGTATATATCTTTAATGATTGATGAACTTACAAGTAACAATAGCGAGTTTACTGTAGACATAATCGCTGCCATCGGTGCAGCTAAGAAAACTCCAGCTAACCAGGGAGGTAACACCTCCATCGCGAGTAGCGGCATTACTTTATCTGGTACTGTTATACCGGGAAGTACGACTCGTGCAAACACACCTGTTAAATGCATACCAATCATAATTGTACCTACAACAATCGTTCCAATTATTAATGCTTGGTGCATAGCTTTTGAATTTTTATAAGACATAGCACGCACGCTAATTTGCGGTAAACCAACAACGCCAATTCCAATCAAAATCCAAAATGATGTCACATATGTTTTCGTTAAACTACCATCCGCTCCGAATGGTGTAATTAAATTCGGATTGATTTGAACAAGTTCCTGCATAATCTTTTCAATTCCACTACCGGCAATGACAGTAGCAATTAAAATGATTGTCGTTCCAACTAACATAATGATACCTAATAATGTATCTGATAGAGCAACTGCACGAAATCCACCAATTAATACGTACACAAGTACAGAAAAAGTAAATAAAAATAGTGCTGTTGTATAAGAGAGACCCGTTAGCGACTCAATTAATCGGCCACCGCCGACCCACTGAGCTACTGTTGCTGAAAATAAAAAGATAATAATACATAACGCAGAAAGTATGACAACTGCTTTATTATTATATCTTCCCTTTAAATAATCGATAAGAGTAATGGCTTCCATCTTCCTAGCGATAATTGCAAACTTTTTACCGATAACCGTTAAAACGATATACCCTGTTACAACTTGAATCGCAGATAACAATACCCATCCAAGCCCCATATTGTATGCTATACCAGGGCCACCAATGAAGCTACTAGCACTACCGTACGTAGCAATCATTGTCATTGCTAATAATAAACCACCGAGCTCACGCCCACCTAAAAAATATTCTTGCAAAAATTTATTATGGGCAGTCGCTTGTACACGTCTTGAAGCATATACACCAATTAAAAATACAACGATAAACGAAATTATCATTGGAATGATTACATACCAATTCATCTATTATTCCTCACTTTTTTCTTCCTCATCGAGTGAAATATCTTGAAATACAAAACGAACAACTAAACTAAGTAAAATAACCATAACGATAAATCCAACGATACAGCTATAAAAAAACCATGCTGGAAAACCAAATACATATGTATATTCACTTGGATTTTTACTACCAAGCCCATAAGCAAATCCGTACCATATTATAAAATTGATAATAGCAAGTCCAAGACCAATTAACGCTTCTCTATGGGCGATTCGAAAGCGTGGATCATCATGATAATTCTTCATTTTTCTCCCTCCTCTCACGATGTATTATTGTACCATTGTTCTTCTAGTTTTTCCTACTAGAAAGCAAAAACAAGCAGGATTTTTTATAATCATATAGAAGATTCTCTTACATTACATATTTTTTACAATTGTAACACAAATGAAATTTGAATTTTCAGTATTTGTTAATTATGATTTTAATTAGAGGCTTTCCATCTAGTTTCCACATCCTTGATTTCGGAATAAACGCCGTCTCGTACTGCGTTTACATTATATTTTCAAGGGGGTTATACAATGAGTCAACTAGCTGTAAATCTTCATGAAAAGGTAGAAAAGTTTCTTCAAGGTACAAAAAAGTTATATGTGAATGGATCTTTCATTGAAAGCGCTTCCGGTAAAACATTTAACACACCTAACCCAGCAACTGGCGAAACACTTGCCGTCGTTTCTGAAGCTGGTCGCGAAGATATCCATAAAGCTGTAGTTGCAGCTCGCATGGCTTTTGACGAAGGTCCTTGGTCTCGCATGAGCACTGCTGAGCGAAGCCGTCTTATGTACAAGTTAGCTGATTTAATGGAAGAACATAAAGAAGAGCTTGCACAGCTTGAAACGTTAGATAACGGAAAGCCAATCCGTGAAACAATGGCAGCAGACATACCACTTGCAATTGAGCATATGCGCTATTATGCTGGATGGGCTACGAAAATCGTTGGTCAAACAATCCCTGTTTCTGGTGATTTCTTTAACTATACACGCCATGAAGCTGTTGGTGTCGTCGGTCAAATTATCCCTTGGAACTTCCCACTTCTTATGGCAATGTGGAAAATGGGAGCAGCGCTTGCTACAGGATGTACAATCGTTTTAAAACCTGCAGAACAAACACCACTATCTGCTCTATACTTAGCTGAATTAATTGAAGAAGCTGGATTCCCGAAAGGTGTTATTAATATCGTTCCTGGATTCGGTGAATCAGCTGGACAAGCACTTGTTAATCATCCACTCGTCGATAAAATAGCATTTACTGGTTCTACTCCAGTCGGTAAACAAATTATGCGACAAGCATCTGAATCATTGAAACGTGTTACTTTAGAGCTTGGCGGTAAATCGCCGAACATTATTTTACCAGACGCCGACTTATCTCGCGCGATTCCTGGTGCACTTTCTGGTGTTATGTTTAACCAAGGACAAGTATGCTCTGCTGGATCACGCTTATTTGTTCCGAAGAAAATGTATGATAATGTCATGGCTGACCTTGTCCTTTACTCTAAAAAATTAAATCAAGGTGCTGGCTTAAGTCCAGAAACTACAATCGGTCCTCTCGTTTCTGAAGAACAACAAAAACGTGTAATGGGCTTCATTGAAAAAGGCATTGAAGAAGGTGCTGAAGTACTTTGCGGAGGAAGTAATCCATTCGATCAAGGCTACTTCGTTTCCCCTACTGTATTCGCTGACGTTAATGATGAAATGACGATTGCAAAAGAAGAAATTTTCGGTCCAGTTATTTCTGCAATTCCGTTTAACGATATTGATGAAGTAATTGAACGTGCAAATAAATCACAATTCGGCTTAGCGGCTGGTGTGTGGACAGAAAATGTTAAAACAGCACACTATGTTGCAAGTAAAGTACGTGCTGGTACAGTATGGGTAAACTGTTATAACGTCTTTGATGCAGCATCTCCATTTGGAGGATTTAAACAGTCTGGTCTTGGTCGTGAAATGGGATCTTATGCATTAAATAACTATACAGAAGTGAAGAGCGTTTGGCTTAACTTAAATTAACGAAATAGAGAACCTGGCCTATACGGTCAGGTTCTTTTCATTATGTATTCCTTTAAACTTGCAGTCCCCCGCTCACATTCAATACTTCTCCTGTAATATAGGATGCGTATTCTGATGCTAAAAAGGCAGCTGCGTTCGCAATATCTTCTGGCGTTCCAATTCTACCAACTGGAATCGCGCCGACCATCTTTTCTTTCACTTTATCTGGTATCGTTTTTGTCATATCTGTATCCATAAACCCTGGACAAATCGCATTACATGTAATACCGAAACTTCCAACTTCTTTCGCTGCCGTTTTCGTTAAACCTACAACGCCTGCCTTCGTAGCTGCATAGTTTGCTTGACCTATGTTTCCTTCTCTACTAATTGAAGATATATTAATAATGCGTCCATATCCTTGTTGTCTCATATAAAGGAGAGCTGGTTGCATACAATAAAAAACTCCAGTTAAGTTCACTTGCAATACTTGTTCCCAAGCAGACTTCTCCATTTTATGTAACATTGCATCCCTTGTAATCCCGGCGTTATTCACCAAAATATGTAATGTTCCGAATTTTTGAACCGCATATTCAATTAACGACTTCGCTTCATTTTGATTACTCACATCACATCGATATAAGCTCACTTCATATCCTTCATCCGAGAACTCACGTGTCGTTTTTTGTAGCTTCTCTTCATTTACATCGCTAATTAATACTTTCGCCCCTAGTTTTGCATAAACCCTTGCAATCTCTTTTCCAATTCCCTGTGCAGCTCCTGTTACAACAGCTGTTTTCCCATTTAAAAACTCCATCCCTATCCCCCATTTCTATTACTTATACTGTATATTTCGGCTTTTTACTTTCCAATTCCTCTTTGTATAAAAAAGTCTGTTTGTGTCAAACTAACTTTGCAACGTCGCATAAAGTGAAACTTTAATCAGTGGGAGTTTTCTCCATCCCCGACTGATTATTAGTTGAACCAATCGGACTTTTATGGGCAGCCCGACCCCCAGCTAAATTCTTTGCTTTCGCTGAATTTTGAGGTCGGAGTCTTACTGCCCATTAAAGCGGGATAAAGTGCAAGGAGATTGTGTCGAATGAACAAAAAAAATTTCAAACAAAACAAAGCTACTGATGGCATTGATGTTGAGTTCTCTCGTGAACTCGCTGACCACAATGACTTAGAAGCGAACGCACGTGCAAATGCCGCTGATGCACGTCAAAAACGCCAGTCAACAGAAAAATAAGGAAAGCACAACTTTATTCTTTTCAACAGGGACCTACTACCCAACAAAATAAACCGAGAGACATCTCTCGGTTTATTTTCGATATTTTTTTATATAATGTGCCAAAGTAAGTAGAGGATAAATTTTGGCATAGCTATGATAACGAATATAAAACCCACCTGGTAAACCTGTTCCAGTAGGATATTTTTCATTCACATAAGGATTCGCAAGCAAATATGAAATACCTTTTCGAATAGTTGGTGTTTCTTTATCATAGTAAGAAATGAGAGCATCTAACGCCCATGCTGTTTGAGATGGTGTACTAAATGGTAAAGTAACGAACCTTTTCGCCACACTACTTTGGCATGATTCTCCCCACCCACCATTTTCATGCTGTATATGTTCAAGCCATAAAGCCGCTCGTTTCAATGATGGATTGCTAGATGGAATTCCGAGTGACCGTAAACCTGTCATCACCGCCCACGTACCATATATATAACAAATCCCCCATTTCCCGTACCATGATCCATTTTTCTCTTGTACATTCATTAACCAATTTATCGCACTTTGTTTTTGTTTCTCAGGTAATTCATTTTGCGCATATGTCCCAAAAATCTCTAACACTCTCCCTGTAATATCTGGTGTGGAAGGATCTGTAATCATATCACTTGCATTTTCGATTGGTAAATTTGCTAATAATTTGCTCGTCACACCTTTTTCAAACGCTCCCCAGCCGCCATCATTATTTTGTAATCCTTTAACCCAACCAATCCCTTTCTTCCAAGCATTATCTATATTTTCGTTTCCTCTACTTTTTGCCAACGCCCTTAACACAGCTGTTGTATCATCGACATCTGGAATTGTCGTATTTACATCCGAAAAACCCCAACCGCCAGGAGTAAGCGCGGGAGCATGTACGCTCCAATCAGCTTTTTTTGTATGCTGTTTTTTTAATACATACGCTGTTGCATGTTGAATCATCTTGTTATCTTTCGGAACATGGGCTTCTTGTAACGCATAGCTGAGTAATGCCGTATCCCATACAGTTGAAGGAGAGTTTTGCAAATGATTCCCTCTTTCCATCTTCCATATATAAGATGTTATCCCGGTTATAGCCTTTTGAATCATTGATGATTGAAGAGAATGACCTAACGCGAGTAAAGCATAAATCATATAAAACGAGGCAGTTGCGTAACTATATAACGTTCCATTTTCATCAATACGCTCTTTCATAAAACGTTCAACTTCCTCATATCCTTTATGATGTAACGAGAGTGGGTACGATATAATTTGTTTCACATCACTTACTAACGTTTGAAACAACGGAGACCGATCCTCCCGAAACCATTCTCCGCCCCCACCCGAAATGTGATATAAATTTGGCAATAACTTTTTCCCTACTCGAAACCTTTTATTTAAACAAAGCATCATCGGAATTAAATGGATACGCGCTGAACTACTCAATTCAAATATACTGAGGGGGGAATCATTCTGCAGAAACATGATTGGTGTTGGCAAATGAAAGAGTGAAGGATATTCATATTCTCCATGAATTGCTAACAAAAACTTCGTCATAAAATGAGCACGTGCTACCCCGCCATGCTCATTTATAAATATTTCTGCTCGTTTCATATTCGCATCTTCTTTTGTATATTTTTTCGATGCTAGCAGGGCCGCATAAGATTGAATTGTAGCAGATAAATTACCACCCACTTCATCTTCATACAATTTCCATGTCCCCTCATTTGTTTGGAGTGATGCTAATCTTTTTACAAATGGTTCTATCTCTTTATCTCTACCTAATAATTTCAATAAAAAAATCATATGGCAATCTGTTAATGGGGCTCCTTCAAAACAAAACCGCCACGTTCCATCTCGCTGTTGCATCGTTTGAAGTGCAGTTGTTCGTCTCGCTATTTCTTCATGCACTTTTTCATATAATAACAAGCTACTCACCCACCCTTTCGAAATCCGTATAACGATATTCAAAAAGGTAGCTGAATATGTATGAAAACTAAGAAAAGCAGAACATATACAATGTTCTGCTCATAAACAATATCCCACTCCGACAATTATCCCTACTAAAGCACCAACTACTACTTCATACGGTGTATGCCCAACAAGTTCATTTAATTTCTTATACTCTGTTTGTCTACCGTGAAAAAACTCATTCAAAATTTTTGCTTGTTTACTTACCGCAAGCCTTACTCCTGAGGCGTCATACATAACAATAATGGCAAAAATAGCAGCAATCGCAAACATGGAACTTTCCACGCCTTCCACAACGCCAACACCTGTCGCGAGTGCTGTAACAGTTGAAGCATGAGAACTTGGCATCCCACCTGAAGCGAAAAACTTTGCAAAATCAAATTCACCCGTTTTAACCAATTTAAAGACTACTTTCGTTAATTGTGCTAAAAACCATGAAATTACAGCGGCCATAAGCGGATCATTATGTAAAATTGTTTCCACGTTCTCAGCTCCCTACTAGCTATAATGGAAATTCTTTATAGTATCAGTATAAAGAAAAATGCGTAGAAAATACTACGCATTATGATACTTTTGCTGATTTATTTTTTATAAATTTCGGTTGTTTCTGCACTAAGAACTTTGTTTTCGCTACCGAGAATACAAATAATGCAACCCATATACAGAAAAATGCAATCATATGAGTAGAGGTGAAATGTTCACCAAATACGAATACACCTAAAATTAAACTAATCGTTGGTGCAATATATTGTAAAAATCCTACCATATAAAGTGGGATAAGTTGTGCTCCTTTTGCAAAATAAAAAAGTGGTAAAGCAGTAACAATGCCCGCTCCTATTAATAGTAGCGTCGATAACATGGAAATAGACCCAAATGAACCGAAGCCATGTGCTCCAGTCATAATAAGATAAATAATTGCAAACGGCGTCACTAACATCGTTTCCATCGTAAGCCCAATTGTCGCATCATAGTTTAACAATTTTTTCGTTAATCCGTATAATCCAAATGAAAAGGCAAGTGATAAAGAAACCCACGGAATAGATCCGAAGCGTACTGTTAAAATGATAACCCCTAATCCAGCTAAACCAACTGCAACATATTGCCAAAAGTTTAACTTTTCCTTTAAAACAACTGTACCAAGTAAAATACTAATAAGCGGATTAATATAATAGCCAAGACTTGCTTCAATGACATGATTATGATTAACAGCCCATATGTAAACAAACCAGTTTCCGCTAATCAAGACTGAAGCTATTGTTAATGACATTAATAATTTAGGTCGTTTAAAAAGATTCACGAACTCCCCAATAAACTGACGAAACCTTTTCGTAACACCTAATACGAGTAACATAAAAACGAACGCCCAAACGATGCGGTGTGCTAATATTTCATCTGCTGGAACTTCCTCAACCCATTTCCAATAGAGTGGTAGGATTCCCCACATCGTATAAGCACCAGCCGCATATATAATCCCTTTTTTTTGCTGTGCTGATTGACTCCCCATCTTCCTTTTTCTCCTCTTCTCTTTTTTCTCCATTATACGGTCCCGCATGCTCACTTTACCAATAATCAATCTGCAATTCTTTCGACATTTCTCATACAGCAAAAAGTAAACATACTGTTATAACGACAAGTAATGGTATACCGAAAACAAATTTCTTTTTATGAGTTTTATGGTGAAACATATACATACCGATCCAAGCACCAACTGCTCCTCCAGCTGCCGCTGATAAAAACAACGTACTTTCTGGCGTTCTCCACTGTTTTTTCTTCGCTTTTCGTTTATCAAGCCCCATAAGGCTAAAAGCTATAACATTAATAATAATAAAATAAATCCATTTCATCGCTTTCTCTCCCTATGAAAAATTCGCTTAATGGTAACATGAAAAAACGACGGAAACAACTGAAGAACGCTTTTTATTAATTAGTTACCTTCATAATTTATATAGCCAATTAAACAGAAAGATGTTATGAGCAGAATCTTATATTTCATTCCCTTCACCCACTACCATATCATCGAAAAAACTTCTCTCAATCTCTTTTTCATCAAAATGAAGAACTACGACTAGTCCTACATATAAAGAAACGAAATTTAGAAACCATTCGCCATTTTCATCTTTGTTAGCTAAACATTTAAATATCTCTTGAAATTGCATACGCTCATCGGCGGCAACAACGGGACGCACGCCAAAGTATTTCAATACGAGATTCAGCTTCAGTTGCACGGATAATGATAAAATATATTTTAATAGCTTTGTATAATAAACAACATTTTTTTGGCTATATAACGTCACAAGTTTTTGATGTAAATGAGAAATCGATAATTCTTTTTCAATCACTTGTGTTGCTTCTATTGTTTCAACCATCTTTCTCATATCCATTACATTTACCCCTCCTGAAAAAACAAAGCAAAAAATATTTATTTTATAATCAGCAATAATTGAGTATTTCTCGTCTCTCTTTCTTCTTCACTAACTAAGTCATACTTTTTTAAAAGATGAAAGATATCGTTTAATATTTCCTGCGAATGATTACGTTGCAAAAATCCTTTCAATCCTGTAAAAATCCCTTCCGGTAAAAAACTCTTCTGACTTTCCAGCTTATTCATTACATCTTCCATAGTATGATCGATATTACAAGCCATAAAAAATCCCTCCTTTATCCTTTATAAATAATATCCTCCGCTAACGATGTAAACACTTCTCCTACAAGAGAGTCTTCATCATATACAGATGAACCGTTGTTTTCTTCTCGTTTTGCAAAAGGTATTTGCGCAATCACTTCTGTTTGCAATTGTTCTGCAAGCATTTCGCCTCCACCTTTTCCGAAGAGATAATTTTTCGATCCATCTTGTTCTTCATAATAAGCCATATTTTCCACAATACCTAAAATTTCGTGTTTCGTATGTTTTGCCATAACACCTACTCTAGATGCTACGAATGAAGCTACATTGTGTGGTGTTGTAACGATAATTTCTTGCGCCTGCGGGATCATTGCTGCAACATCAATAGCAACATCCCCTGTACCAGGTGGTAAATCAAGAAGTAAATAATCTAATTCTCCCCAGTGCGTATTCGCTAGGAAATTTTGAATCCATTTATTTAACATCGGCCCGCGCCACATAACCGGGTTATTTCCTTCCGTAAAAAATCCCATCGACATAATTTTAACACCGTGACTAACGACTGGAATTGCCGTTTGATCAATCATCGTTGGCTTTTGATTCGTTTCCATCATAGCTGGAATGCTAAAACCATATATATCTGCATCTAATATCCCCACTTTTTTGCCCATACGAGCTAAAGCAGTTGCAAGATTAATTGTCACTGTTGATTTTCCAACCCCACCTTTTCCGCTCGTTACAGTAATAAATCGTACCCCTGAATCAAGGCGAAGCATGCTCGGCATACCAGTTTCTGTTCTACTATTTTTCTTTAACTTCTCTGTTAGCGCAGCTCGTTCTTCTTGTGTCATAGAACCAAATGTCAAATCTACTTTAGATGCACCAATTGCATGCAGAGACTCTTCCACATCTTGTTGAATTTTTGCCTTTAATGGACAACCTTGAATCGTTAGCACTACTTCAAGTTTAACCTCTGTTCCATTCATTTGTATATTTCTAACCATATTTAATTCTACAATACTTTTGTGTAACTCCGGATCCTCTACATGTTTTAACGCGCTCATTATTTGTTCTTGAGTAATCATAAAACTCATCCCTTCTCGTATTCGAATTTATATACAACATCTTCTTGGCGAAAAAGCTTATTATCCCCCGCTAACAGGCGGAATGAATGCGACTACATCTCCAGCATTTATCATCTCTTCATTCGTTACAAATCCTTCATTAACAGCCACCATCACTCTATCAAGCGATTGTAAACAATAGCTTGCTTTGAGCCATTCTTTTAATTGCTGCACTGTCATTTCTTGTTTTTCTAAAATGACTAATTGATCCAATCCGACTTCCTCACGCAAATTTGCGAACAATAAAATTGTAATCATTTTCTCATTCTTCCTTCTCCGGTTTTCCTTCTGGATATGCTGTATTTTCAAGTTGATCTCCAATCCACATCGTCCCATCTTCCCAAAATTCTTTTTTCCAAATTGGGACAATTCTCTTTATACGTTCAATCGCGTATTCATTCGCTTCATAAGCTACTTTCCGATGCGGTGATGAAACTGCAATAACGACCGCGATATCCATAATTTCTAGCCGCCCTACACGGTGCGTAATTGCTACTTTTGCATCCGGCCACTTTCCATTGATTTCTTCACCAATTCTTGTAAGTTGTTTTACTGCCATCGGCTTATATGCTTCGTACTCTAAATGTAGCGTTCGTTTTCCTTTTGTTAATTCTCTTACCGTACCAATAAATGTTGTAATTGCACCTGCTTCTCTTCTTGCGACTTTATTCGTTACTTCTTCAACTACAATCGGTATATCTATAATTTCAAATAGTACTTGTCCCATTAGAAACACCTCTCACTTTATAAAATGTCCAAGGCCATTCACTACCTTCGTTATCTTCCAGCAAGAGAACATCTACGAACATATCTTTTTTATAACCTCTCGTACCACCTGGAAGTACAATAAATATATTTGTCTCTGCTAGAGAAGAAACCGAGCTAGATTTATCAAACCTTGACGGATAAGCGATTAACTGTCCTTCGTTATATGCCAGTTTTGCTCGCACAAATCTTGTAAATGGATTTGGTTTTAAAAAATCTTCTCCTAACAACGCTTTTTCTCTTTTTACATGTGCTTTTTCACTAAACATATACGTCCGAATACAAGGTCTTACAAACAATTCAAATCCTACGTAACAAGCAGATGGATTTCCTGATAAACCAAATAATAACTTGCCATTTAATTGTGCTACAGTCGTAACACTTCCTGGCCGCATTGCAACTTTATTGAAAAGAACCGATGCACCTAATTTTTCATATATAGCTGGCAAATAATCGTAATCCCCTACTGATACACCACCTGTTGTAATGAGCATATCTACTTGGCTTAATGCTTCTTTTACAGCTGTGAAACATGTATGAAAATCATCGCTAAACTTCCCAAAATATTTTACTCTGCCGCCCGCTCTTCGAATTTGAGACAATATCATATACGTATTACTATTTCGGATTTTCCCTGGCTGTAGTGAATCATTTACATCCAGTAATTCACTACCAGTCGCTAATAGTCCAATTATAGGTTTTCTTGCAACTAGCACCTCGCTATAGCCGAACGTAGCAAGAAGAGCTGAAATACCTGGATGAATGTATGATCCTTTCTTTGCAAGAACCGTTCCTTTACGAGCATCTTCACCTTGAAAAGAAATATTGTCGCCCGTTTTAAATGATCGCTTCACTTCCATATAATTGTTGCCAGCTTCCTCATATTGACGAGTCAGCTCTAACATAACAACCGCATCACACCCATTTGGAATTTGCGCTCCCGTCATAATTCGGACTGCTTGAAACGGGCCTACTTTCTCGTGGAATATTGATCCTGCACCAATTTCACCAATTACCTCAAACACAATTGGTGTTTCATAACTTGCTACATTCGTATCTTCTGCTCTAATAGCAAACCCATCATACGGTGAACGATTAAATGAAGGTACATCATGGTCAGCTACTAAATCTTCTGCTAATATACGTCCGTAAGCTAATTCAATAGGTAGTAGCTCCTTTAATCCCTCATTAGCAAATCCCATTACTTTACGAACAGCTTCTTCAACTGTAATTGGCACTCTTCTTTCCATTGTTGACAACCCTTTCTATTAACCGAATACGCGATAATATAATTGTTTCGCTTTCGAAATATCATTTGTACCATGAATGAAAACACGACCATCCCGAAAAATAACGAAGCGGTAATCATCCAGTTGGCAAGATAGTAAATACGGGTTCCGATCTACTTCCCCCAGTCTTTTTAATACTTTTTCTATATCGTCAAAATCGTACTTTCTATTTTCTACTGGCCTAATTTGAACTGTATTTCTTCCGCATAAAACAGCTACCTTCGTTTGGTTTTCGTATGATAAATAAGGATAAGTTCGATTCAAACCGCACGAAGGGCAATCGTCTGTCTTGATTTTCCCTAGTTTTATAAATTGGTTTTGATTATTCCATATATCAAACATGAAAAATGTTTTTCTAATTGCTGAAAAATCTTCTACTAAAATTTTGAGTGCTTCCACCACTTGATATGCTGCGACGATTTGAACAGTCGGGCTAATAATTCCAGCTGTATCACACGTCACACCTGTAACTGGAATGTTCTTCAGCACACAATGTAAACACGGTGTCTTTTGCGGAATAATTGTATAACTCATACCGTACGAGCCAACGCAAGAACCATATACCCACGGGATATTATGTTTTTGCGATAAGTCATTAATGACAAATCGAATATCAAAATTATCTGTTGCATCAATTATTACATCTACATTTTTTAATAGGTCATCCATATTTTCTGCAACTGCATCCATTACGAAAGCATGTATGTGTACTTCAGAATTAATTTGTTCTAACCGATTTTTAGCAGCGATTGCTTTCGGCATTTTCTCTCTCGCATCTTGTTCAGAGTACAATTGTTGCCTTTGTAAATTACTCCATTCAACGTAATCACGATCAATAATCGTCAACTTGCCAATACCTGCACGCACGAAACTTTCGGCACTTGCACTTCCTAATGCGCCTGCTCCTACAATTAACACATGTTTATTTCGAATTTTTTCTTGCCCTCTACTCCCAATTGGTTTGAACAACTGTTGTCGTGAATACCGCTCAGCCATTACATACCCTTCCTCTCACGAACTTTATTTCATATTAGAATGTTGTTTTTGATAACAAGCAAAGTAAGCAAACCCAACAAATCCAGCCCCTCCAATTACATTTCCGATAAAGACAGGAACGAAATTTCTAGCAAGATCCATCCACGTCAGATGACCTGCAAAAATAACTGCTGAGATGACAAACATATTTGCTACTACTTGCTGAAATCCGATTACTACAAATGCCATAATGGGAATCCAAATTCCTATTATTTTCCCGACAAAATCACTCGTTCCATAAGCGAGCCAAAGCGCCAAACAAACGAGCCAATTACAACCAATTGCTAAAATCAAAGTTCTCCCAAACGATTCATGTAACTTTCCTTCCGCTATCGCTACCGTTTTATTTAAATAATCTCCCTCTGTTAATCCGCCGAGATGACCGAAACAATACGCTACGAAAATAGCTCCCACAAAATTCATGAAAGTAATCCAAACCCAATTATTTAATACACTTACCAATGTAATTTTCTTTGCATATAGCGCCATAGACAGTGACATCATATTTCCCGTAATTAATTCTCCTCCTGCCAATACGACGAGCATGAGTCCAACAGGAAAAACCGCTCCTCCTAAAACATTGACTAAACTCCCCCAGCGCTCAGGTAAATTACCTAAAACGCGAATGTTAAGCAAAAAACCTAGCGAAATAAACGCTCCTCCTAAAAAACCGAGAATAAGCATTGCTGGCAACGTCTGACTTACTTTTTGAACACCGGCCTCAATTACAAGCTCAGCAATTTGTTCCGGTTTATGAAATGCCATTACTAATTCCTCCATTTTCTCCAAATAAAAAAGCAGCTTCAAAAAACCTCTACAAAATAAAGGTTTTTGAATGCTGCTTAATTTCTCTGCACATCTTTTACAGAGATATCAATCATCACTTTTACTATAAAATAGAAAATCTACAAACGTTGCACATTTTCCATTTTGTATATAATTCATCATAGCTTTACTCTTATATATCAACCACCAATATGTGACATTTCAATTTTAGGTACTCTTTTTTCACTTGTATTATTTAAGCGTTCATCTGAATAACGATCTTCTCGGTTGTTCCATATATCACGTACGATATTTGTTATTTCCTCGTCAGTGTACCCAGATCGAAGTAGTTCTCTCAAATCATTTCCTTTAGAGGCAAACAAACAAGTATATAATTTTCCTTCTGCAGAAATACGGGCTCTCGTACATGAGGAACAGAAGGAATCTGTTACTGATGAAATAATACCTATCTCTTCATCACTTCCAATATAACGATAGCGAGTCGCAACTTCACCTGCATAATTCGCTTCAATCCGTTCTAATGGCATAACTTGATGAATGGCATCTACTATTTCTTGTTTCGAGACGACCTCTTTTAATTCCCAACCGTTATAATTCCCAACATCCATATACTCAATAAAACGAAGAATATGCTTATTTTCCTTAAAGTATTGTGCCATCTGCAAAATGTCCTGTTCGTTTTTCCCCTTTTGAACGACCATGTTTATTTTAATTTTCATACCAACTTCAGCTGCAGCCTGTATTCCTTCTAGTACCCTTTGCACTTTGCTTCTATTACCATTCAAATAGAAAAAACGGTCTTCTTCTAAGGAATCTAAACTAACTGTCACACGTGATAAACCCGCCTTATATAAATCAGGAGCAAACTTTTTAAGTAACGATCCATTGGTTGTTAAACCGATATCCTCCACACCATCTATTTTATTAAGGCGCTCAATAAGCTGCGGAAGACCTCTTCGAAGTAACGGTTCTCCGCCCGTAATCCGTAACTTTCTTACACCTAAAGAAACAAAAATACGTGTTATCCTTTCAATCTCATCAAAAGATAAAATTTTATCATTAGACAAAAACGAATAATCAGGACCAAATATTTCTTCTGGCATACAATAACGACAGCGAAAATTACAGCGATCAGTAACAGAAATACGTAAATCCTTTAAAGGACGTTGTAGTTTGTCTAATGTGACAGATTTCATATTTATTGCCTCGCTTTTACTTATTTTATATTTAAAACACGCTCTGGATGCGTATATACATTTAAGGATTGATTCCGAATAAACCCTATCGTAGTAATACCTAATTCTTCTGCTAGCTGCAAAGCCAACTCAGTTGGAGCTGATTTTGAAAGTATAATTTCACAACCAATCTTTGCAACTTTCAATAATATTTCCGAAGAAATACGACCACTAAAAACTATGATTTTATCTTTTATAGAAATATTATTTTTTAAACAATAACCGTAAATTTTATCTAACGCATTATGTCTACCGATATCCATTCGGCTTAACATAATACCATTCACGTCACACAAAGACGCATTATGCACGCCTCCTGTATGACGAAATGTCTCTGCGGATTGCTGCATTTCTTTCATTAACCGAAAACAATCTTCTACAGCAACCTGCACATGGACACCATTCATCTTTTTCGCGCTTAGGGCATCATTTGCAAAAACAAAACCTTGTCTACTCGTACCACAACACGACGTAATATAACGTTTATTTTGCATTTGTTCGTAATACGGATTCACTTTTGTCGTCGTGACATGTACAAATCCTTCTTTCTCTTGTACCCATATGTCATCAATATCTTCATATTTCCGAATGATTCCTTCAGATGCTAAAAAGCCTATTACCATATCTTCTATATATTCTGGAGTACTAACCATTGTAACAAACTCCTGTCCGTTCATTTTAACCGTGACTGGAAACTCTGTTACAATGCTGTCCTCTATATGTTTAAACGCCCCTTGTTCATAACGAAAGATTTCTCTTTCTACCTGTATCGGCTTCACGATCAGTATCCTTCTCTCACGTTATATTTTTATCAAAAACAAATACCGAAACTGCAATATCTTCCTCTACTTTCATATCTGAAAACAAATTCACTAATTTCGCTCCAACAAGTTCCTCCAAATGTTCACGAGAATTTGCAGCATACACTTCTTGAATCATTTTCGTTCTAGCCATATGAACCATTTCCGCACCGTCCATCGTACTTGAAATGAACTTTTCAGTAGGTGTTAAGTTTCCGTACAAGGTCGCAATCGCCATATTTTCAGCAAAAACAGTATGAATTCGTTCCGGTCCTTTTCCGAAAAGTTCCTTTCGAAGTTTTCGTATCATATCATTAAATTCATGTACTTTTTTTGACATACAATTATACCTCCCAAAAGCCTCATTTTACTTTATTATATATTTTACCAAAATGATCTTTTCACCCAAACTATTTCGCACAAATATTCGGGCGAAAAGATTCACTTCATGAAGGCTATTCGTCTTTTAACCCTTTACCCATGCCTTTTAAGAAATGAAGTCCAAACCCGATAGCACGGTTAATGTCTGGGTCTTTCAATACTTTCATAAGATCAAATACCCCTACTTTTTTATTACTCTCTAAATGTTCATTACCTTCTTCTAACCCTACTAACAAGCTGCCTATAAGCTTTTTCGTAAGTTCCGGATCAAGTTCTGTTAAAGCACCAGCAGCACCCATCATATTATTAATTAAATTTGTAACAGGCTCACGAGTCACTTGGCCAAGAACAATCTTTGCGATTGGTTCTTTCGCCTTTAGCATAGAATTTGCAGCTTCTAACATTCCGATGTCATTTAATTCCCCGACAATATTAAACATTTGATTCAAAGCTTCTTCATTATTAGCTAGAAGCTCTTTTAAATCATCTAGTTTTTTCTGTTTTATTTCTTCCTCAGTTAATTCTTGTTTCTGAATCATTTTTATAGGTGCAGCCATATTTTTCTCCTCCTACTTATCCGTTAAATGCACATACCCTGGACGTGCCCACTTACGATGTACCTCAATTCCAGCTTGAGGGTGACGTTTTTTATTGCGCGGGTTCGCTTTTGGCATCGGATTTTCACCATCAACTTCTAGCACTTCCATACGCACTTTCGTCTGTTTATAAGCAGGTGTGTTCGTACGCGTATCTACTGCAGGACCTGTTAAGAAATTAATCGCTGTTTCATTATCTGTAGAGTTCATCGGTAAATATAACTCATTCGCTTTTACACGGTCTGTTACAAGTGCACGTAATTTTAACGCCCCAAACGGAGAGACAAGGCGAACTAATGAACCGGTTTTCACTCCACGTTCTTTTGCAAGCTCTGGAGAAATTTCAACAAACACACCAGGCACTTTCGTTTGAATACCTGTTGATTTATTTGTCATATTCCCTTCATGGAAATGCTCAAGCATACGACCGTTATTAATGTGAAGATCGAACTCCGCTGGGAATTCAGCTGGACGTACCCAGTCAGCAATCGCAAAACGAGCTTTTTTATCTGGGAAATTAAATCCATCTTGGAAAAGTAATGGTGTATTCGTACCATCAAAGCTTCCCCAATGGAAACTATTCCATCCTTCAAGTACTTCATAATTTGCTTGTGAGAATAGTGGTGATAAGCTTGCCATTTCAGCAAAGATTTCACTTGGATGACTATAATTCCAGTTTGCACCTAACTTATTCGCAACTTCCTGCACAATCCACCAGTCTGGTTTCGCATCTCCAAGCGTAGGAAGAACTTGATATAGCCTTTGTACACGGCGCTCTGTATTTGTGAAAGTACCTTCTTTCTCAAGAGATGGTGCTGCTGGTAATACAACATCTGCATATTGAGCAGTTTTAGAAAGGAAAACATCTTGCACAACGAAGAAATCAAGGCTTGATAACACTTCGTGTACGTGGTTCGCGTTAGAGTCTACAAGAGCCATATCCTCTCCGACAAGATACATAGCTTTCATTTTCCCTTCGTCAATTGCGTGCAGCATTTCAATATTATTAAGACCTGGTTCACTATTAATTTTCACTCCGTAAGCCATTTCAAATTTCGCACGTTCCATATCGTTAGTAACGTGTTGATATCCAGGAAGCCATCCTGGTAAAGTACCCATATCACAAGCACCTTGTACGTTATTATGACCTCGAAGCGGATATGCACCAGCACCTGGACGACGATAATTACCCGTTGCAAGAAGTAAGTTTGAAATCGCAGCGGAAGTATCAGATCCACCTGTATTTTGCGTTACCCCCATACCCCAAAGGATACATGTACCATCTGCATCACGAATCATTTCAGCCATTTGAATAAGTGTTTCTTTTGAAATACCAGTCATTTCTTCCGCATATTCAAGTGTATATTCTGTAAGACTCTCTTTGAAATCTTCAAAGAAGTTTACATTCTCATCAATAAATCGTTGATCGTGCCAGCCTTGATCAATCATATATTTCGTAACAGCCATTAACCATACTTGATCTGTTCCTTGTTTTGGACTAACAAAGACGTCTGAACGCTCTGCCATTTCTGTTTTACGAAGATCAGCGACAATTAATTTTTGTCCGTGTAATTTATGCGCACGTTTAATACGTGTAGCTAAAACAGGATGACCTTCTGTCGGATTACAACCTACAATGATAACAAGACCAGATTGTGCGATGTCTTTAATCGTTCCAGCATCTCCGCCCATACCAATTGTACGGAATAATCCGTCTGTCGCTGGCGATTGACAATAACGTGAGCAGTTATCAATATTATTCGTTTCAAATACTTGTCGGGCTAATTTTTGAATCACATAATTGTCTTCATTCGTAATTTTTGATGAAGAAATAAAACCGATAGCATCTTTACCGTACTCTTCTTTAATCGATCCTAATTTACTTGCAACTACATGTAATGCTTCTTCCCATGTAGATTCAACAAACGCTCCATTTTTACGAATTAAAGGTTTTGTAATTCTTTCTTTAGAATTTACGAAATCCCAACCGAACTTTCCTTTTACACAAGTAGAAATTGCGTTAACTGGCGCATCCGAAGAAGGCTGTACTTTAAGGATTTTACGCCCTTTCGTCCACACTTCAAATGAACAACCTACACCACAAAATGTACATACTGTTTTCGTCTTCTTCGTACGAGTATCACGCATGGCCGCTTCCACTTCTGATACCGCAAAAATACCGCTATATCCAGGCTCAACTTCTTTAATTAAATCTACCATCGGTTCAAGAATATCTGGTTTTAATCCCGTCATAAATCCAGCTTCACCAAGCATTGTTTTCTCCATTAAAGCGTTACAAGGGCAAATGGTTACACATTGACCGCAGCTCACGCAGGAAGAGTCATTAATATTTACTCCTTCATCCCAAATAACTCGTGGGCGTTCCGCTTCCCAGTCTATTGATAACGTTTCATTTACTTGTAAGTTTTGACACACCTCAACGCATTGACCGCATGCGATACATTGATTCGGGTCATAGCGATAAAACGGATGCGTCATATCAACTTCACTTACATCTACTTTCGGTTCATAAGGATATTTTTGATGTTCAATCTCCATTAATTCTGCTGTATTATGCAGTTTACAGTTCCCATTGTTGTTGTCACATACTGTACAGTATAATAAATGATTTTCTAGTAATCGATCCATCGCCTCAGTTTGTGCTTCTTTTGCACGAGCAGAATTACGTTCAATGTTCATACCTTCTGTCACCACTGCCGAACAAGAGCGCATTAACTTTCCGTCAACTTCTACAATACATGTGTCACATGTTTGAATAGGATCTACTTCTGGCACGTAACAAATTTGCGGATGTTCAATCCCGTTCTCATTTATAACACCCAATATCGTTGAACCGGGCTCCGCTGTATACTTTTTTCCGTCAATTGTAATATGAACCATGTTGTTATTCATGGTCTTTCCCCCTTTTTGAGAATAAAAAAACTCCACCACGAAAATATACGCACCACATTTCGGCACGTTATTATCATGGTGGAGTAGTTTATTAGCACATCTTGCTAAAATACCAATCCATTTATTCATAAATAAAACGATAGATTCATAACAGGTCATATCACGATTCCATCTTTAACACTATAATTATAGCGTTAAAGATGGAAATATACAATATAAAATTTAAACTACGCATATGTCAGCATGGAACTATCCATAATAACCCATATAATACATGACAAGGAGTAAGCAAATAAATGGGGTCTTTTAATAAATGGATACGTGGTGAAAAGTCTTTTTCTGCACAAGAGCAAGCTGATCACTTATTAAATAAAGCTATCTCTTCTTCTCTTTCCCTTAATTTAAAACACTTGTCCAAACTGTTTAGCGGTATTCCAGAATTAATTACACGCACTTTTCCGTTAAAAAACGGAAAAGAAGCCGCTCTTATATATATGGAAGGACTTGTAGATAAAACTGTTATTAACATTGATATTCTTCGCCCCCTCCTATTTAAACAGTGGAATGAGGACGATTTTTGGGAATCTTCCGTTACAATCGGAAATGTAAAAAAAGTTCAGCAGTGGTCAGACATTGAACAGTCCCTTTTACATGGTAAAAGCATTTTATTCATAAATGGACAACCTACAGCGTTAGAACTAGATACGCAATCGGCACCAAAAAGAAGTATTGAAGAACCTACAACAGAAACTTCCATAAAAAGCTCACACGAAGGATTTAATGAAGTAGCGAGCGACAGCCTTGCACTTATTCGTCGATATATTCCAAATCGCGAATTAAAATTGAAGGAATTCACTGTTGGTGAACGAGCTACTTCAAAGGTTTTTTTACTGTACTTAGCAGACATTGCAAACGAAGATGTCGTACAAGAAATGGCATGCCGCATTGAATCAATCAAAGTGGATGCTATTATTACTACCGGAGAATTAGAAGGGTTTGTTGAAGATAATTCCTACACTCTCTTTCCGCAATTATCAATAACCGAACGCCCAGACACAACAGCTCATCACATCTTGGACGGACGAATCGCTGTTGTTGTAGACCGCTCACCAGGCGTATTAATTGGACCTATGACCTTTTCATCTTTTTTTCAA
The DNA here is from genome assembly GCF_001884185.1 of Bacillus albus. Taxonomy (GTDB): domain Bacteria; phylum Bacillota; class Bacilli; order Bacillales; family Bacillaceae_G; genus Bacillus_A; species Bacillus_A albus. The sequence continues at coordinate 87,243 of NZ_MAOE01000047.1, forward strand.
ACAATTGATGATTACAGCTTTAGACCTATCATTCCATCTTTTATACGATTACTTCGTTTCACCGGATTATTTATTGCAATATTCGCTCCGGCTCTTTATATCGCTATGATTTCCTTTCATTATGAAGTAATTCCACTTAAATTATTGTTAACAATTGGAGAGTCGCGTGCAAAAATCCCTTTTCCACCTATATTAGAAGCACTTTTAATGGAATTGGTACTTGAAATGCTTCGTGAAGCTGCTGTTCGCCTTCCTGGTCCTGTCGGGCAAACAATTGGTGTCGTAGGAGGGATTGTCATTGGACAAGCTGCAGTTCAAGCAGGAATCGTAAGTAATGTTATGGTTATCGTCGTATCTATTACCGCAGTCGCTTCTTTTATCATTCCCAATCTGGAAATGTCAGCAGGAGTTCGGATTCTTCGCTTTCCAATGATGATAATCGCTTCTTTATTCGGAGTCATTGGAATTATGGTTGGAATGTCAGTTATCATCATCCATATTCTTTCTATGGAATCACTTGGTGTTCCTTACGGTAGTCCTTTTTCTCCATCATTTGCTACGGATTTAAAAGACGTTCTTGTGCGTTTGCCATGGAAACTAATGAAGAAAAGACCACTATCCCTTAACTTAAAACAAGAAAATCGACAAACGGATATAGAAGAAAAGGAGGAAGATAAGTGACAAAGCGTGCAAAGAGGGAGATCAGTTTATTTCAATACATTTTAACGATTAGTGGTGTTCAGGTAGGATTCGGTGTACTTACACTGCCACGTGAAGTGGCACAAGGGGCGAATACAGATGGATGGATGTCTATTATTATAGGATGCGCTATCACTACTTTAGTCAGTCTATGTATTGTAAAAATTATGGAGAAGCATCCTGGATATCATTTACTTGATGTGCTAACTCGTTATCTTGGGAAGTGGCTAGGAAGAGTAGGAATGATTTTTTGGGTTTTATATGCTGTTCTTGCAGCTGTTTCCTTAATTTTCTCTCTCTTATACGTTATCCACATTTGGATTTTACCTAGATCCCCAATGTTTTTAATTATGATGTTACTATCTATTCCAATGGTTATGCTCGCATGTAAAGGTGTTCTTATTATTAGCCGCTATGCTGTTTTTACTGTCTTATTTACACTTTGGATGCCATTACTACTATTTATACCACTTAAAGATGGGCATTGGGTTTATCTTCTTCCTCTCCTTAAAGAGGGATGGATACCAGTTTTCAACACAGTAAAATCAACTATTATTGCCTTTCTCGGATTTGAGTTTGCATTCGTCCTTTATCCTTATCTCAGTAATAAATCATTTGCAAAAAAAGGAATCGTTATTGCAAATATGATTACTTTACTCGTTTACCTACAAGTTACGTTCGTTTCTTTCCTTTATTTTAGCCCAGATGGTATAACAAAATTTTTATGGCCTACCCTTTCTCTCGTTACACCATTTCACTTTTCTTTTCTGGAACGATTTGAAATTATCTTTTTGTCATTTTATCTCTTTATCATTTTTGATTCTTGCATTCCTTATATTTTTACTGCTTCAGATGGAATCAATCAATTACTTAACAAAAAAGGGAGTTCATTACCTATTTGGTTTTTATTATTCGGTTGTACTTTCATTCTGTTTTTTTATATCCCTTCCTCTTATCAAATAAGTGCGTTGCGGGAATTTTGGGGAACTGCAAGTTATTTTATCGTTTTTCTATTCCCAGTCGTATTTCTCTTATACATGACACTTTATCAGCATTGGAAAAGGAGAAAAATTTAAATGAGACGCTTTATTCATGTCACTATACTTTGCTTTCTCATAACCTTTTTAACAGGCTGTGGAGATCGACTCGACTTAGAAAAACAATCAATTTCATTAATTTACGGTTTTGATGCAAAAGCAAAAGGAAAATTAATGGTGTACCACGTAAACCCTATTTTTAATGAAGATGTAGAAAAAAAGTTCGAAACTCATGAAGCAATAGTACATACACCTCGAGAAGCAAAAGCGACGTTTAATAGCTCAAGTAGCGGTTTAGTATCTACAGAAAAGTTACAACTCATTTTATTTAGCACGAAGTTTTTAAAACAAGAAGGAGCTATGCCTTACCTTGATGTTTGGTATCGCGACCCTAAAAACACAGGAAATATGCGTATGGTTGCAGTTGACGGTCCAATTTCCTCAGTTATATATAATAATTTCAAAGATAAGCCTGCTCTTCCTGAGTATTTAACAGATTTAATTAATACAAATAAATTATACAATCGGACAGTTTTCACACCATTTCATGAATTTCATAGACAAACTTTTAATAAAGGTATCACACCTGCTATCTCAGAAATCAAAAAAAGGAAAAAAGATGTGATTGTTACCGGTTCCGCACTATTAACTTCTCGCGGAATCTATAAAATGTCTTTAAATCGCTATGAAAGTGCCCTTCTTCTTATGCTGCAAAAGAAAGCCAATATACCCGTTTCACTTACACTGAAAATCCCTTCTCATTCAGTTGAAAGTAATAGTCATCGAAAAGATACAGAAGGTGACGATTTCGTAACAATAAATGTTCTTAACATGAATCGTGACATTCACACAGGCTATAGCGACAACCAATTCAAATTTAATATTGCAATGGATTTTAAAGTTTCCGTATCTGAACTTACATTCAACATGGATATCGGTAAAGATAGAAAGAAATTAACTTCACTTATTACAAAACAACTAAACAAAGATTTAAATGATTTAATCCAGAAAATTCAAAAACAGCAACTGGATCCATTCGGATTTGGTGATTATGTAAGAGCCTTTCAATATAAGAGATGGAAAACAGTTGAAGATGATTGGCCGAATGCCTTTTCAAAAGCTAATGTAAAAGTAACTCCTACTATTAAAATTTTAGAAAACGGGATTATTAAATAGCAAAAAAACACGCTACCTGTTCTTATAAGTAGCGTGTTTTCATTTACATTACAATTATTATTTCAATGGACTATACTCTATTTCCATTTCTAATATTACTGTGTTTTTTAGCATATACAAAATATATAACTACACCTATTATTACCCATGCTACAAAACTAATTATAGTAACCTGAGAGAGGTTCAAAGCTAAATATATACAACTTACTATTGAAACGATTGGTAAAAAAGGTACTAGGGGCGCACGGAATGGCCTTTTCATATTAGGATGTGTCTTTCTTAATACAATAACAGCTATACATACAAAAATAAATGCTGTTATCGTTCCCATATTCACTAAATTAGCTAATAAATTCAAATCCACTAATCCTGCTAATAAAGCTGCAATAATACCTGTAACCCACGTATTAAAAAATGGAGTTTGTAAACGTTTATGTACACTTGAAAGTCTTTTTGGTAACAACCCATCTCGACTCATCGAGTAAGATACACGAACAAATGCAAACATAGCTACTAACAGAACTGTTGTTAACCCCGCTATCGCTCCCACCGATAACAATCCAGCAATTCTATCTTCTCCCACAATACGCAATGCATATGCAACTGGATCAGCGACATTCAACTCCGTAAACGGAACCATTCCAGTTAATACGAATGAAACACCTACGTATAGAATGGTACAAATGAACAATGAAACAAGTAGCCCAATTGGCACATTACGTTGTGGACGCTTCACTTCCTCTGCAGCTGTTGCAACTGCATCAAATCCTAAAAAAGCAAAAAATACAGTAGCAGCGCCTCCTACTACACCATGAAAACCAAAAGGTAAAAATGGTTGCCAATTCTCTGGTTTTACATATTGTGTCCCTACAACAATAAACCCTACAATAACAGCCAGTTTAATAATAACCATTATATTATTTATTCGTGCACTTTCTTTTGCACCACGACTTAATAAATATGTAACAACTAAAATAATAAGAACTGCTGGCAAATCAATAATTCCACCCTTTCCCATACCAGGTGCCGAAGTAAAGATTGTAGGGATGTGAATATTAAACCCTAGTAACAATGACTGAAAATACGCTGACCATCCTGCAGCTACTGCAGAAGTCGCTAATAAGTACTCCAACATAACGCACCAACCGACTATAAATGCAAAAATCTCACCTAGTGTCATATATGTATATGAATATACACTTCCCGAAACTGGAACTGTAGAAGCAAATTCAGCATAACAGAAAGCTACACACGCACATACAATCGCCGCTAATATAAACGATAATACAATCGCTGGGCCAGCATGTTTCGCTGCTACAATACCTGTTAATACGAAGATCCCTGTACCAATAATTGCTCCAATCCCTAAAAGAGTTAAGTCAATTGCACCTAAAGTTTGATTCAATACTTTTTTCTTTTCTTTATCCATTGTTTTCTTTATTAAAAGACTCATTCATTGAAACCTCTTTTTCGAGTTTATCTCTTACTTATTACAATCTTTATTACTGTTCTGTTTAGAAAATAAAAATATACATGATTCACTCCCCATAAACTTAATAATTCGATAAAAGACTGAAAAATCAATCTCTTTAAACTGTAGTAAATTTTAAAACAAGTAATCCAGCAACACACCACTAAGAATGCTGATTGAATTTATCATACAATTAATTATATTGTCAACAATATAATTAATTGAACAACAACGGTTAATTATGTATCAAATGTTATTTTTAAACATAATTATTTTCTTGAAAACATTGTTCTTTCTCATCTTTATATTTATATGCATTTTTTATATTGATTTTTATACATTTTCAATTATATAAAATTCCAGAAATATCATCATACCCTTAACTGAATTGTTATTTTTAAATAACAATTCAGTTAAGGGTATAGAACCATTTTAAAGCAAATAAATAGTGCAGATTTTCATCTGCACTTTTTTTATTCTTCCACTTCAGCTTCTGCACTATTATTTTCAAGATGTTCCTTCTGAGCCTCTTCTTGTAGCTCAGCTGAAATCATTCCATAATAAATTTCTGGATACAATCCAAATATTTGATATACACTTCCTAAAAACGGCATCGGAATCCCTCTTTTCTAAAGTTGTATTGCCACTTTTAAGGATTCCCTTTTCATTCATTAAACATTCGTTTTTGGCGTTTCCTCTTCATCATGAACACTTAATAAATTTTGCCATTTTTTATAAGGAGCACTATTTGGATCTACATAACCTTTCGCATACGAACGATCCCACAATTGTTTAATAAACATTTCTTTCTCTTTCTTTGCAACCATATCAGCACCTGTACCGTAATAGTTTTGGAAATACAACTCAATTTCATCAAGGAATAGCCTTAATAATTCATCAGAAGTTTCTTCTAGCGTTGGGTCATATTTTGCTTCACGGTCATACATTAAAATCATATCTAAAATATTATGGACATGCTCTTTACGAAGCCATCTAATATCTTGAGCACCTAATACAAATGGATGTGTATATAAATGTCCGCCCTGTATCATAGCTTTTTCTTGTTCTTCTTCAAATCTGGACAAGATGTTTTCATAAATAAACGGATTATGAAGCAACGCTCTGTGTAATTTATAACTTTCACTTGAAATATTTTTTCCCATCGACTGAATTAAGAAGCTACGTCCAACGCCGTTATATTGATACACGAACTGACCATCAACAGCAACTAAACTAATCCAGCGATACATATACGCGTATAGAAGAGCACGATTGCATTTATCGTAATCTAACTTCGTTTGCGTTGCATTTAAGTCTGGCATGAAGGCTGGTAAGTGCCAATACTTATCTAAATGCGGCGTTAAACTAGATTTTTTACTATTCAACTTATTTACGCGGCGATAATACGACTGAAAATAATCACCTTTATCATTCATAAATCCATTTGCAATATGTCCAGACGAAAGCTTAGGAAAGTCTTGCAGTGATAAACCGTAATGCGCACGATAACAAATGACTTCAAATGGTGAAAAAGCTTCATGTACTGTATCTTTTTCTTTAAACATTTCTTGAATTAATTCCTCTTGCAGTTCTTTCTTTAAAGATGGATGTATACCCCAATATTGTAATTCCCTATGATGTGAAACTTTCGGCACGAATGGACTTGCTAAATGGAACAAGTCTTGAATTTTTTCACGGACATATTCATCACGATCACGCTTCTTATAATCCGCTTCTTTTCTTAGTGCTTCAACGATGTTCAGCTCTAATTTATCGCGATAGCGTATTTGTAATTCATCGTAGCAATAACTTAGTATGTGCTCACGATAAAAGTCTTCTACCTTTTTCGATTGAATCTCTTCCGTTTTTGCATCCCGGCAATATTCCCCGTATAAACTCATATAAATTTCTGCTGATATATCTTTCGGTAATACTCCTAAATTTAAATGTTGTTGCATATCTTGCCATATCTTTTCTTGCAACTTCTCTTCCGCTAATACGTATACATTCGTTGGGTTTGTTTTCCCTTCAAATTCCTTGCTTCGTTTTTGAATTTCGAACAATAAATTTTCACGTGTTTCGTGTAAATTATCAAAAAATCTTTCCCAATATTGAATCATTTTATTAACTGCTTGATATAGCGATTGATAAACGAGTTCTAGTAGCATTTCTTTACGATACTCGTTTAATTTGTGTACGTACTGCGTTACAATATCTTCAAATTCCTTTTTAAATAAACGCTGCTGATTATTAATCATTTTTCCAAACCAACCTTGTTGCTGCGCGATTTCTACTCGGCGAACAGCTGTTACCGTTCCATCAATATTACTCACATTAAATTTTTTATCGTAGTTTTGAATTAAATTACGCTTTTGTTCATTATTTTCATGTAGTCGATTCATTTTCTCGACTAACTGCTTTCGAATTTCATACAACATAAAACGAGCTGATACTGGATGAACAGGATCTGTTTTCTTTAAAAACCATGTATTTAATTGATAGGACTGCCCTTCAGAACCATTTGGTGAAAAACGGTCTGATTCAATCATGTCATACAATAGTGTCGTTACATGCTCATGTACGCGGCTCGGAATCGCATACGCATATAAACGAACTGCATGATCCACCCTTGCTACTTCACCTTTCATTTGCTCCATCATTTTCAGTTTCGCAGCCGAAATTTTACACTCGTGCTGCAGACGGTTTAATTCCTCATCTTTTTGCACCGTACGCTGTACATAACTTTCTACAGCTTCTAAAAATAGTTTAGATTTCGCAACACCGACCTTACCACCTTCTGCTCCTTCACGCGTTTCATTGTACATTTGTCTATAGAAAATATGAGCCTGTTCTGGGCGAGTAGCAAGATGTTCCAAGTCTTCTAAATAACTTTTCCCACGCTCTGGCTTTTCACGTTGCATACCACGTTTTACATCTTGATCGTATCTTTGTTTCTTCTCTTGAAACAGTTGATCTAAATGAAGCCAAGATTCATCTAAACCTTGCACAGCCCATTTTAAAGCACAATATTTTAACACGTGCTCATACGGATAAATAATCTTTGCCGTTCCTGCCCCGCAATATCGCCCTTTCCCGCTTGATTCTGCTAATTGCTGAATTTGATTATCTTCCTGTGCAAAATGATTGGCAGACATCGGACTAAATAACTGTAAATAAATCGTATTTGCCATTTGCTCCATATAATCTGATAAATTATGCAGATGGTGTCCATGTAAATTTTCGTAATCGTATAAAAAACAATAATTGTACGGTAAATGATGCTGTTTAATCGTATGATTCGTTCTTCCATCTTCATCTACTTGATCAGGTCGATACTCTAATTCAATCGTGACGCCACCGCGCTTTGATAATTCTCCAGTAGAGCCGAGTGTAATGGCATGTAATTCTTTTAACGAGGCATAGCCGTTTGCTTGCACCGTTTCAAACTCTTTCGCACTAACCGTTCTCGTCTTAACTAACACGTCCGGCATTAGAAACGCACCACGTATTAAAATGTTGTGATGTTGCAGTTTTTTCCGAAGCATTTCACGTAAATATAGTGCAATTTGTAGAAACATCCCTGAACCTGTTCCGCCCGCTAGTGATGTTACGATAATGACACGTACTCCATATTCCGTTTGATCGCTTGTAACCGGAAAAATCTTCTCAATTTCTTGCCAAAAGGACGTCAATTTATCTTCTTTCATCGCAGCACGTAACGCTAAACGGGAAATAACACGTAACTGTCCTGCCCCTTCTGTCAGTGGTTTATCAAGTATAGTCGGGTCCATTGGAAACCACTCTGGAATCGTTGGATCTCCCGCAATATACTCTCTTGGCGTTTTACTCGAACTCGTTTGCGTTTTAAACTTTCGAATATGATCAAATTTACTCAATGTATTCACATCTGTATCAAATACGTGCATTGCCACCTTTTTTCGGCGTTCCTCAGGTAGTCTTTCATATATTTGATGTGTCACAGTACTACCGATTCCACCTAAACCAATTAATATCGTTGGAACTTGTAACGTCATGTGAACCACCTTCCTATTCTTGCTTGTTTGAAAAGAAGAGAGAAAGCTAAAATCCCCCTCTTTGCCCTATCTCCTATTCACACTCGTACCTGTAAATCTCTTTACCGTATCCTCTATCAATTACTAAAAGTTCATTTGGATACAGCGTCTTATGTTCCATTCCAACCTCATCCTCTGTTATAAACATCCCATCAATAATCATTCCTACTACTTGGGATTCTTTCGCTACAAATATTGATTTCGATCCTTTCTTTGCTATAAACGTAACGGATTGTACTGTCTTCCTTTCCGCTCTATACGGAATACCAAAATAATGTTTCCACCATTTATTTTTAAGTAATTCTGGCTCAGATTGATATAACCAATCTTTCGCTACTTCTTGATCCCATTCGTAATACAATAGTGCCTTCCGGTGAAATCTTGGGCGGACAATCCAACCTAAAATGATTATTCCTACTATTAACAGTAATAAAGTGATAGGAATAACAAACTTAAAGATAAGCGCATATTTTTCATAAAACGGTGCATTTTGAATATGAAGTAATATTTTTTTCTTTACTTCTTGTAGTTTTGAATCTTGCACTACGATGGTAGCTTCTACGGTGCCGGTATCTGTGAAATTGAATGTGTCGGAGTAATGAGGGCGAGGATAAATATAAATTTGATTACCATGTTGTTTTATTTCATAGTTGATTGATTGTTTAGATGTGACACCAATAGATTTTAATAGTTTCTTTACAGCCTCTTCTGTCATCGGCTTACCATCTAACTGTGGTTGTATAATAAACGGTTTACTATTCTCTAAATTTGTTACTTTTTCTTCATAATCTTTCGTAACGGTTTGCAGTGATAATTTTGGTTTTTCCGTTACTTCGATTTTAAATTCTTTCGTCTGTCTATAAAATCCCTTTATGTTCATATGAACTTTCCCGCGCACTAGCCCTTTATCAACCTTCATTTCGTAGTAAAATACATGTTTTTTATCGTCCCACTTCATCGGGTACTGTTTTCCGTCTATTTCTAATTCTGCCTGAAAATATGAAGATTGAATTGGTAATTCCGTAGGCTTCGCTTCAATAACAGCAGTAACACCTTCGTACATTTTTTCCACATTCTTTTGACTACGATCATCTTTGTCATAAGTAGAAACAGTATAGTTAAGCGCCGGTTCAACTAGTACTTGTAGTCCTTCTTTCTCAATATCTCGATCCACCTCTATCGTATAAGTTCCTGGCTTAATAACTTCCTGATTTTCCGTACTGATATGAACTATATTTCCAAATAATTTCGCTTCTCCTGGTGCATGTATGGAAAAAGAAGATTGTAATTGTAACGGTTTAGAAATTTGTGTGACCTGATAATTAGACAAAGAAGGCGATTGTCGTACAAGCGTCATACGCTTTAATGGAAATGGTGTTGTAATTTCTACTTTCTTCCCTGCTACTTTCGTTTTTACAATCGATTCAACAGAGGAGAACGGATCACGATTTGCAACTAATGCTGCCACTTGATTGACGCTTTTTACAATACCATCCTCTCCACTAGACGGCATCGTAACACCATTTATCTCTTTCTTCCATATTTCTTTAAACGTATTTAATTGTGCCTTTTCTTGCTGTCCTAAATCCTCTTCCATCGTAATTAAAATTGGATGTAACGATATCTTTTTTGCATCCATATCTTTCTTAAACTGCGCTAGCTTCTGCAAAATTTGTTCTTTTCCGCCAACCTTATCTTTCTCTAAATCATTAAATGCCCCGTCAGTTAAGACAATAAGCCAAAATTCACGGTTTCCATCTATATCTGCTTCCTTTTTTATAGATTGCATCGCCGTTTCTACTGCACTAAACGGAGTATTTAAATACGTCTTCCATGCTCCAATTCCTTCAATTTCTGTTTGTCTCTTATCCTTCGTTAACGAAATGTTTAATGGATCATTCGGCTTGCTCATTGGAACGTAAGAAAATGTATCTTTTTCATCTAATAGCGCAACTAAACTTTGCAAAGCGTAATTGGCATATTTCCAGCGATCGTTATTTCTCATGCTGCCCGAATCATCATATACAAGTGAAACGACCCTTTCCTTTGCCTCCTCTCCTTTTGCAAAAGTCCAAAAAGGATGTAACCATATAAATAGAAACAACATGAATGTGGCACAAATTCGAATTTTCATGATGAGGCTTCGCCACCTTTGTAGACAAATTCCTATGTTTAAATTTATGAGAGGATACAAGATATATGACTTGTATTTTAGGACAACGAACATACCATAACTTTATTATGTAAATAGTTTTATAAACTGAATATAATTCCTTCTAGCGTTTTCTATCTGATATTACAAGTAAAAAAGCCTGTTTAAACTCTTCACTTAAACAGACTTTTCCTACTTTTCATATTGAAAACACATATTAAAAAGTTTGATTTTGAACTAACACATCACTTCAATTGTAAATCCACCAGGTGCTTCCACATAAAACGTATACGCATGTGCACGTTTAGGAGCCTCAACCAAAAATCCATCTTCCCTCAACCTTTGATTTATCTTATCTACTTGTTCATTATTTTCTTGTGGAAATCCTACATGAAATGTTTTTGGATAATGTACATCTTTTCCTTTCATTAACGTTAATATAAACCCATCATTATCACGCATAACTGCAAAGCCATTTCCCCTTGCTCCGCTACAAGTTAAACCGAAATATTTTTCTAAAAACTCTCTTGTAACTGCTACATCTGAAACTGTTAAATTAAGATGTTTAATTTTCAAACCATCACCAACTTTCTTAATTTTCTAACATTTTACCATATAATTAAAAAACACGCCTTCACAGCGTGTTTTATTGCTTCACATACACTTCAACAATCGGATTATCTTTATGATCCGCATGTAATCGCAAATTCTCTTCACTTGTACTATAAATGCTAGCTAATAACATAATCGTTAGCACGTTAGGAGTTTTTGCATCGCTCCCGTATTTCCTTTCAAGCGCTTCCTTATATTCAAAATCCAAATCCCCTTGCACATATGTATACACTTCAAAACCATCTTCTAAATTACAAACTACTGTATCAATAATATCTGCTCCTACTTGCTTCTTCATTTCCTCTCGCAACGCCTCAATAAATTCTTCCCACGGTACTTCATATGTCTGAAACTGATCTGTAGATTTCATGCTTTTTCCTCCTTATATATCCTCTTCCTATATTTCCCCTTTCCTATAACAATTATGATAGATAGGGCATTCGTACAAGCCGCACTTGTCCCCTTTACATATCGTATTACTGTAATGCGGAAGGAGGAAAGAACATGCATAGACAAAAATGTTATGATACGTGCCGACGTTATTTCGGTAAAGTCGTTCGCATTGAAGATCGTGATGGTCGCATTCATTTAGGTAAAATAATTGATGTGACAAAAAGCTCTGTATGGATTGAGCCAGTGCAACAGCACTCATCTTTTGATACTGGATTCGGATACTATGACGCATATGCAAACGGTGGTTGTGATCTTTGTGGCGGCATTAGCAGATGTGATAGTTGCGGATTTGGTTGTGGTGGTGGATTCAGCGGCTGTGGATGTGGCGGTCGTGGTTGCGGTAGTTGCGGCGGCTGGGGAGGCGGCGGTTGTGGCTGGGGCGTCGAACTCGGATTTGGTTTCATTT
>NZ_MAOE01000048.1 GCF_001884185.1 Bacillus albus
CATTAGCTGCATTATTTTTCATTTAACATAGTAAAGAGTTGACTACCTTTAGCCAACTCTTTACCTTTATTTTTCACATATAAAAATACGATGACCTAAAATGTGCTGATACATAAGTCGTACATTTTCATGCTGCACCCATGCCTCATATAATTCATTTGGAATAAATTGTGATACATTCCATTCCGGTTCTTCTATATAAGCAGAGATTGTTTCTGCAATTGTACCACCGCCAGCAATAGTAACCCGCTTAAAATTTGCTTTCTGAAATAATTGTATCCACTCGCTCTCAGTTAATAGTTCTTTCATCCCGTATAATTGAGCGATTTTTTCTTCCTCACCCTTATCGATATGCCTATCAATAATCATTTCAATGACAACAAGCTTACCGTCTTTCTGTAATACACGATAGCACTCCGAAATAGCCCTTTCTTTTTCTGTAAAAGCGAGTATCGATTCTCCGAGTACGAACTCAAATGATTCATGTAAACAAGGTAATTGCTCTACATTTCCTTCAATTAATTGAATATCTAGTCCTTCAAACGACCATCTATCTTTTGCCTTTTGAATCATAATTTCATTCTTTTCAACCGCTGTTACTTTATAACCACATTCTTTTGTCATATACGCCGCTGTTTTCCCCGTACCGCAGCCGATTTCAAGGACATTTGCTCCATATTTAAAAGGCAATTGTGCTAACAATTGTTTCGTTAACGTAAAACCACCAGGATGAGCACTGCCTATTCCATAATAAGCTAGGAAATCGATGTATGTGTTTCGTTTCATAGAATTCTCCTTTAAATTTTCTATAATACATATATTCACCCATCAATAAATCGTGCACATAAAAAAAGCATTTCCAAGTGCTATACTGTAACTTGGAAATGCTCTCCTCTTTTTTATTTCTCTTCTACATACGCCCATTTAAAGCTATATTCCGGACTAATATTATGTTTCACAATGCCCTTTATATTTGGCTTCATAACATACGATTTAGCACTTTGATATAAAGGTACGAGCGCTACATCTTCTTCAAGTAACAATTTCTCAGCCTTCCCTAATTCCGTCCAACGTTTTTTTGCATCAGCCATCCATTCTGTCTTACTTTTCGTAATAGCGTCATCATATTTTGAATTTGAGTAGCTCATCTGATTTTGAGAATTTGTCGTTTCAAACATATCAAGGTACGTCATTGGATCAGCATAATCTGGATTCCAGCCACCATATGAAAAATCATAATCTTGGTCTGATTCTAATTTTAGTTTTTGCTTAAATGGTTGCAATTTAATATTTACTGTCACGCCTTTCAAATTCTTTTCAACTTGATCTTTTACATATTCCCCAACTTTTTTCGCATTACCAGTATCATAATTTAATAACTCTATTGTCACTTGATCTTTTCCAAGTTCTTTTTTCGCTTCTTCCCAAGCTGCTGCTGCCTTTTTGGAGTCTTGTTTTAAACCATTCTTGAACGTTTCTGCGAAATCTTTACCGTCTGGTCCACTCGCTAAACCTTTTGGTACTAAGTAATCCACTGGTTTTGAACCATCATTTAAAATGACATTCGTTAAAGCTTTCTTATCAATTGATAATGCAATTGCTTCACGTAATTTTTTGCTCTTTAACGGTGTATCTTGCCCACCACGCTTTTGATTTAGACGTAAGTAAAACGTACTTGTTTCCGAATACGCACCAAACTCCTCTTTATTATTTCTATACTTATCAACAAATTCTCCTGATAAAAGGGCGAAATCAATCGCTCCTGTATCGTATAAATTCACTCGAGTAGCTGGTTCTTTTACTACACTATAGTTGATTTCCTCCAGTTTTACAGTCTTTTTGTCCCAATACTGCTCATTTTTCTTTAATTTCCAGCCTTGCTCATGTTTCCAATCAGTAAGAACGAATGGTCCATTATATACTGTTGTATCAGACTCTAAACCGAATTTATTCCCTTTTTCTTTTACGAACTTTTCATTTAATGGATAGTATGACACAAATGCCATTAAGTTCAAGAAATATGGTACCGGTCTTTCTAGTTCTACTTCCAGCGTATAATCATCTACCGCTTTTACACCTAATGTCGAAACTTCTCCTTTTCCTTGATTAATCGCTTCTGCATTTTTAAGATAGTAAGCAATAAATGCATACTCAGCAGCTGTTTTTGGATCTACTAGACGTTGCCATGCAAATACGAAATCTTTCGCTGTTACTGGATCACCGTTTGACCATTTTGCATCTTTACGTAATTTAAATGTATATTTTTTACCATCCTCGCTTTTTGTGCTAGATTCTGCTACAGCTGGGATTGGCTTATTGTCTTTATCAAGGCGATATAAACCTTCCATCGTATTCCCTAAAATTTGTGAGCCAAGTGTATCTGTATTTTTGGAAGTATCCATCGTCGGAATTTCATTCGTTTCTGTACGATTTAACACTTGCTTTGCCGCATATTTAATTTCAGATTTCTTCTCTTCCCCGCCATTATTAGACGTTGTAGTCGGTTTCTTCTCCCCACCAGATTCAGAAGAACATGCTGTTAATACCATACTCATTGCTAAAACTGGCACTACAACTGCCGTTAGTTTTTTCATTTTTTTCTTCATTCTTGTACCCTCCCCAATTATATGTACAAAACTAATTTTGAGAGATTTTCTATGACCTTAGTTATTAATACCTGATAATTACCCTCAGTTTTAAAGTTTTATTTTATAGTAACTATGTATTTTACTATTACTACTATACGAATTCTCCCCCATCTACTATATGTCAGTACCACTTTTCTTATTCTTCTCTATTTAATTGAATAGAAAAAGAGCGTGTTAAAAGTAATGTTCTTTTAAACACGCTCTTTTTTATTATTTCCCTTCCGTTACATAAGCCCACTTAAAGCTATATTCTGGACTGATGTTATGTTTCACAATTCCTTTTACATTTGGCTTCATTACATACGCTCTACCTGTTTGGTATAAAGGTACTAATCCTGCATCTTCTTCAAGGAACACTTTCTCTGCTTTTCCTAACGTTTCCCAACGCTTCTTCGGATCAGACAATAATTCATTACCTGCTTTTTTCACCATTTCATCATATTTTGGATTCGAATAACTCATTTGGTTATATGGGCTCTTCGATTCAAACATATCAATAAATGTCATTGGGTCTGAATAATCTGGGCTCCAACCTGCAAATGAAACTTCATAATCTTGTGCCGACTCTAATTTCAGTTTTTGTTTGAACGGCTGAATTTTCGTGTTAACTGTTACACCTTTTAAGTTTTTCTCAATTTGATCTTTAAAGTAATCAGCGATTTTCTTCGCAGTTCCATCATCATAGCTTAGTAATTCAATTGTCACTTGGTCTTTTCCAAGTTCTTTTTTCGCTGCTTCCCAAGCTGCTGCACCTTTTTTCGGATCATATTTCAGACCATTTTTAAATGTATCTTGGTAATCTTTACCGTCTGGTCCTGTCGCAAGTCCTTTTGGTACTAATTGATCTGTTGCTTTTGAACCGTTATTTAAAATTACGTTTGCTAAACCTTTTTTATCAATTGATAATGCGATTGCTTCACGTAGTTTTTTGCTCTTTAACGGTGTATCTTGTCCATTACGTTTTTGATTTAAACGTAAGAAGAATGTACTCGCTTCTGAATACTCACCATACTCCTCTTTGTTCGATTTGTATTTATCAACGAATTCTCCTGATAATAGTGTGAAATCAATTGATCCTGTATCATATAAATTTACTTTCGTAGCAACTTCTTTTACTACACTGTAGTTAATTTCTTCTAATTTCACAGTCTTATTATCCCAATACTTATCATTTTTCTTTAGCTGCCATCCTTGTTCATGTTTCCAGGAAGCCATTACGAACGGTCCATTATATAACGTTGTATCTGCTTCTAAACCGAACTTATCTCCTTTTTCTTTTACGAATTTCTCATTTAAAGGATAGTATGACGGGAATGCCATTAAATTCAAGAAATATGGTACTGGCTTTTCTAATTCTACTTCTAGCGTATAATCATCTACCGCTTTTGCTCCTAAATCTGTTAAAGGTTTTTCACCTTTATTAATTGCTTCTGCGTTTTTAATATAGAAAGCGATAAACGCATATTCTGCAGCTGTATTTTTATCAAGTAAGCGCTGCCATGCGTATACGAAATCTTTCGCTGTTACAGGGTCACCATTCGACCATTTTGCATCTTTACGTAATTTAAATGTATATTTTTTGCCATCCTCGCTTTTTGTACTAGATTCTGCAGCCGCTGGGATTGGCTTATTATCTTTATCAAGACGATATAACCCTTCCATCGTGTTTCCTAATATTTGAGAACCTAATGTATCAGTAGATTTTGAAACATCCATCGTCGGAATTTCTTGATTCTCTGTACGATTTAATACTTGTTTCGCTGCGTATTTAATTTCTGATTTTTTCTCTTCTCCACCACCACTAGACGTCGTACTTGATTTCTTCTCCCCACCAGATCCAGAACACGCTGTCAACGCCATACTCATCGCTAAAACTGGCGCTACAACCGCCGTGAACTTTTTCATCTTTTTCTTCATTTTTGTACCCTCCCCAATTATATGTACGAAACTATTTTTGAGAGATTTTCTAATGACTAGTTATCAGAAAATTCTTATTAATTAATATTCTACTAATTTTTCTGGTTTTGTAAAGTTATTTTTAAAATATTCTAAAAATTATTTTTTTGTGATAGTAACAAGTATATTTTACAATTTTCACTATACAAATCCTTTCTTATATGTATCGATTTATTTACATTTAATCTCATAAAAAAGAGCATTCCAAAAGTAAATCGTCTACTTTTGGAATGCTCTATCATTTTATATTTCTATTGTGCACTATGCGATTCTCACTACTAGAATAAGTTAAGAACTTGCATATATCCACTTAAAGAAGCATCATTATTTAAACTTATTTTCCACCTTTTTCAGTAATATATGTCCATTTGAAGCTATACTCTGGACTAATATTATGGTGAACGATGCCTTCTACATTTGGCTTTTTAACATACGCATCACCACGTTGGTATAAAGGTACAAGCGCTACATCTTGCTCAAGAAGTAATTTCTCAGCTTTTCCTAGCTCTTCCCAACGTTTCTTCGCGTCACCCATTAATTCTCCGCCAGCTTTTTTGATCATATCATCATACTTCGGATCAGCGAAGCTCATTTGGTTATGAGAATGGTTAGATTGGAACATATCTAAGAATGTCATTGGGTCAGCATAGTCAGGTCCCCAACCAGCATATGATAAATCATAATCTTGCTCTGTTTCTAATTTCAGCTTTTGTTTGAATGGCTGAAGTTTAATATTAACAGTTACACCTTTTAAGTTTTTCTCAATTTGATCTTTTACATATTCCCCAACTTTTTTCGCATTACCAGTGTCATAGTTTAATAGCTCAATTGTAACTTGGTCTTTTCCAAGCTCTTTTTTCGCTTCTTCCCATGCAGCCGCTGCTTTTTTCGCATCTGGTTTAATACCATTTTTAAATGTTTCTTGGAAGTCTTTACCATCTGGGCCAGTCGCTAATCCTTTTGGTACTAAGAAGTCCGCAGGCTTAGATCCATCATTTAAAATAACATTTGATAAATTCTTTTTATCAATTGATAATGCAATTGCTTCACGTAATTTTTGGCTCTTTAACGGTGTATCTTGTCCGCCACGTTTTTGGTTCATACGTAAGAAGTAAGTACTTACTTGTGAGTATGTGCCAAACTCTTCTTTATTGTTTCTATACTTATCAACGAACTCACCTGATAATAGCGCGAAATCAATTGCATTTGTATCATATAAGTTTACTCTTGTAGCTACTTCTTTTACTACACTATAGTTAATTTCATCTAGTTTTACAGTCTTTTTATCCCAATATTGATCGTTTTTCTTTAGTTTCCAGCCTTGCTCATGCTTCCAATCAGTAAGAACGAACGGTCCGTTATATACTGTTGTATCAGACTCTAAACCGAATTTATCCCCTTTTTCTTTTACGAATTTCTCATTTAATGGATAGTACGATGGGAATGCTACTAAGTTTAAGAAGTATGGTACTGCTTGTTCTAATTCAACTTCTAAAGTAAGATCATCTACTGCCTTTACTCCTAGTTCAGTTACAGGTTTTTCCCCTTTATTAACCGCTTCAGCATTTTTAATTGGGAATGCAATGAATGCATACTCAGCAGCTGTTTTTGGATCTAATAGACGTTGCCATGCAAATGCGAAATCTTTCGCTGTCACAGGATCACCATTTGACCATTTTGCATCTTTACGTAATTTGAATGTATATTTTTTACCATCCTCACTCTTCGTGCTTGATTCTGCCGCAGCTGGGATTGGTTTGTTATCTTTATCTAATCGATATAAACCTTCCATTGTGTTCCCTAAAATTTGAGAACCTAATGTATCTGTATTTTTAGAAGTATCCATTGTTGGGATTTCATTTGTTTCAGTACGATTTAGTACTTGTTTCGCTGCTAATTTTTCTTCTGATTTGCTATCTCCGCCAGAGCTAGAATTCGTGTTTGTCTTCTTATCTCCGCCTGATGTAGAACATGCTGTTAATGCCATACTCATTGCTAAAACTGGTGCTACAACCGCTGTTAGTTTTTTCATTTTTTTCTTTTTCACTTTCTGTACCCTCCCTAATTCTTAACGCTCTCATTTAAGAATTTTCTGATAATTCTGTTTTTCTTTATATATTTATCAGAAGATTCTTATTAACTATTATTCTACTAATTTTTTGAGTTTTGTAAAGTGTTATTATTGAAAATTTTTAAAAAATTATTTTATTACAGTAATATTCATAAAAATTCCATAATCTTTTAAAACACTATACCTCATTGAATTGTATGTATTGATTTAATAGTCTTTATATCCCTTCTCTACAAAACACCTGTAAATTATTGTTAATAAATAATGTATATCGTAACAAACCTCTTTTCTACAAAAATAAAAAAGTCAGCTTTGCTAACTTTTTTATCCGACCATTTTCTCTTTTTTCATTTCCTCTATTACTCTCGTATACTTCTCTTCATCAAATTCATTTTCACTTTTTGCAACAACTACAGTCGCAATACCGTTACCAATTAAATTGACGATAGCACGTGCTTCTGACATGAAACGATCTACACCAAGTAATAGTGCTAACCCTTCTAACGGGATAACATTCATTGCAGATAACGTAGATGCTAGTACAATAAAGCCTCCACCTGTTACTGCTGCTGCACCTTTAGATGTAACTAATAAAATAGCTATTATAGTTAATTGTTGACCTAGTGAAAGATCGACATGAAAGACTTGAGCTAAAAATATAGTAACCATCGATAAATAAATTGTCGTTCCATCTAAATTAAATGAGTATCCTGTCGGAATGACTAAACCTACTACTGGCTTCGAACATCCGAAGTCTTCCATCTTTGTCATCATTCGCGGCAGTACTGATTCTGATGACGATGTCCCGAGAACAATGAGTAATTCTTCTTTAATGTGAGCCAAATATTTCCACAAACTAAATTTGTACAGTTTACAAATAAAATTTAAAACAATAAAAACAAATAATGCCATTGTCGCATACACACAAATCATTAATTTACCAAGTGGTATGAGCGTGCTTAAACCATATTTACCAATTGTAAACGCCATCCCGCCGAATGCTCCAACCGGTGCTAACTTCATAACAATAGATAAAATATTAAAAAAGACTTTCGATAACCTTTCAAAAAAATCGATAACCGGCTGTCCATTTTTCCCGAGCATCGTTAACCCTGCACCGAATAAAATAGAGAAGAACAGAACTTGTAAAATATCACCTTTTGCAAATGCTTCAAACATGTTAGACGGCACAATATGTAAAAAGAAATCCATCCACTTCATTTCTTGTCCGCTTTGTACATACTGTGAAACATCTCCACCCTTTAGCTTTGAAGGATCTAATCCTTCTCCGGGACGTACAACATTCGCTACGATGATACCAATAAGTAAAGCCGCTGTTGTAACAATTTCAAAATATAATAGTGCCTTACCACCAACACGACCTACCTTTTTCATACTTCCCATACTTGCAATCCCAAGCACAATCGTTAAAAAGATTATCGGTGCAATGACCATTTTAATCATATTGATGAACGTTTCACCAATTGGCTTCATCTCTTGTCCAACACTAGGCCAAATTGCCCCTACTGCTATACCACATATAATGGCCACTATAACTTGGAATGTTAAATTCTTTACAAGTCTCATTTTTAATACTCCCCTGTTTTTCATTTCTCCCAAACTATTTTAATCAATGATATATATTCTATGTGATAGCCCCCTTGTTATTTAACTTAAACCACAACTTTATGTTACACTATTATCTTTAATTTTAAAATAGTATATAACATTGAAAAATAAATGACATACTATTATACATAATAAAAAGCAGACATTACGTCTGCTTTAATTCTCATCAATCTGTTTTTGACTTAATCCTAGATGCGTTCTAAGCGTATTACTCAAACTCTGCAAATCTTTTTTATTAGGATTATAATAATATACACGTTGCCCATTTGGACCGTTAGGTAAATATAAATCATCACCAGCTAATTGTATTTTTTCAACTGAACCGTTTAAACCGTATTTATAAAAAGATAAAATATCATCCATTACTAAATTTGTTTTAAAGTCCCCGTCAACCGCCTCAACTATTTTTTCTAGCTTCGTAATCGAGCCTATACTTTTTAATTTACTTAACATCGCTTCAATAACAAGTTGTTGGCGCTGACCTCTCATTGCATCACTATCAATATGACGCGTTCTTGCTAGCGCAAGCGCTTCTTCCCCTGTTAATTTTTGTAGTCCTTTTTTCAAATGAATCGTGTCAGGTTCATCTTTACTGTTTTGCTCCGTGAATTCAACTGGGACATCTACTTCAATCCCATCTAATCCATCAACAATTTTAGTAAATGCATTAAAATTAAACTTCACAAAATAATCAACAGGCACTTGTAACAATTTTTCTACCGCTTCCATTGAAGCTTGCGGCCCTCCATCTTTACCATTTTTAACGAAACCACTTCCATATGCATGCGTTATTTTATCTTTTTTCTTTTCAACTGGAACATATGTGTATGTATCACGTGGTATACTCGTTAATTTCACTGTCTTATCATCTTTATTAAAAGTAGCTAACAGTAGCGCATCTGTATGAAATGCACCATTATACTCCTTTTGTCGTTCTTGATTTTCATCAATACCCATAATTAAAAGTGAAACATTATTTGTAATCGGCTTTACAGCTTTCTCACGTAAATTTGATTTTTCACCGCGTGCTAAATTTAAACTAGATTTTTGTACGAGATTAGAAGTTTTCATATACACATAAGCACCATATCCCACTCCGCCGAATAGTAATACTACTAACAATACACTTATTATCATTGTCTTCTTATATTTTCTTTTATTTTTCTTTTCTCTTGAAGAAGAGGTATTCTCCATATATTTCCCTCCGTTTTCTATTCATCTAATATGCTTTTCAATTTTTCATACTTAGCGCGATCCTTTTGAAATACATTCTCTTTCAATCCTTTGTTTATTTGTATCCATTCAGTCGTAATCGAATATTGGATCATACCTTCGTGGAAACTAAGGAACTTTAGCATAATTCCTGTATTTTTCTCTACAACCATTTCAAATTTCCCTCTTAAATCTTCAGATGTACTTACAGGCATTTCTATGTTTATTGTCCCTTCTATTTTGTAGCAATCAAGTCCAAGATACTTCGTTTCTTTATAATTCCAATCTTTATATCGAATGAGTAGATCAGCAAATTCTGATTGAATACTATACTTCGCGAACCCTATATATTCATCATCATACCTTTGTTTCTCGCCTGATTTTCTCAATAGTCTTTCCGTAGGATTTAATTTTAATAGTTCATAGTTTCTTCCTTTAGGGCTCCATTTCGTCTCTTTATATGTATACTTCTCATCATCAAATTCTTTTTTCTTGCCCTCGTTATATATAATTGTTCGTTTTTTCGTTAGCTTATCTTCTTTCGAAGAGATACCACTTTGTTGCTCCGTATCAATCGCATATTTGTATGTTGTAGCAATTCTTGACGAACTAGAATATTCCTCAAATTGTCCTGAAATATTTTTAAAATGATCAATGGAATCCAGCATCTTTTCATGGATCTTTTCTTTATCTGGATAGTTTACGTTCGATTTTATTTCTTCTTCATTTTCATAATCAGAAAACGCCTTTTTCTTTACATATTCAAATACCCCACCATTTTGAGCAAAAATTTGATCAGAAAACTCCGACATAGACACAATTGAAAGTGTTAGAATCGCAGCACTTATAGCCATCATATGAACTCTGTAACCTTTCTTTTTTACCGGGAGATTATGTAGTGTACGATTAATCTTTTCATTTAACTCTGGCGGTACTATAACATTCTCTTGGTTTATTCTCTTTTTTAATTTCTCATCAAATAATTTTTCGTTATCCATCCTATCCCCCCCTATTCCATCTTTAATCGTTTTTGCAGTTGTTCCCTCGCGCGTGACAATCTCGATTTTACTGTTCCTTTTGGTATTTCTAAAAGCTTCGCTATACTCTCTTGATTCATATCTTCATAATAATAAAGCACCGTAACAGCTCTTAACTCTTCATGTAACGATTGAATCGCATTACACAAATCTATATCTTCATACTGATCATAAGCACTCATATTGTAATCACTTTCTTCTATTACCATTATTTTTTTGTATGATCTAATAATATTGTTACACTCATTTATCAAAATTCGAATTAACCAAGTTTGAAAAAACTCTTCTTTCTTTAATTTTTTTATATTTTCATAGGCTTTTAAAATTGTTGCCTGTATCGCATCCTCTATATTTGTCTCATCGTGTAACATAGCCTTTGCAATGCGATACATCTTCACTTTTTCTGTATGTATAAGCGCCATAAACGCTTCATGATCACCTTTTTTCGCTAAAGAAACATCCGTTTCTTCTTTTACAATCATTTTATATAAAGGGATTACTTTCACAATTGCTCCTCCTGTTTCATCCTCACTTCAAATTTAACTTTACATGTATTAGACGGATGAGCCTAGAAAAAGGTTCATTTTTTTGAATATTCCCATAAAAAAGGTAAACATTTTTCATGTTTACCTTTACTCAGATGTAATTCTAAGGAAATACCCATCTGGATCCACAATTTTAAACCCTCTCATTTCCCATGGATAAGTTTGAATTTCTTCTTGTACTGTGCAACGATTCTCTTTACAACGTTCATATACTTCTTCAATCCGATTGACAGCAATAATTAGTTCAAAGCCATTCCCCTTCATTTCTTTTCGATTGTAAAAGTAGTGATTTTCATTCAATCTTGAATCACTAACTAATAATAAAGAAAACTGGTCATGATTAAAACGCGCTCCATGCATACTTCTTTTATACAACTTTAAACCAATTACTTCTTCATAGAACAATAATGACTTTTCGATATCATTTACATATAGCTGTACCCGGAACAAATGATTCATTCGTTTCCTCCTCATCAAAAAAAGCCCACTTTATCAGTGGACTTTCTACTTTACAACGGTAAATCCCTTTTTCTAAACACTACAATTGCTACGATGAAAATACAAAGTGCTCCAGCAGTTAAACCTATACTCACTGGCCATATATTGTACGTTCCTTCAGCAATTTCTTTCGGACGAAATAGCGTAAATAATGATATATTTCTCATCCACTCTAACTTATCACTTAATTTACCTACCATATCCGTTACGAAAAACAAAATTGTTAAACTTGCTGAGTAGCTAAGTGCCTTTCTCTCGTCATTACATATACAAGAAAAGAAAAATGAATAAGCACTAACGACTAAAAATATGAGCCCTCCGACTACGTTTATCTTCAGGAATAATTCTTTATTTAAATTATTATCTTCTAAAAACCATTCTGCACCTACTATACCTGCTACATACGTAACAGCTACAATAATTAATAGTCCCAATATAAGAATAGACGCTTGCGTGATTGCAATTTGTACTCTAGATACAGACGTTGCGAGCAAATATGCCATCGCTCCTTTATCTACATGACGAGCAATTAAATGCGTCGCAACTGTTACACAAAAAATTGTCAATATGATAATAAACAATAGACTATAATATTCGCCAGCTAAAAAATCCATTACATTTTGAATCGGACTTTCCATGCCAACGATTTTTTTCACACTATCAGGCATAGCACTTATTAATTCATTTAACCCTTTCGCTGATACCATGGAAGGGAAGATCCAAATTAACAACCATAAATATAAGGCTGCACCAGTGGCATAACTCAAAATACTTTTTTGTGTTTCTTTCAAACTAGCTAAAAACAGTTGCTTATTCATGCTTTACCCCTTCTTTCTTATCGTAATAATGCATAAATAAATGTTCTAAATCCATTGCTCTCGTTTGAAGTGCCGTTACATTATAGTTTGAAAGTATTTGTAAAACAGTTTGATAGTTTCCTTGTACGATAATCGATGCTTCTCTACCTTTCACCGCTTCAAATTGTAAATTACATTGTGTAAGAGATTCAATCTCTTCTTGCGACGATACGGTTACATCTATTACCTGTCGTCTCATGCTTTGTAAATCATGAATATTTTCAACTGTTACAAGGCGTCCATCTTTAATTATAGCCACTCTGTCGCAAGTTCTCTCAATCTCAGTAAAAATGTGCGATGACATAAGGATTGTTTTCCCTCTTTGCTTTTCCTCCAATATTAAATCTATAAATACTTGCTGCATAAGTGGATCGAGTCCTGAAGTCGGTTCATCTAAAATTAACACTTCTGGATCATGCATAAAAGCAACAACAATGCCTACCTTTTGCTTCATTCCTTTAGACATTTTTCGAATCGGTGTTTTCACATCAAATTGTAGACGTTCTATTAATTCATCTCGTTTTTTCGTATCCTTTAAGCCACGCATTCCTTGCATTAACTTTAAAAATTCTAATCCATTCATTCCTTCAATAAAAGAAATTTCGCCTGGTAAATAACCGACTTCCCTTTGAATTTTCGCCGCTTCATCCCAGCAATCTAATCCAAAAATTGTCGCTTTACCAGCTGTCGGTTTTATAAATCCCATTAAATTACGAATTGTTGTGGATTTCCCAGCACCATTTGGTCCTAAGTAACCAAATACTTCCCCTTCTTTTACATCAAATGTAATATGAAACAAACCTTTTCCATTTGAAAACTGTTTTGTGACATTTTGAACTGAAATCATAATTCCACCTCTTTTTTTGAAATATTTAATATGTGATATTTCAAAATTATTGTACTCCTCATCTTTCATATTCGCAACAACTTTTTGAAATATTTTCATGTCCATATTTCAAAATTATTGTTTTCCATTATTTTTTCTTGTATATTTTAATTGAGGTGATTGCATTGAACGGCTTTGAAAAAGTGAAAGAAAAGAAAAAACGTGCCATAAAAGAGGCAGCCTTCTTATTATTTTCAGAACGTGGATTTAATGAAGTAAAAATAGAACATATTGCAAAAGAAGCAAACGTTTCTCAAGTTACAATTTATAATCATTTTGGAAGTAAAGATGCGTTATTTAGAGAGCTTATACAAGAATTTATCATATCTGAATTTCAATATTATAAAGATCTTGCAGAGGAAAAATTACCTTTTCATAATATGATGCAAAAAATGATTGTAAGAAAAATGAATACTGGTGGGTTATTTCAGCCCGATATGTTACTGCAAATGATGCAAAGAGATGAAGAGCTCCGAGAGTTTATTTATAGTTATCAAAATGAAAAAATCCTGCCTTGGTATTTAGAAATATTAGAACAAGCACAGCAAAAAAATGAAATCAACCCTCATCTTACTAAAGAAATGATGTTGCTATACATTCAAATGTTTACTAAATTAGGTGATGAGTTCGGAGCACAGCTTCTTGAAGGAGATCGCGAAAAACATATACAAGATATCGTTACGATGTTCTTTTATGGACTGTCCGTCCCAGAAAAGTAAAAAAGACACGAAATTCGTGTCTTTTTTACTTTATTGTGATAACTCTACCTGTCTCACTACTTTC
Organism: Bacillus albus; assembly: GCF_001884185.1. Classification (GTDB taxonomy): domain Bacteria; phylum Bacillota; class Bacilli; order Bacillales; family Bacillaceae_G; genus Bacillus_A; species Bacillus_A albus. Next base: position 14,123 of record NZ_MAOE01000048.1, read on the forward strand.
AATTGCTAATTGAATAAGCCTGATAACTTCTAATCCTTCTTCTGCTGTCACAGGTGGTTTCTCGCCATTTACAATGCTATCTCTTACACCTTTATAATACATGTCATAACAGCCAACTTCTGTCGGAATACGTACTAATTCTTCTTCTGTTTCTAGAGTAGCAAAATTCTCTTCAACGTCTACTCCATAACCGTTATCGCCTGGCTTCATTCCATTTTTTAATTGTTCTTCCTGTGAATCCATACCGTATTTCACGATAGAACCTTTATCTCCATGCAGTGTAAAGTGTGAACCTGCTTGCTTTACGTAACTGCTACTATGTAAAGCGATACGCTTCACACCGTAGTGAAGTATAACATGGAAATAATCATCAATTTCTGCACCTGGTCGTTGTTTAATTACATCTGCACTTATCGCATCTGGTTTCCCAAATAATGATAATGCTTGGTCAATTAAATGCGAGCCTAAATCATATAATATTCCTGATCCTGGTAAATTCTTTTCTCTCCAGCGGTCGCGTACATGTGGACGAAAACGATCAAAATGCGCTTCATATGCATATACATTCCCTATTCTATTTTCTTCTAACAATTTCTTTATCGTTAAGAAATCATTATCAAAACGACGATTATGATATACACTTAACACCACATTATGCTTCTGTGCTAATGAAATAAGCTCTTTTCCTTCTTCAATTGAAACAACAAATGGTTTTTCTACAACAACATGCTTACCATTTAATATTGCTTCTTTTACATATGGAAAATGAGTTGTATTCGGTGAAGTAATGACCACTAAATCAATATCAGCTCGCTTCACTAATTCATCAATTGTACTAACGACATTAGCATTTGGTAACGCTTCTTTTACTACCTCTTCTTTTGAAGATAATACGGCACGAATATCGTATTCCTCTATCGTTTGTAATAATGGGATGTGAAATGTTGTACTAGAAAATCCAAATCCTACAATCCCTACACCTATTTTTTTCATGTTGCCCCTCCATCTGTCCCGCTTTAACGGGCAGTAAAATTCCTACCTCAAAATTCTGCAAAAGCAAAGAAATTAAGTAAGAAATCAACTGCCCGTTAAAGTCCGATTGGTTCAACTCATAATCAGTGTGGATAAAGAAAATCCCCACTGATTAAAGTTTCATTTTATGAGAACGATTTCATTCAATTATTATAACAAGATTATTATTATGTACATAATAATTTGCCTAGAAAAAAGCACCTTGCTATTATTCATAACAAGATGCCTTTCTTTACTCCGGTCGTTTTTTTGTCCACGTTTCAATAACTTCACCAGTATCATTAACATCTAGTACTAAACTACCGTTACTATACCGGTCTTTATTTCGATACGCTTTCGGATCAATTTCTTCTACGATATGTTTCTCTGTCTTCATATAAACTAGTTCATCATCTCGAACGATTTCAATACCGACAATACGGTATGGATTACGTTTTAACTCTTTGAAAATAACAAGTCCTCGCTTCGCCCTCGTTGATTTCTCAATTTCTGATGCTTTTAGACGTTTCACAGCACCGCGCTGCGTTACGAGAATAAGTTGATCTTTGTCACCATTTAACGGTTTACCAGAAGCGACATAGTCATCTTCTTTTAAATTAATTGCTTTTACACCAGCAGCTCTTACACCGACTGGACTTACTTCATCTTCATGGAAAATAAGTGCATATGCACCATGCGTTGCAAGAACGATATCACTCGTTCCATCTGTCGCAAATATATCTACTACTTCATCATCTTTTTTCAAGTTTACAGCAACAAACGCCCTCGAATAACGCTGTACTTTATACAGATTTAATTCCGTCTTCTTAATCATACCATTCTTTGTTACAAATACGATAAATCGCTTTTCTTCCTCAAAATTCGGTACGACAGTTGCCCAAATAATGGTTTCATCCCGGTCGAGTGAAACGATATTAGCAACGTGCTGACCTAAATCTTTCCAACGAATATCTGGCATTTCGTATACTGGCAGATATATATAGTTTCCTTTATTCGTAAATAAGAGGACTGTCTCTGTCGTATTCGTATCGAATCGTTCAAGTAAGATGTCACCCTCTTTCATACCGAAGTCTTTGCCATTTGAGGCATTATGCGAGCGCCATCCAGTACGTTTCACATATCCTTCTTTCGTTACAGTAACGATGACATCTTCTTGCGGGATCATTACTTCCACATCTATTTTAATTTCTTCGATTTGGTCTTCAATAATCGCACGTCGATCATCACTATATGTTTTCTTAACTCTCTTTAAATCTGTTTTAATTACTTGAAGTAATCTTTTTTCACTCTGTAAAATTGCCTGTAATTCCGCAATTTTTTTATTCAATTCATCTGCTTCTTTTTCTAATGCCGTAATATCTGTATTTGTTAAACGATATAATTGCAACGAAACGATCGCTTCTGATTGTGCTTCTGTAAAACCAAATTTTGCACTTAAATTATCTTTCGCATTACGCTTATCTTTAGAAGCTCTAATCGTTTCGATTACTTGATCTAAAATTGATAATGCTTTCTTTAAACCTTCAACGATATGTTGACGATTTTCTGCTTTTCTCAACTCATACTGAGAACGCTTTGTTACAACTTCTTTTTGGTGCCCAATATATGCATCCAAAATTTTTGGTAATGTCATAAGTGTAGGACGACGATTATTTATCGCTACCATATTGAAGTTATATGGAATTTGTAAATCTGTATTTTTATATAAATAATTTAAAATACCTTCAGAATTTGCTTCTTTTTTTAATTCTACGACAATACGAAGCCCTGTACGGTCAGTCTCATCACGTACTTCAGCAATACCGTCTAATTTTTTATCTAGACGTAGTTCATCCATTTTTTTAACAAGGTTCGCTTTATTCACTTCGTAAGGAATTTCAGTAATTACGATTTGTTGTTTTCCACCACGAATCGTTTCAACTTCTGCTTTTCCGCGAATAATAATTTTACCTTTACCTGTTTCATATGCCTTTTTAATACCATCAATCCCTTGAATAATACCACCAGTTGGGAAATCAGGTCCTTTAATAACTGTTAATAAATCATCGACCGTACTATTTGGTTTATCAATACGCATCATCGTTGCATCGATTACTTCACCTAGATGATGAGGCGGAATTTCCGTCGCATAACCAGCTGAAATCCCTGTAGATCCGTTCACTAATAAGTTAGGGAACATTGCTGGAAGTACAACAGGCTCTTCACTCGTATCATCAAAGTTTGACACAAATTCCACTGTTTCTTTATCAAGATCACGTAATAACTCAGATGCAATCGGTGATAAACGGGCTTCTGTGTAACGCATTGCCGCTGCTGGATCACCATCAACGCTACCGTTATTACCGTGCATTTCAACTAAAACATTACGTACTTTCCAAGTTTGACTTAAACGTACCATCGCTTCATATACAGAGGAATCACCGTGCGGATGATAATTACCAATAACGTTACCGACTGTTTTAGCTGATTTCCGGAACGCTTTATCATGTACGTTTCCTTCGACATACATAGAATATAAAATACGCCTTTGTACTGGTTTTAAGCCGTCACGCGCATCTGGAAGAGCGCGATCTTGAATAATATATTTACTATAACGTGCAAAGCGATCACCTAACACGTCTTCAAGCGGGAGGTCATGAAACTTCTCTGCTTGCATGTTATTCCACCTCCGTCTCCATAATCATTTCATTTTCTAAAATATTTCCTTCTTCTTGCATACCAAACTGTACATTACGCTCAATCCATTTACGGCGCGGTTCTACTTTATCGCCCATTAATGTTGTTACGCGGCGTTCTGCTCTTGCTGCATCATCAATTTTCACGCGAATTAATGTACGCGTTTCAGGATTCATCGTTGTTTCCCATAATTGATCTGCATTCATTTCACCAAGTCCTTTATAACGCTGTAACATATAGCCTTTTCCAACTTTTTTCGTTACACCGTCTAATTCTTCATCTGACCAAGCGTATTCAATTACTTCACTCTTACCTTTCCCTTTACTTACTTTGTATAAAGGAGGAAGTGCGATAAACACTTTACCAGCTTCGATAAGTGGTTTCATATATCTGTAGAAGAACGTTAATAACAACACTTGAATATGCGCTCCATCTGTATCGGCATCGGTCATAATTACGATTTTATCGTAATTAATATCTTCCACATCAAATTCATTTCCTACGCCGCCACCGATAGCATAAATGATTGTATTTATCTCTTCATTTTTAAATATATCAGCAAGCTTTGCTTTTTCTGTATTAATTACTTTACCACGTAATGGTAATACCGCTTGGAAACGTCGGTCTCGACCTTGTTTCGCAGAACCACCGGCAGAGTCACCCTCTACTAGGTACAGTTCATTTTTCTGTGGGTTACGTGATTGTGCAGGTGTTAACTTACCACTTAATGTACCTTCTGATTTCTTTTTCTTTTTACCAGTACGTGCTTCCTCTCTCGCTTTACGAGCGGCTTCACGCGCTTGCGCTGCTTTAATTGCTTTTCTCACAAGAAGTGTAGCTACGTCCGGATTTTCTTCTAAAAAGTAAGCTAAATGCTCTGATACAATAGCATCAATTGAAGAACGAGCTTCACTTGTACCTAGTTTCCCCTTCGTTTGTCCTTCAAACTGAAGTACTTCTTCTGGTACACGTACAGAAACGATAGCTGCTACACCTTCACGAATATCTGTACCTTCTAAGTTTTTATCTTTTTCTTTTAATAATGAAACTTTACGAGCATACTCATTAAACACACGAGTCATGGCTGTTTTAAATCCAGCTTCATGTGTTCCACCGTCTTTTGTACGTACATTATTTACGAATGACAAAATATTTTCTGAGTAGCCATCGTTAAATTGGAATGCTAGCTCTGCTTCAATTCCATTTTGTTCACCAGTGAAATATACAACCGGGTGGATTGAATCTTTTTCTTCGTTTAAATATGAAACGAAAGCTTCAATTCCTGTTTCATAATGAAACACATCTTCTAAATCATTTCTCTCATCTTTTATTGAGATTTTCATCCCTTTTAATAAAAATGCAGATTCACGTAATCTTTCACATAATGTTTCATAGTTATAATTTGTCGTGCTGAAAATCGTTGTATCTGGTTTGAAATGCATTGTCGTACCAGATTCTTTCGTCTTTCCGATTTTCTCAAGCGTCGTTACAGGAACACCACCATTTTCAAAGCGTTGTTCATAAATATTTCCGTCACGCTTAATCGTTACGACTAACCATTCTGATAAAGCATTTACAACCGATGCCCCAACACCGTGTAAACCACCACTCGTTTTGTAACCACCTTGACCAAATTTACCACCAGCATGAAGTACAGTTAAAATAACTTCAGGTGTAGGTTTCCCAAGTTTATGCATTCCCGTAGGCATTCCTCGCCCTTTATCTATAACGCTAATACTATTATCTTTATGTATTACGACAGAAATTTCGTCGCCAAATCCCGCTAACGCTTCGTCAACGGAGTTATCTACTATTTCGTATACTAAATGATGCAATCCACGGCTGTCCGTGCTCCCGATATACATACCCGGGCGTTTTCGAACGGCTTCAAGTCCTTCTAACACTTGAATCGCATCTTCATTATATTGGAACTGATGCTTCGCCAAACTCCTTGCCCCTTTCCTAATCAAAAATCAGAACATATGTTTCTATTATAGAATAACGCCTCGACTATAGTTTTGGCAAGTTATCTTATCTCTTTTATATACCATTTTCAATAGAAAAATCCTTGTTTTTTCACAAGGATTCCTCTAGGCTACTATTTCAGAAAAATAATCGTTTGTCAACGAGAAATGGATATGTATGCCAAGATTACACATTCCAAACCTTTATTATGATCCAAATGATCAAGATCCAAAACGGGATTACAAGTAACAATCCCCAAAAACAGCCTTTAAAAAATCTCATGATGAACACCTCGTTCATCGGCCCTACTTATCTATAACGAGGGCTGAAGCAATCTTTCTAACTTTACAATCTATACTATTTTGTCATTGCATGTTCTACTTTTATACAACGATCCATAATAACAGTATAGTCTTTTTCTTTTAAAAGTTTATATGTATCTTCATCTTGTACTCCTAATTGTGCCCAAAAAATATCTGCATCAATCTCAACAAACTCTTTTGCAACATCCATTAAAAACTCTGAGCGACGAAATACATTTACAATGTCAACATGTTCCTTAATATCCTTTAGTGAAGCAACTGCTTTTTCTCCAAGCACTTCATCGACTGTTGGGTTTACTGGAATAATGCGATACCCAGCATCTTGCATTGCTTTTGACACCATATAAGATGTACGTTCTGGCTTATCCGATAATCCAACAACTGCAATCGTTTTGCTTTTCTTCAATACTTCACCAATTTCCGTACGAGTTGGGTTTTCAATCATCATAATCAATCCCTCCTATTCCTTTAGTATAGCCGATAAAGAAAGTCTCTTTCAACATGAAAGAGACTTTCTTTTATTCCGATTATTGATTCTTTGTAGCTGAGTTATCTGCTAAAGTAGCTGTTTTCGTCATTTTTTGACCGTTACGATAGAATGTAACTTCTACTTTCTCGCCTACTTTTTTCTTTTCATATAAATATTTACGGAATTGAAGTGAGTTTTCTACTTTTTGATTATCTAATGCTACTACAATATCATATTGCTCTAAACCAGCTTTTTCTGCAGGTGATATTGGGTAAATTTTACCTAATACAACGCCATTTGTTACTTCTTTTGGCACTTTCAATTGATTTACTGCATAAGCTTGCACATCTTCTAATGAAACGACACCTACTCCAAGAGCTGGACGTTTCACTACGCCGTCTTTTTCAAGTGATTCAATAACTGGCTTTGCGATATTAATTGGAATAGCAAATCCAATTCCTTCAACTTCTTGTTGTGCAATTTTACTTGAATTAATCCCAATTATTTCACCGCTTTGGTTAAATAACGCACCACCGCTATTACCTGGGTTAATTGCTGCATCTGTTTGAATAACTTGAGCATTCCAATCCGCACGTTTATCGCCATCGATATCTACTGGAATTTCACGTTCTTTACTACTAATAATACCTTCTGTTACACTTCCATCGAACCCTAGTGGGTTACCGATTGCAATTGCTTTTTCACCCGCACGGAGTTTACTTGAATCACCTAAAGTAGCAACTTTATTTACGTTAGATCCGTCAATTTCAACAACAGCTAAATCTAACCAAGGGTCTTTCCCTACAAGCTTTGCATCTACTTTTTTGCCGTCACTTAATTTTACAGCAAGTTTATTCGCCCCATCTACTACATGGTTGTTTGTTACAATATATGCTTTATTTCCTGCTTTTTTATAAATAACACCTGATCCTGAACCAGCTTGTTGTTCTTGACCTGTCGGTTGCATTGCAAATGGATCAATACTTTGTTGCATATTAATAACGCCTACAACAACATCTTTCGCGCCTTCAATCATACCAGGTAAATCCGTTTCATTTTTTGCTTTATTGACAACAGGAACTACAGTACCTTCAACTTTTGAATCCGAACTGAATGATGATACAGCCGCTCCATTATTTTGAGCCCATGGCATATATGGTGCCGCAAAACTAATTGTGACAGCCCCAACTACAGCTCCGACTAAACCTGTGAAAAAATAACCTTTTTTACTACCTGATTTTCTCACTTCTCTCGTTTCACTATGCTCTTCATTTAAATTTGGTCCGTCGTAATATCCCATGTTTACTTCCCCTCTCTGGTGAATTCGTATTTTCAGTATAGTCACGTTTTGTGTCCTTCTTGTGAACTCATCGTGAAATCCAATTAAAAAAATACTCTTATCTAACATTGTAGACAAAAAATGTATTTTTTGTACATTCTACCTGCCAAAGAGGATATAAAATCGTCATTTCCCTATGTTAAAGTACACAATTCGTTACAATTATTCTTCAAATTTATAACCAACTCGAATAACAGTACCGATATGCTTCGCTTTATCCCCTAGCTTATTTCGTAATTTTTTAATATGAGTATCCACCGTTCGGTCATCACCATAATAGTCATATCCCCATAACTGATCTAATAAATGCTGACGTGACAACACAATTCCTTTGTTCTCCATTAAATAAACAAGAAGTTCAAACTCCTTATGTGTCAATATAATTTCTTCTCCATCTACTAAAACAGTTCTAGATAGACGATTCACTTCTATTCCAGCTAGAGACATAGCATTTTCTTCTGCTACTCCTACGACGCCATCCGCACGTTTTAATAACGTCTTCGCGCGAGCTACTAACACTTTCGGGCTGAAAGGTTTCGTTACGTACTCATCTGCACCTAACTCGAACCCTAGTAATGTATCATCCTCATCTGAACGCGCTGTTAACATAATGATAGGTACCGCTGATTCTTTTCTAATTCGTCTACAAACAGACCAGCCATCTATTTCTGGTAACATAATATCTAACATAATTAAATCAATTTCATGCTCTGCAAATAATTCTAACGCTTTTTTTCCGTCTTCTGCTTCGATTACTTCAAAGCCTTCATTGCGAAAATAATCACTAACGATTTCACGTAATCTTCTTTCATCTTCAACAAGTAATACTGTTTTATTCATATCATCTATCCCGCCTTTTTACTCTTTCAATCGAATAATACGTTGATTGGAGCTTCCGCGAAATGGAAGTGTTAAATCTTTTTTCTCGATTTCAAATCTTCCATCGACTAAAACATCCCCATAATGTAACAACTCTATCATATCATTATTTTGAGAACTCTGTATCTCTTCTAATGTATAACCTGTATACATCCATAGATTTTTTTTCAAATCTTTCACTGCTTTTGCTACTTTTTTCACTTCAGCAGCTTGGAAAAATGGATCTCCACCTGAAAATGTTACATCAGTTAATGGATTACTTGCAATCTCTTTCACAATTTCTGCTACTGCCATTTCAGTTCCATTACAAATATTCCACGATTTCGGATTATGGCAACCGAAACAACGATGCGGACAGCCCGCAAAAAACACGACTGTCCGCAACCCTTCTCCGTCTACTACACTATCATGAATGATGTTCATCACTTTCATTTATGCTTCACCCGATCCATCTCTTCACTACGTTTTGCACTATTCCACTTTGACATATCTCCTACAAGATATCCTGTTATACGGCGAATTCTTTCTATATTAGCCTCGTCTCCATTTCCGCAACTTGGACATTCATTTTCAATGACTCCGTGATAACTGCAACACTTACAACGGTCAACAGGATGGTTAATTGAACCGTACCCAACGCCATGATCTGCCATCGCTTGTACAATTTGTTTTAACGCCAGTTTGTTATGCATAGCTGCTCCGTCTAGTTCAATATACGTAATATGTCCCCCGTTACATAAGGCATGGAAAGGTCCCTCTAAACGAATTTTATTTATCGCTTGCATGTTATAGTAAACTGGGATATGGAATGAATTCGTATAATAATTATGGTTCGTTATACCGTTAATCACGCCAAATTCTTCCCTATCTTTTTTCACAAACTTTCCTGATAACCCTTCTGCAGGAGTTGCAATGACTGAGAAATTCAGTTCATATTCTTCTGTCGCTTTATCCATTCTATCTCTCATAAAGGAAATGATTTCATAACCGAGTTTCCATGATTCTTCATCTTCTCCATGATGTTTTCCTGTTAAAGCTACTAAACACTCCGCAAGACCGATAAAACCAAGACTTAACGTCCCTTGCTTTAAAATCGATGCTACAGAATCTTCAGGCTGTAACTTTTCGCCACCGCGCCATACACCTTGTGAATATAAAAATCGAAAGTCTCTTGCTCGCTTCGTACATTGATACTCAAATCTCTCTAATAATTGCTTAATTCCTAGATCTAAGTAATAATTTAACGCTTCAAAAAAAGCTTCCTTTGAACCACTAATGAGCGCTAGTTTCACTAAGTTAATAGACGTAAATGATAAATTTCCTCTTCCAATCGCTGTTTCTTCTCCGTGTATGTTAGACATAACACGGGTACGACATCCCATGTAACACACTTCACTTTCCGGTCGTCCATCATAATGCACTGCATTAAATGGCGCATCTAAAAATGAAAAGTTAGGGAATAATCGTTCCGCCGTTGTCTCTAACGCTAATTCAAATAAATCATAGTTCGGATCGCATTCTTCAAAGTTCACACCTTTTTTCATTTTAAAAATTTGAATCGGAAAAATTGGTGTTTCCCCTTTACCAAGACCAGCTTGTGTCGCTTTTAAAAGCTGTCTAACTAATAATCGTCCCTCTTTTGTTGTGTCTGTTCCATAATTAATAGAAATAAACGGGACTTGTCCTCCGCCCCTACTGTGCATACTATTTGAATTATGAATGAAAGCTTCACACGCCTGATACGTATCATTCTCTGTTTCTTTCCATGCAAATTCTTCTATTTGTTCTTTCGTAAGCGGATATGACTGCAATCGTTTTTTATGTCTCGCTACTGTTTTTCTCACATACGGAGCTAAATCAATATCAAAGAGTGCAAACGATTGACCACCGTGCTGCATATTTTGATTCGCTTGAAAAATAATAGATGAAAGGGCCAATGCACTTTTAATGTCTTGCGGTTGTCTCATATGCCCATGTCCGGTATGAAAACCGTTCGCAAGCATTTGCGCTAACGGAATTTGCGAACAAGTCGTCGTTCCCGTCGCATAAAAGTCTAAGTCATGTGGATATAATATATTTTGATTTATCGCTTTTTTCACTTGATCTGACAATAAATTTTCAACAGCGTAATATTTCGCACTCTCAGATGCGAACGTTCCCATTACTCCCATCGGAGAGCGGCCATCTACATTTGCATTTTCTTGCATTAAATCTTGTTCATTGCCGTGGACAATCGTTTCAAACACTCTCATTAATTCTTCTCCACGTGTATTTTTTTGTAACATTTATAACCCTCCACCAATATGTTGTTGTCTTTTGATTAAAATGTTACTACATATAGTCTGATTGTTTCTGTGAGAAATGTAACATTCCTGTGAAATTTTTTTCACGAAATAATGAATTTTTCATTTACAAAAAAGAAATGTGCTCTTTACAAATGTATGGTACAATATACGGGAAAAACTCTTTTTACCCTTTATCAACACATTTGAATAAAGGAGACTGAACTTATGGTTACTACATATCTTTTATTTATCGTTGCCTACTTACTTGGCTCGATTCCATTTGCACTAGTCGTTGGAAAGATTGGTTATGGAATTGACATTCGTGAGCACGGAAGCGGTAATCTAGGCGGAACAAATACATTCCGCACACTAGGGAAAAAAGCAGGTTTTATCGTTACAATTGCTGACATTTTAAAAGGTACATTAGCAACGAGTCTACCGATTATTTTCGGATTAGATGTTCACCCACTATGGTTCGGATTAGCAGCTGTTCTTGGACATGTGTATCCGATTTTCGCGAAATTCCGTGGTGGTAAAGCAGTTGCAACTTCTGCTGGCGTACTCTTATGCTACTCACCAGTTGTTTTTGCAATATTAGCTGTTGTCTTTTTCAGCCTTTTATTTACAACAAGATACGTATCACTTTCTTCTATGGTAACAGCTGTCGTTGCCGTTATCGCATCAATTGTTAGCGGGGATAAAATCTTCATTATTGCGATGTGTTTATTAGCAGGTATGGTTATTTATAAACACCGTGCAAATATTGGACGAATTATAAATAAAACTGAACCGAAAGCAAACTTTTCAAAAAAGCAAAAATAAGATCGTAACCCACATAACGCAAAAAGAAAACGTGAAGCATATTAATAGCGTCTTTTTGCGTTATTTTTTATACTAAAGAAAAAGCAACATAATTTGGAGGAACTATACATGAATCTTTCCGTAACAAAAGAAGCAGCACAATGGTATAAAAACGAATTAAACTTACAATCGGGTGAAACACTACGCCTTTTCGTACAATACGGCGGTTGCAGTACAGTGCAAAAGGGACTTTCTTTAGGTATTCGTAAAGATGATCCTGCACATCCTGCTGTTCAAACTCAAGAAGAAGGTATTAACTTCTTTATTGAAGGCGATGATGAGTGGTTCTTCGATGGACATAATTTATCTGTTACATTTAACGACGGTGATGATTTCCCTCAATTTAATTATGAAAAATAAAAAAACGTGGCATCTGCCACGCTTTTTTATTTTTTCTTAATTTCCTCATATTTCGCATACCACTCAGGATAGAACTTTTTAAATGAAACGGGCCTGAATCCTTCTTTTTTCGCACAAATATTCGTCGTACTCGCAGTAATACAAAGGTCTCCATCGCCATTATAAATTTCATATCCATATACAACACGAAGCGGGCTCACAGTGTCCACCCACGTTTTCACAATTGCCTTTTCACCGTAACGCATCGCTTTACGATATGAAATTTGCAAGTCTAACACAGGAGAAATAATGCCCTCTTTCTCCATTTCAACATATGAAAACCCTAAATCTTGTATAAGTTTCGTACGGCCTAATTCAAGCCACACTAAATAGTTTGAATGGTAAACAACACCCATTTGATCTGTTTCCGCATAACGGATTTCAACTTCATGTTCTGCTACAAACATATGTATTCGCCGTTGCCATAAACTTATAAAAATCTATAAATTTTGTTTATTCCCCTGTTCTACGTGTCCGATTTCACAGAAACTACTTTCGTTTGATATAACACTCCGAGGGCGTAAATTCGGATACAACGAATCCTACATATTAGCCGTAACTTTTTTTAGATGTTAACTGGCTAATTCATACCGTGACAAATTGATAGCCGCATTTAAATCCCTATCCATTTCGTGACCACAAGTGCATTTGTATACACGGTCAGAAAGTTTTAGTTCTTTGTTGATGCTTCCACAACTGGAACACATTTTTGAAGAAGGATACCATGTATCAGCTTCTACAAATTCAATACCATATTTTTCACACTTGTATTGAATTTGTCTTTTGAACTCATATAAACACTGCTTCGCAATCGCTTTAGCTAGGTGTCTATTCTTCATCAGACCTTTCATATGCAACGTCTCCATCACAATGCGAAATGGCTTGGTTTTCACAATTTCGCTCGTGGATTGATGAAGATGATTCTTTCTGATATTTGATAACCTTCTATGTAGTTGTCGTATCTCTTTCTCGATTTTTATAACGTTGCTTGTTTTGACAAAACGGTTTCCCTCCTTATTCATTTCATATTTACGAGAAACTTGACGTTGCAACCTACGAAGGCGTTTCTCTGCCTGTCTTACCATTTTTGTTTTGTTTATATTGTTCTTCCTCTGCCCATCAGAACAATATGCTAATTCTTTGATTCCAATATCTATTCCTAACGAAACAGCCGTTAACTTCTCTTTTGTAAACTTCTGTTCAATACCGACAGACAAATACCAATACTTACCGTCAAAGCTAACGCGTGGATTAGAGTACTTAACCCCTACAGGTAACTTTTCGGATGTTTTCACCCAACCAACTTTCTCAATCAAAACTTGTTTTTCTTTTACTTTTAACTTGACATTATCATTGTAAAAAGAGAGTTTTGCTTTCCTTCTGCTTTTGAATCGTGGTTTATCAGCCAGTCCCTTGAGAAATCGCTTATATGCTTCACAAGCATCTTTAATCGCTTGTTTCGCTATATTATTTGAAACATCGTACAACCAAGCATATTCTTCAGTCTGCTTTAATACAGTTAATTCTTTCCGTAAAAAACCGTCTGATATGAACTTTCCGCCATTCTTGTAATTCTCTTCTTGCTTCGCCAGTGTCCAATTATAAGCCCATCTTGCCGTACCAACAGATTTCCAAAGTTGCAATTCTTGTTCTTTATTCGGCTTGATTCTCACTTTCTTCGCAAGCATCATTTTCCAGCAACCCCTTAACCATCTTCTTAGCTTATTTTCCCTTGAAGATGGCAACTAGTTTGTTCTATCCTACCTGCCTTTTTTTGCAAAATCACCAATTGAATATACCTTCATATTTTTCATCTACAAATATTTTATCACTAATATATATTTTGGTAGGTATACACTAACTGTTTCTTCCCTTCTTTCACTTCTGCTACCTTGCATACATTTAATCATAATACAGTGACATCAAAAATAAAATAAAAACAGTGAATCTTTTACCGAAAGGAGCAAGCATATGATTCAAATTGTAACGGTTCGTAGTGGCGATAGCGTATATAGCTTGGCATCAAAATATGGATCAACACCTGATGAAATAGTAAAAGACAATGGACTAAATCCATCTGAAACACTCGTCGTTGGTCAGGCGCTGATTGTAAATACGAAAGGAAATAACTATTATGTACAGCCTGGCGATAGCCTATATCGAATCTCTCAAACATATAACGTTCCTCTCGCTAGTTTAGCTAAAGTGAATAACTTATCTTTAAAATCCATTCTCCACGTTGGGCAGCAATTATATATACCGAAAGGGACGAAACGAGCGGTAGAATCCATCGCTTATTTACAACCTTCCACTATACCCATTAAAGAAAGTTTAGTTAATGCTACACGTGCCATTAATCCATTTTTAACATATTTAGCTTACTTCAGTTTTGAGGCAAAAAGAGATGGTACATTAAAAGAACCAACTGAAACAGCTAAAATCGCTAATATTGCAACGCAAGGTAACACCATCCCTATGCTCGTTATTACAAATATTGAAAACGGAAATTTTAGTGCCGATCTGACATCAGTTATTTTACGCGATGCAACAATCCAAAACAAATTTATTACAAACATTTTGCAAACTGCTGAGAAGTACGGTATGCGAGATATTCATTTTGATTTCGAGAGTGTTGCACCCGAAGATCGCGAAGCGTATAATCGTTTTTTACGAAATGTGAAAACACGCTTACCTAACGGATACACATTGAGTACAACGCTTGTACCGAAAACAAGTTCCAATCAAAAGGGTAAATTTTTCGAAGCTCACGATTATAAAGCACAAGGACAAATTGTTGATTTCGTCGTCATTATGACATACGACTGGGGTTGGCAAGGCGGACCACCGATGGCGATTTCTCCTATCGGTCCTGTAAAAGAAGTACTT
Organism: Bacillus albus; assembly: GCF_001884185.1. Taxonomy (GTDB): domain Bacteria; phylum Bacillota; class Bacilli; order Bacillales; family Bacillaceae_G; genus Bacillus_A; species Bacillus_A albus. The sequence continues at coordinate 29,237 of NZ_MAOE01000048.1, forward strand.
CAATACGCAAAATCTCAAATGCCTCCACAAAAAATTATGATGGGGCAAAATTTATACGGATTCGATTGGAAACTTCCGTTCAAACAAGGAAACCCACCTGCAAAAGCAGTTAGCTCTGTTGCAGCTGTTGCACTTGCTCGTAAATACAATGTTCCTATCCGCTATGATTTCACAGCTCAAGCTCCACATTTCAATTACTTTGACGAAAACGGTGTACAACACGAAGTTTGGTTTGAAGATGCGAGATCTATTCAAAGTAAATTCAATTTAATGAAAGAACAAGGCATTGGCGGTATTAGTTATTGGAAGATCGGCTTGCCATTTCCACAAAATTGGCGTTTACTCGTTGAAAACTTTACAATTACGAAAAAGGGCTGACAAAAGTCAGCCCTTTTTGTACATTCTGTTAAGATTCATCTTTGATTTCACTTTTTAATGAGTCAATACTTTCTAAACGTCTTTGATTTTTTGCTTCAATAGCAGAACGGTCTTTTTCATTAGAAAGCTCCGCTGTTTCTTTTGCTTCATTAAAGTTATCAATTGTATTTTGCACCATTTCTTGTAACTTTTCAGCGTTATCACTTCGATTATCTGGATTTGGCATGTACTTTCCTCCTAACATTGTATATACACATCATCTTAAATTACCTATCTTTCCTCAAATTTATACATAAAAAAGGAGAATACAATATTCTCCTTTTCTTTAACCGTTATCAACAATCGGTTGTTTGCCCGTTTGGTCTTGCATTTGCTTTCCTTTATTGCCACCAGCTTTTTTTGATTGTGTTCCAATATGATTCGGTGCAAAGTCTTTTGAATTCTTTTTCGGATTACCCATTACTATCGCCTCCTTAACAGTAGTATCGTACTAGTGTTAAGAATTATTCAGCTTGCTTAAAAAGTTTCATTTCATAACGTTTTTCAATACGCTCTTCAATACGATCGATTGCATCGCGATCGCTTAATAATTGTTGTTTATTTTCTTTCACAAGTTCGTCAAATGATTTACGGCGACTTCTTCTCACGCTGTTCACCCTCTCTCTTTCGCATTCTTACTATACATAGTATGAGCAAAGGAAAAACTCTTTAATCAGATTTGCAAGAAAATTTTATGTTTTAGTACTCCTAAAAAAACTCCGTGTACAATAAAACGTACACGGAGTTTTTTATACCATAATATCCAAATACTCTTTTAACTTTTCATCTGCATTCATTTCACTTTGTTTATAATCATGCAGCGCTTGCAATACGAAATCATACTGTTCTAAAATATAACTTTCTAATTTCAGGACGTCCTCTAAGCTAGTAAGCATAATTCTCGTATTACCAACTTCACTTTTTAACGCCGGTTCACATTTTAAACTCGTACATATTTCTTTCACATCATCTTCTAATATCTCTGTTAATATGTATTTCTTTCGTCCTTTTACTTTTACTCTCATAACTGGATAAAATGCTTTTATATCTAAATAGCTTCCTACGCTCATACAACGAACCCATTCGATATCACGTTTATTTCGTACAAGTACCCCTTTTACTGCCTCATATACTGCTGTTTCATCAAGCACTTCTGTATTGGATTTCCTTTTCGCCTCTTCTTCAATAGAGGCACATTTTTGATAAACAGCTGCACAAGTAATACAATCATCAAATGCATTATGAGAACTTAAACGAATTCCGAGTATTCGCTTTAACGTTTCAAGTTTATGATTCGGCGCGTGCTTCATATATTTCTTTGCTAGAAACACAGTATCAATCACTTTATTTTGCGGTTCCGGTAAACCAAGCATATTCACATTACTTTTCAAAAAGCGCATATCAAAAGATGCATTATGAGCGACAATTACATTTGTATGTAAAAATGCTAAAAATAAAGGTAACACTTCTTCAATCGTCGGTGCATCTGAAACACGATAATTTGTAATACCTGTTAAACTCGTTATTCGGTCCGGAATTGAACGCTCTGGATTCACATAGGAAACAAACTGATCTACTAGTTCATGATTGCAATATTTTACTGCTGCGACTTGAATAATTTTATCATTATAAGGGTTAAATCCTGTTGTTTCAAAATCAATTACAACATAATCTAACGGTAAGGATATATTCCCCACTCCAAACACTCCTTTACCTCTAAACGTTTATATTTCTTTTATCATAACATGCTGCTATCACTACGTGAAAAAGAAAAGGCAGAAATGATAACTTTCCACCTCTACCTTTTCACCATTATTTTAATTTAGCAATCCGTTTCTCCATCTCTTTTTGCGTCATCGGCCCAATAAACTTATCTTGAATGACACCTTTCGTATCTATAAAGTACGAAGTTGGGATCGTAATGACTTTATAAGCTGTTGTCACATCAATATTCTTGTCCAATAAGATAGGAAAAGTAATTCCTTTTTCCTTAGCAAAATTACTTACCTTTTCTACTCCCCCACCTTTTTCTGAAGGCGTATAATTTATTGCTAAAATTTCTACGTTCTCTTTATGTTCTTTATAAAAAGCTTCCATATCCGGCATTTCTTGCTGGCAAGGCCCACACCACGTTGCCCAAAAGTTTACAATCACTTTCTTTCCTTTTAAATCTGATAACTTTACATTTGTTCCATCTAACTTCGTTAATGTAAAGTCTGGTGCACTCTTCCCTATTTCAATACCATTACTTGCAATCATCTCTTTCATAGCAGCTTCACTTTTTTCTTGCTCTCCTTGTACCGCCTGATCGTTTTTACCAAACTGTTCATAAGCTGCATATCCCGCTAAGCTAAGTAACACTACAATAATCGTAAGCTTCCGCCACATTTTATATCACCCTAACGTGTTTATCTTCTAATAACTTAATCACTCAAATACTCTATACCTTATTTTAGCTTATACGGACAAGCTTGGAAATATTCACAGTCGAAATAATCTAAATATTCGTAACTAATATGAAATATTTTCCTTTTTACCATATAATTAGAAATATATACGAAACCTGTGAGGTGATATGTATTTTACAATTGCTAATCAACCCATTCACTTTCGTTTTTTTCACTTTACCATTACTATGTATTTGTTTGAGCAGTTTGCTATACAAATTTAAATTGGCTGCTATTATTATTTCTTTTACTGCCCCTTTTATATTTTTCATTATCGTCTCTGAATTTGACATACACCTAGCTTTACAAAGCTTTGATGCTTGGATCGTTTTTAGTGTTGCTTATTCTGTACTTTCCTACATAACGGCAGCATTAATAAGAAGAAAACGGCACATATAGAAATGTCAAAAAGGAGGGTATTTTTATGAATTTATTTGAAAAAATACTATTATATATTCTTAGTTTTATATTTTCTCCAATCGGCATTATCACTTGGATCATCTCGCTCTTCAGTAAAGATCCTGAAAAAAGGCAAGTGGGACGTATTTGCCTCTATATTGCTTTAATCTCACTTATCCTATTAGACGGCCTTGGTGTTCTTACTTTCTTCACTACTACTACTATACAGTAGTTATAGAAAGGATGATTATTTTGGAAGAACATCCTATAAGTAAAGAACTTCGTTATATACGAATATGTTTAGTTGTTTTAGTAATTGTTCTTTTATTTTTCAATGGTAAAAAAGTCGTTGAAATTTCTACAAATCATGATTCTATAGAAAATGTTTCGACCGGTAATATGACACAGATTGCTGAAAACACATTCGCTATTCAAGAATATAACCCATCTCTAAGCAGCGAACATACGGTCAAATTTTTAAATATAATCCAGATACAAACCAACTTACTCTGATAAAAGAGTTTGATGCTAGCAATACTGAGTCTTATACGTATCAACTTAATACGATTGAATAAAGATAAGAGCACTATGTCGCTCTTATCTTTTTATTAACATCTTTTTGAAAAATGACTTATATGTTAATAATTCTCTAGGATCCCCATATCCCACAATAATTCCATTATTCATGACAACAACTCGATCCGCTATCATCGCCCTCTCTACATCATGTGTTGCCACAATTCTCGTTACTTCGCTTCCTAATCCTTCTATCATATTCCAAATAGTTTCTTGATTGTTCGAATCTAATCCCGCAGTCGGTTCATCTAACATAATAAGATTCGGATTTGAACCTATTGCTCGCAATAATGCCAGACGTTTTCTTTCCCCTCCCGAAAACTCTTCACCGCTTTTATGTAATACAGTTTGAATTCCTTCTGATAAATCTATAATAATCGGTTTCACATTAACAAGTTCCATATTTTTTTCTAACTGGTTTTCTAAATACACTTCCCCGAAATACATATTCTCTTTTACTGTCGTTCGGAAAAAGCGAGGTTCTTGCCACACTGTCGTCATACGAGCCTCATTACCATGATAAACAATGCTACCGTTTGATGGTTTATACAACCCTGCCATTAATTTTAAAAGCGTTGTTTTTCCTGCCCCACTTTCTCCTATAATAATAACGAGTTCGCCAGGATTAATTTGCAAATCAATATTCTTAATTCTGCATTTCTCTGCACCATTCTCCTGAAATGAAGCATTTGTTACCGTCATCCCCATCGCTATTTCTTGATTACTATTTGCCACTCGTTTATCTAAAAAAGAAAAAACTCTATTTGCCGAAGCGATTGCAACTTGTGTCATCATTAATAAATCGCCCACGTAACGGACTGGAAAAAAGAGCATTTCAATTGTCGCTAACACTACTACAAGTGAACCAACTTCCATTTCCCCTTTCATTATTTTTTGCGTGCCTATAATGAGAACAACGATATATGCTCCTGTTTCAATCACTGTTCCAACTACTCCAATGCAATGTTGCATCATCGTCTTCTTTACTTCTGTTTTATAAGATTGTGCTGTTACTCCTTTAAATAAGCGAATGGCCCACTTTTCTTTTTGCAAACTACGTAAATCTTGAGCTCCTTTTATAAACTGTGACACCATCTCTACAACACTTGACTGATTCTTTTGAGCAATGCTTGCAATATTTCTTACCTTTTTCCCCATCAGTACCGGAACCGTTGCACTTAAAAACAAAAACGGAGTTACCCACAATATGAACTTTATATCTATATGTTGTAGTGCTATGAACGCGCCTATAAATTGCGCAATGGCGTGTATATATTCTATTAATATAGAACCATATAATCTGACCCAATTCGGAATATCAGACACAACTAACGTCTCTAACTCTCCTTGTTTAATTTTCTCACTTCCTTCAAACGGTAATAAGAAAAAATGACGTAATACATTTATACGCTTCTCTCGTAATATTCGCTGACTTGCTTTGGAGCTTACATAATCAAATGAAAGATTGTTTATCCACATCAACAATCGACTAGCTGCAAACAAAGTAACATAAAGGTACGCTCCCTTCAGCTCTCGTTGAATAAGGTTATCTACAATTAGCCCCATGAATAGTGGACGGGATAAGTTTAAAATAGCAGCAAAAATCCCGCTGCATACAGCTGCTATTACTAACATTTTTTCTTTCTGTAACGGTAACAATATTCTTTTATATTCTTTCATGATGTCCCCTCCATTTTTATAGTAAAAAGAAAGGGATGAAACCAAATGGTTTCATCCCTTTCCATAAAATAAGGAAGCTAACAGTTGTTAGCTTCCTTATCGTTCATTTCAATTATTTAGTTCGACACTTTAGATTCTTCAATTTTCTCACGAAGAACCATTTGTAAGATACCACCGTGACGGTAGTAGTCAATTTCAACTTCACTATCGAAACGAGCTACTACTTCAAATTGTTTTTCGTTACCATCTGCATCAGTTGCAACTACTTTTACAAGATCGCGTGGTCTAACTGTTTTGTCAATTTGAATTTCAAATGACTCGTTACCAACAAGACCTAACGTTTCAGCGCTTTCGCCATCTTTAAATTGAAGTGGTAACACACCCATTAATACTAAGTTACTACGGTGAATACGCTCGAAGCTTTCTGCGATTACTGCTTTAATACCTAATAAGTTTGTACCTTTCGCAGCCCAGTCACGAGAACTTCCCATACCGTAATCTTTACCAGCAACAACTAGAAGGCCTGTGCCATCTTCTTTATATTTCATAGCAGCATCATAGATAGATGTTACTTCACCAGTTGGCCAATATGTTGTATATCCGCCTTCTGTTCCTGGTGCGATTTGGTTTTTAATACGAATGTTCGCGAATGTACCACGCATCATAACTTCATGGTTACCACGACGAGAACCGTAAGAGTTGAAGTCAACTGGTTGTACGCCATTTTCTAATAAGTAGCGTCCAGCTGGTGTGTGCTTACCGATTGAACCTGCTGGTGAAATGTGGTCTGTCGTTACAGAGTCACCAAATTTACCAACTACGCGTAAGCCTGATAACGTTTCAACTTCACCTGGTTCTTTAGATAATCCTTCAAAGAATGGTGGGTTTTGAATGTATGTTGAATCATTATCCCAAGTATATAAAGCTTCATTTGAAGTTTGAATTTCATTCCAACGCTCATTGCTATTAAATACTTGTGCATATTCTTTCTTGAACAGTTCAGATGTAACAACGCTTTGAACTACATCTTCAATTTCTTTAGCTGATGGCCAAATATCGTTGAAGTAAACGGCATTGCCATTTGCATCTTTACCGATTTCATCATTTTTTAGGTCAATATCAACAGTACCTGCAAGTGCATATGCCACAACAAGTGGTGGTGATGCTAAGTAGTTTGCCTTTACAAGCGGGTGAATACGACCTTCAAAGTTACGGTTACCAGATAAAACAGATGTTACTAGTAAGTCATTTGCTGCGATTGCTTCTTCTAATTCTGGCGCTAATGGGCCAGAGTTACCGATACAAGTCGTACAACCGTAACCAACTGTTTGGAAACCTAATTGATCTAAATATGTTGTTAAACCTGATTTATCTAAGTATTCAGTAACAACTTTAGATCCTGGTGCTAATGATGTTTTTACGTACTCAGGTACTACAAGCCCTTTTTCAATTGCTTTCTTCGCAACTAAACCTGCCCCGATTAATACGTATGGGTTTGATGTATTTGTACAGCTTGTAATTGCAGCGATTGCAATTGCACCTGTTTTCATCGTTACTTCTTTATCTTCTAATGTAACCTTCACTTCTTTATCGAACTCTTGCTCATTAAATCCAAGTCCTTGTGTTCCAACTGGCGCTAAAACAGCTTTGTGGAACGCATCTTTCATATCTGAAAGTGGAATTAAATCTTGTGGGCGTTTCGGTCCAGAAAGGTTAGATTCAATTGTATTTAAATCAATTTCAACAAGATCAGTGTAAATTGGATCTTTGCTGTCTGCTGTATAGAATAAGCCGTTCGCTTTACAGTATTCTTCAACAACGCGAATTTGCTCTTCATCTCTACCTGTTAAACGTAAGTATTCTAATGAAATATCGTCGATTGGGAAGAATCCACAAGTTGCGCCGTATTCTGGTGCCATGTTTGAAATTGTTGCACGGTCAGCTAAAGGCATGCTCTTTAGTCCATTACCGAAGAACTCAACAAATTTACCAACTACACCTTTTTGACGTAATACTTGTGTTACTTTTAATGCAACGTCTGTTGCTGTAGTTCCACTTGGAAGTGTACCAGTTAATTTCACACCAATTACTTCAGGTACTGGGAAGTATGAAGGCTGTCCAAGCATTCCTGCTTCTGCTTCAATACCACCAACACCCCATCCAAGAACACCGATACCGTTGATCATTGTTGTATGTGAGTCTGTTCCAACTAATGAATCTGGGTATGCAACTAAGTCACCTTCAGCATTTTTCACAGCGTGAACAACTGGCGCTAAATATTCAAGGTTTACTTGGTGTACAATACCTGTAGCTGGTGGAACTGCACGATAGTTATCAAATGATTTTTGTGCCCAGCTTAAAAATTTATAACGTTCTTCATTACGTTTAAACTCTAAGTCCATGTTGAATGCAAGCGCGTCTGCCGTACCCGCTCTATCAACCTGTACAGAGTGATCAATTACAAGGTCTACAGTAATTTCCGGATTGATTTTATCAGGATCTCCGCCCATGTCTGCCATTGCTTTACGAAGCGAAGCCAAATCTACAACAGCCGGAACACCAGTGAAATCTTGTAAAATTACACGAGATGGTTTAAATGGAACATCGATATCTTGCACATCTTTCGTTCCCCATTTCGCTAAATTTGTAACATGCTCTTCTGTGATTACACGTCCGTCTACTTGACGAAGTACTGATTCAAGTAAAACTTTCACGGAATATGGTAATTGAGATACGTTGCCAACCCCTGCGTTTTCAAGCGCTTTCAAATCATAATAATGATACGTTTTTCCATCTACTTCAAAAGTTGCACGTGATTGAAATGGATTATGTTTGACCATTATGTTTCCCCCCTGTTAAACGTGACTAAGTTGTCTGAATATAAAATGTAGACAAACTTTTCAATACCTTACGATAATATCTTATTACAACTTTCTAAATAAGTAAATAATAAGAAACTTATAGATTATCATAAGTTTTCTTTATGTTTCTAAATTTGAATAGTGTTCCTGCTCCTTATGAATACTATTACCATAAAGTAAAGTGCTCTATTAGCGCTTTACTTACAGTTCATACGCACTATGAACTGCTCATCATTCAACTTACAAAAAAAGTTAAAGAGGTGAAATAAAATGGGTAAAAGAAAAGCAAATCATACTATTTCAGGAATGAATGCGGCATCTGCACAAGGACAAGGAACTGGTTATAACGAAGAGTTTGCAAGTGAAAACTTAACTGCTGCAGAACGACAAAATAATAAGAAACGCAAAAAGAACCAGTAACGAAAAATCCCAAAAGGAACATTCACCTTTTGGGATTTTTTCTAATGTTTATAACGTAACAATTCCGAAACCGTTACAAATCGATAGCCCTGCTTTTTCAGTTCGGGTAAAATTTTTGCTAGTGCTGCTACTGTTTGACTACGATCATTTCCTCCATCATGTAACAATACGATATCTCCACTTTTAGCATGTTTCACTACATGATTTACGATAGATTCAACCCCTGGATTTGCCCAATCACGTGGATCTTGATGCCACGACCATAGTACAGTTTGATACCCCGCTTCTTTCGCGGTTTTAAATACAGCATCGTTAATATATCCGCCAGGAGGACGGAATAGCAAAGGTTCTTTCACCCATTTTTTAAAATATTTCTTTCCATCTAAAATATCATTTTCCAATTTTTCATCTGATGAATTACTCGCATACAAATGATTCATCGTATGATTTCCAACTTCATGTCCCTCTTTTAACACTTGTTTCACCAAATATGGATTACGCTGCACTCGAAATCCAATCATAAAAAATGTCGATTCTGCTTTATATTGACGTAATAAATTTAAAATTTGTGGTGTATAAGTTGGATCTGGTCCATCATCGAATGTAATGGCAATAATCTTTTCATTATTAGGTACTTCCCACGTTACATAGCCAGTTGGTTCTAGCTCTTTTCTGAGCAACATTTTCGCTTCCACTTTTTCAACTTGAAATATATGTACTGCGCATAATAAAGAAAAAACGAATAGAAAAATTTTCTGTTTTCGCATAATTTTTATTAAAGTAAAAGGTTGTCGAATACACAACAACCTCATTTACTTTTCTAATCGATCTACATGTTGCATAATATTTTGGAGATTATTTTCGTATTGCTCAAGTTGTGGGCGTTGTGTTTCCGAAGCTACTTCTAACGCATTTTGAATCTGTTCATACGCCTCCTGAACCTCTTGGCGCAACCCCTTTAAATCGTGACCGTAGTTTGGATCATTTTTTACAATGTTGTTATATGCATGTTCTGCTTGTGTAACTCCTTGCTGCGCTGCTTGAAAAGCTTGTTGTTTATCTTTATGATATGGCATTATATAATCCCCTTTCCATAATAGTTAGTCCCATTTATCTTTACCCTTTTTTCTAAAAACATTCTCGTATAAATTTGCAAACTTCTCTCATTCTAAAGAGAAAGAGGAGGTGTCACATACAATGGGAAAAAACAATCGTGAAACAAAAGAAAAAAAGGGACAACCTGAACCATTAAGCGGATCTCATAAAGTAAAAAACCGTAACCATTCACGCCAAAAAAATCATGCACATCATGATATGTAAAACAAAAGGCTCACACTAGCTACCTTTATCACATACAATGTTTATATTTTTACATTTATTCTTCACCCTTACTTCATTCATGCATAACATAGTATGAATTGAGATTTCACGGAGGGTGTCTTACATGGGCAAGAAAAAGAAGGATTGTCTTTTTCATGTTGATGGTTTTGAAGAATGGATGGATCAGTTTTGTTCTGACTCTTGTAGTAACTTTAGTTTCCCAAATCAAATTCATATTGACCTTTGCGAAACTGAACAAGAATACATTTTGGAAACAGATGTACCAAATGTATCCGAACAAAATGTAGTCATTGAAAAGATGAAGACAGGCCTAAATATTTGCATACTTCATAATAATAGTTCTTTACAGCGGATCATTCCTTTACCCGCTACTATCATTTATAAGAAGATGCTAGCCTGCTTAGAGAATGGATATTTAGCCATTCATATCTCCAAAAATGAAGTTGCTAATAAACATGAAGAAAAAGTTCTTTTTCAAATTGAGAATTAAAATAAATACAAAAATAAGCCCCAGCCGTCTGCTGGGGCTTATTTTATCCCGCGTTAACGGACAGTAAAACTCCCACCTCAAAATGCAGTTGGAGCAAAGAAGTTAGGTGGGAGTCGGGCTGTCCGTAAACGTCCGATTGGTGAGGGCTGATAATCAGTGGGGGATGAACTCCCCCACTGATTAAAGTTTCACTTTATTTCGCATGTAGTTCTAAATTACAATTTCTATCATCCCTTTTTTTCAATAAACCTTTTGTAACTAAAAGTACAGGAAATGCTACAGTTGCAAATATAGCTAGCGCTGAAAAAACAATAAATCCATTTTGGTACCCGTAATAATCGAGAAGTACTCCCCCGAACCACGGACCAATTACTGCTCCAATTCCTGAAAATCCCATTGCTCCAAAATATGTACCTTTTAAATGCGAAACAGCTATATCATCTATAAATACGTCCGTCATTGAAAACATGAGAACTTCTCCAATTGTAAAAATAATTGTGCACATAGCAGCACCTAGCATAGATTCTACTATTCCAAATCCAAACAATCCTCCGCTCACAAATAAAGTTCCCACCATAATGGATACTAACGGTGTATACTTTTTACAAACTTGAATAATAGGGTATTGGATTACGACTACAACAATCGCATTTAAAGCTAACATATATGAAAATAATTTCACTCCATCCTGAAATATATGTGCATTTGCAAAATATTGAGATACTGTTGTCGTTAAGTGAGAAAAACCACAATTACTCAAAATAATACCAACTAGTGCAACTAAAAATACGACATCCTTTCGCAAAATGCGAATTGCATTTAACATCGTGACAGGCTTTTCTATCTTTACTTTCTTTTTTTCAATCGGATACTTCTTAAATTGGAACGCTAATATAGCTGTATATAGAATGTATACTCCAGCTGCTACTAAAAACGGAATTGTTGATTTTGCGCTTCCAATCTGTAATCCGACAAGTGGGCCAATCGCCACTCCAACATTGATTGCACCGTAACGCAAATTATATACGAGTAAACGATACTCAGGTTTCGTTAAATCTGATAATAACGCTCTTGACGTCGGTTCAAAAAAGGACCTACATAATCCATTCAAAGCATTTAATAAAAAGAAACTTAAAACATGATCTGCAAGTGAAAAACCAATGAATACAAAGACCCAAACAATCATGGACCATATTATAATCATATTTCGACCGAATCGATCTGATAAATTCCCTCCGATAAAACTAGCAAACACTCCAACAAGTGCACTCGTTCCGATAATAGCACCCGTCATTCCAGCTGATACACCTTTCACAGTCGTTAAATAAATTGCTAAAAAAGGAATACTCATTGACGTGGCGAACCTCGCAAATAAAGTCCCTATTATAATTGTCATTCCTAACGGATGAATATTTTGCAACTTCCCCTTCATCTTAAAAACCTACTCTCCCTGTTCTTACATAAAAAAAGAAAGCAAAGGATCTGCTTTCTTTTCCCTTTTTATACTTGCGCTGTTGATACCCGCGCTGTTCTCGTTATATCCATATCTATGCCATATGTAAACTGTAATTCTTTACAAACATCTTTAATTAAAATTGTGACATTATACTTCTCATTAAATTGTAAAACGATGTTTTCTACTTCTTCATATGTATACTTATATTCCCCTGTAATGACACTTTTCAGATCAAAACATTCATTTATACAAAGTTGTACAAGCAGCTCGTCATATTTCTCTATTACATCTTCTTTTTTCCACAGTACCTCTTTTACATATAACCGATCAAATTTCACACTTTCTCGATTACAGTCCGTTAAAATCCGGGTCATTTCATTTAATTCTCGATACAATTCAGAAATATTTTTGCTTAAACTAAGTAGTTTATCTACGCCGTTTTCATATAACATATTCATTCCACCCCCGCATTTTCTTTTTCTTATTATAGCAAGAAAATTCTAAAAATAGTTTCTTTCTTCTGAAATATTAGGAAACTAATTTCAATTGCTTTACAATGAAACTATTGAACACGAAAGGGGAAAGAAAATTGGAGAAAAAATTATATTACACTGACGCTTATAAGCAAGACTTTACTACTACAATTATAAAGCAAGATTATGATAAAGACGGTAACTTATACGTTGTTTTAAACGAAACGGCATTTTATCCGACAGGTGGCGGACAACCATTTGATACTGGTACACTAAATGAAATCGATGTAATCAATGTAGAAGAGGTAAATGGAGAAATTCGTCACTTCATTGTAGAACAATTACATACAGAAGAAGTTGAAGGGAAAATCAATTGGGAGCGCCGTTTTGATCATATGCAACAACATGCGGCTCAGCACATTTTATCTGCTGCTTTTTGGGATCATTTTAACGTACCTACGATTGGATTCCATCTTGGTAAAGAGACGGTAACAATTGATTTAGAAACAGAAAATCTGCATGCAGAAACAGTTGAAAAAGCAGTACAAATTGCAAACAAAATTGTTTTTGAAAACCATCCCATCCGCATCCAGTGGATGAACTTAGAAGAAGCGAAAACATTGCCCCTTCGTAAAGAACCGACTATGACAGAAAATATACGCGTTGTTATTATCGAAAATTATGACTACAACGGCTGTGGCGGAACACATCCGAAACGTACTGGTGAAGTAGGTCCTATTCAAGTACTAGGATGGGAGCGTAATAAAGGCGGGATAAGATTAACGTTTATAGCTGGCTGGCGTACACTAAATCTTATGGAGCAACAGCAACAAATTATAAAGGATGTTTCTAAACAATTAAACAGTAGCGAGATTGATATTCCAGCAAAAGTAGCACAACTGCTTACTTCTCAAAAAGAAAACGAAAAAGCAATACAAACAATGAATGAAAAATTATTATATGCAGAGGCAAATGAACTACTGCAACAGCCTGCCGAAATACATGCTGGCATACTTATTTCTCGAGTATTTACAAATCGTTCTATGCAAGAAATCGCAAAACTTTCTGCTATTATTATAGAACAACAAGAGCATGCCATTACATATTTCGTTATCGAAAATGAGGACAAATTACAATGCATCCTCGCTTGCGGAAAAACAGTCACACTTGATATGAACGCCCTTTTAAAAGATGCTCTTCCTACAATTGAAGGCAAAGGTGGTGGAAATAACAAGAGTGCGCGCGGCGGCGGAAAAGCGGTTATGACCGGGGACGAGTTTTTAAATCAGCTTGTTTCTTCTTTACAGTCAGCGGTGTGAAATATTTTTGCGAAGGATAGCTAATAGCTATCCTTCATCTATACTTACAGGCTTATATTTTGTTTTAATCCTTGATAACTCCCTGCATTTGCAAACCCTTCATTTACCAGTTTTATAAAAGTTTCCGAAAAACCATAATGGCTTAATTCGTTAATCGGTACCATTTGCACATCATGAATCGGATTATGATCAAACTCATTAGAAGGTAGCGTAATTTCACCCTCAATCCTTTCAAGCAGAAACGTAATATGTAATAAAGATGGGCTAGCATCCGGTTTATCACAAACATAGAGTAGCTTCTTAATTTTAACTTCTAACCCTGTTTCTTCTCTCATTTCTCGAATCATTGCTTCTTCTAACGTTTCACCGTTCTCTACTCTTCCTCCAGGTAAAGACCAATTCCGATTAGCAACTTTTTGCTTTACTAGTAATACCTTTTCATCTTCAATTAAAATTCCCGTAACTCGAACTTGCATTACATTTTCCATATGCAATCTCCTCTTCCCGTTATATTTACAAATTAATCCTTCCACAAAAAGAACGTATGTTTTATAATTAAAGAAAATTATGGAAGAAAGAAGTTGTTACATCTATGCGTCCACCTTTAACAAAGTCTATATCACTTGAAGATTTCCAAAACTTTTATTGGTTAAAAGCAGAACTCCAAACATTTTGTCGTGAGCATGGTTTGCCAGCTAGTGGCTCTAAGATTGAAATAACCGAGCGTATCTCACATTATTTACATACTGGTAAAATATTAAAAAACAGCTCTGGTCAAAAGGTGAGTAAAGCTTCCCTCTCTTATAAAGAACTTTCTCTTCAAACGATTATTACTAACAATCACCGCTGTAGCGAAGATGTTCGTGCTTTTTTCAAAGAAAAAATCGGAGCAAACTTCCGTTTTACAGTAGCTCTCCAAAAATTTTTTAAAGAGAATGTTGGAAAAACATATGAAGACGCGATAACGTTTTGGTATGAAGAAAACGAACGAAAAAAAGATCCTACATACAAAACAACTATTAGCGCGCAGTTTGAATACAATCGCTTTACTCGCGACTTTTTCGAAGATCCAAATAACAAAGGCAGATCAAAAGCTGATGCTATCGCTGCTTGGAATGAAATAAAAGCAAAACCTGGTAGCAATGCCTATGTTCCTCAAAAAGTAGAAAACTAGTTCTTTTCTAGTCTTCTACTTTTTCAAATAATAGTGCTAACCCTATTCCACCACCAATTCCTAACGTCGCAATTCCATATTTCATATACTCCCTTTGTGCCTGATAAAACAAACGTGTTACAAGCATAGCACCAGATGCACCATACGGGTGACCGAGCGCAATTGCTCCACCATTTACATTTAATTTTTCAAAAGGAATTTGTAACTCCTTTGCACAAGCAACAACCTTTGAAGCAAATGCTTCATTGATTTCAAAATAATCGATGTCCTCTACTTCCATATTCATTTCGTTTAATAATTTGTTCAACGCAAATATCGGACCAGTCCCCGGAAGATTTGGATCCACTCCAACTACAGCACTACGAACGAAACGAAGTACAGGCTTGTATCCTAATTTTCGGGCTTGCCCCTCTTCCATTACAAGAACAGCACATGCTCCGTCATTTACACCGCACGAATTACCTGCCGTTACTGTACCATTTTGTAAAAATGCAGGCTTAGTTCTTTTAATCATTCTTTCATAATTCATTTCTCGTTTTATAGCTTCGTCAAAAGAGCCATTAAACGGAAGTATTTCATCTTGTAAATATCTATTTTCTACTGCTTTCAGTGTCCGCTTATAACTAAGACAAGCGTATTCATCTTGCATTTCTCGCGTTATATTATAATGCTCTGCAACATATTCAGCTGCCACTCCCATATTAGGATCACCAATTATTTCCGGTGAAAATCGCGCTCTATTTTGAAAAGGTGATGTACTTGTACTCTCTACTCCTCCTGCAATATAACAAGTACCTGCCCCGCCTTGAATGAAATGACATGCGGTGCGAATCGCCTCCAATCCAGCACCACATTGCCGATCAATCGTTACACCAGGAATATGATAGCCAAGTCCTGCCTCTAAAGCAGATAATCTCGCAACATTCCCTCCTGGTCCAACAACATTTCCTAATATAACATCGTCTATTTCTCTCTCAATTCCTTTACTTAAAAACGTGAGAAGCGGCGTTACTAATTGCTGAACTTCATAATCTTTCAACATCCCATTTTTCTTACCAATAGGTGTCCTTTTCGCTTCTACAATAACCGCTCTATTCATATATCTTCTCCCGGTTTTCAATCATATTTTTTGCTACAATACGAGCGATTTTACCGCTGTCTGTATACGGTATTTCATCTACAAAATGCCATTCTTTCGGTATTTTAAACGAGGATAATCGTTGTAAGCAAAAACTTTTTAATTGTTGCTTCGTAGCGCCTCCTTTTACGATGGCGACAGGCTTTTCGCCCCAATAACTATCATTCACACCAACTACAACTATTTCATCTACAGCTGGATGTTCATGTAATACACTTTCTATTTCTTCTGGGAAAATATTAATTCCTCCAAATAAAATCATATTCTTCTCTCTACCGACAATATAAATAAACCCTTCTTCATCTTCATACCCTACATCCCGTACCGTCATCCAACCATCCGTACTCATCTCTGGAACTAAAATCCCATTTAATATGTATCCCATAAAAAACTGATCACTTTTTACATAAACAGTTCCTATCTCACCTTTCTGTACTTCTTCTCCTGCTTCATTACATATTCGAACTTGCACATTGTGACAAGGTTTCCCTACTGAATTTGGCCTTCTATCGCTTTCTTCATCAATTAGTGCTGTTACAAAACTTAGTTCCGACGCACCGTAAAATTCATATTTTTGCGCATAAGGAAATATACTCTTAATTTTTTCTTTCGCTTCAGCTACCCATTTCGCTCCTGACGAAATAATTTTCATTTTATTTTCTATTACTCTATTTTCTTTATATAAAGATTCCAGCATTGTCGGCACTGTATACATGACCGAAATATGTTCTATTTCTAACCTATCCAGCACTTGATCTGAAATAAACTTTCTCATAATATGCACCGTTTGTCCTATATGTAATGCACTTATTGCACCGTATAAAAAAAGAGAATGAACGAGCGTCCCAGCTATTAAAATAGAATCTTCTTTTTTCATATGAAAATCATGTATATTGCAATCAAAACTATGAACCCATGATTGTTGTGCACGTAAAAACGCTTTTGCTTTTCCAGTTGATCCTGATGTAAATCCCATATAAAACGGAGCATTTTGTACATTTTCTACAGGCTGATATGTAGGAAGATAGTGCTCTATCATTCTTTTCCACTCATCAATTTCTATTACTCTTCCTTCTTCATCCGGTAGATCATTTACCTTATATCGCTCTGTCACAATCACATCCGGATTACTGATTGCAATTCTTTCTTTAAGCTCATCCTGTTTCCACCTTATATCTAATGGTACACAAACCCATCCTGCCATAGCAGCACCTGCAAATAGTTGTAAAAACTCTATACGATTTTCTAATACAATTGCTATCGTTTTATTCTTCGATTCTTTTTCACTCAACCAGTTTGTTACTTTACATACTGACTCAAACCAATCTTTATATGTTAAAACTCGATTATTTTCCTTTATTGCTATTTTATTTGGTTGTAACGAGGCATGCTCTTTATATTCTTTTGTAATCCCCATTTGAGACGTCCTTCCCTTACAAAATAATAAAAAGAAACACGCAATGAACGTGTTTCTTCTCTTTCTTATCCTGCATTTGTATATTTCCCACTCTTTAGGGCAGGCGTAATAATATGTTTCAATGAACGATGTAATTTCGTTACGAGAATTGCTCCTATAATCGCTTTTATGCAATCCCCTGGTAAAAATACAACACTTACTTTCATCGTCTGCCATATAGAAATATCCATTACGAAAGCTTGTACAATAATACCAAATACATAAACTACGAAAATACCACCAATTATATTAATACATAATACCTTTATTATAGAAACTTCACGTAAACGCTCAATTAAATAACCGATGACAAACGCTCCAACGATATAACCGAGTAAATATCCTGCACTTGGTCCAACAAATACACCTGGACCACCGCGGCCACCAGCAAGTAATGGTGCACCTACTCCTACAATAAGTAAGAAAATCAGCTGACTTAATGCACCTAGTCGTGACCCTAACACCCCACCAGCAAGCATAACACCAAGTGATTGTAATGTAATAGGAACTGGTGTAATAGCAAGAGCAATTGGAGGTATTAACCCTAACACTCCCATAATAGAACTAAATAAAGCGACGAAAACTAAGTTTTTTGTATTCATATTTGCTTCTCCTATTTGTAAACTCGAAATGTTTTTCAGGTAACATATTATAGGAGTTATATTATCTTTCTATTTAGCTTTTGTCAACTTGTTTTCTGTATCGGTTTACAAACATATTTTTTATTATTTTTCTTTATGCAAATGCTCAAGTTCTTTCCGAAGCGCCTGCTTTAAAAACTTCCCAACAGATGTTTTCGGTATTTCTTCCATAAATACAATATCGTCTGGTAACCACCATTTCGCAAACTGTGGTTTTAAAAATTCATATATTTCTTCTTTCGTTACCGTACTATTTTTCTTTTGAACGACGCAGGCAACTGGGCGCTCTTGCCACTGCGGATGAGGAACGGCAACGACAGCTGCTTCAAATATAGCATCATGTGCCATTAAAGCATTTTCAAGGTCAACTGAAGAAATCCACTCGCCCCCGCTTTTAATGACATCTTTCGTACGGTCAACGATTTTCACGCAGCCTTCCTCGTCAACTGTTACAACATCACCAGTATATAACCATCCATCGCGAAAACCTTCAACAGTACGCTCATCGTTATAATAGCTTTCAGCGATCCATGGCGCTCGTAAACATAGTTCTCCCATCTCCGTACTATCCCACTTCACTTCACCATTTGTGCCGACTACTTTCATCTCTACACCAGGGACAAGATACCCTTGTTTTGATCTAATTTCTAATTGCTCTTCATATGATAATTCTGTTTCATAACTTTTTAAACGTGCAAGTGTTACGAGTGGGCTTGTTTCGGTCATACCATATGCATGGATGAACGGAACATTATATTTCTGTTCAAATGCTTTAATAACACTTTTCGGTGCAGCTGCACCACCGCATAGTATTCTCGTCATACTAGATAAATCGTAACTATTATTTTCTAACTCTTGTAATACACCGAGCCAAATTGTTGGCACACCAGCAGCTAACGTCACTTTTTCAGATTGGATCATTTCTAATAAAATTTTTGGCGTAAACATCGGTCCTGGAAGAACTTGTTTTGATCCAAACCAAGTAGCAGCGAAAGGGAGTCCCCAAGCATTCACATGGAACATCGGTACAATCGCCATTGCTGCATCACTTTCCGATAAAGCAGCTGTATCCGCTAAACCGAGTGCCATGCAATGCAGTATAGTACTACGATGCGTATATACAACACCTTTTGGATTTCCTGTAGTCGCTGACGTATAACACATACCAGCAGGTGTATTTTCATCAATATCTTTTACAAATTGGAAATTTGGATCGCCTTCTTCTAATAGCTTTTCATAATGATATACAGGTTCTAGCGTAGTATTTGGTAGTTCATCTTTATCAGTCATAATAATGTAGGCTTGTACTGTTGATAGTTGTGATTGAATATTTTCAACGAGTGGTACGAGATCTTCATCTATAAGTAGAATGCGATCTTCTGCGTGCTGAATAATATATGAAATATGTTGAGGAGATAAACGAATATTAATTGTGTGTAAAACGGAAGCAATACCAGGAATAGCAAAATATGCTTCCACATGTCGATGATGATTCCACGCTAACGTTCCTATACGCTCGCCTTCTTTAATTCCTAACTTTTTTAACGCACTGGAAAGTCTTCTCGTCCTTTCACCTAACTGCTTATACGTTAAAGTCGTAATTGTATCATGTGTCCGTGAAACAATTTCTTTCTTTGAAAACAGTTTTTCTGCTCTTTCCATCATAGAACTAATTGTTAGCGGTACATTCATCATCATATTGGTTATATCCTCCTTTAAAGCGTTTTCATTTTTGTTTATTATAACAGACTTCTACAAATAACCACTATATTTTTCTGTATTTTCTGAATTATTTCTTTGGAAATAATTCAGAGCGAGAAAAAACATGTTTTGATACGTTGATTCGAAACATGTTTTTTATTTTTTATAAACTATCTACCTTTTCCCTTACATTCTTCTATACATTTTTGTATGTCATATAGCGACAGTATATGTTGTCATCTCTTTATATAAGGCGTATTCATATATATGTAAAATATTACTCCTATTAACTTCTCTAATAAAACCACTTTTCAATAATCATAACGGCTTCTGCTTAAACTTTTCATAATGTCGTACTTTTAATAAAAGGACATTCCCGCAATCTGTACAAATATAAGCATCTACTGGTGAAGATGTGAACATCGTCTCCTTTTTCCGTATTTGTGCATAACCGACAAACTCACCTTCTCCTATATTTTGAGAACCACAATTAGAGCATGTCTGCACGTCTTTCTGTTTCATGAGAGCACCACCTTTAATCTGTTTCTACTCCCTTCGACAGTTCACTTCCATTTCCCTTCCAAAAAACCTCTTATTCTCTTACATTTCAACAGGAATCTTAGAACACACATCGTATATGTACTATGAAATATATTTATTGACGGAGGAATTTTATGACTACGATTATGACGCTTAATACAGCTCAAGAAATTGAAAACGCAGAAATACATATGCTTTCTTCTAGATTAACGCTATTGCAAGCAATAAGCGGAAATCCAATGCAAATACAAATGAAAAAGTTCGGGAGTGCCACTGCTTTTTCATCAAAAGTAATTGCTGGTCCGGCTTTTAATACGGTAAAAGGTATTACATTTACAAATACAGATACGGTAGATGAAATTATCTCTTATTATCAATCACTACAAATCCCTTGTCGTTTTGAAATTACACCCGCTCAAGGTACAGCTGAACTATTTCATTACTTATCTGAAAAAGGTTTTTATCAATCTAGCTTCCATACTGCTTTATATAGTATACCGAGAGAAGATTCATCCCTTCTTCCTTCTAACATTTTAGTACGCCAACTAAAAGAAAATGAATTTCATATTTTTGCAGACATATATGTACGTGGATTTAACATGCCATCCTTTACAAAAGATGGAGTTCGCCAAAATAACGAAATTCTTTACGATAAACCAGGATGGCATTTTTTCATAGCAGAAATTCAAAATACTCCTGCAGGCATTGGTGTCCTGTACATAAATAATGGGATTGCTTCATTAGCTGCTTCTGCTACTTTGCCAGAATTTCAACGTAAAGGCTGTCATACTGCATTAATTCAAAAACGAATAGAAAAAGCTATAGCGACAAACTGTCATTTAATAGTTGGACAAGCCCGCTTTGGTAGCAGCATTCAAAACAATATGGAACGTGCCCATATGAAAATTGCTTATACAAAATCAATATGGACTGCAAAAGACATATAATTAACATTCCTTCTCCTTGCATTACAATCTTATACATTTTATGACAATTCTTTTTCTATACCATTAATCATTTGAATATTCAAACTAGATTTGTTACGCTATTACTAGATACATCATTCAACTTGCAATATGAAAAGAGAATTCTAATCAAACTACAAGGAGGAGAAATGTATGACTAAACATGATCATGGTTTAAAAGAAAAAGTAGAAGGTGCTATTGATAAAGTAAAAGGCGAAGTAAAAGAAGTTGTCGGGAAAGTAACTGACAATAAAAAATTACAAGCTGAAGGAAAATGGGATAAAGTAAAAGGCACTGCTAAAGATACGGTTGGTAATGTGAAAGAAAAAGTACATGAATACAAAGAGCATAAAGAGAATAAATAAAAAAGAACGAAGATGTATGGTTGTTTGCCCATAAAATCATTTTAAAAAGACAAAAAGATGCCCGAAGGCATCTTTTTGTCTATAAACAACTATTTTACATCTTACTTTGTGAAATTTGGTTTTAGGTCACCTGTATACGGTTCGTGCTCAACAAAGATTTTTATATCTTTTCCATTCGCATCTTTCCCTAGTCTTGTATACGTAAATTTCTTTTTATTTAACTCTGTAAGTTCAAGAACCGCACCATATTTATTATTCCCTAACGAAGCGTGAGCCCTTATTTTATTACCATGTACAACATCAAAGAAACCATAGTCTCCACGACTTTCTCCTGTATTCACATTGAAAAACTCGTATTTATTTGTATTTTTATCGTATTTTGCTAGACTAATAAAGTTTGAGTTGTATTTTGTTACATCATTACCTTGTTCGTCTAATACTACCGTTCCATTCCATAGTGTACTAGATAAAATTTTATCTCCATCAACGTCCGTAACTATTTTCCCCGTCGAGCTTTCTAAACTTTTATCAGGTCGCGTGAAAGAAAGTTCTTTTTCATGATAAGGAACATGTTCAACAAACACTTCTACATCGTTTCCTTTTGCATCTTTCCCCATTCTTTTATATGTAAATTTCTCCTTCTCTAATTGCGTTAATTCAACAACCGCCTGATAATTTTGCGTTTCAGAAATCAACACTCTTTTCTTTCCATCATTCGTTATAAAAAAGGTACCGCTATCATTACGACTATCTCCTGTATTTGCATGAAAAAATTCATACCTTGCAGTTTTAGCATCATATTTTGCAAGCCCGATGAAATTTTGATTTTCTTTCGTTACATCATTATGATCTTTGTCATAGACTTTTGTCCCTTGCCAATTCGTTTCACCGAGTATACTAGCCAGTATTTGCCCTTTTGTTTGTTTAGTTCGCTCAGTTTCTTGTATTGCATTGTATAAAAATTGTGCGTACTGTTCACGTGTCACATCCATACTTGGAGCAAAATTCCCTCCTCCTACTCCTTTTGCAATATTATTTGTTTGAACAGCACTAATTGCATTTCTTGCCCATGAGTTCGGTGAAACATCAGTAAAAGTGTGATCACTCTTTGCCTGTAAATGAAAAGCATTTGTAAGAACCTGAGCCATTTCTGCACGTGTTAAGGATGCCTTCGGTCTAAAGTTCCCATTCTCGTCACCCGTAAAAACACCCATTTCTGTTAAAGACAAGATTTCCTTTATATAGCTTGTCGAATCTTCACTTATATCCCCATATGGGTTCTCATAACTTTTGTTTTCTACTATATTAAAATAACGATACATTAACGCTGCAACTTGCTCACGTGTTACATTATCTCCAAAACCAAATCTTCCATCATCATAGCCAAAAATGATTTTCTCACCTGTTAATTGCTGAATCGCCTCATATGCCCAGTGCCCCTTTGGAACATCTTTGAATACACCAGTATGATTCGTTTGTGGTGTAGCCGCTTCTGCTCTCACCTCTCCATTCGTTTCACTTAATAAACTTCCACCTAAAACTGCTGATATGATACATGTTTTTAAAATTGTTTTATTCATAGCTTCCCAATCCCTTCCTTCATTTAACAAAGAATTACATCACTTATCTTTCAAAAGAAAATTCTATGTGAGCAATTCATGTTTTAAATTTTGATTACAGCTAATTGGATACAAAGTGTTACACCGCCAAAGTTCTTTCTCGTAATATTCATAGCTGCTATATATAGGAATTATAAATAGCAACTATAAATTGCCCATAAATAAATTATTAAAAAAAGATAAAATTAACATAATATATTTTTAATCTCACTCTGTAAAAAAACGTTATTCTTTCTCATCTAGCTTGTTAAGAAAGAATAACGTTTTTTAATTCTAGGATCCCGGCAAAAAAGAGGTTTTATTTTATATGTCCAAAAACAATTTCACGGCCCTTACCAAATAAAATATCGGAAAGAAGCCGTGGCAAATACTTATTTCATAATTGGCGAAAGTTTACTTCCCTTCACTCTTCTCTAACACATACAAATCTTCTTCAATATTAGATAGTTTCTCTGTTACAAGCTTTCTAGCATCTCCAATTGCTTGATTGTATGCAAATGGTCCTACTAATTTAATCATTTCTTCTATTAAACGCTCTGCTTGGAAGCGCCCAATTTCATCTAAATCTTCTTCAACGAAAAATTGCTGAATTTGTGCTACTAGCTCTTCTTTTTTATCATTTGGTATTTTTATATTCATCATCATATATTACTCCTCTATATGTAAGATAGTACGTTTCTTAACTCTACCATAGAAACACGCTTTCCAGGACAACTTTTTGTAACGCCTTCTAGCTCCCTGTGACCGAGTATATTTTCTTTCTTTATAGCAAACTGTTTCATAAACATTTTACATAAAGAATATAATGCATTCATTTGTGCGGTAGTTGGATCATATTTATCAAAATTACCCGTCATACATATTCCAATTGTATCTCTATTATTATCTTTCGCATGTGCTCCAATATGTAAACCTCGTCCTTCGATTACAGTTCCATCTTCTTCAATAAAATAATTGTAACCGATTCCGCTCCATCCTCTTACTTTTTGATGAAATTCATGTGTTTTATACACATCCCATCCATCTTCGGATGTATGGTGGATAATCAGTTTGTTTACTTTTTCTAAAGGAACTAATTCATCTTGAAATGTTAAATTAACACATTTGATTTCCATTTGAATATCCCCCTTAAAAATCAATCATCATAATTGTTTTATCATCTGGTCGTATTCTCTTTTCCCCTTCTAGCTCTTCAATAATTGCTACATATTCATTTATACTATTCGCTCTTATATATGCAACAGTTTGTTCGAGTGGCCAATCTGGGTGGAATAATCCGTCTGAACAAATAAAAATCCCACTTACTTCATCTATATGTAATTCCCCATGCTGCAAATAATGAATCGCTTCTTTCATTCCATTCGCAACGGAATACCCATCCTTCACATTTGCAAGATAACGATTATATTTTAACTGTTCTCGCACATCTTCAAAAACATGTTCTTCCGGTACAGATAATCCCTTTTTACGATCTTCTTCTCTTTTCTTTTTTGCTCGTTTACTAATTCCTTCAACTGTGTCTTTCGTTAATACTTGCATCGTTCCATTTTGAAGTATTGCGACAATCATACAGTCCCCTAACTGTGCGTATTCAATTTTCTCACCATCTATTTGAACGGCCGCAATACATGTACACCACAAATGCTCTTTTTTTCTCGTGTCTACTTCATATTCTAACATTTTTCTTTGCAATGCTTCATTTGCTTTTGCAACTGCAACTTGTAAACTATGATTTTCACGTAATGAAGCAAAATAACTTGCAAATAAATGCGAAGCGATGTATGCTCCATTATGTCCCTTTTCATCACGAAACGGCACAAGCGGTGTTGCTCCATCGCATACACCATACATCTTTTTTTCTTCATTACAAAAATAAGAATCCTCACATTCTCGCTTCAACGGGCTTTTCTGTTGATATCTTTTTATCTTCACAACTGTATCCCCTTTCAAATGATAAAACACTCGAATTATTTTGATTAATCTAATTTTCCAAAATAAACTGTTTTTACCCAAAACTTTCAATATCATATATAATCTTGAAATAATATGAATTTTTTAGTGAAGGACGGGAAAGAGATGGTCAGATTTCTTGGTGTTATTATCGGTTCTATTATTATTGCGATTGCCTTTAATCTTTTCCTTATCCCCCACAAAATTTTAAGTAGTGGAATTGGCGGAATTGCTATTATTTTAGGGATTGTAACTCCTGTAAACACAGGTATTATTAACTTTGTATTAAACTTACCTATCCTTATTTTAGGATACATAGGGCTTGGAAAAAAAGTAATTTTTAACACTGTTATCTCTGTTATTGTATTATCTGTTGCATTATACTATGTTCCAGTGAAAGTCGTAGCAACAGATCCACTTTTATCATCTATCTTTGGTGGTGTTATTGCCGGAGCTGGTATCGGTCTTGTCTTTAACTGCAATGGCTCAACTGGTGGATTTGATATTATCGGTATGTTGTTATCTCGCAAACGAGACATTAAACTTGGCGGATTCCTTATTATTTTAAATGCAGTCGTTGTAATCATTGCAGGATTCTTCTTCACTTGGGATGTTGCTCTTACAAGCTTACTTTCCATTTATGTAACTGGTAAAGTGATCGATGCTATTCATACGAAACATCGAAAGGTTACACTTATGATTGTAACAAATGAAGCAGAAAAAATGAAAAAACAACTTCTTTCAACTGTTGTACGTGGAATTACATTACTCGATGGCGAAGGTGCTTATTCTAGCGAAAAGAAACGCGTACTTATGACAGTCGTTTCTCGTGAAGAATTAGCAAGTATGAAATTAACAATTTCTGAAATCGACCCTCATGCATTCGTTAACATTACTGAAACGGTTGAAGTATTAGGATTGTTTAGAAAAGGTTAAAAAACTAGGTGGAAATCCACCTAGTTTTTATTTTCCATAAATTCAATTCGATTTCCGAACGGATCTGATACATAGAATCTAATTACATCTGGACGTGCATGATCATCTATTACTTCAATACCTTGCTTTATTAACTCTTGTTTAAATTCATCTATTCTTAAAACATAAAAAGCTGGATGCGCCTTTTTAGCTGGATTGAAGTTTTGCTCAACTCCGATATGAATTTCTTGATTTCCACACTTAAACCAACATCCACCACGCTTCTTTAATTCCTCTGGTTTCGGTATTTCCTCCATACCAATTTTTTCACCATAAAACGCTCGTGCTTCTTCTTCACACCCTACAGGCGCAGCTACTTGCACATGATCAATCCCTTGAATATAATTTCTCATTTTCTTTCCCCCTCTTTTATCCTAATATTATAAGGAAAACCTACTCCTGTAACTTACAAATGATTTATAAAACAATATAAGCTCCCCCTTATTACGACCTTATACGAACTTTTCCAAAATAAAGAAAACAAAAATTATTATATAACTTCCATTTTTTATAGAAATACACATTACATCTATATTATAGTTATGAATAGACAAATCTTTTTAGATGCTATTTGTACGGAGGAACTATTATGAGTCGTAAAAAATATTCATCAACTCAAAGAAAACGTCATCCGAACATTTCTAGACGTTTGCGAAACCATATACAAGATCGTTCATTAACAGAAATGTACGCATCTCTGTTCGAACACAATCCTGATAGTATTATTTCATTAAATTTGGAGGGCATTATTTTACATATAAATCCTTCTGCCGAAAAAATATTAGGTTACTCTTCTTTAGAATTAGAACAGAAAAATATTATCTCTATTTTAGAAGCCCATATTTCTGAGCAAGTATTACAAAATATAAAGAATACGGAAGCGGATAATCAACAAGAATATATTTTATCTATTTATCATAAAAATGGATTCTTATTAGATGTCGTAACAAAACTAGTACCTATTTTTGTCCAAAATCGTCTAACTGGCGTATATGCCATTATGAAACCTCTTGAAAAATCAGAAAGAATTGAGAATATGCTAAAAGAAAGTGAGAAGAGATTACGTACATTAGTGGACTCCATGCCTGCGTTTGTTATATTTAAGGATCATGAAGGACGCTGGCTTGAAGCAAATGACTATGCACTTTCTTGTTTCAATTTCCACCATGTACCTTATCACGGGAAAAAAGATAGTGAACTCATTCAATATAACGAAGCCTACCGAGAAGCTTTTTTACATTGTGAAGAAGTCGACGAACTAGCATGGCAACAAAGACAAATTCTTCATGGTGAGGAATTCATTATTCATAGAGATGATTCCGACCTAATCTTAAGTATATCGAAAGTTCCACTTTATCATCCTGACGGCTCGCGAAAAGGTCTTATCGTAATGGGAAGAGACGTTACCGAGCTAAAAGAAACGGAAAAGTTATTACGAAAATCAGAAAAGCTCGCGGTAGTCGGACAACTGACAGCTGGAATCGCCCATGAAATTCGAAATCCACTCACTTCTCTAAAAGGTTTTCTAACATTGCTACTCCCTGAAATAAATGAGGAGCAAAAATGGTATATCGATGTTATGTTAAGTGAGATTTCACAGATGGAATCTATCACTAGTCAATTTATGGCGATGTCTAAACCACAAGTATTATCTATCCAAACTTGTAACATACAAACTTTAATTGAAGAGGTAGTTACATTTATTTTACCAACTGCTGTTATGCATAGTGTTCATATCATTATGGATCATTTTGATTACAAACATGATATTCAGTGTGATGGTAACCAACTAAAACAAGTTTTCATAAATATATTAAAAAATGCGATAGAAGCGATGCCAAATGGCGGAAATATTTACATCCAAACAAAACCATTTGATGATGCTTTCATTTTAATACGGATTATTGACGAAGGTTGCGGTATCCCAGAAAACCGTATCTCTCGTCTAGGGGAACCGTTTTATAGTTTAAAAGAAAAAGGAACTGGACTAGGATTAATGATGTGTTACAAAATAATTGAAGAACATCATGGTAAATTATACATTTCAAGCGAATTAAATAAAGGTACGATCGTTGATATTCAATTGCCACTTTCTTCATCTCATCTTACGATTCAGTCATAAATAAAAAAAGAAGCATCTGCTAATTGTTAGCAGATGCTTCTTTTTTAAAATACTTTATCATACCATTCTTTTGCTTTTTCTACTTCATCCATTGTTAATTGATGACCTCTATTTTCCCAGTGCATTGTTACGTTTGCAGTTGCACTTTCTAATAGCACCTTCAATTCCTCTGACTCTGCTGATGAACAAATCGGGTCATTTGTCCCAGCAGCGATAAACACGGATTTCCCTGCTAAATTAGGCAATTGCGTTCCTCTTCGCGGTACCATTGGGTGATGGAGCACAGCACCTTTCAACGCATTTTCGTAATGGAATAATAAACTTGCAGCAATGTTTGCCCCATTTGAATAACCGATAGCTACAATGTTATTTCTATCAAATTCATATGTTTTTGCAGCTTCATCTAAAAACTCATTTAATTCCTTCGTACGGAAAATCAAATCTTCTTCATCAAAAATGCCTTCTGCCAATCTACGGAAGAAACGTGGCATGCCATTTTCTAATACATTTCCTCTAACACTTAATACAGATGCTTCTGGGTCAATTATTTCTGCGAGTGGTAATAAATCTAATTCATTACCTCCTGTACCATGAAGTAATAACAACACTGGTTTTGACGTATCTTTTCCTTTTTGAAAAACATGTTTCATCATAATCCTTTTCCCCTTTCAATCACTTTAATCTAAATTTCTCACTTCAAATGGTAGAAGTGTTTGTTCAATTTGGTTTCTATGTGATTCATATTGCTCCGGTAACTTTAATTCCTCACCCATCGTCTCTAACGATTCGTCATGAGCGAAACCAGG
Organism: Bacillus albus; assembly: GCF_001884185.1. Classification (GTDB taxonomy): domain Bacteria; phylum Bacillota; class Bacilli; order Bacillales; family Bacillaceae_G; genus Bacillus_A; species Bacillus_A albus. The sequence continues at coordinate 58,569 of NZ_MAOE01000048.1, forward strand.
AGGGTCTGTTGCAATTTCAAATAAGATTTCCCCGTGTTCTCTAAAATAAATTGCGTTAAAATAATTGCGATCTTGTACAGGAGTTACGTGATATCCAAAACGAGACACATGCTCTTTCCAGTCTAGTTGATCATCATCATCACTCGCTCTCCAAGCAATATGATGAACTGTACCAACACCCATTTGGCCACGCCCGATTGTTGATAATCTCAAGTCGATAATATTTCCAATGTCAGCAGAAGAGCGGAATCGAACGAATTCACCTTCTTCTCCAATTTTCTCAAGACCCATAACATGCTCTAACAATTCAGCAGTTTTTTGAGGTTGTGCCGATAAAAGAACAGCACCGCCAAATCCTTTAATTGCTACTTCTGGCGTAACTTCTCCAAAAGTCCAATTATTTAATTCGCCCTCTTCTCTTTCTACTAATTCTATATGCAAACCATGTGGATCATCAAATTCTAAATACTGCTCTCCAAATCGAGTCATTTTTGTATATGCAACATCGAATTTTTCTAATCTATGTTCCCAAAACTCCATTGCACCTTTTGGTACGACATAAGACGTAATGCCTACTTGCCCATCTCCAATAACGCCTTGACGAGCACCAGCCCATGGGAAAAACGTAATAATTGTTCCAGGTTTTCCTCCTTCATTCCCAAAATAAAGATGGTACGTGCCCGGATCATCAAAATTCACAGTTTGTTTCACTAAACGTAACCCTAATACACCAGCATAAAAATCTACATTTTCTTGTGGATGCCCTACGATTGCTGTAATATGATGAATCCCCATTGTTTTCTTTTCCATTTCGTTCACTCCTTTTAGTCCCTTATAAAATTTTTATACATTAAAATTCATTATTCATTTTGTCCATACTGCATAGTAAAATCCGTCATGATAATTTTATCTCGAATTCGAGATGTTAATTATAAAATCACACTTTAACTTCCAACTCATCAAAATCATCTCAAATTCGAGATAATACTCAAAAAAATATTTACTGCATTTGAAATCTTTATTCAAAGTACAAATTACCTTGAACTCAAACTTATTATAAGTTACTTACTTATAGTTGTCAATAAGTTCCTTATTTTCATTTTAAATAAAAAGAGAGTAAACGCCAGTTTACTCTCTTCGCTAATTATTTCGTTTCCTCTTCAAGCACTGCTTCCATCTCATTAAATTCACGATGAATTGCTTTCACAGGTTCTTTTGTTAATAGACTTACAATAATAACAGCTAATAAGCTACAGAAGAATCCAGGTACCATTTCATACATAGTCGCTTTTAAACTTGGAATTTGTACCCAAGTAATTACAACTACTGCACCTACAATCATCCCTGCAAGAACGCCCCATTTGTTCGTTCTTTTCCAATATAAACTTAATAAAATTGCAGGTCCGAATGCTGAACCAAATCCTGCCCAAGCATAACCGACAAGTGTTAAAATTGTATCACTTGGATGATAAGCTAAAACAACTGCGATCATAGCTACTACTAATACTGACAGTCTACCGATAAATACAAGTTCTTTATCACTTGCGTTACGACGGAAAAATGTTTTATAGAAATCTTCCGTTACAGCACTTGAAATAACGAGTAATTGCGAGGAAATACTACTCATAATCGAAGCCAAAATGGCTGATAGTAAAAACCCAGTGATGTACGGATGGAATAAGATATTTGAGAATGTTACAAAGACCATTTCTGGATCTTGTAATGTCGTATTATTTTTAGCGTAATAAGCAATACCAATTAAACCAGTAAGCATTGCACCTATAATGGAAATCGTCATCCAACCGATACCGATTCTACGAGAAGTTTTTAAATCTTTAATTGAGGTAATTGCCATAAAACGGACAATAATATGCGGTTGACCAAAATACCCAAGACCCCATGCTAAAAACGAAATAATCCCAAGAATTGTAGTCCCTTTAAACATATCTAAACGCGATGCATCAACTTGCTTAATTGTATTGAATGTTTCTGTTACACCGCCCACATCTGTAAAAGCAACAATTGGTACTAATACAAGAGCAATAAACATAATACACCCTTGCACAAAGTCAGTCCAACTTACTGCTAAAAAGCCACCGAATAGTGTATAAGCAACTACGACACCGACAGTTACAAATAAACCAACTTTATAATCTAGGTTGAAAGAGTTCTCAAACAAACGTCCACCTGATACTAAACCAGCCGATGCATAAAATGTGAAAAATACTAAAATGACGATAGCGGAGACAAAACGAAGTATTTTTGTACGATCTTTAAAACGATTCTCTAAAAAGTCTGGAATCGTAATTGAATCATTTGCCACTTCTGTATACGTTCGCAAACGCGGGGCAAGAATTAAATAGTTTGCATAAGCACCTATTAATAAACCTATTGCAATCCATATACTTGATAATCCTGTCGCATACATCGCACCAGGTAATCCCATTAGCATCCAACCACTCATGTCAGAAGCACCAGCTGATAAAGCTGTAACTGCTGGACCGAGTTCCCTTCCGCCTAACATATAATCTGATAAATCAGATGTCTTCTTATAAGACCAATAACCGATATACAACATACCTGCCATATAAATAGCAAGCGAAACCATAATCTCAATCTTCACCAAATCTCTCCCTTAGTTACATAAGCCATTCAAAATTTCGAAAAATGACTTTTTCTATTTTCTTGTTTTCGCTTATGGTTCCCTACCTTACCAAACATTTTTTGTTCTTTCAAGTGAACAAGCCCTTTTCACTACATGTGAAAACCTCTATAAACGCCTTTATCCCAGTGGATTACCCGGCTTTCAAAAGAAATTAAAGTAAAAATATTCAGAAAATATAACACCGTTTTTTTTATACCCTGTTTTCATTCTTTTATCAGACAAATTTTTAAAAGAAAAAAGCCATACAAATGTATGACTTTTAGCTTATTGACATCGCGATTTTCTCTCTCTCTACGTATACTTTACGAAATTTTATATAACAGCCAATTCGCCAAGGCACTATATAACAAACTGCAAGAGTATAGAAAAGAATGCCGATTGACTTTGGATCTAAACCTTGTAAATGCCTTCTAAAGTAAGCACGTAAAAGAACGATAACTAAAAATGTAGCAATAAAAGCAATACTTTTTTTCGCATAAATTTGGCCATCTTCTCTCACTTCATACCCACTTAAAATAATAAGTGGAATTGACAATAACAGTCCAATTCCAGCAGCTACCCCAATTTGCCAACTAGCAAGTTGTATCGGTGCAGCATATAAAGACAAACCTGGTAATAAAAAGAATAATGGCAGTAATAGTCGTCTTCCCTTATTTTTAATAGGGCGATTCATAGAGCGCATACGCCTAAATATAACGATCCCTATGACGAGTAAAAAAATTGTAATACTGTACGAACCTTGTTGCAAATGAATCTCTCCCCAAAAATAGGCATTTTTAAAATACTTTCCCATTATACTCCTAATATTCTCTGAATAATAGGAGTATCCTACGAAAAAATCTTACATATTAAATATACTTTTAAGTTTGATTCACTATAGGAAACAATTCCGAAAGAGGAACTACTCTCCCCACCTCATCTTTAAACACAATATGCTCTCTCGTTAAATGACGCGGACTCTTTACTCCCGCCGCTGCCGCAAGTGAAAACAAACTATATCTCATACTAACAACGTAATTCATGACGCGCCATTTCTTCTCATACGGATCTAGCGCTTTTTGATAGTGCGAATTCGTCGTGGCAACCCCAGATGGACATTGTCCAGAATTACATTGAAGCGCCATGATACAGCCACTTGCCATCATAAATCCGCGTGCTGAATTTACGGCATCTGCTCCAATTGCTAAAGCAATTGCCACTTTATCTGGTGTAATTAATTTCCCTGAGGCAAACACTTTGAATTTATCCCGCACACCATAATGACTCGCTGTATCAATACAAGTTAATAATGCTGGAATAAGCGGCATCCCCATACTATCTGCCATCGATTTATACGTTGCTCCTGATCCACCTTCTGAACCATCAATTGTAATGAAATCTGGATAGATGTTTAACTCTTTCATCGTTTTGAATAAGTCTTCTAGCGGCTCTTGTTGTCCAATTACAATTTTCATACCGACAGGTTTACCGCCATTTTCTTGCAAACGCTGAATAAAATACAGTGTATCTGCTGCATTATTTAAAAATGAAAATCGATTTGGTGAATTAATTGTCTCGCCTTCTCGTACATTCCGAACAGAAGCAATCTTTGCATTTACTTTTTGACCTTCTAGATGGCCACCACGTATTTTCGCACCTTGCCCAAATTTCAATTCGAATGCTTTAATATTACTTTCTTTCACTTTCTCCATAAATTTCTCCATTGAAAAATTACCATCCTCATCACGATACCCGAATAATCCTGGACCAATTTGTGCAACAATATTTGCACCTGTATGTAAATGTTCTGGTATTACACCACCTTCTCCCGTATTAATCCACGAACCGCTAGCCATCTTCGCGCCAAACCCACTCGCTAAAATATAATTTTCGCCAATCGCACCGTAAGACGTTGCTGATGCACCAAACATACCATACAGTTTCCATGGATATTTACGATTTTCACCGACGATAATTGCATCGTCTTCTTCATATAACCAAAGATTCGTTGTATCCGCTGTCAATTTTTCTCTTCGTGAAAATAACCCTTCTTTATGAATCACATACTTTTTCCCTTCACATTCCTGCGTTACATTCACACTTAATTCATCTGTTAATATCGGAAATAATGTATTAGCAATATAATAGCCAGATGCATCAAAATCTCGTTTTGATCCAAAACCGAGTATCTCAGAACGATACTTTGCGAGAAACATTACACTTTGAAAATCATAACGTGAAAAAGGTTTTCCATCCGTATCATGATCAAACCAATATTGCCGAAATTCCGGTCCGATTTTTTCAAGTAAATAGCGCATTCTCCCTAAGTATGGATGCAGCTTTAATATAGAATGATGCGTCCGTTTTTTAATAAAAAATGTAATAATAAAAAAAATGATTAATAGTAGCATCAATAAGAGCAATATACTAATAATAACGAGTAGCGTTTCACTCATCCCGCTTCCTCCTATGAAATCCATAATAAAAGGAGAACACCTGATGTGTTCTCCTTTTATCTTTATTCAAATTAATGTAGCAAGATGCTCTTTCGCATCATATTCAACTAAACTTTCAGCATTTTTAATTCGATGAACAAAATCTGGATTAGCAATTAAAGGTCTTCCGAATGCCGCTACATCAATTGTTCCTTCTTGCAACGCTTTTTCAGCTTCTTTCGGATTTAAATTTCCTACTCCTACGATCGTACCATCCCAATATTTTCTTACTAATTGATGAAAATTCTTTCCGTCAGCAATAACTGCCGTATAATTCATCGTTGAAGGGTGAATCATCGTTAACCCAACTTCTTTGAACATATTTACAAACGTTTCAACTGCAAACTCAGGATTTTCCCACATATAAGTAGGATTATCACCTTTAAAAGCAGAGAAGCGAAGAAGTGTTTTATCAGCTCCAACAGCTTCTATTACAGCCTCAGTTACTTCTTTCATAAACGTTAATCTTTCCTTTAAGTCACCGCCGTATTTATCAGTACGCTTATTTGCAAACTCATAAGTAAATTGATCAATTAAATATCCGTGTGCACCGTGAATTTCTACTCCATCAAATCCAGCTTCAATCGCATTCTTCGCAGCTTGTGCGTATTGACCAATCACTTCTTGTATTTCTTCTAACGTCATTGCTTCTGGCGTATCAAACGGTTTACGAAAACGTGGAACATTTCCTTCTGCAGCAATAGCAGACGGTGCTTGTGGCATTTGCCCACCAATTATTTCGTGATGACTCATACGTCCAACATGCCATATTTGAGCAATAATCGTTCCACCTTCTTTATGTACTGCCTCTGTAACAGGCTTCCAAGAATCGATTTGTTCTTGTGTATAAATCCCTGGTACTCCCGGATTCCCTTTTGCTCTTGGGCTAATGACGATTCCCTCTGTAATAATGAATCCAACTCCATCAGCTGCACGCTTTCTATAATACTCAACTACATCAGTGCCAACGACTCCCGTTTCATGATTCGCGAAACATCTCGTCATCGGTGCCATTGCTATACGATTACGAAGAGACCAAGATCCAATTTGAATCGGATTAAACAACTTCGTTTCTTCAATATTTTCAAAAGATCCCCAAGCGTTTATATTTGTTCCTTCATAAATACTTGCTGCTTTATTATTTGAACTTGTCATTTTTCTTCCCCCTAAAAATCTTCTTACTATAATCGTATCATACTTACTTTTAGATAGTAACGTCAATTTATACGCTTTAATCACAAAACATTCGAATATCAAACAAATAGAATGCTATAAATAAACTAAAAAAGGTTTCCTTAGTAGGAAACCTTTTTTAGTTGACCATATATGGTTATCAATTTCTTTATCTCTTTTATATAAAGAATTATTATCTTTTCACTTATAAAAAATCCCTTATCAATAGAAGTGGAAATGGTTCAGTATTCTTCTAAAAATAATAACTTATAAACCTAAAACAATGAAAGCCCTACCTCTCTTTCATCCTTACGGCTCCTTGTCCGTGCCAGTGTGAATCAGGATTGCAAAAATCAAGTAACTATTCTATCGAAGTGTTTAATTAAACTTCGAACATTCGTAAAGAATTAAAAAATAAAAATGGATTTGATTGTAGTAATAACAAACGAGGTTAATGCTCTAAAAGTGGTTTGAAAAAGTTGAATGTCTTTGAAATGATTAATTTTCTATAATTATGTTCCCAAAAAATTCAAAATCTTTTTTTGGGATGTAATACATTATTTGTAATGAATCTTAACAAAAGCTTTTTATTTGACTTTCTGTGATACCTTCAATTAATCCCAGTTCACTAATCAAAAATTCGTGTGCGTTATCTAACATTTTCTTTTCGCTTGCATTAAGTGCTTTTTCTTTCTGCATACGTAATAAATCACGTACAACTTCAGCACCTTCTTGTATTTTACCCGTCTTTATTTTATCAGTGTTCAATTTATACCTTTGTTTCCATGTAAGTAATCTATCAGATTCTCCATGTTGAAAAACATCCAATATGTGTGCTATTGCCGTTATATCCGTGACTGGTCGTATATTTGAGCTCAATATTCTCTCTGCCGGAATCATTACTTCCATATTACTACCCGACATTTTTATAACATAATACTGTTGTTTTTCTCCTGCGATTTCCTTCTCTTCTACGGCTTTAATTATACCTGCTCCGTGCATTGGATAAACAATGTTATCGCCAATTTGAAACAAATAATCCACCTCCATATATGGTAACCTTCTCAATCTTAACACACAATCACTTTTTTAGCAAAATTTTTATTTTATCACAAAATTATTTTTTATGTCAATTCTTTCTAACTAAGAAAATAAATTCGTAAAACATCACTAAAAACCTGTAATCTCATTAACTTTTCCACACATATATACATTCTAATTTCACCTTCTCTTTTTACATAAAAACACATTACTACATATGAGTAGTAATGTGTTTTTTATACGGAATCGGTAAAAATTCTCTATTAACTTCACGCCTATATACTAACCTGCTTACGGACTGTTTCCCTCGCTAAAAGAAAACTCATAATCACTTGCGCAGCTACTCGACTCGTCATATCTCTGAAATCGAGGGTTGGATCGATTTCTACAATATCCATACCTTGCACAAGCGGTTCTTTACCAAGGAATTCAATCGCATCAAGTAAAGTCATACTATCCATTCCGCCAGGGCCAATTGCTGGACAACCTGGTGCGAATGCTTGATCTAGTACGTCCATATCAAGAGAAATGTAAATAGAAGTCACGCCTTGCTTTCTTAATACTTCAATACTTTCCGTCATAATATCTTTTATTTCTCGCTCTCGTACATCTTTCATTGTATACACTGTCACCCCATGTTCTTTTGCATATTCATGGTATGCTCGTGCATTTGAAAAATTACGAATACCGATTTGAATGAGTTGTTTTCCTGTAATGACACCATTTTCTAGTAAACTACGGAAAGGGGTACCATTTGACGGACCACCATCATCTAAATTACGTAAATCATGATGGGCATCAAATTGAATAATACCGATCTTTCCTTTACTGTTTGCAAATCCTGTTATACTCGGAAAACTAATCGAATGATCCCCGCCAAGAACGATTGGTATCATATTCGGATTTACTTTCGTTACATGACCAACTGTTTTCGCAATTCGGTTATGACTCTCTTTTATATCCGTCACATGCATCGTAATATCGCCGCAATCATATAAGACACTTTCTTTCATATCATGTTCTTCTGTAATTGCGTACGTGCTATATGCATCTAACATCGCACGAATTGTTTTTGGTGCAAAACTTGCTCCTGAATGACTAATAGATGGTTTAGAAAGGGGTGCTCCAATTAAGGCAGCACCGAATATTTCTACGTCTTCCTCCCAATCTTTAATCATTTCACTCCATTTCGTCACTTCACGATCGATAAACTTTGCATTCTTCTTTAAATAGTGGCCGTGCTCCACGATTGTTCACCTCTTGTATATGCGATATTACCATTCTTCCATACTTTATTTACATGACTTACGCCGTAATGATACGGTACGTAAGCATAATTGTAAGCATCCCATAAAACTAAATCTGCCTTACGACCAACTCTAATTTTCCCAGCTACATCGCCTCGATTAATAGCATAAGAAGAGTTAACTGTTACCGCGTTCCAAACTTCTTCTGGTGTCATTTTCAGCTTCAGCATTGCGATGCTCATAATAAGCTGAATGTTTTCAGTTGGACAGCTACCCGGGTTAAAGTCTGTAGCTAGTGCAACAGCAACACCTTCATCGATCATTTTACGACCGCGGGCAAAGCTTTCTTTATTTAAATAGAAAGTTGTTCCCGGTAATAAAGTGGCTACTGTATTAGAGTTTGCAAGCATTTCAATTCCTTTATCAGAAGCGCCAACTAAATGGTCGGCTGATGCTGCACCAATTTCAGCCGCTGCCTCCGCACCACCAAGAGGGTCGATTTCATCTGCATGAATTTTCACATCAAAGCCAAGCTCTTTCGCTTTTAATAAAAACTCTTTTGACTCTTCGACAGAGAACACGCCTGTTTCGCAGAAAATATCAACAAATTCCGCTAATTGCTTCTCTTTCATTTCTGGCAGTAAGTCTAACATCCATTGTAAAAATTCTTTCGATCTACCTTTATACTCTTTGGGAACTGCGTGAGCACCTAAAAAAGTAGAAACTAAATCAATTGGATGCTCTTTTTGTAACTGTGCCGTTGCCTCTAATTGTTTCCATTCCGTCTCATCATCCAATCCGTAACCACTCTTCGCTTCTACAGTTGTAACTCCGAAAGATAGCATACGGTCTAAATGGAGTTTCGCTTTTTGAACAAGTTCTTCTTTCGACGCTTGCTTCGTTGCATTTACAGTTGAAAGAATACCTCCGCCTTGTTCTAAAATTTCTAAGTACGGCACTCCTTGTAGTTTAAGTGCAATTTCGTTTTCACGAGACCCACCAAATACAAGGTGAGTATGCGGATCAACAAGACCAGGAGAAACCATTTTCCCGCCGCAATCAATAACTTCTTTCGCTTGTAATCCTTTCGCTTCTTCCGCTGTTCCAACGAAAGTAATTACGCCATTTTCAATTCCAACCACACCGTTTTCGATAACAGGAAGCGTGTTCATCGCTTCCCGTCTTAACAAGCCATCTTCTTGATCCATTGTTAGTAATTGACCGATATTTATTAGTAAAGTGTCCAGCATGTTTTCTCCTCCTTATTTCATCATTGGAATGTTAACGCCTTTTTCTTTCGCAGTTTCTACCGCTAAGTCATATCCTGCATCAACGTGACGAACAACACCCATACCAGGGTCAGAAGTTAATACGCGCTCAATTCGTTTTGCTGCTGCTTCTGTTCCATCTGCAACGATAACCATTCCAGCGTGAAGTGAATAACCCATACCAACGCCGCCACCGTGGTGAACAGATACCCAACTTGCACCGTTTACACTGTTAATTAATGCATTTAAAATTGGCCAGTCTGCTACTGCATCACTACCGTCTTTCATCGCTTCTGTTTCACGATTTGGAGATGCTACTGATCCGCAATCTAAATGGTCACGGCCGATAACGATCGGTGCTGATAATTCACCATTTGCCACCATTTCATTAATGATGCGACCAAATTTCGCGCGCTCACCGTAACCAAGCCAACAAATACGTGACGGAAGACCTTGGAACTCAACTTGCTGACGTGCCATACGAATCCAGTTACATAAATGTTCATTATCAGCAAACTCACGTAAAATTACTTCGTCTGTTTTATAAATATCTTCTGGATCACCAGAAAGTGCTACCCAGCGGAATGGTCCTTTTCCTTCGCAGAATAATGGACGGATAAATGCTGGAACGAATCCTGGGAAATCGAATGCATTTTTCAAACCTTCATCGAAAGCAACTTGGCGAATGTTATTTCCATAATCAAATGTAATTGCACCTTTTGCTTGCATAGCAAGCATTGCTTCTACATGTTTTGTCATGCTTTCTTTTGATAATTGTACGTAGCGCTCCGGATCTTCTTCACGAAGTTTTGCTGCTTCTTCTAATGTGTAACCTACTGGAATATAACCGTTTAATGGATCATGAGCAGATGTTTGATCTGTAACTAAATCTGGCGTAATATTACGCTTCACTAGTTCTGGTAAAATCTCTGCCGCATTTCCTAATAAGCCAATAGAAATTGGTTCTTTCTTCTCTTTATACTCGTTTGCAACCGTTAATGCTTCTTCTAATGATTCTGTATACATATCACAGTATCTCTTTTCAATACGACGATCGATACTGCGCTTATCAACATCAATAGCGATAACAACACCGCCATTCATTGTTACAGCAAGAGGTTGTGCACCACCCATACCACCTAAACCAGCGGTAAGTGTTAATGTACCTTTTAATGAACCACCGAAATGTTGACGTGCCGCTTCACCAAACGTTTCATATGTTCCTTGTAAAATACCTTGTGTTCCAATGTAAATCCAGCTACCTGCTGTCATTTGTCCATACATCATAAGACCTTTTTTCTCTAGTTCACGGAAGTGATCCCAGTTCGCCCACTTCGGTACTAAGTTTGAGTTCGCTAAAAGAACGCGTGGTGCATCTTCATGTGATTTAAAGATAGCAACCGGTTTTCCTGATTGAACAAGTAATGTTTCATCACTTTCTAACGTTTTTAATGAATCTATAATTGCATTGTAGCTTTCCCAGTTACGAGCTGCACGGCCAATTCCGCCATATACAACTAATTCTTCTGGCTTTTCAGCAACTTCCGGATCTAAATTGTTCATTAACATACGAAGTGCAGCTTCTTGAACCCATCCTTTTGTTTGTAACTCAGTACCTCTTGGCGCACGAATTGTTTGTTTTACTTTTTCCATTTCAATCTCTCCCTTTTCTCATTTTATAGTGCTGCGTTTACATCTAATCTTTCTTTTATCGAATAATTCATTTTTAACCAATACGCAATATTTTCAATATCCGTTGAGAATATGCGGTCATTTGTAATAGAAGGCACTTGCTGACGACCTTGATGGTAGAAACTTTTCGTCACTGTACTCATGTTTTCAATACCGCGATATTCTGCTGCTTGCATCGCACAAATCATTTCAATTGAAAGAACGCGTCTTACATTTTGAATAATTTGATGTGCATGACGTGAAGCGATTGTTCCCATACTTACGTGATCTTCTTGGTTAGCTGATGACGGGATTGAATCCACACTCGCCGGATGTGCTAACGTTTTATTTTCAGAAACTAATGACGCTGCAGCATATTGCATAATCATTGCACCAGACTGAAGTCCTGGTTCTGGACTTAAAAATGGAGGTAAATCATTTAATTGCGGATTTACTAAACGCTCAATTCGACGCTCTGAAATATTTGCAAGTTCCGCCATTCCTACTTTTAAGAAGTCCATCGCAAACGCAATCGGTTGACCGTGGAAATTACCACCCGAAATTACCTTTTCCCCACCATCAAAGATAAGCGGATTATCTGTTGCTGCATTCATTTCAATTTCTAATTTTTCTTTCACATAATTTAAAACTTGCCAAGAAGCACCGTGTACTTGCGGGATACAGCGAAGTGAATATGCATCCTGTACTCGTAGTTCTCCTTGTTTTGTTGTTAATTTACTATCGTGAAGGATGTCACGAATTCTGCTCGCTACTTCCACTTGCTCTTTATAACCACGTGCTTTATGAACATTTTCATCAAATGCATCAATAATGCCTTGTAACCCCTCAATCGTCATCGAAGCAATGAATTCAGCTTGATAAGCCGTTGCTTCTGCTTCTATATAAGAAAGAACTCCTTGCGCTGTCATCGCCTGCGTACCATTGATTAATGCAAGCCCCTCTTTCGCTTCAAGTTCAATCGGCTCAAGACCTTCTTCTGTAAGAGCCACCATCGCATGAACGCGTTTCCCCTTATAGAACACTTCACCTTCACCTAGTAATACAAGCGCAAGATGAGATAAAGGTGCTAAATCGCCACTCGCACCAAGTGAACCTTGTTGCGGAACGACTGGGTGAATTTTACGATTTACAAACTCAAGAAGCATATTTACAACAAGCGGTCTAACGCCAGATACTCCTTTAAGCATCGTATTCGCTCGTAAAATTAACATACCGCGTGATACTTCTTCAGGGAATGGATCGCCTATTCCGCATGCATGTGACTGAATTAAATTGTGTTGAAGTGCTTTTACATCATCTTTTTGAATAAGCACGTCACTGAACTTTCCAAATCCAGTTGTAATACCGTAAACGACTTTTCCGTCCTCTACAATTTTCTCAACTACTTCGCGGCACTCTGCCACCTTTTGCATACTATTTGGACAAGCTGTTACACCTTCTCCTTCAAGTAACAACCTCTTCATTTCTTCAATTGTCAATGTGTGTCCTGTTAACGTAATCATTCTTTTTTCCTCCTTAAAAAGGCAAAAGGGGACCTTATCTTTTTAAGACAGACTTCTGTCTTAAAAAAGTAAGGCCCCCTTCTAACTAATAGACTATGGGCAAATCATATGTGATTAATTCCTAAACCAATCGCCTCATGCTCAGATCCTTTTACAGGTGCACCAATCGTTCCATATAATGCAACAGCAACCCATTCGCCTTCTTTTTTTCCGTCGTATGGTGTACCGCGCACAATCGCAAAGCGAAGTCCTACTGTACGAAGAACGTCTGCTAACTGAATTTGACCTCTCGTCACTCCGTACAAAGCTTCCATAATCGCATGATAAAGTGCATGTGTTTCTCTGTAAACGTCTGTTTCAATAACTTGGTTGCTCTTAGCCGCTGTTTCCATTGCTGCTACAACCTTTTGCGAATTCATCGAACCCACTTTCCCCGTACAATACTTCCAACCTTTTGGGATAGATAATACAGGGCTTTCATTCTCATCCGCAAGTGCCAACAGCATGGCCATACGACCAATTCGATGTGTTCCTTGAAGAAGCATGTGACTCTCTCATTTCTTTTAATTATTTGAATATTTCTTAATTTAAGAATATATGAAAACGGTTAAATCGTCAATAGTTTAAACTCACATTCAAACATTTTTTTCATCTTCTCCATTTGTGTACACAAATGATTTACACAAATTTTCCAGTTATGCTATAGTCTCAATAACAGATGCAAAGGGGTGAGATTTCATTGACAAAGCGAAAAGATATTCATTTTCGAATTGAAGAAAAATTACTTGAAAGGTTTGAATCTGCACTTCATTACGAAGGTTTAAAGAAAACCGACGTATTAACGCACGCAATTCAGCAATTTTGCACGAAGGTGGAATGCGAAAAGATGAATGATGTAAAACGCCAATACAACGTAAGCAACCATTTACAAACACGTATCGATACGCATAAACATTATGAAGAAAAACATGTGAATTTAGATGAAGTCGTCATGGATCATTTACAACTTCAAGGAGATGAAAAAATATTAGAGGTTGGGTGCGCTAACGGGAGTTTTCTTTCCCTTTTACAAACTAACGGTCATACAGGACATTTAACAGGTTTGGATCAATCGAAAACGATGCTTTCTGAAGCTACAATAAAAAATAGCATAATTGAATGGAGGCTAGGTGACGCTAGTAAACTTCCTTTCGAAGCTAATTGCTACGACTGGATCGTCGCAAGACATATGTTATACCACATGAAAGACGTCGAAAAAACAGTCCAAGGATTCCATAAAGTAATACGTCCTGGTGGCTCACTTTTAGCTACAACAAATTCTGACGTTACATTACCTCGTATAGTTGAAATGTGTAACCGCATGTTAGACGCATTTGATTTACCGAAAACAACATCTTCAGTCACGCCATTCTGTTTGGAAAATGGTAAAGAGATATTACAGTCTGTTTTTCCAACTGTTGAAGAAGCAGTTATTCATAATGCTCTCATTTTTCATCATGCTACTCCAATTGTAAACTATATTTCTAGCATGTTTCCATCACTAAATATACCTGATAATACACATCTTCACGCCGAAATGAAGAAATGGCTAAAAGAAGAAGTAGAAAATGAATTGTCACTTCATAACGGTATATGGCGCGATCCGAAAACATTAGCCATTTATCGATGTCAAAAAGAAAAAGCTAGCATTAGCTAGCTTTTATACATTCTCAGGCAAAAGCTCCTCCATCATCACATTCCCCTTACCACTGTAAAAATTTATATTATGTTCGTTTGTTACCCCAAAATAAGAGGCAATCGCTATTCCAAATAGTACAAATGCATGCCCCTGTGCTGTAATAATATTTGAGTGCTGCACAACTTCTTCATACACAAAATTTTCTACCGGAAAACAATCCAATTTTCGGTAGTCCATAGTTACCGTATACGAGATTTCTCTGAATAAGCCTGCTTTTGCTATCGCATACGGTCCAGCACAAATAGCAGCTACTAATTTTTCTTGTTCGTGAAATTGACGGATGACTGAGAAGAGTCCTTCTGCCTACTTCATTTGTATTGCATCTCCACCTGGAATGATAATCCCCTCATATTCTTCTACACGCACTTCACTTAATTCTATATGTGGTTGCACTTGCAAACCTGTTTCACTTATAATCAATTCTTTTGTTACACTCGCTGTAATGATTTCAAATTTATTTTTCAGCAATGCTGTAGCTACCGTTATTTCAAACTCCGCAAATGTTGGGTACACAAATAAAAGTATTTTTTTCATAACCCTCTCTCCTTTAACCAATTCATAAAATATACCTCTAAATCTTCCACTGTTAATCTGTTCGTGTCCACATAAGTTACAGGAAATTGTTTATACCAGTCTTTTTCCGTTTCTACTAATTTAAATTGCTCCTCAAATGTACTTCGTTTTCTTGTCCTATCGTTATTTTTTCTATCATATACATTCTTTTCCGTCACATCTAAATAAAAAATAGCATCTGAGCGACATTCTCTTAATTTATATAATTCATCTTTCAATTCTGTTTCTATGTCCCACCCTTTTTCTATAATCATTGGATAAAAAAGTGTGTAAAATTCAATATCTTCAGGTCCACGATCAAAAATAACGAATGAATCTTTCACATTTTGAAACTCCTTTATTTTTGCTTCCATAAACATTTTTTGATTTATAATAAATCCTTCTTTTGAATTCATATCCAAATTTAATTGCTTTCGCTTTTCTACAATTGGATAAGGATTTTCATATATAACCGAAAGCCCACATCGCTCTAACCTCTTAGCTAATGTTGTTTTCCCACTTGCCATCGGTCCTTGTAGTGAAATTACATACGCCATCCCTCTCAGTCCTTTGCACTTTAGTACACCTATAATATACAGAATTTTGAAAACCATCAACAAAATATATATCATCTTGTTTCTTATTCTTATCTAACTTATAATAAAAATAGAGATTATGACGGACGCATCGATAATGTAAGCTTGGAAATCCAAGCTTACATTATTTTTTGCTTTCCCTTTTCTAATAAAAAGAGTATACTAGTTTAGAACGTATGTTCTTAATGATTACATACAGTAAGGAGATAGAACAATGGTATACGATACAAAAGCAATTTCTTGGAATGAGTCTTTAAAACAACTTCAACGCCGCTATACAAACAAACAAGTTGACCGAAAAGAATTTGAGGATATTGAACTGATGGAATTCTTCCGCGATAACGGCTACATTTCTTTACCTACACATATAAGCGGCCTATCAACAGCACGTTTTACTTCTTACTCTATTTTCACAACTGAAGATAAAGATCGTAAAGTTGGCACATTAATCATTGAATATGTAGAAGATGATAATAATAATTTATGTGTGGAACAACTATACTTTGTTTAAATGATAACGCTTGGTCAAAATGACCAAGCGTTCTTGCTTTCTATGAATCTCACTGTTTATAATATGAATAATAGAAAACCGCAATCATTAAGGGGGGATATACTTGCTCGAAGGATGGTTCAGTTGGTTTATTGTGCTATGGACTGTTATTTTATTAGGACTTATGTCTATCGGTGGATACTTTATGTTCAGAAAATTTTTAAAACGATTACCAAAAGAAGATGGTATGTCTATTTTAGATTGGGAAGAGCACTATATTAATAAAACTAGGCATTTATGGGATGACGAACAAAAACAATTGTTAGAAGAGCTCGTAAGTCCTGTTCCGGAACTATTTCGCGATGTTGCTAAATCAAAAATTGCGGGCAAAATTGGAGAACTGGCATTACAAGAAAAGGCCTCTAAAATTACACAAGATTTAATTATTAAAGGATATATTATTGCTACACCAAAACGCGACCATAAATTTTTAGTGAAAAAACTACAAGAAAAAGAGATTGATTATTCAAACTATAAGTCTTTACTCGCAAAATAACTTCACATTATTTTCGATAAAAAAGACAGCGCCTTTGACGCTGTCTTTTTTATTTTATACATATACAGTTTTTAAGTTAATTTCATATCTTTTTCATTATAAAAACCATCTTCTTTTTCCATTTCCTTCTGTAATTTCGTAAAGGAACGGTACATCGCAATTCTCCATGATACAATCATCGCGAATGCAAGTAAGAAGAACATGCCACTAAGTTGTCCTAAATCAAGAGATTGACTTAAGTATGTTTTAAATACAATCCGCACGACAAGTAATCCAATTAATATAAAAACAAATGCTTTTGAACGCTTCAAATAAATCTCTTGTCCTCTAATTTCAAATTTAGATGTTTTAATAAGAAAAATAGAGAAAAACAAACCGACACCAATTGCTTCTAACATTTCTGCTGGAGTTAATCGAAATTCTGGAAAAACAAACATCAATGCTCCCGTACTCATAAAAAATGGTGGAAGTATAATTTTTTTCAATGTTGCAGGTTTCTTAGCTGCTTTTAAACGAATAAACATCGCACCAACAGCCATACAAACAGCAACGATACTGGATAAAACAACTATGTTCATATTTTCTCATCCTTTTTTGTGGCTATATGCAAAATATACTTTCATTATATGCTTTTCCGTTAGTATTTCCAACATTTTCACAGAATAATACTAAAAACCAGTAAAACCACCAAATAAACTTGAGAAATATACGATAATTTTCGTCATCCAGTTAAAGTATAGGAAGATACCCATGATAATCATAACGTATCCTCCGATTTTCATGAATTTCATACTATTTCTTTTAATCCAAGACATTTTCGTAATAAAGAATGATAGCACGAAAAATGGGATAGCAAATCCAAGTATGTATGCAATCATATAAATCATTGCTGATTCTGGGTTCGTTGCTGCTAATCCAATGACAGATACTAAAATCGGTCCTGTACAAGGTGTCCACCCTGCTGCAAATGCCAATCCAATTAGAACAGATCCAAAATAGCCACTCGGACGATTTTTAAACGTAAATTTACGGTCTTGCATTAAGAATTTCGGTTTAAACACACCGACAATAATAAGACCGAACACGATGATAAATATACCACCTAACTGTCTAATTAAATCTTTATAATCTGTAAAGATTCCTCCGATAAAACTTGTACCAAATCCAATTGCAATAAATATAATTGAAAATCCAAGTAAGAAAAACGCTGTATGTATCATACTTCTTTTGCGAAGCATTGCATTTTCTTCTTTCAACTCAGAAACCGACATACCTGTTATGTACGATAAAAATGCCGGATAAAGCGGTAAGCAACATGGGGAAATAAATGATAAAAACCCTGCACCAAACGCTAAAAAAATACTAATATCTTGCATTACCTCACTCCTCTCCTTACATATTGTAGCAAAAACATATAAAAATACTATGAACAATTCGTGAAATCACTTTTCCAACGTGATAATAAGAAAAACTACTCTTTCACACAATTTCTAAAAAAACGTTTTCATTTCCTTCTATTATATAGAAAAATCTCAATTGGACTACGAAACTTCTCTAATTGTTATTAACATAACAAAGGTAACATAGTTTCTCAAATGATTAGCATGTTACGAGTACGTCTATCTACATATTAATTTTAAAAATTTTTTTCAAATGCTGTCTTTATACAATACAAACCTGATTTTATAATACTTCTATTATTACTAATTTCAAGATTATGCATAAATATCATACTTTTATTATTATTCTATAAAATTTCACACTTTTCTTTTATTTGACCCTTCATTTTTAATTTTGTATACTCCCTCTAGTTATATATGTCCGTTACGGAACAATTTCATATAGATGGGAGGAATTTTTCATGCTTCGTTATTCTCTTTTAGTTTTATTAGGAGCGTGTAGTTATGGGATTTTAGCTATTTTCGTTAAACTTGCATATGCGGAAGGATTTTCACTTGGAGAGGTAATCGGCAGCCAGTATTTGTTCGGTTGGATTATTTTGCTTGCCATTACACTTCTATTTTCTAGACATCGTGTTCCATTAAAACAAGCGTTAATTTTATTCGTTGCAGGTACATCTGCAAGTTTCACTGGAATTTTTTATTATGCCTCATTAAAAACTGTACCAGCATCCATTGCAATTATACTTTTATTCCAATTCGTTTGGGTCGGAATTATTATTGAAGCAGTCGCAACAAAAACATTGCCTTCAAGAGAAAAGGTAATTTCCGTTATTATCTTACTTGCAGGTACATTTTTATCAAGTGGTTTACTAGAAAAATCAGCAGGTGATTTCGATACAACTGGAATCATATTAGGTTTATTATCTGCTGTTACATTTGCAACATACATTTTTGTGAGCGGAAAAGTTGCTGTTGAAGTACCTTCATTGCCGCGCGGTGTTCTCTTAATGGCAGGCGCTTTAACTTTAGTAATGATCGTATTCCCGCCGACATTTATTTTGAATGGTGCAATTTCTGAAGGACTTTGGAAATATGGTTTAGGTTTAGGAACATTTAGTATCGTTATTCCTTCTATTGCCTTTACAATTGGTATTCCAAAAATCGGTTCTGGCTTAGCAACTATTCTTGGTGCAGCAGAACTACCAGTTACAACAATTATGTCTGTATTCATTCTAAAAGAAGCTGTACTATCTTCACAATGGCTTGGTGTATCCCTTATTTTAATCGGTATTGCAATCCCGCAAATTTCCTATGCAATGCGTGGACGTTATCGTAAACATCATACACACAAAAAATTGGCAGCATAAAACGGGAGAGGATTTTCATTTGAGAATCCTCTCCTTTCTTATTGTATACTTAATGTAAATATTTCATTTAAGAAAGAGGGCATTATAAGTGGCAGCAAATCGAGAGCAATTAACTGAGACGCTAATTTCTATTCGTCGAAATTTACATGAGCATCCAGAATTATCATACGAAGAATTTGAAACGACGAAAGCTATAAAAAATTGGTTAGAAGAAAAAAATATTACGATTATAAATTCTAATTTAGAAACAGGCGTTATTGCTGAAATTTCAGGGAATCATAGCGGACCACTTATAGCAATCCGCGCTGATATTGATGCTCTTCCTATTCAAGAAGAAACAAATTTGCCGTACGCTTCAAAAATTGACGGCAGGATGCATGCTTGTGGACATGATTTTCATACAGCTGCTATTATAGGTGCCGCTTATTTATTAAAGGAAAAGGAATTTTCTCTTAGTGGAACGGTACGCTTTATATTCCAGCCAGCTGAAGAGAGTAGTAATGGTGCTTGCAAAGTCATTGAAGCCGGACATTTACATGGCGTTCAAGCTATTTTCGGTATGCATAATAAACCTGATTTGCCAGTAGGTACAATCGGTATTAAAGATGGTCCACTGATGGCCGGAGTTGATCGATTCGAAATTGAAATTCACGGAGTTGGTACACATGCAGCTGTACCAGATGCTGGGGTAGACCCTATTGTCGCGTCTTCTCAAATTGTGATGGCACTACAAACAATTGTAAGCCGAAATATAAGTTCTTCACATAATGCCGTCGTCAGTGTCACAAACATCCATTCAGGAAATACGTGGAACGTTATTCCTGAAAAAGCTACGCTGGAAGGAACTGTACGTACATTCCAAACGGAAACACGCGAAAAGATTCCAACACTCATGAAACGTATTATCCAAGGGGTTTCTGATGCATTAGGTGTAAAAACAGAATTTCGTTTTTATGCAGGTCCTCCTGCTGTTCATAACGATACATCTCTAACAAACTTATCGACTCAAGTTGCCGAAAATATGAATTTAAATATCATCACTCCTACCCCGTCAATGGCCGGAGAAGATTTTTCTTTTTATCAACAAGAAATACCTGGTTCATTCGTCTTTATGGGAACGAGTGGTACACATGAATGGCATCATCCCGCTTTTACAGTAGACGAGCGGGCATTACCTATAAGTGCAGAATACTTCGCTTTGTTAGCTGAAAAAGCACTTAAACAATTCGCATAAAAAAGAGCCGTTAAGAAATACTTAACGGCTCTTTAATTAAGTTAAATCACGTTTTAAAAATACGGTATAGGAAATGCTTAAAAATACAAATAAATATAGTAATAACATACATGAAGCAAACGGGAACGTTACTCCATCAATAAAACTGCCATTCTTTGAAATACTGTATAAATCTGTGTTTGCTGGCAATAAATATTTCGCCCAATCATATCTAGTTGCTGCTAGTAATGCGATGTTTCCAGATAAAGCAAGAAATAGTGAAATACCAATCGCTCCTCCGCTAGATCTTGTTAACACAGAAATCATAAATGCAAACGCTGCATACACAATCGTCGGCAACCAAGATAAAATATAATACTTACTAGCTTCTACAAAAATATTTTGTTTTATTATATTTCCATCTTGGAAAATAAACTCGCTCCATGCAGGCTGCTGGAATTTATAAATAACAAGTCCACTTAAAGTGGAGAAAATCATATTAAATATAAACAATAACGCTGCAAATATTACAATTGCTAAAAATTTGGCTGTCAAAATTTTAAAGCGACTTGCTGGTCGTATCGTTAAAAATTTATATGTTCCCCAGCTATATTCATTCGCAAAAATTGTACTTGCATACACGAGGATAAACGGGAGTAATATTGGAAATACGATAAAACCTGTATCTCTCATGAAAGAAAGTGGAGAACTGCTTGCTGGTGCTGTATCTGTGTCTAAGTACTTCATCTTAAGCTGATATTCCTTTACAAGCTCGTCCCCAGATCGTTCTGCTAAAATAGCTTCTTTTTTCATGCCTAGCTTTTTCTCAATTTCTACAGTTCGTTCTGTATAATCCGCTTTCCATCCTTTTGTTTCCGGTTCCAAATACTTTGCCGTAACCCATCCTAATCCGATTACTAATACTGCAATAACCGCAAATGGAATAATCGTTCGCTTTCGCTTAAATATTTTATACAGTTCGTTATACACTAAATTAAACAATATCTTTTCCCCCTGTTAATTCTAAAAATTGCTCTTCTAACGTTTTTCTTTCTTCATATACACGATACACTTGAATGTTTTTCTCAAGCAATATACGAATAACATTTGGGATTTCTTCATCTTTTACATGAATAAGGAGATCATTACCTTTTATTAAAACATCTTGTTCTAACATTTCTGCTGCTTTATTCGCATCATCTACACGTATACGGATTGTCTCCATCTCTTCACTTTGATTATGCTGAATATTTTGCGTCGCCACGTATTCTCCGTGTTGAATAATGATAACTCTGTCACACATTAATTCAACTTCTGAAAGTAAGTGACTAGATACAAGTACCGCTTTCCCTTGTTCATGTGCAATTTTCTTTATGTACATTCTCATCTCATGTATTCCACTAGGGTCTAATCCATTCGTTGGTTCATCTAATATCAATACATCTGGATCGTGAATAAGCGCTTGAGCAATTCCTAAACGTTGTCTCATGCCGAGTGAATATGCTTTTACTTTGCGGTCAATTACTTGTCCCATTCCTAACAATTTCACTACTTCATCAATACGTTCTTCTGTCACGTTCCCATTCATTCGTCCGAAATATGTTAAATTTTCATAGCCACTCAAGAAAGGATAAAATTCCGGTGTCTCAATTACTGCTCCAATTTTCGAAGCAGTACTTTCAAATTGCTGTTTTACAGATTGACCATCAATCCAAACTTCGCCCTCTGTCATACGAATCATACTGACCATCATTCTCATTAAAGTCGTTTTTCCAGCACCATTTGGCCCGAGCAGGCCAACTACTTCACCTTTTTTAACTTCGAAACTAATATTTTCTACAAGTGTCTTTGAACCGATTCGCTTCGTTAACCGCTCAACCTTTACAATTGATTGTTCATTTGTCATTCTATACAACCTTTCCTTCCCATTCTTTGTCAGGCCTTTACACTGTAACATGATTATTTTTCTGTGTAAAATAGAAAAAGGCATGATTTCTCATGCCTTTTCCTTGAAATGAAACGAATTTTTATCTTGTAAACTTTGAACAAATCGAAAACATTGCATCATCGATAATAGGAAGATAACAACCATAATTATACTAACAACTACTATTGCATACATTGTAATCGGTGCACTATTTCCCCCTTGTATTCCTACTATTTTCATAAAGATAATCGTAAATAATTTCAAAAATAACATCCCATTAACTAATCCAAAAACAAACGCTGCGCCATAAATGAATAATTGCTCCTGGCATAATACACATAGTACGTCCCTATTCTTTGCTACATAAGATTTAAATTCCTCTTTCCTCACTTGCAGAAGAGAAAACATTATTTTATATGTAGTAAAAATACATATAACAATGAATATAAGAAACAGCGTGTAAAAACACATTTGAAATAAAAGTGTAGTCCCTAATTCCCCAATAGCCCCTTTATTAAATTGGAGCGATATCATAAAAAACAAAACCATAGTACTCATAGCAATCCACATAAATTGCTTCATCCTTTTGGCAGCAAATGTTCTTATATTTTTTCTCACTAACTGACATAAAGACATATGTTCTTCCCCTACCTTACTTCATAACAAACTCATTCTATACTACTAGTGTATAAAAATATGACATTTTAAACATCGCACTACAATCGGAATTGTTTCTAAGTCTTTAGTCCTAGAAAACAAAAATGGTAAAAAAAATCATATTAAGAATATAATTGTAAAAAAGAGGGGGGGATTGCATGCGTATAAGATTACTATCAATCTTGTGTTTATTATTTCTCACTAGTTGTAGCCCACTAAAAGAAAATGAAGTAGCCTCTGTTAAACCATATAAGTTAACAAAAGAACAATCTGATATTCTACAAATGACTCCTATAGGAGAAGGAAATAGAATGTTTTATAACGTTACACTAAAAAATGAAAAAGATGAAATACATGCTACGATTGATTATTATCAAAATGGTAAAAAAACAAACGAAATTGCGAATATAGCTGCCTCACATTTTCCAAAAAAGAAAGTAAAACTTTCTTTTTTGCCACCTCAATCCCAACTCGATAAAGATGTACAAACGCAAAAACATTGGTATGTTAATATTGAAGGTAGTTCCATGCTCGTTCCTGAAGAAACACCACCGATCGTAACTAGCTCTACATCTACTACTATTCAATCTGCTATTAACTTAACATACAATCAAAAAACGACTTTAGCCGCTATTATAAAAACGAATAATGAAACTGTAAGAGTGCTAATGCTTGAGGAAAAAAACTCTATTGACCAACTATTACAAGAAAACGAACATGTTTACCTCTTTAGCATAGAACTAAAAAAGAACACTAAAGCGGAAATGCAATAGTATTGCATTTCCGCTTTAGTGTTTAATAAGGTGTACTTTTTAATAAATTAATTAATCTCATCCTCAACTTCAATTCTTTTCTTCTCTCTTGCAATTTTTAAAAACTCTAAAAGTTCTGGATTAGTATTCATTTTTTTGTAAGCTACTGACATTTCCGCAACAAAATTCGAATCACATAATTCTTTATATACGACTTCTGTTTTATACAATTTATTTGCTGATACAGGTATTACCGTAATTCCGATTCCTGCCGCCACAAGCCCCATAACTGTTTGATATTCTGTTGCCTCTTGTACGATACGTGGACTAAACCCAACTTCACGGCAAAGTGATAAAATTGTATCATATAATGCTGGCCATACTGGTCTCGTAATAAATACGAACGGTTCATCTCTTAAATCTTCAATATGTATTTCATCCTTTTCAGCAAGTGGATGTGCCTTCGGTAAACATAACGTACAAGAAAGCTTTTGAATTGGTTCTAACTCTAGCAATTGTGTTGGAATTGGCGGACGTAAAAAACCAATATCAATACGGTTATCGTGAAGTGCATGCACCTGATCTGGTGTTGACAGTTCGTGTAGGGCAACAGACACTCTCGGAAATTTCTTTCTATACTCCCTTACGATAGATGGTAAAATATCATATATTGCCGCACCTACAAAACCAATTGAAAGTGAGCCCACTTCTCCCCTTTGGGCACTTTGTGCAATCTCTACTGCTTTTTCAATTTGTTCGAACGCTTTTTTCACTTCTTTTAAAAACATTTCTCCAGCTTCTGTTAATTCAACCTTTCTCTTCGTTCTTGAAAATAACATAACTCCCATTTCTTTTTCTAATTGCTGAATTTGTTGACTAAGCGGTGGTTGTGTCATTTGTAAACGAGCGGCTGCTCGTCCAAAGTGTAACTCCTCTGCCACTACAACAAAATATTGCAAATGCCGTAATTCCATTTTGGACACCCTTTTCACTTTCGATTAATACATCTAATATATTAATAACATATAATTTATATATTAGACAAACTTTTTGAATGAACGTATAGTAGAAATTGTTAATTCTTTTTTACAATTTTTATGTAAAAAAAGAAAGAGGTGGTTACTGTATGAAATGGTGGAAATTAAGCGGACAAATTTTATTATTATTTTGTTTCGCTTGGACAGGTGAATGGATTGCAAAACAGGCACACCTCCCAGTGCCAGGAAGTATAATCGGTATTTTTTTATTATTAATTTCATTAAAATTTAACCTAGTGAAAAAAGAGTGGATACAAGACGGAGCAGACTTTTTATTAAAAGAACTTATTTTATTTTTCATTCCTTCTGCGGTCGCTGTCATACGCTACAAAGATACACTATCACAATATGGAATCGATCTCATTTTAATTATTATGATTAGTACACTTTGTGTCACTCTCGTTACAGGAATTTTAACAGAATTGCTACTAAAGCGGAAAGGATCCGTGCAATGATCGGATTTCTTTGTTTATTATTAACACTATTCACATATTGGATATCGAAGAAAATGTATCAACGCTGGAATTGGAGCTTACTTTCTCCTCTTCTCGTTTGCCCTATTATTTTAATTGCTTTATTACTCGGACTAGATACACCTTATGAAACATACGAAACAGGTGGTCAATGGTTAACAGAATTATTAAAACCTGCAACAGTTGCTTTTGCATGGCCAATCTATAAATATTTTGATTTACTTAAGAAACATGGAATAGCTATTTTACTCAATGTCATTGTCGGTTCATTTTTATCAGTTATTACTTCAGCACTACTAGCAAATTATTTTCAAATTGATTCATCATTAGAACATAGTTTAGCACCTCATATTGTAACGACACCAATTGCAATGGCCATTTCAGAAATGATCGGTGGTATGTCACAATTAACAGCCGTATTTGTTGTTTTAACTGCGTTAACAGGGGCATTGCTCGGTCCTTCTCTCATACGTATATGTCGTATTAAAACAGCGCTCGCAAAAGGCATTATGTTAGGCACAAGCGCAAATGGAACCGGTACCTCAAAAGCATTCGAAATTGGCCCTGTAGAAGGAACAATTGCAAGTTTATCTATGCTTTTAACAGCAGGAGCTAGTTTAGTTATTGTTCCGCTTTTCTTATCATGGATACATTAAAAAGCAAGTGTCTAGACACTCGCTTTTTTATTTATATATGTATTTAAAATCTCATAATCCTCCGGGAAAGATAGCGTTAATTCCTTTATTTCATCTATCCTCTTCCAAGCAATTTCATATATTAATTCATCAGGATCTTGGATTTTCATACTACCACCTATTGTTTTAACGACATAATAATGGACGTATACAGGAACCCCGTATGTAATACCTTCTTTTTCATATATTTTACTTACAACTTCCACATTGTAACCTGTTTCTTCCCAAACTTCTCGAATACAACATTCTTCTAGTGTCTCTCCCTTTTCAAGCCCGCCACTTGGAACAGACCATCTTTTTTCTTCACCCTTTTGTCCTTGTAACACCATTAGAATTTCATTTCTTTCGTTTACACATACTGCTGCACAACCTATCCATCTTTCCATATACATCCCTCCCCTACTACTATTCGTCTTCTTTTTTATTTTCTCCTTGAAAAAAAGAGGAAAATAGTAAAACAATGACGAAAGATTACATCAACTTCAAAGGCAATCCCTTCTTAGAAATGAAAAACGGAAGGATGAAAATATGATTTCTAAATATGTTGTGGAATGTGTCTTTTGTGAAGAAAATCGAAAACCTCGCCAAGCTATCGTAACCGTTCCCGCCACTACTCAGCTACTAGCCATTGAAAAAGTGCGTGCGGAATGTAAACGTCGTTTCGGAAAAGCTTTATTATTGCAAACGGAAATTAAAGAAGAAATAACTTTTGAACAAAAAGAAAGCCGACCATAAATTGGTCAGCTTTCTTATCCGATCATATTTTCACATGAAGATTAGGGGCATCCTCTTTAAGGATCGGGATTTTTCCATTATGTACGTTCCATAATGGTCATCGAACAATATATTTCTATGCAATTAATTATTGAATAGAATAGGGCAAAACTTGTTCGCATTTTTAGAAAAGGGATAGGGATATAATTCAAGTAGTACTTCGAATACTCGAACTTTACACTCATTATATTAAAGTAAATCCTTTTATATGGGAAATATGAATTACTTACATAATTCATTCGTAAAACATATTAGTTTGCTATATTATTTTTATTCCATCAATAGCATACATAATTGGTGAACACTTCAAAGCCATACAAATAAAAAGCACCCTGGGCGGATGCTTTTCATACTTTTCTAAATCGATACTATGTACTTAGTCTTGATTAATCAAAATTACCGCAGGACCAGCGACTACTACTCCAGCTACTTCTATCTTTTCAAATTCTTTTACTGTAATAGATATAACCCCTTCTCTTTCCATCAATTCTTTACTCAGGGCTTCAGTCGGTATAGCTTTCACCGTCTTACCTCCTTTTCATTTATACAATATGATACAGTAAAAATTTAATCAGTAGAGCTTCAGTCCACTCTGCATTGATAACAATTGAGCTACCCGTTTATGCACGATAAAAATAACCCAATGCATCTATATATATGCATCACCTCCGCTTTCATTCCTTATTCCACTCAATATCCTTCCTTACCTTCCGTAACATATTGAAAAATAAAAAGAAGCTATAATATATAGCTTCTCTACGGTTCTTTAATCTCTTTGCACCTTATATTCCATAACTTTACCATCTCTATCAAATTGTAAAACAAGATGTTCACTATCTATAGGAATAAAGCCTCGTTCAGTTCCCAAATAGTACGAAGTGATAACCCCGTCTTCTTAATTCATTATATAATTCATTCGATTAATAGTTTCTCGAAGCTTTTCTAACTCTTTCTCTGTATATATTACTTTCCCTGTTAAGATCTCATTTCTGAAGAACGTTACAATTTGCTCTCTATCTTTTAATCTCGGCGTTTTTTCTCCAGAAAGATCTAGCACTTCTTTCCCGCTCTCATTATAAAAATATACAATCGGTTTTACGTTTTCCTTTACAATATCAACTTGCTTTTCTTTCAAACAATTGTATAGAATATGCGATAGTTTCTTCGCTCTATATACTGGATTCCCTTCATTTTTCACTTGTATCGTTAATGAATCTTCACCTGTAATGTATGCAAACGTCTCTTCTTTCCCCATCTCTTGTTGATACTTGCCAATTTCCTCAATCATAAATGAATATATACTAGCATTTTCTTTCGTTATGCCATGAATTAATTGCCCTGTCCATTCTTTCGTCTCAAGTACATATATACCCGTCTTGCTTAAGACGAGATGATGAATTCGAAGATCATTTCCTCCATGCTGATTTGTAATAAAAACATTCGGCATAATATGAAATTCATTATGTAGTATTATGCCTTGCTCTACGAAACCACGCTTCATATATTGTAATGTTTCGTGTGTGCTCACTTCAGCTCCATTTTTCGTATACTCTCGCAAATCTGCAATTAACTTTTGAAACATATGTATTTCGTTACTATGTTTTTCTTGCATTTCACTGCGTTCTTTACTATGTTGCACAGCTAATTGATTTTTCATCATCCGCATATTTTCAAGTTCTCTAGCTGCACTTATTTGTAAATCATTGTATTTTTTCTGCTCCATATTTTTCAATGTATTGTGTTGCTCTTTATACTCTGTAACCGTAGCTGCAATTTCATTTTCGTACGTTTCAATTGCTTGTTTCTTTTCAAATTCTACTTGCTGGCTTTCTGATTCTAGCTGTTTATTTTTATAAAACAGTACGAATACTGCAGCTAATAATAATAAAATTACACCCATTAGCACATAATCCATATATTTTTCTCCTTCATTCCATTCCCTACTATTTTCCATACATATTTCTACTCCATTATACTATGTTATCCTTATATTTTTTGTAAAAATTTCATGCGCAGTCAAAAGACCTTGTAATTCTACAAGGCCTTTTGTAAACTTCCTTTATTTTGTAGTAAATACATATTATAATACAACCCTTGTTTACTCAGTAATTCTTGATGTGTTCCTCTTTCTACTATCTCTCCATCATGCATAACAAAAATTTGATCTGCATCTTGAATTGTAGATAATCTGTGGGCAATTGCTATAGTCGTTCTCCCTTTTCGCATTTGCTGTAATGCTGTTTGGATTGCATCTTCTGTTTCTGTATCAATATTAGCTGTTGCTTCATCCAATACTAATACTTTCGGATTCGTTGCTATCGTTCTAGCGAAGGCAATTAATTGTCGTTGACCACTAGAAAAAGCGGCTCCTCTTTCTACTACTTCCGTTTCATACTGCTCTGGTAATTTCTCAATAAACGTATTCGCTTGCACAAATTGCGCTGCTTCTTTTACTTCTTCATCCGTAATCTCTTCATTATACATACGTATATTTTGTTTTATATTTCCCGCAAATAAAAATGCATCTTGCAACACGAGTCCTATTTTTTTTCTAATTTCTTGTTCTGTAAATTTCTCTAAATCTACACCATCTATTACAATATTTCCGGAATTAATATTATAAAATCGCATTAACAAATTCATAATGGTACTTTTTCCACTACCAGTGTGTCCAACGAAAGCAACCGTTTGCCCTTGTTTCACGTGAAAAGATACATTTTTTAAAACATCTCGTTTACCATCATATGAAAAAGTAACATTTTTAAATTCAATATCTCCATTAACGACTTGAGGATTTCCCTCCCCTTTCTGAACTGGCGCTAAATCTTTTTCATCCATTAAATGAAATACACGTGATGATGAAACAAGTGCCTGTTGGAAAAATGATAATTTCATCATCATCTCATTTACAGGCTGGAAGAAACGGTGTATATAGTTAACAAAGGCATATAGAACTCCTACTTCAACAGGGCTCTTTAAAGCATCAATTCCAAATAAACCAAGGACTAACGCAATAGCTACAATATGAACTAAATCCGTTGCTGGGCGTAAAAGTAACGCATCTAACTTTAACGTACGTCGCCCTGCACTATAATGTTTATCATTCACTTCTTCAAACTCTTTTCTCATGCGCTTTTCTTGTCTGAACACTTGAACAATATTCATTCCTTGAATGGACTCATTTAACTTTGCATTTAGCACGCTAAGTTGATTACGTACTTCTAAATAAAAAACTGCACTTTTCCGGCGATATAGCACCATAATTGCAAACATGATCGGAATTAATACGAGAGAAAATAGAGCTAATTTTACATTTAATAAAAACATTGCTACTACAATACCTATTAAAAAGACTACATTTTTGACAAATGTGGACAATACACTTACATAAAAATCTTTAATTGCTTCCGTATCATTCGTTATGCGCGATACGAGCGTACCAATCGGCGTACGATCAAAGAAACTTAATGACAACTTTTGAACATGATCATACACTTCCACACGCATATCTTGAACAATTTTAAAAGCGATATTTTGAAAATATAATAAGTCTAAATACGTAAATAATACTTTTAATAAATGAGCAATAAGATACACTACAAATAATGTAACAAGTGCTGATTGATCAAAGTTACGTGGTACTAAATGTTCATCAAGAAATTGTTTAATTAAAAAAGGCCCCATCATTTCGGTTACAGTTGCACCAACTAAAAAGATAAATGCTAAAGATAGCAATCCTTTATATGGCTTCATATAAGAAAGTAACCTACTTAAATCACTCTGCTTCTTCTTAGTCATCATACGCCTCCTTTCTCGACTAATGCTTCTAACTGCTGGCTCTCATACATTTCTTTATACCAACCGTTTTTTTCCATTAATTGCTCATGTGTACCTCGTTGCACAATTCGCCCATCATCCACAACAAGTATAAGATTGGCATGTTGAATTGCACTTAAACGATGAGCAGTAATAATCGTTGTTTTCCCTGCTCTTTCCCTCTTTAATGCGCTTAAAATCGTTTCTTCTGTTTTTGCATCTACTGCTGATAAACAATCATCCAAAATTAAAATTTCAGCATCTGTTAATAAGGCACGCGCAATAGAAATTCTCTGTTTTTGACCTCCAGATAACGAAACTCCTCTTTCTCCTACTACTGTTTCATACCCTTCTGAAAATTGGAGGATGTCATTATGAATACAAGCGATCTCTGCAGCACGGGTAATTTCATTATATGTAGCATCCGCCTTTCCAAAGGCAATATTTTCTCCAATACTCGCCGAAAATAAAAAATGATCTTGCGGCACATATGAAATGGCAGAACGAACACCGTAAAGTGTTACATCACGAATATCCCGCTCCCCAACTTTTAATTCACCATTAAAATGATCATACTCACGGATTAAACATTTTAATAACGTCGTTTTCCCCGCACCTGTACGGCCGACAACTCCTAGTGTTTCACCTTTCTTCAAATCAAAGTGAACATCTATTAGCTGCGACAATTCATTTTTCTTATATGAAAATGAATCAACCGCAAATGTCACATCACCGCTTGCTACTTTATGTACAGCATCTTCTCTATTTACGACATCTGATTTTTGAGAGAGTATTTTCTCTACACGATCATACGAAGCACGCCCACGCTCCATAATATTAAACAACCATCCAAACGCTAACATTGGCCAAACGAGGGTACCTAAATACGTTGTAAATGTAACAAGATTACCTACAGTTAATTCGCCTCTCACAACTAATACTGACCCGTAACATACTGCAATTAAAAAAGAAAATCCAACGATAAGTGAGATTGTCGGATCAAACAACGAATCAATACGTGCGACTAACATATTTTTATGTACAACATCTTCTGACTTTTTTCGGAATGCTTGTAAATCTTCTTGCTCTTGTCCAAGGGACCGGATTACCTTCATCCCACTCATACTCTCTTGCACTTTATCATTGATTTCCGAAAACGATTGCTGCGCTTTATGAAACCTTTTATGTAATAACGTTCCATAATAGTTTGTCGAAATCGCTACAATCGGCATTGGAATTAAGCTTAACAATGTTAACTTCCAACTAATTGTAAAACCCATCGCTACGAGTACACATCCCCCAACTGCTAATGAGTCAACCAGTGTTAAAACGCCCGATCCAGCAGTTTGTTGAATCGCCTGAATATCATTAGTCGCATGCGCCATCAAATCACCCGTACGACGTGATTGATAAAAAGATGGACTCATCTTCGTAAAATGTTCGTATAAATTCTTCCGTAATTGACGAGCTAGTTTTAACGAAGATCCAAAAATCATAATACGCCATAAATAACGTAATATGTACATAGTAATCCCTACAACTACTAACAGAATAACCCACTTCAACAAATTTTCAGATGTTAATGTTCCATTACTAATTTCATCTACTACAATACCTAGTACTTTCGGGGCTACAAGTTCAAGAAGCGCGACACCAAATAACATAATAATTCCGATTATGTACGCTCGTTTTTCCTGTTTAAAAAACCACGCTAAATTAATAAATACCTTCATTCTTCTCCTCCTCCCTTAAAATGAGCGATGTTTTCAGTTTACCAAAGATACAGAATTTTTAAAAGTTTTAAACTCTATAACTAACAAAAAGAAAAGACACTCTTAGCGAGTGTCTTTTAGCGCTTATTTTGTTTGTTGCTTGCTCATTGCGCTCATCATTTGATTGATTTTCTTTTGGGAAGGTTTTTGTCCCATTTGCATCATCATCATTTTTAACATTTGTTCATTAATTGGTGGATTTTTTTCTAAGTAGTTCATCATGTATTTGCGGGCAATGAAAAATCCTAACGCCACGCCTGCTACTAGTGCTACTACGCCCACTAGAATACCTAACCAAATTGGCATATATTTTCCTCCTTCATGTTGTCTACCTTACAGTGTACTAAAACCTTTTCAATAAGACAAGATACAATTCGACATTTTTTACACATATGTTCGTACTTGTTTTAGAGGATTCAGCCATCCGTACTTTGTATTTTCATAATCCATAG
This sequence comes from Bacillus albus, assembly GCF_001884185.1. GTDB lineage: Bacteria > Bacillota > Bacilli > Bacillales > Bacillaceae_G > Bacillus_A > Bacillus_A albus. The sequence continues at coordinate 91,901 of NZ_MAOE01000048.1, forward strand.
CTAAAAATGTTAATTCACACTTCCTTAACACCTCAAAGAAAGTCGTTTCCATAGAGACATTTCCAGAGGTATTCATACGAATATAGTGTGGCTTCACCATTATTTCGCCGTATTCCGCTCCTGTATAAAGTGTATGTGTATGATGTGTTCGATCATATTTACCAAGAACGCGCAAAGCTTGTTCTAATTTATGATGAATTTTCATTACTTGTAATGGCATCGTTATATACATCATTTGTTTATATAACACTTTTCTCTCCGAAAGGGACCCAGATTCTGAAAATCGAGCAAATAAATCAAAAAACAAATATTCACGACCAAAGTAAGCCTTCGCAATATCCTCTTGAATTAAATACAATTCATACGTTTTCATCTTTCGCCTCCCAATCTGGACAACCTTTTCTCTTCATTATATAGAAGAAATTTTGCAATGATTGTCTGACTGCGGAGAGATAAAAAACTTTTTCTGTCGAAAAAACTCATTTACATAGAAAAACCTCTCCATGCTGGAGAGATTTTTCTAAAATCATTAAAGCATTTCTTTTACTTTACGAACAACGTTCTCTACAGTAAATCCATACTCTTCCATAATCTTCTCACCAGGAGCAGAAGCACCGAATGTATCGATACCTAACACATCTCCTTCAAGACCTACGTAACGGTGCCATCCGAATGTAGCACCCATTTCGATTGCGAAACGTTTTGTTACTGCTTTTGGTAATACAGATTCTTTGTACTCAGCAGTTTGAGCTTCAAAGCGATCCATAGATGGCATGCTGACAACAGATGCGTCAACGCCGTCTGCTGCTAGAGCTTTTTGTGCTTCAACAGCTAGACTTACTTCAGATCCAGTTGCAAGTAAGATTACATCAGCTGTTTCTTTTTTGCTTGCAGAAACTACATATGCACCTTTGGCTACTTTTTCATACGTATCGTCTTTTGCACCTTCTAATGTTGGAAGGTCTTGACGAGTTAATACTAAAGCAGTTGGTTTGTTTGTAGATTCTAAAGCTAGTCTCCAAGCTGCAACAGATTCATTGCCATCAGCTGGACGAATAACAGATACATTTGGCATTGCACGTAGCGCTGCTAATTGCTCGATTGGTTCATGTGTTGGACCATCTTCACCAACAGCGATACTGTCGTGTGTGAATACATATGTTACTGGCAATTGCATTAATGCTGCAAGACGAATTGCTGGACGTAAGTAGTCAGAGAATACGAAGAACGTACCACCGTAAGTTTTTAAACCGCCATGTAGTGCAATACCGTTCATTGCTGCACCCATTGCGAACTCACGTACACCGTACCAAATATTTTTTCCGCTGTAATCATCTCTAGTAAAGTCTTTTTCGTTATTCATGTATGTTTTATTAGAACCAGCAAGGTCAGCAGATCCACCGAAGAATGATGGTACAGACTCTGCAATTGCATTAATTACAGCACCTGAAGAATTACGAGTTGCTGCTTTTGATCCTAATTCATAAGTTGGTAAGTTTTGCTCCCAACCTTCTGGAAGAAGACCATTCATTGCCGCTTGGAATTCGTTTGCTAATTCTGGATATGCTTGTGCATATTCACCTAGCATCGTATTCCACTCTGCTTGCGCAGTTTCACCAACATCTTGTACTGTTTTACGGAAGTTGTCATATACTTCTTCTGCTACATGGAAATCTTGCTCAGCTGTCCAAGCATATGCTTCTTTCGTTAACTTTGTTTCTTCTACACCAAGTGGAGAACCATGTGAAGCTGATTTTCCTGATTTGTTTGGAGAACCGAAACCAATTGTCGTTCTTACTTCAATTAGCGTTGGGCGTTTTTCGTCAGCTTTCGCGTCTTCGATTGCTTTCGCGATAGCTTCAATATCGTTTCCATCCTCAACACGGATTACTTGCCATCCGTATGCTTTGTAACGATCTTCTACGCTTTCAGAGAATGAACGATTTAAATCGCCATCTAATGAAATATCATTTGAATCGTAAAGCACAACAAGACGACCTAATTGTAAATGAGCAGCTAATGAAGATGCTTCAGCAGAAACGCCTTCCATTAAATCTCCATCACCACAAATAGCGTATGTATAATGATCTACTACATTATACGCATCACGGTTATATTTAGCAGCTAAATGTCTTTCAGCCATTGCCATACCTACAGCAGTTGCAATACCTTGTCCAAGTGGACCAGTAGTTGCATCTACACCAGCTGTATGACCGTACTCAGGATGTCCTGGAGTTTTGCTTCCCCATTGACGGAAGTTCTTTAAGTCATCCATTGTTACATCATAACCAGATAGGTGAAGTAGGCTGTATAATAACATTGAACCATGACCTGCAGATAATACGAAACGATCACGGTTAAACCACGTTGGGTTATTTGGATTGTGTTTCATAAATTGAGTCCATAATGTATAAGCCATTGGTGCTGCACCCATTGGCATTCCTGGGTGACCAGAGTTTGCTTTTTCAATCGCATCGATGGATAATGTGCGAATCGTGTTGATAGAAAGTTGTTCGATTGAATGTGACATGCTATTCTTCCCTTCGCTTATATTAGTAAACGTTTTATACATTTATATGATAGCTTCCCACGCAAGATTATACAACATGTATCGACAAATATGTTGATATTTTTTTGGTTTTTTATAAAAAAATCAATGATTTCAGGAATGTATGGGCATTCAATATGACATACTTTTTCATTGTTTTTATTTTAAAAAGAAAGGGAATTATCTGTATATTTATTCATCAATTTTAAATTCCATAATGCAAAATATATCCTTCCCCATTTTTCACTCTACGAAGCAAAAAAATAAACGACCGTAAGTCTTGGCATAATTTATCTCGATTAAATACGTATCTTTCATATTCTCCATCCGTATTATTATCATTTTCCCATTGAAACTGTCCTGTCAATTCGATTATTTCTGGCGCTAAAGAAAACATGCTAACGAGCGAACAAAATAACTGTTCTGCTATCACTGCCCCTCGCTGTTCTATTTTTGTAATACCATAATAATGAATTCCAAATCCTTCTGCTCTTTTCGCTGGATAATAGGTCGGAATCCAATGAATGAAATCTAATAGATATACGATTAGCTCATCACTTAATACAACACACTCATCTATCGTTGCCTCTTCTTTATATAACAAACAAAGTTCAATCCAATCTATACCTTTAAAATCTAATCCTTTTTTTTCATTTGAAACAAATACAAAATCATGTTGTAAAGCCAAAATATCCCCCCTGTTTTTCCATAATGTCTACATTCATTATTCTTAATTATATAAAAAAAAGCACCTTTTGTAGGTGCTTCTAAAATAACTTATACGATTTTCTTTCGTATCGAACTTGAAATATAATCAATGATAATTACCATTAAAATGATACCCAATAAAATAATTCCCACACGAGACCAATTGCGTGAACTCAGTGCAAAAATGAGAGGCGTACCAATCCCCCCTGCTCCAATAACACCTAAAATAGCAGCGGATCGTACATTAATTTCGAACCTGTATAACGTATACGATAGAAAATCGGGTAATACTTGCGGTAATACTGCATACCAAAGTATTTGAAAGCGATTCGCGCCTGTTGCTATTAACGCTTCCGTCGGTCCCTTGTCTATATTTTCAATTCCTTCTGAATATAGTTTTCCTAACATCCCAATAGAGTGTAACCCTAAAGCTAGAACTCCGGCAAAAGAGCCTGGTCCAACAGCTTTTATAAATAAAAGAGCCATAACTAATTCAGGGAATGTACGAACAAAACTAAGTACAAATTTTCCAGTTCCTGAAGTTAATCTCCCACTGCTTATATTCGTTGCTGCCCAAAAAGCGAATGGAACAGATAAAAAGGCAGAAATAAATGTACCTAATATCGCAATTGCCAACGTATCAATTAAACCATGTACTAAATCTTCACCATCTGGCAAAGATACATACGACCAATCCGGATTCAATACACCTGTCATAATTGCTTTTGTAATTTCTCCCGCCGTATCTTTGATTCCTTCTAACGGTACTCCTGAAAAAGCCCATACATATACAAATGTAAGTGCTATAAAAATAATCCAGCGATACATACTCGGTTTCTTCGGTTTTGGTACGATTAACGTCGTTTTACTCATTATAATTTCTCCCGCAACAATGTACTTACATAATCAATTAACAATACAACAACAAGAGTATAGATAATAATAGAGGCAGTTTGTTCATATTGTAAAAATCCAAGTGTACGATCATAATATAGTCCAATACCGCCAGCCCCTACTAAACCTAAAACAGCTGCTGCACGTACGTTCACCTCAAATGTATAAAGAACATAGGAGACAAAATGTGCTTTCACTTGCGGAATTACCCCATACATAATCCATTGTACTTTATTTGCTCCTACTGCTGTCATCGCTTCTAATGGACCTGGATCAATTGATTCAATTGACTCGTACAATAATTTTGCCACAAGCCCAATTGAGAAAAAAGTAAGAGCAAAAATACCCGGAAGTGGTCCTATTCCAAAAATAGCTACGAAAATTGCCGCTAATAATAAATCTGGTATCGTTCGGATAAAATTTAAAACCAATCGAGCTGGACCGTACAAGAATGTACTAGTAAACACATTACTTGCCGCAAATAGTGCCAGTGGAATAGCTAAAATCGCTCCTAAAGTTGTCCCAATAATCGCCATACGTATTGTATCTAACATCGCTGTTGTAATAACTTGAAAATAACTCCAATCTGGCGGCACCATCTCTTTTAATAAATCCATCATATTAGGAAAACCAATTACTAGTTTTGAAAATGATACGTCGACCTGTACACTACTTCCCCACAACAGTAAAATGACTAGAAGAAACGTTAACATATGTTTCAACTTACTCGGCGGCTTCGGTATCGATTTCGAATATATCGTTACGTCACTCATTTAACTGCCACCTCTAACAATTCACTTTTCTGTGCTACGTCTCCATAAATTTCAGCAAATTTTTCATCCGTTGCCTCTTCTACTGAACCATCAAAAACAATTTCTCCTGCATGTAATCCAATAATGCGTGTCGCATATTGCCTAGCTAAATCAATAGAATGCAAGTTTACAATTGTTGTAATTCCAAAATCTTCATTGATTTTTTTCAAATCATCTAATACTTGCTTTGTTGTTAGCGGATCTAACGATGCAACAGGTTCATCTGCCAATATGATTTTTGCTTCTTGCGCTAATGCTCTAGCAATCGATACCCGTTGCTGTTGTCCTCCTGATAATTCATCAGCTCTCGCATATGCTTTTTCTAAAATATTCACCCTTTTTAACGATTGAAAAGCAAGCTCCAAATCTTCTTTTGGAAATAGACCTAACGTTGTACGCAGTGTTGAATGATACCCAACACGGCCAGCTAATACATTTTTCAATACCGTTGATCGCTTTACAAGGTTAAAACTTTGAAAAATCATACCAATATCTCGGCGCATGCGTCGTAAGCCTTTTCCTTTCGCTGCAGTAATAGACTCCCCTTCAATCATAATTTCGCCTTCTGTAATCTCATGAAGTCGATTTACCAATCTGAGAAGTGTAGACTTTCCAGCCCCTGACAGCCCTACCATTACAACAAATTCACCTTTTTGAATGTTCAAATTTATATTATTTAATCCTTTTGTACCATTCGGATACACTTTGGAGACATTTCGAAACGATATCACACATCTTACCTACCTTCTATGTATTCGAAACGGCAAACTAACTGAAAACATATCATTCCAGTTAGCTACCATTTCCATATGTATTATTGCGTTTTTACTTTCTTTCCATATTCACGAACGATATCAAATTTCCTATCATCAGATTTAACATATCCTTCATGTGAATATACTTCTTTTATGATTTTGTGACCTTCCTCATTCTTTCCTATTTCAATGAAAGCGTCCTGTAATTTCTTACTCCACTCTGCATCTAAATCAGAACGTACTGAAATCGTATCGTTCGGAATCTTCTCTGTAAATTTCACTATTTTTGTTTGATCGAATATATTCGGATAATCTTTTTTTACAATATTACGAGCATCTTGGAATACAACAGCTGCATCTACATCACCATTTAAAAGAGCAATAAGCGACTGATCGTGACCTTTTAATGTAACAGGTTTCACATCCTTTAGCGGATCAATTCCCTCTTTTAACAATACAGCCGCAGGCCATACATATCCCGCTGATGACGTTACATCTTGATAACCAATTTTTTTACCTTTTAAATCTTTTACACTATTAATGTTTGAATCTTTCTTAACTACAAACTCAGATTTATAAAAGTCTACTAAATCCTTTGTAGGTGCTCCTGTTTCATCATCTACTCCAAAACGTTGCGCTTGTAAAATTACGTTTGCAGCCTTTTTCTCATGTGCTAGCACATACGCTGTTGGAGGTAAAAAACCTACATCTACTTGCTTAGATGCCATCGCTTCTACAATTGTATTGTAATTCGTTGAAATACTAACTTTTACCGGTATATTTAATTTATCACTTAATAGCTTCTCAAGTGGTTTTGCCTTCGCCTCTAACGTATCTGCATTTTGAGAAGGAACAAATTGAACATTTAAAGTCTTTGGTACATAACCTTTTTTCGTATCTTCATTTTTACTTGCACTTGATTCCTTCGTTCCACAACCACTTAATAATCCCGCCGCTAGTACAACTGTCGTACTCATTGCAAAAACTTTTTTAAACATATTAACGCCCCCATTTCTATTGTTATAAATTACCTTTCGTAAACATGAAGAAATATATCACACATTTTTATTAATAATTGCTTATTTACAGAATCTTTACACATTCTATACACTCTCACTAAAATTCTCTTCATATATTTGATATGCTTAACTAGTAGATAATAATAGAAAAGGTGAATGATATTGAATCAAAATCAAATTGTAACTTTAAACATCTTATTAACAAGTGATATACATGGTACTGTTTATCCAATTCACTACCAAGATAACTCAAAAGCTGAAATTGGTTTAGCTAAAATTTCTACTCTTATAAAAAAAGAACGTTCCAAAAATAGAAACGTTCTTTTAATTGATAACGGTGACTTCATACAAGGAACACCATTCACTTATCATTACGCTACTTATGAAAAAGATAAGAAAAATCCAATGTCTTTATTGGCGAACTATTTACGTTATGATGCTGCAGTGATTGGAAATCATGAATTTAATTACGGAATTGATGTCTTAAATAATGCTATTTCTACTGCAAACTTCCCGTATTTATCAGCAAATATTTTAGATAAAAACAGTAAAAAACCTTATTTCGGGAAACCATATGTAATAAAACATATTGAATCAAATATAAAAATTGCTACTTTAGGGGTAACAACGCATTATATTCCAAATTGGGAACAACCCCATCACATTAAAGACTTACAATTTGAAGATGCATTAGAAACAACACAAAATTGGGTTTCTTACATTCGTGAACACGAGAAACCAGATTTACTAGTCGTAGCGTATCATGGGGGATTTGAACGGGATTTACAAACCGGAGTACCGACTGAAGTTTTAACAGGTGAAAACCAAGGGTATGCTATGTGTCATGAAATTGAGGGCATAGATATTTTATTAACAGGCCATCAGCACCGAGAAATTGCTCAAACAGTGGGTAATGGTGTAACAATTTTACAGACTGGATGTAATGGACATTCAGTTGGAAAAGTAACTGTAACATTTGAAAAAATGAAACAAGAGTGGGTAAAAAAAGAGAGTTATTCAGAACTATTGACTGTGCAAGAAGTCGAGGCAGATCCAGATGTTCTGTATTTGGTAGCCGATTATGAAGAGAAAACACAAAAATGGCTTGATCAACCTATTGGAACCATCCACGGTGACATGCAAATTTCAGATGCTATGCAAACTCGTTTGCAAGACCATCCTTTTATTGAATTCATAAACAAAATACAGATGGATATAGCTAATGTTTCTATTTCTTGTACAAGCTTATTCCATAATACATCTCCAGGTTTCCCGAAATATGTAACAATGCGTGACATCGTTTCTAATTATATTTATCCAAATACATTAAAAGTAATTAGAATAACTGGAGCAGATATAAAAGATGCCCTTGAACTCTCTGCTTCTTATTTCACATTACATACAGATGGAGATATTATCGTAAACCCTACCTTCATAGAACCAAAGCCGCAACACTATAATTACGATATGTGGGAAGGGATTTCGTACGTATTAAACATTTCCAAACCTATTGGCGAGAGAGTAGAATCTTTACAATGCAAAGGCATCCCCCTTAATATGGATGAAGAATATGACGTCGTTATGAATAATTATCGCGCTAGCGGCGGAGGAAACTTCTTTATGTTCCAAAATAAGCCCGTAATAAAAGACATACCAACAGATATGTCTGAACTGATCGCTAATTATATTTTGAAACACAAAAAGATAGAGGCAACAGTTAATAACAACTGGAAAGTTATTAAATAAAGAATGTAATAAATAAAAAAGATGGGCTTCGCCCATCTTTTAGTTTAATTTTGCATTATCTTGCTTTTTTAAAGCTTTTAATTTCGCCGGTGTAACGTCTGTACCTTGTTCGTTAACGACTTTAATTCCTTTAAGTTCGTTTAACATATTTTGACGAAATCCTTTTAAATATTGTTCACGTAGCGATTGACGCTCACGTTGTTCTTCTTCAGTTAAACCTTCAGCTTTTGCTTTTTTCGCTAAGAAGTTAATGCGTTCAACGAGTTCGTGACTAAGCATCTCGAATCCCCCTTCTAATCAAAACTGATTATTATCATACAATAGTTACTCTTCTTTATCAAGCAATTGCTTCGTATACTCTACATATCTACGATGTACCGTCGCTTTTGAAACGTTATGCCCAAAGCCGCGAAGCGTCGCTGCAATTTCCTCGAAAGTAAGTTCACTCTTGCGCAAACGTACAATTTCCTCAATCGGTACTTCTTTCTTCTCTCGCCCTACACTTAAATGACGATTCTTTAAATTATTTTCTGGACGATAGCCTTTTTCTACTGCTCGTTGCATACCACGTTTAATTTTCAAGTTATGAATCTTCCTTTGGTACTCTTCAACAATACCGATAATATCTAATACCATTGAATCAGAATCCGACAATTGCAATTCACCATTATGTGTATGCGTATATACCTTTATTCCTTCTTTATGTAAACAGTGCATTAATGCAATTTTTGCATTCCCTCTACCAAGGCGCGTTTCATCTTGTATGAGTAACACATCAATTTGTTCATCCCGAATTGTATCAAGCACTTCTAATATGCCGTCACGTTCAATTGTATAGCCACTCGCCTGCTCTTCAATCACCTTAGTAACATTCATTTGATAGCGCTCAGCTAAATGCAATAATTCGTCTTTTTGACGTAATAATGACGTTTCTTGCGCTTCTTTCGTTGTACTCACACGCGCATAAATAATTGCATTCATTATGAACCCCTCTTTCTCACTATTATTTCCCTCCAGTGTAACATAAATTCGCCTTTTGTTCGAACTTATGTTTGTAGAATGTTTTTTCGCATGTTATACTTATTAATAAGAAAAATGAAAGAAAACGAGGTGTTAGAAAACATGGAAAAGTTAACGAAACGCCAGCAAGACATTCTCGACTTTATTAAGCTAAAAGTACAAGAAAAAGGATATCCACCTTCCGTACGTGAAATTGGTCAAGCAGTCGGCCTCGCTTCTAGTTCTACAGTGCACGGACATTTATCACGACTAGAAGAAAAAGGATATATTCGACGCGACCCAACAAAACCACGAGCAATTGAAATTTTAGGTGACGATCGAATGGATGCAGAAACACAATCTGTTATTCAAGTTCCAATTGTCGGAAAAGTTACTGCTGGATTACCGATTACAGCAGTTGAAAGTGTAGAAGATCACTTCCCACTTCCAGCTAGCATTGTCGCTGGAGCAGACCAAGTGTTTATGTTACGTATTTCTGGAGATAGTATGATTGAGGCTGGTATTTTCGATGGAGATTTAGTTGTTGTTCGCCAACAACAGTCTGCATATAATGGTGAAATTGTAGTCGCTTTAACAGAAGATAACGAGGCAACTGTTAAACGTTTCTATAAGGAAAAAGACCATTTCCGTCTACAACCGGAAAACTCTTCATTAGAACCGATTATTTTAAAACAAGTGTCAGTTATCGGCAAAGTAATTGGCGTATATCGTGATTTACATTAATAATAAAAGAAGATAATTACCTTATTTACATACGGTAATTATCTTCTTTTTTGTATATTGATAGATTTTCATACATTCTATTACTTACGAGCGAGTTTCAATCGTCACATCGCCAGCAGCTGTTTTACCACTAATCTTTTTACTACCCTTGCCAATCGTTATATTTTTATTTTCTTCATTAAAAATCATTACTTCGCCAGCAGCGCTTTGCCCAGTTATAACTGCATCTTGTGGTTTTTCTAATAAAGTAATATCCACATCCCCAGCGGTCGAACTTGCCTCTACATCATATTTAGGATCATGATCCATAATATGCACTTCTCCACTAGCCGTTTTCGCTGTTACTTTCCCTATTACCTTTTTAAAGTTTACCTCACCAGCTTTTGAAGATCCTTCCACACTTTTTGCTGTAACATGTTTCAAAGCTACTTCTCCGGCGAGTGCCCCAGCAGTTACATGATCACTGTTTACATCACTTATTTCTATTTGTCCAGCAGATGAATTTACTTTTATCTCTTCGTAAGAGCGTTCAGGCACAAGGAGAGTCACTGTAGACGTTTGAAACCTAAAATCGTAAAACGAAAAATCAAATGAAGCACCTTTTTCTCTTTCCCCAATAATTTTTAATGTGTCACCATCTTCAGCAATACGAATCTCTTGTTTACGTGCATCTCCTGATTGCTTTACATAAAAAGAAGAATCAGGAGATTTTCGGACGACAATATCCCCAGCATCTAACTTAACTTCTATATTTTTTAATGTTTCGTTTTTAATAACATCTTCCTTGTTTCCTTTTTCCGCAGTTTGTACTGCTTTTTCATATGTTTGTGAAATCCCGATTACTCCAATAATGATACAAGCGATTGCTGCTAACAATATTTTTTTCATCATCTACTCCCCTTTTATCATTTTGAAGTTCCATATTACATAATGTACACATAACCTTTTAAACCACATCGTACTATAATAAGCGACAATACATAACAACAAACCTATCCCAACAAACGTTATACTTACGAATACATCTAACCATATAAATGTACCCATAAATACTTTTCCAATAACGAAAAATGGTGTCACTACACTAGCAATCCCACCAACCCAAAAGGAAAATATAAAAGCGATAATTGCGACTAACGGGCCTAATACAATAATGAAATTAAACAAACTAAGTCCAATCGCTGCCATGACAGCTCTTGTTATATTCGAAGTAGATGGGTCCTTTTTCATTTCATCAAAGCGATACAAAGCAAGTAAATCTTTCGCAATTACTTTTGGCGAGCCAAGACCCTTTATTATTTCCGATTCAGTTTTCCCCTCTTCTTTACCAAACTGAAAATGCTCTTCATAATCTAATAAAATATCTTTCCTCTCTTCTTCCGGTAACTTTCTAAGATGACTTGATAATTCTTTAAGAAACTGTTCTTTACTCATCCCATTCCACCCCTTCAATAATTTCTTGTACGCCTTTTGCAAAATCACGCCACTCTGTTACTAACAAATTCAGTTGCGTTTCCCCTTGCTCAGTTAGTTGATAATATTTACGAGGTGGCCCCTCCGTAGATTCTTTTAAATACGTTTGAAAATACCCTTCTTTCGTTAAACGACGTAACAAAGGATACACTGACCCTTCCGATATTAAAAATTTATTTGAGATTTGCTGAACTAGTTCATAACCGTAACAATCCTTACGTTTCACAAGTGCAAGTACACATAGTTCTAACACACCTTTTTTAAACTGAACGTTCAAGGACAATCCCCCTTTCTCACTTCAGTACTGTTCAATACACGGTACCTATCACATCCATAATATACCACTTAGTATTATTTATTGCAAGGTACTCAACTATATATATTCCTTAGATTTAGAAAATGAATAAACGAACTCTTGAATAAGAACGTATTATCACTAAACATCATTCCAGGTTTCATTTCATTTACATTAATATTGGAATTCATTCACTCTTTCCTCTTGAAGAATCAACCATAACCGTATTCACTATAGATTAATGAAAAAAAGCCCCAATACTTAGCGGTATTAGGGCTTTTTTTCATTAATCTATAGTAGTCGAATTTTTACTGGGAAACCTGCATACGCGACAAATAATTTAATATTATATTTTATTTCTCATCCCCGTTTCCCAAGATTTTTTGTTTAACATCTGATAAATCCTTCGATAACGAACTAAATGCTTTTGCTTGTTCTTCAATGACCTGCTGATTTTTTTCAATAACTTTTTGATATTGTTCTTCACGCTGTTCATTCTTTTTTTGCGTAGTAAACAGCATCCACACAAATAAAGCTGCGAATGCTCCTTGTTGAATCATTGAATTTAAGATCTGTTCTTCTATTATTCTCACTCCTTTTCTAATCTAAATAATTACTCATTCGAGTGACTCTAATCTTTTATCATCTTTTAACACCAATATGTCCTTATCGCTCTCTCTGTCTTATGATTCTTACTAAAGCTATCTTTTATGTCATAACTTTATAAAATACAAAAACAGTTACTACTGGAGTTTTTATCGAATATCTACAATGTCAAAGTGTTTCTCTGGTGCCCAACGATTCCCACCAATATCAATCCAGCCTTCTTTACGGAAGAATACTGTGAGAGGTTTTTTTGAGTTAATACTGCCTTTGTGTGCGCCATCAATTCCATCACAATAGCTTACTTCATATCCTTCTGGGAATTTTGATATTGCTTTGAAGGGTCTCCAATAATAATGCTCTGCCTTTACCCAACGACTTCTACCTAAATCTAACCAAACATCATTATCTTCTCCCCAGTACGCATCCCAATATAATACTTCTGCTGCTGTTGTGAAGTCCCCCAGATAGTTACCGTGTGGTCTATCATGATAGTTAATGCCATAGCCTTCCCAGTATATTGATCTTGCCATTCCAATCCCCTCTGGTTGTGGTGTACCAACAGCGCCACCCTTACCTGTAAACCATTCAAGAGATTTTTCACCGTTTAAATAATTTAAATCTACATTACCAGTTACGCCTGCAAGACTACCAGTTTCTGTATACTGCCATAAATCACAACTATATGCTGGTTTATTTCCATAACGTGGAATCCAAAGGAAATCCGCATTCACAGTATTTAGTCCATAGCTTGTATACATGTGGTGTGATACATATAGTCCCACTTTCCAGCCTGCTGCACGGCACGTATCAATAAATGCCTGAGAAGCTTTTGCTAAGTTAGCCGCTCCACAACTTGCTAAAGTATCATCTTCTACATCTAATACTAAAAATTTTGCCTCTTTATCAGCGCGCGCCATAAAATCATTTGCTTCTACAATAGCATCCTGAACACTTACATAACATCCATAAGCATAGTGTCCAAATGGAACACCATAGTCTTTACAACCTTGCACATACTCTTTATAACGTTTATCAATTGTCCTTGACCCATATTGTACACGTATAATAGCAAGGTCTAGCTCCTTACTAGCTGCAGCCCAATTTATTGAATTGTTGTGATGAGATAAATCTGCAATTTTCTTCATTTCCATTTTCCTTCTTTCCCCTATAAAAATTTAAGAATAAAAAACAACTCCTAACAGAGTTGTTTTTATCGAATATCTACAATGTCAAAGTGTTTCTCTGGTGTCCAACGATTCCCACCAATATCAATCCAGCCTTCTTTACGGAAGAATACTGTGAGAGGTTCCTTTGAGTTAATACTGCCTTTGTATGCGCCATCAATTCCATCACAATAGCTTACTTCATATCCTTCTGGGAATTTTG
>NZ_MAOE01000049.1 GCF_001884185.1 Bacillus albus
AGGTCTCCAATAATAATGCTCTGCTTTTACCCATCGGCTTCTACCTAAATCTAACCAAACATCATTATCTTCTCCCCAGTACGCATCCCAATATAATACTTCTGCTGCTGTCGTAAAGTCCGCAATATATTTACCGTGCGGTCCATCGTAATAGTTAATACCATATCCTTCCCAGTATATTGATTTTGCGAACCCAATTCCTTCTGGTTGCGGTGTACCAACAACGCCACCTTTTCCCAAGTAGTCTAATGGATTCACAGCATTACTCTTATTAATATTCCAACCGCCTTTATGCATTTCAAAATGTAAATGTTGACCATAAGCCTGTCCTGTTTCTCCCATAACCCCGATTGTTTGTCCTTGTGTAACAGAATCGCCTTCTTTAACTGTACGAGAACCACTTCGCATATGAGCGTATACAGTTTCCCATGTAACTCCATTAATATTATGAACAATCATAATACATTCACCGTAACTAGATGAAAGATACGAGCGACTAACTTTCCCACTAGCCGCTGCATAAATCGGATGATAGCCTGCTTGGGCAAGGTCTATCCCATGATGATCCGGTCTGTCACCCCTAAAACCACTTGTTACTCTCGTTATATCTGTTGGATAAATAAATGTTGCCATATAAATCTTCCTTTCTATTTCTATATTGTCTATATTTATTATTTTTTAAATATATTGTAGGTTTCCCAACCTTAAAGTGAACAAGACAGAACATTCCCCTATTGTTATCTACTATTAAAATATCCATCTTGTAACCATAAGTTAAATGTCACTGAAATTAGTCAAAAATATCGAAAGCTATTATCTATATAACTAACTCTTCTTGCCTAAAACACCGTTTAAAGATAAAAAACAACTCTTAACAGAGCTGTTTTTTTATCGAATATCTACAATGTCAAAGTGTTTCTCTGGTGCCCAACTATTCCCACCAATATCAATCCAGCCTTCTTTACGGAAGAATACTGTGAGTGGTTTTTTTGAGTTAATACTGCCTTTGTATGCGCCATCAATTCCATCACAATAGCTTACTTCATATCCTTCTGGGAATTTTGATATTGCTTTGAAGGGTCTCCAATAATAATGCTCTGCCTTTACCCAACGACTTCTACCTAAATCTAACCAAACATCATTATCTTCTCCCCAGTACGCATCCCAATATAATACTTCTGCTGCTGTCGTAAAGTCCCCAAGATAGTTACCGTGTGGTCCATCGTAATAGTTAATTCCATATCCTTCCCAGTATATTGATCTTGCCATTCCAATCCCCTCTGGTTGCGGAACTCCACCTGCATTAAAATCTACATATTGTTTAACAATTTCAGAGTAGAAGAAATTCCCTCCGTTTTTATATCGATAACCACCATTGTAAGCAACAGCAATAGGGTTACTATATTTCACCATAGCACCAGTCGTATTTCCAAGCGATGGTGCAACCACTGTTTTAGAATATTGATCTGCGACCGGTAATGAATGTTGTTTATTGTTAGAAGCTAACCAGCGAAGGTAAGCTCGTCCAAAATTATATGATTGAACAATGGCACTTAAATCTGTAATACCATTTTTCTTTGCATCATCAAAAGCTCCTTTCAAATGCTTTACTCCATAATAAATTGAATCTTTAGGTTTTTTAATTGTATTCATTGACCAACCTTGTGATTCACTTGACTGCATAATATCCGGTGTTGTTTCAGAATTCCCTCCACTTTCCACCATAATAATTCCAAGTACGTAAGGAACTAACTCCGAAACACCTTGTGCAGCACATTCACTTTCTACCATTGATTGCCAACGTAACACTTGTTGTGGCAGATTCTTTGTTGTAGCTGAAGCAGCTAATATACTCATTACTAAACATCTCCTTATTTTCCTATTATTTTTGTCAAAAAAACTACTACTTTACTACATATGGTTATCAGCTAAATACCCATTCATCTATAAAATCACTTCATGTGGCTCACCTCTTTCACAACAAAAAGAGCAACTATAAAAATAATTGCTCTTTCGTCGAAATCTTATATTACTACTATAAATCACTTTTTCAATACTTTCTGTACACCGCATGTACCCTACAAAAAGGTAACATTAAAATCCATCTAAAAACTTGACAATCTTTCTTATTTCAGCATGTTTGCGTCGAATATAGCCTGTACTATAATGCAATTCAAATGCTATTTGTTCTAAGGTCATTCCATCAACATATTTCATTTTAAGTATTTGATGATCTAGTCCTGCAAACTTATTCATCAAAAGCTTTAAATCATATTCTTCATTCATCTTATGAGCTAATTCATATTCAATTGCTTCAATCCGGTCTTCTACCTTAGCCCCTTCCGACTCAGCGGTTAATCGTACATTTTGCAAGTCCCCACTAGTCCAACGCTTTAATTCCGCTTTTGATTTGTCTAAGTTATATTCTAAATAAGCAATTTCTTCTTCTAACTTCTTATAATCTTTGAGCCATTCAAACATCTGATGATTCACCTACTTCCTTTTTTGTAAATTTAAATACTACTAATTTAATAAAACTTATATCCTTATTAGCTTTTTTAATCATTGTTATTTGTAGAACATCTTTCATTTAATAAACACAACCATTTCCTACTATTTATAAACTCATTTTATCTTTAGAATTCCAATACTGTAATTAACTCCTGACTAGATAATGAAAAACTCCCTTCTAACAGTCCTTATAGGACATTAAGAAGCAAACAGAAATCACAAATTGTTGATACTTGCTCCAAACATTCAAGAATATCTTCATGTGAATGTTCAATATACATCGAACATCCTTAAAGAATATAATCATTTAATCTTTACATTAAGATAAAACATTTTAAAACACCAAAGTCATCGACCATTTTAGCTTTTCTTAAGGCTTATATTTATTTAATACCTCTTGTAATCTCTCACGCTCTTCATCAGTAGACTGCGCTTGTTGTCTTTCCACTTCTTGATTCGTTTGTTCTTCATCTTTATATAACCAATCTGGGACAATCTCTTTTCTAGTCGAATAATTTCTACCCGATCCATTAAATTTCTTATTCTTACTCATTTTGAAACGTCTATCTAGCGCGATCACATCAGCAAATGTTTTAACTTTTTGCTCCTTCCAATTACCCAATATAGCTTTAACGTAGTTCCATCTTGGTGCATTCTCATCAATAGCTTTATTAGTTGCATACTGAATTAACTCACTACTAAACAATTCACAAAAATCGCCTAACTCCGTCAATGCAATTTCACTTAACGGAATGCCGCTCTCTTTAAAAAAATTACAATTTTTTTTAAGCTCTCCACCGAATAATATATGAGATTCTAATTTATCCTTATTATCATGATTAGTATTTTGTATTTTAGTACTTAGTTTATTAATATTTAGTAGTGTCGGATTTTCCTCATATGGCTTTCCTACATCTTGCTTTTCCATTCGTGGAATTCTCCTTTGTGGCGTTTCATAAATTTCCGTATCCCACCTTTTAATTTTTTTTGTATTTTCATCACGAATGGGATAACGCTTTACATAGCCTAATTCTTTTAGTTCTTTAAAACCTGTACGTAGTGAATCTTCTCCATCCTTAGCATGTTGAGCTAATTCACTAATATGAAAAGTCCAATCATCTGGTAATGTAAGTGTATAAGCCAAAATTCCTTTTGCCTTCCATGACAACCTTTTATCTTTTAAACCAGTATTATTTATGACGGAATAATTACTATCTTTTTTCACTCGAATAATCCCCATACTAGCCACCTCATAAATTCTCAAAATCGATACTCAATGTTATACTTATTTAGAGATATTTTTTCTTATAGAATCCGCTGCAACGGATTCTTTTCTTATGAACTCATTTAAATCCATCATGCTACCCATATTTCTTTTCTCCTAAATCTTTCTTATTCCTCAAATTCAACATCAACTTGAATTTCGATATTCATAGAAATCTCTTGTGCTATACGAATAATATTTGGACTTATTCCTTTTTGGATAAGCTTTTTAATCTGTTCTCTTGCAGCATCTTTTGTTTTAAATTCACTGACAGTTGGTAGACCTACTAAATTGCTAGTAATCACTAAAATTTTCCGTTGCATGTTTCTTCCTCCTATTGAAATTCTGCCATATTTATTTGTGAGTTTTTAACTATAATTTCTTCATTTAAAACTGTTGAAATCGAATATTATTCATTAATTATTTGTATAGCTCTATCCAAATGATTACGTTTAATAGCTTTATAACTATTCACACCAAACTCTCTATGTAATTGACTATAAATATCACTATACAGCTTTTTTCTAAGACTGTTATCCTGATAAGAATTCGAATTCCCCCCAATAACAAAACACCTAACCTTTTTACAACCTTTGTTATTTCGTCACATTCAATGGCGTATAGGGGAGCATTTTCTCGTATCCCCTTCAACTTCAGACTTAATCTCTTCTATTTCTTGCGTATGTCCTTCTAAAGTCGCCAACGTTAACTTTAGGACTCCCATTGCATCCTTTTGTATTTTGTTCTGACTTTGCATCCGTTTGAACTCTTCAATAAATTTTATTTTCGTTTGCACAGCTTCTCTAGAGTTATACCCCATAACAAGTAATACGAAAGCTTCTTCAGTTAAATTGCATTTAGACATTCGCTCACCCTGTGAATTGATATAAGTGGACTCGTAAAAATTTCCTTGTACAAATTCTTCACCTGCATATCCAATATTTTTACGAATGTCCTCCAAAACATAGTAATGACCTTTCCCGAACGTTTTCGCAATTACCAAACTATCCGTTACTACCTCCCCATTAACTTCAAATACTAGTTCACTATGCACTAATACTTCAGTTAATTGATCCATCCTTATCTCCTCCTCATATTTAATTTTCAATTATCTTCCTTACATTTACATACCCTTACATCAAGTGTTATTATTGACCAGTTTCCTTGAGTATCAATTAATTCCATATATTGGAATTCAATATTTTAATATGAAATATTTCCTCAACTCTACAATAAAGCGTCGCTCAATAATTTCGTTATCAAGTTAAAAATCCAATATTTTATATTCCCAAAAAAGTATGGTTTCTTTTCACACTACAATTCGGTTTGTCTTCTTCAAATTCAAAAAGATACTCTAAATTATGATTAGGAAAAAAGGTTTCCTTAATTTCAAGAGCCTCATCATAATAAAAACGAAATTTACCATTAATTTTGTCGCACACTGTTGCGTAGCGAAGATTCAGATGCGAAGAGATTTGGGTAATTACAATCCCTTTTCTCACCATCTCTGCACGCAGATTCGGATACATTGACTCACCTCCTTAACCTTTATACGAAATTGCGTTCATTGCCTTTTTAATATATACGTATTTCCGTATAGAGTCAATGGGATAACCGGAAAAATATACTCAATATCGTACAAAATACTATTTACTTATAAACCCAGCTAAGTTATGATAGTAACAAACATACTCAATATCGTATACATTTTAATAAGAAGGATGGTGAGGTTAATGGAAAAAGCAAAGATTGTAACACACTTAATAAAAGAAGCTGGATATAGTAAAAGAGCTTTCGCAGAAAAAATTGGGCTTCCTCCCACAACACTGCAATCAATGTTATCAAGAGGAATCGGTAAAGCATCTGTTGATAATGTAATAAAAGTTTGTAAGGGATTAGGAATCACTACTGATGATTTAGAGGGGCTCACAACTAAAGAGGATCATACAGTTAAAGAAGAAGTTTCTATTTATGAAACCATTCAAAACGACCAATCAAACATTATCCATATCCCAATCATTGGTTCTGTCGCAGCCGGTACGCCTATATTCGCTGAAGAAAATATCGAGGGTTATTTACCAATGCTAAGTACATTTTTAAATAAGCGTAAAAAGTATTTTTATCTTACTGTAAAAGGCACTAGCATGAATCTCGAATTCCCTGATGGTTCTTATGTTCTGGTAGAAGAAACTCCTTATGTTGAGAATGGACAAATTGCTGTTGTAAAAGTGAATGGTTATGATGCTACCGTGAAAAAAATCTCAAAATCTGGAAGCATAATTACTTTAATACCATTGAGTAATGATCCTATCCATGAACCACAGACTTACGACCTTTCAGCTGAAGATGTAAAAATCATTGGTCGTGTTGTACAAGCAGTAAAAAATTATTAAATTTTTAGCGTTAGAAATTTATAAAAAAAAGAAACGATTCCAATAAATATTTATTGGAAATACCATATCTATTATCAAGATACTCTTATACCGAAGAGTTTTAGTGGCTGTTTTGTGGTTTCTTTTCATTTTGCGTCACTTGAAGTTAACTTTATAAAAAAGAAAAAACCCCGATACCATAGTATCGGGGTTTTTTCTCTCTCTTAGTATAGAGACATATATTGATCGCGTTCCCATTGGTGAACTTGCGTTCTAAAAATATCCCACTCAATCTCTTTCGCTTCGATGAAGTGCTCAAGTAAGTGCTCACCTAGTGCACCGCATACTACTTCATTCGATTGTAATGTTACTAAAGCTTGCGCTAATGTTGCTGGTAAATCAACGATACCCGCTTCTTCGCGCTCTTCTTTTGTCATTACATAGATGTTACGATCTACTGCAGCTGGTGGAGTTAATTTGTTTTTAATTCCGTCAAGACCTGCTGCTAATAATGTAGCCATGACTAAATATGGGTTTGCAGCTGGGTCAACACTACGTACTTCTACGCGTGTACTAATACCACGAGATGCAGGAATACGTACTAATGGGCTACGGTTTTGTGCAGACCATGCTACGTAACAAGGAGCTTCGTATCCAGGTACTAAACGCTTATAAGAGTTTACAGTTGGATTCGCTACCGCTGTAAATGCTGGCGCGTGTTTTAAGATACCTGCGATGAAGTGACGAGCATCATCACTTAATTGTAAGTCACCGTTTTGATCGAAGAATACGTTCTCGCCATTTTTGAATAATGATAAGTTACAGTGCATACCTGAACCGTTCACACCGTATAATGGTTTTGGCATAAATGTTGCATGTAAACCGTGTTTACGAGCAATTGTTTTTACAACAAGTTTAAATGTTTGAATGTCATCACATGAACGAATTGCATTTGCATATTTAAAGTCAATTTCGTGTTGCCCTGGAGCAACCTCATGGTGAGATGCTTCAATTTCAAATCCCATCTCTTCAAGTTCAAGAACGATATCACGACGACAGTTTTCCCCTAGATCCATCGGCGCAAGGTCGAAGTATCCACCGTTATCGTTTAATTCTAATGTTGGATTTCCTTTTTCATCTACTTTAAATAGGAAGAATTCTGGCTCTGGTCCAAGATTGAAATCTGAGAATCCTAATGCTTCCATTTCTTTTAACACACGCTTTAAGTTGTTACGTGGATCACCATCAAATGGAGTGCCGTCTGCATTGTAAATATCACAGATTAATCGAGCTACTTTCCCTTTTTCAGCTGTCCAAGGGAAAATTACCCAAGTATCTAAATCCGGATATAAGTACATATCAGATTCTTCAATACGTACGAAACCTTCAATAGAAGATCCATCAAACATCATTTTGTTATCAAGAGCTTTTGTTAATTGGCTCACTGGAATTTCTACGTTTTTAATTACCCCTAAAAGGTCCGTAAATTGTAAGCGGATATACTTTACATTCTCTTCTTTCGCCAAACGGAAAATATCTTCTCTTGTGTATCTAGCCATTATAAATTCCTCCTTAGTCCCTCTAAACACCTTCAGAATCAGTTATCTTTAGTGAAAAAACCTTGAAATGTCACCTTGTCGCAATGAAGTTCGATTAAATCTACCTGTATGTTGTAGTTCGTCTCGAAGTATTTTGCGAAGCTCAGTTTTTGAAATTTCTTTCGTTTCTTCTTTTACTTTCACTGCTTCTGTTTGATTTTCTTTCATTAGTAACACTTGTTTAATACCAGCCATATTCAAGCCTTGATCTAATAAATCTTTAATCTCTAACAACTTATCTACATCGTTAAACGAAAATAACCTGCGATTCCCCTTTGTACGGGTTGGAGAAACAAGATTATGCTCTTCATAGTAGCGAATTTGACGTGCAGACAATTGTGTTAAATCCATAACAATACCAATAGGAAACAGCGGGGCAGAACGTCTATCTTCTTTCATTGTTTCAGTTCCTCCTTCGCCTTAACTGCTTCTCATTTTATACTATGTTATGTTTAGTGTCAATAGATGTTAGCTTTTCTTACATGATTTTTTTATAAATTTTTTCATTCTTTTTTCTAATGAAATAAATTATTACTTTCATGCGAAAAAAGCTGTCGAAATCGACAGCTTCCCGTTAAGAAATTGTTAATAATTCTTTTTCAATTAATGCGTCAATTGCAGAACAAATCGCAATTTTCACATGTGAATAAGTTAATCCGCCTTGCACGTAAGCAACATATGGCGGGCGAATCGGACCATCGGCTGACAATTCAATACTTGCACCTTGAATAAACGTTCCCGCAGCCATAATTACATCATCTTCATATCCCGGCATATAGTTGGCATATGGAGTGAAGTGAGAATTAATCGGAGATGCATATTGAATCGCTTGGCAGAATGCAATCATACGATCTTTATCATCAAATTGAACAGATTGAATTAAATCTGTTCTTGGCGCATTCCATGCTGGTGAAGTATTCATTCCTAACTTTTCTAAAAATGCAGCTGTAAAAATCGCCCCTTTTAGCGCTTGTCCCGCTACATGCGGCGCTAAGAAGAAACCTTGATACATTTCTTGCAGGCTGTATAAAGATGCTCCTGCTTCCGCACCAATCCCTGGAGATGTTAAACGATAT
Organism: Bacillus albus; assembly: GCF_001884185.1. GTDB lineage: Bacteria > Bacillota > Bacilli > Bacillales > Bacillaceae_G > Bacillus_A > Bacillus_A albus. The sequence continues at coordinate 8,822 of NZ_MAOE01000049.1, forward strand.
GCACACGCTTCAACATACTGTTCTTTACCAACAATATAACCACCAGTTTTAACAATTCCACCACCTGGGTTTTTAATAAGCGAACCCGCCATTAAATCTGCACCAACATGACATGGCTCTTGTTCCTCAATAAACTCGCCATAGCAGTTATCTACAAATACAACAACATCAGGTTTAATTTCTTTAACAAACGCTATCATCTCTTTAATTTGAGAAATAGTAAATGAAGGACGAGTAGCATAACCTTTCGAGCGCTGAATACCAATCATCTTTGTATTACTATGAATAGCAGCCGCAACAGCTCCAAAATCAACAAGCCCCTCTTCAGTAAGCGGAACTGCATTATAACCAATATTATATTCTTTAAATGAACCTACACCTTTTCCTCGTACACCGACGATTTCTTCTAACGTATCATACGGCTTGCCAGTGATGTATAACAACTCATCTCCTGGACGCAAAATACCGAATAATGCCGTAGAAATAGCGTGCGTACCTGAAATAATTTGCGGACGAACAAGACCCGCTTCCGCTCCAAATACATCTGCATACACTTTTTCTAACGTATCACGGCCAATATCATCATAACCGTAACCTGTCGTCGGAATAAAATGTGAATCGCTAATTTTATGTTTACGAAAACTTTCTAATACACGAAACTGATTACTTTCAATTACTTCATCCGCACGTTTATGTACTTCTGTAATTTGGCTCTCTACTTCTTTTACGATCGGAGCAATTTTTTCTCCATTTTTCAAACGATCAAACATTTTTATTTTCTCCTTCTTCCACTAAAAATCTCTTTAATTGTACATTAAGCGATGAGTGAGCAAAAATATACCCTGCGCAATCATATACAAATTTATCTTCCAAAAACTCCATCTTTGTTAATAGGGTCTCCGTCTTTAATAGAGTTAGCAACTTACCTTCACTCGGAGGAATTTCTACTTGATAACGATTCATTTCTTCCTTCATTTTCGTTTCTATCGCATCTTTTATATGTAATAGATCATTTTCTTCAAAAGCACTAGTCATTAAGAAGTCATTTTTCGAAAACGGAATGAAATTTTGATGTAATTCATCTTTTTTATTATATAACGTAATAATAGGAATATGATTAATTTCGAGTTCTGACAATAATTGTTTTACTGTTTTCTCATGCCCTACATAATTAGGATCTGCAGAATCAACAACATGTAAAATAACATCCGCTTCACCAGCTTCTTCTAATGTCGAACGAAAAGCAGCGATTAATGACGTAGGTAAATCTTGTATAAAACCAACCGTATCAGTTAGTAATACTGTATAACCAGAAGGTAACGGCATCTTCCTTGTTGTCGGGTCTAGCGTTGCAAACAACAAGTTTTCTTCAAATGTATCAGCTTCCGTTAATCTATTAAACAGCGTAGATTTTCCTGCATTTGTATATCCTATTAATGAAACTTGAAATACTTTATTATCTTTTCTTCTTTCACGATACCTTTTTCGATGTTCCACAACAACCGCAAGTTGTTTCTTTATTTCATCAATGCGCGATCGAATATGACGACGATCCGTCTCAAGCTTCGTCTCACCCGGTCCTCTCGTTCCAATACCACCACCAAGACGTGACAAAGACAACCCTTGTCCCATAAGACGCGGCATTGTATATTGCAATTGAGCTAATTCTACTTGAAGCTTACCTTCTCTCGACTTCGCACGTTGCGCAAAAATATCTAATATGAGTTGCGTTCGATCAATTACCCTCGCATCTAATACTGAAGATAAATTCCGAATTTGACTCGGCGTTAATTCGTTATTAAATACGATAACATCCGGTTCTAATTCTTCAGTTAGCATTGCAAGCTCTTCTAATTTGCCTTTACCTATATAAGTCGCCGGATGAAACTTCGGTCGTTTTTGCGTTGTAGACACTAACAATTCTGCACGTGCAGTTTTCGCTAGCGATGCAAGCTCTTTCATGGAATGCATAAATTTTTCATCATCTTCTTGCGGCAATTGACAGCCCACTAATATGACTTTTTCTTTTTCTTCCATCAAATATGTTCACTCATCCTTTTCGAAATTTAAACCTTCTAATATAATAGCAGAGGAAGCACATTTCATCTAGTTAGCGGGGGAGAAAATTCATGGCATGGGAGATTTTTAGCATCATAGGCACAATTGCTTTCGCATTAAGTGGAGCCATTGTTGCAATGGAAGAGGATTATGATATTTTCGGGGTGTATATTTTAGGAATGGCCACTGCATTTGGGGGAGGTGCCCTTCGTAATTTATTAATCGGTTATCCGATTGTCGCGTTTTGGCAACAAGACATGTTATTCCAAATCGCACTTTTATCAATGACGATTATTTTTCTTTTTCCAAATAAATTAATTAGACACTGGAAAAAGTGGGAAAACATCACTGATGCTATTGGCTTATCAGCATTTGCCGTACAAGGGGCATTATACGCTCAAAAATTAAATTTACCGATTAGCGCTACAATCGTAGCAGCCGTTTTAACTGGCATTGGCGGCGGTATTATCCGCGACCTTTTAGCCCGTAGAAAACCTCTCGTTCTTCGAGCTGACGTATATGCTTTTTGGACGATTCTGGCAGGTTTCTTAATCGGCGCTCAAATTATTGTTAGCGATTGGGCTCTATACACCTTATTCATTTTAATTGTTTGCTTCCGCATGGTTTCTATTCATTACAAATGGCATTTACCGCATAGACGCATCGACACAAACGAACGTTCAATGAACAAATAGCAATCCAACCTCTTTACAGATCGTAAAGAGGTTTTTCTTTTCTAACGAGTTTTTCTTTACATAATGTTTATACTAATCCTCAAAGCGAGGTGAATACAAATGACAAATCATGTTAATAAAGGGGCTCAAAAAAGCTCAGTAGGCCAAATTGGACACGATTCTAATTCTGCACACGAAAAAAGCGCTAAAATGGAACGCTTCCATAAATCTTATCAAGAAAAAGCAAAAAAATAATAAAAGCACTTATACAGAAAAAAAACAGACGCACAGTTTACGTACTGTGCGTCTCCTCTTCAAACATCAAATCACTACTTGATATCCCAAGCAAATCATATTTATCGTACGCATCCTCTTGCAACAACCGCATGGCTTGTGTACGAATCGATTTTTCAACAATATTCCGGACATATCGTCCATTACTAAACGATGTAATTTGCGACGAATACTTTACAGCATGTAGATGATCTCTAAACTTCCATTCAGCCTCTTTCGATAACTGATATTCACGTTCTTCATACATCCTCTTCCCTATTTCTAACAGTTGATTTACTGAGTAATCCGCAAACTCAATTATAAATGGAAAACGGGATTGCAGTCCTGGATTCAATGAAAGAAAATGATTCATCTCTCTTGAATAACCGGCTAAAATCAATACAAACCCGTGTTGTTTATCTTCCATATGTTTTACGAGCGTATCAATTGCTTCTTTTCCAAAATCTTTTTCTCCCCCTCGGGCTAATGAATACGCCTCATCAATAAACAAAATTCCTCCCATTGCTTTTTTTATTAAATCTCTTGTCTTTTGAGCTGTATGACCAATGTACTCTCCTACAAGATCCGCACGTTCAGCTTCAACTAAGTGCCCTTTTGATAGAATATTCATCTCAAATAACAATTTCCCTATCATTCTAGCAACAGTTGTCTTCCCTGTACCTGGGTTCCCTTTAAATAACATATGGAGTACTTGTTTCTCAGACTTCAATCCTATTTCTTGTCTTTTTTTATTCACATAAATCCAAGCATATATTTCTTTTATTATCTTCTTTATATCATCCATCCCAACGAGCTTTCCCATCTCTTCTTCAATTCTTTGCAGCATCTCATGTTTCGTAGTAGTTTCACTTAAAATTTCTGTTTTATTTTCTGTGGCCGGTAAAGAAATTTTTTTTCGATGATTTAACACAATATTAATTTGATTATTATTTTTCTTTCGCATCGATTGTTCCATACAATCACCTCATTTTATCCACTCACCAAATATTATTATTCTTGTCTCCCTTGCAAATGACTATTTTCAGAAAAGTTTGCTATAATATAAGAAATAATGAAGGTGGTGGGACTATGGAGACAACGGAATTCCATGATACAATACAAGCCTTTTCTATTTTTTTATTGAATAAAGGCCGAAAACCTTCAACCATTAAACGTTATGTTTATGACATTGAAGATTTCGGACATTGGTTAGAAAAAAACAAAAAGCTCCCTTCCAGTAATATATGGGCTACACTTTGTACAAAAGACTACGAAGATTACTTTTCCGACTTAAAAAAGAATCGACATTACTCAGAGAAAACGATGCACCGTGTATTTATTGTATTAAATAGAATGCATCACTTTCTAAACATTCCTAACCCATTAAAGAACATGGAAATTTCTATTCAACCAGACCGCACACTCCGCAATGAAGATTTCATTACATCTGATGAAGAAAAAAGATTAAAACATATAGTCACTTCATTAGAAGGACTTTCAGAAAAGCAACGCCCTGTACGCCCCTTATTGATGGATCGTAATATCGCTATTTTAAATTTACTAATTGACTATGGATTATCCTTACAGGAACTTACAGCATTAACTATGAATCACGTCCACTTTGAAACGAATACATTATCTATCCCAGCAACCGCAGGGGTAGAAAGAACAGTTACATTAACTAAAGAAGACAAAAAACAACTGTATACTTATTACAAAAGCATCCCAGAGCCCGTTCGTCCAAAATACCATAGTAATGATCCATTATTTATTGCATTTGATTTTAATCGTGGAACATACAGATGGGTATACGAAAATGATGCACCAAAGGGATTAACAGAAATCGCTATCCAAAAAATGATTCGCCTTGAAGTATCTAGAGCTAATTTACGAAAAGGAATCTCGGGACAACATTTTCGTAACACCTATATTTTAAACTTAATAAAAAAAGAAACCCCCGAGTCAGAAATTATAAAACTAGCTGGTTTCAAATCCAAGGTTTCACTCAAACGATATTATCAATACGCAGAAAATAGAAAAAACGCCTTATCATGAGGCGTTTTTTCTATTTTTTCTTTAAACAAACGATTTTACTATGACCATTTAACTAATTTTTGCATCTACTATGATGAGTTTCATTCACATTCTCATTAGAAAGGAGAGATTTAATGTCTCGTTATGACGACAGTCAAAACAAATTCTCCAAACCATGCTTTCCAAGTAGCGCTGGGCGAATTCCAAATACCCCATCAATCCCAATTACTAAGGCACAACTTAGAACATTTCGCGCAATCATTATCGACTTAACAAAAATAATCCCAAAACTTTTCGCAAATCCATCTCCCCAAAACATTGAAGATTTAATTGATACATTGAACCTACTAAGTAAATTTATTTGTTCGCTAGACGCTACTTCCTCCCTGAAAGCGCAAGGATTAGCTATTATTAAAAACTTAATAACTATATTAAAAAACCCAACCTTCATAGCAAGTGCTGTATTTGTTGAACTCCAAATTTTAATTAATTATTTACTTTACATCACAAAGTTATTCCGAATCGATCATTGTACACTCCAAGAACTCCTTAAATTAATTGCAGAGTTACAAACTACTCTAGTTAATTCAGCTTCGTTCGGCAGAGGTCCTACTGGACCTACTGGACCTCGAGGTAACACAGGCGCTACCGGGGCTACTGGGCCTCAAGGTAACACAGGCGCTACTGGGGCTACCGGGGCTACTGGACCTCAAGGTAACACAGGCGCTACTGGCGCTACCGGACCTCAAGGTAACA
>NZ_MAOE01000050.1 GCF_001884185.1 Bacillus albus
ACACTACTCTTCTTCTAAAATAGCGTAATAATATTCATCCCACCATTCATTTCCATGGGGTATACACTTCTTGAAATAGCCTTCTCTCCTCATTCCAATTTTCTCCATCACTCGATATGATGGGGTATTTTCTGGCTGACATGTAGCTATAATTCTATGTAATTTCATTTCCTTAAACCCATATTTCAATGTAGCTTGTGCTGCTTCAGAAGCATATCCTTTATTGAAATATTTAGGATTGAATACCCAACCAAT
>NZ_MAOE01000051.1 GCF_001884185.1 Bacillus albus
CTCAAGGGGTTCAAGGTAACACAGGTGCTACCGGTGCCACTGGGCCTCAGGGGGTTCAAGGTAACACAGGCGCTACTGGTTCTACTGGACCTCAAGGTATCCAAGGACCAACAGGCGCTACTGGTATAGGAGTTACTGGACCTACCGGGCCTTCTGGCGGGCCTCCTGGACCTACTGGACCTCAAGGTATTCAAGGACCGGCGGGTGCTACTGGCGCTACTGGACCTCAAGGTATTCAAGGACCGGCGGGTGCTACTGGCGCTACTGGACCTCAAGGTATCCAAGGACCAACAGGCGCTACTGGTATAGGAGTTACTGGACCTACCGGGCCTACTGGACCTAGCTTCCCTGTAGCAACAATTGTCGTTACAAACAACATTCAGCAAACAGTACTCCAATTTAACAACTTCATTTTTAATACTGCAATTAACGTAAACAACATTATCTTCAATGGCACAGATACAGTCACTGTTATCAACGCTGGTATTTATGTCATTAGCGTATCCATCTCTACAACTGCACCAGGATGTGCTCCACTCGGGGTAGGAATTTCAATAAATGGAGCAGTCGCAACTGACAACTTCTCTTCAAATCTAATAGGCGACTCACTTTCATTCACTACAATCGAAACATTAACTGCCGGCTCAAACATTTCTGTCAAATCTACTCTTAGCGAAATTACAATTCCTGAAACAGGAAACACTAACATTCGCCTTACTGTATTTAGAATCGCTTAAAATCCACTATGTATTGTTTATGGCAAATAAAAAAAGAGCGAGAAATTTTAAACTGCACTCCAATTGTTAGACGTGGTCTAACAATTGGAGGTGCAGTTTTTCTATGGTTAAATTTACAGCTGATGAAAAAATACACATCGTTCAACGTTATCTGAACGGAAATGAAAGTTACCGAGAAATTAGTAAAGCGATTGGTATAAGAGACACCGTAATTTTGAATTGGGTAAACCAATATAAACAAAATGGTGCGGAAGCTTTTCTAAAACGGTATACAAATTATACGCAACAATTTAAACTAGACGTACTAAATTTTATGATTGAAAACGGCACGTCCTTATTTGAAACGGCAGCTATTTTTAATATTCCTGCCCCTTCAATCAAAGAAAAAGGGGCGTCCATCCACGAAAAAAGAGTCAAATAAACAATTAAAACAAGCCCAGTTGAAGGTTCAGTCGAAGCACTTGAAGCACGTATTCAACAGCTTGAAATGGAAAATGAGTACTTAAAAAAGTTGAATGCCTTAGTTCAAAACAAGGAAAAATCACGAAACAGGACACAGCGCAAGTAGTCTATGAATTAAGGCATAAATATTCGGTGAAGGCACTTGTAGAGCTAGCTAACATTCCACGAAGTACGTATTATGATTTAGTAAAGAAAATGAATCGCCTGGATTTAGATGCCGATTTGAAAGCCGAAATTAAAGGGATTTATGAGGAAAATGAAGGTCGTTATGGCTACCGTCGCATTCGTGATGAATTAACGAATCGTGGTCAGAAGATGAATCACAAGAAGGTTCAGCGCATTATGAAAGAGCTTGGATTAAAATGTGTTGTGCGTATGAAAAAATATAAGTCTTATAAGGGGAAATTCGGTAAAACTGCACCTAATATTTTAGCACGCAGTTTTCATGCAGATGCTCCGAATAAAAAATGAGTAACAGACATCACAGAGTTTAAATTGTTTGGAGAGAAACTGTATGTATCACCTGTATTAGACTTGTATAATAGTGAGATTATTACCTATACAATTGGCTCTAGACCGACGTATTCACTTGTTTCAGAAATGTTAGAGACAGCATTAGAACGTTTACCTGAAGATCACCAACTATTGATGCATTCCGATCAAGGGTGGCATTATCAAATGAAACAATATGTCCGGACACTTGAATCAAGGGGGATTGTGCAGAGTATGTCTCGAAAAGGAAACTGTTATGACAATGCAGTAATGGAGAATTTCTTCGGGATCATGAAGTCGGAGTCCCTCTACATAAACGAGTTTGAAAGTATAGATCATTTTAAAATAGAATTAGAAAAATATGTAGATTATTATAATACAAAACGGATAAAGGCAAAATTAAAAATGAGCCCGGTGCAATACCGGGCTCATTTGGATCAAGCTGCCTAATGAAATAACCGTGTCTAACTTTTAGGGGTCACTTCAGAAATTCGCTCTTTTTTTGTTATGTACAATAATTCATTACTACTCTAATTCAATTGAAACATTTTTTTGTGGTACAAATGTAGAAATTGCATGTTTATAAATAAGCTGTTGCTTACCTTCTGTTTCCAGTAGGACTGTAAAATTATCAAATCCTTTAATTAATCCACGAAGCTGGAAACCATTTAATAAGTACAGCGTAACAAACGTATTCTCTTTACGGAGTTGATTTAAAAATTGATCTTGAATATTGATTGATTGCTTCATGTCGAATCCTCCTCTTTTTCTCTACTTACTATTATTCGACTTTAGTTGTAGCTTTCCTTCTATGTATCGTAAAATTTCTGACGTTTTTTCACCGTCTGTAACATCAAACCATGTGACACCCATCTTATTACGGAACCACGTTAATTGACGTTTTGCATAACGACGTGAATTTGTCTTTAATTGTGATACCGCTTCTTCTAAAGAGACAAGACCTTCAAAATAATCATATATCTCTTTATATCCAATCGCTTGAATAGATTGACAATCTCGTATCCCTCTATTATACAATCCTTCTACTTCTTCTAATAAGCCTTGTTCCATCATTATATCAACTCGTAAGTTAATGCGATCGTATAGCATTTCTCGATCCATTGTCAAGCCAATCAAGGAAACATCGTATAATAACTCATTTTCTTGTTTTTCAAGCTGATCACTCATTTTTTCACCCGTCGTATGAAAAATTTCTAAAGCTCTAATGACACGACGGACATTATTTGCATGAATACGCTCAGCGCTTTCTGGGTCTACTTCTTGTAATTTTTTATGTACATATTCCACACCATGTTCTACTGCTACCTTTTCCATCTGCTCTCGGTATGTAGTATCACCAGCATCATCCGTAAACTGATAATCGAATAAAACAGATTGTATATACAAACCCGTTCCACCAACGATAATTGGCAATTTACCACGTTCTGTAATTTCTCGAATATGCTTACGAACACGCTCTTGAAATTCGGCAACAGAAAATGATTCTTCCGGATTTTTTATATCGACCATATAATGTGGAATTCCGTCCATCTCTTCTTTCGTCACCTTTGCAGTTCCAATATCCATCGTGCGATAAATCTGCATGGAATCTCCACTTATTATTTCACCATTCAATGCTTTGGCAAGATCAATACTTAACTTCGTCTTCCCAACAGCAGTTGGTCCAATGATGACAGCAACTTTTTCACGTTGCACTTCTCCCATATCATTCAACTCTCTTTATGTGATGTACTCCATCTATTGATTATATCCAATCTTACCAATTTTAACGGCATGATTGCAAGTTCTTTCATTCCGGTACATGAAATTATAAATAAAAAAGAACATAGTTTGTCCAATTACGCATATACATGAGTAAAAATACGTTTGAGAGGATGAGTTGACTATGGAACAATCTGCCATCAATTTTTCATCATTAACAAAAGATCTCATTTTAGCTACTGCTACAAAAGAACAAAATTGTTCACAAGAAGAATTATACTTCGCCTTAAATTGTTTGCTACGTTCTTTTCATTCTACTCTCCAAGAAACTACATTACATCCAGAAAATCAAAATACAGAGTATATACAAAATCAGTTTTGTAGTGCATATAAAATTATTACAGGTAAAACGATTTATCCTTTTCAATAATTCATAAAAGGCGGTTGCTTACACACTTTCAAGCAACCGCCTTTTATATTAATACATATACACTACTCTATAACTTTCACTTTTACAGATTTGCGTCCCCAGCTATTAGCACTACCATCTGAACCTACTAGAACATCAATACGATTTCCTTTAATCGCACCACCAGTATCTCCAGCAATCGCTTCTCCGTATCCTTCTACCCATACTTTCGATCCAAGTGGAATTACTTTAGGATCAACTGCAATTACTTTCATATTTGGATTCGCTGTTAAATCATGCCCCATTGCAGTTAATACACGCCCACCATACGTACCATTCTCACTTGGATGCGCTGTATACGCTGTCGCTTCTACTGTTATTTCACGTCCACCAGCAGGTGCACTTGTTTGAGTAGATTTCGCAACTTGTTTCGTAGTTGACTGCTGTTTTACCACAGGTTTATTTGATTCTACATTCTTAACAGACTCTTTGTTCTTAACCACTTTATTATTCTTAACCGGCGTATTTACTCTTACTGGCGCTTCTTCTTGCGTTACAACTTCTTTCTTTTCAATTACAGGTGCCGTTCCTGTTAAAAATGGCACGTGAACATATCCTGTTTTTCCATTGTAGTCAAATTGTAACCATTCATTTTGAACTTGATTTGTCGTTTCAATTACATCATCTTTATTTAGTTTACCAAGAATTTCAGAATCAGTATTCGCTCCAGCACGAACATTTAACACGCCCGCCGTCACATAATATGTACTTTTTGTAAATTCAGCACTTACAAACGCTTCTTGACCATTTAATTTAATTTTTGTCCATCCGTTTTCTGTATTTACAACATCTAATTTATTTCCACTTAACATTTTACCTACAAGCTTAGACTCTACAGTTGGGTTTTCTCTAACATTTAATACGTGTGTTGTTACAATCGTTTCTGCTTTCGCAGAACCTGCAAAAATCCCAAGACCAAAAACTGCCGCCGTTGCTATACCTAATAATTTTTTCATGAATAGCCTCCATTTGCTTTGTTTTCGTATTTTCATTATAGCAACAGATTTTTAGGATTTTTAGAAATCACACAATTACAAACCATTCGTAATATGCGATTAATGAGTTGTAACATAAATTTCCATATTAACGAATCCCGTTTCCAATAGAATCCTCAATAGTTTTCATATATTTTCCACATACAAGCACCAGAATTTTTTCCAGAAAAAATTACAGTATTACTTTTTTGTTACAAAAAAACCATATTTCATTACATCTTTTACCAAAATTCATCATTCTCCAATTATTAACCCCTTTTTTTGTAATAAAAAGGAGCAACTAATAAAAGCTACTCCCTTTACATCTATTATTTAACTTTCTTTTTCCAAATCCCCATCATAAGAGCCGAAACAACTGTCCCTATTAATATTGAGAAAATATATAGCACTGGTTTATTTACTAATGCGATAACAAACAATCCACCATGCGGTGCTGGTAATGTAATTTGGAATAACATAGATAATGCACCCGCAATACTCGAACCAACGACACAACTTACTATTACTCGAATCGGATCTGCTGCTGCAAATGGAATTGCACCTTCTGTAATAAACGACGCGCCCATAATATAATTTGTTAAACCAGATTTACGTTCTGCTTCGGTAAACTTTGATTTAAATAAAGTAGTTGCGAATGCAATCGCTAACGGCGGTACCATACCACCAGCCATAACAGCAGAGTGCACTCCAAAGTTCTGCGCTTCTATTGCAGCAATACCAAATGTAAATGCAGCTTTATTGATTGGACCACCCATATCAATTGCCATCATGCCGCCTAAAATAAGACCTAATAATATGGCATTTGTACCGTTCAAACCATTTAACCATCCTGTTAACATTTCATTCAATGCTACTACAGGTGGGTTAACTACTTCTTGCATAACAACTCCTGTAATTAATAATCCAAAGACCGGATATAACAATACAGGTTTAATTCCTTCTAACTGTACTGGTAATCCTGAAAACAATTTTTTCAATCCTAAAACAACATACCCAGCTAAGAAACCGGCAATTAATCCACCTAAAAATCCAGCATTCGCATGCGCTGCTAAAAATCCACCGACAACACCAGGCATGAAACCAGGGCGATCAGCAATAGAACTCGCAATAAATCCAGCTAAAATTGGTACGAGGAATAAAAATGCCCCTGTTCCCCCTCCACCAATAGACATTAACAATTCAGCCAATGGTCCTTCTGCTTTTATACCACCAACCCAAAATGCTAGTGCAATTAAAATTCCTCCACCAACAACGAATGGAAGCATATTACTTACACCGTTCATTAAGTGCTTATAAATTCCTAATCCTTTTTCTTTCTCCGTATTTTCTGCCTTTCCATCCTCTTTTACACCTTTAAAGATTGGCGCGTCTTGTTTTACAGCTCGATTAAGAAGCATTTCCGTCTTTCTAATCCCATCAGCGACTGGCACTTGAATGACATGTTTCCCAGCAAAACGGTTCATTTCTACTTGTTTATCTGCCGCAACAATTATAGCCGTTGCTCGTTCAATATCCTCTTTCGATAAACCGTTTTTTATACCTGTTGATCCGTTTGTTTCAACTTTAATTGCGATACCTAGCTCTGCTGCTTTTGCTTTTAAGCTATCCGCGGCCATATACGTGTGAGCGATTCCAGTTGGGCAAGCCGTAACTGCTAATACGTACGGTTCATTTCCTTCTGGTTTTGCAACTTCAACCTCATCTTCTTTCTCATTCTCTTTTTCATCAAATAAACGAAGAAGTTCCTCCTCATCCTTTGCGTCTAATAATTGCTTACGAAACGCTTCATCCATTAATAATGTAGATAGGCGCGATAACGTTTCTAGATGCGTATTATTCGCTCCTTCACTTGCAGCAATCATAAAGAATAAATGCGCTGGCTGTCCGTCAAGCGATTCATAGTTGATACCGCTTACACTTCTACCAAAACAAATCGCTGGTTGCTTAACAGCTTTTGTTTTCGCATGAGGGATTGCAATCCCTTCCCCTATTCCAGTTGTACTTTGTGACTCCCGCTTTAAAATCGCTTCTTTAAATTCCACTTTACTATTTAAACGGTTTGCACCGGCTAATGTCTCAACTAATTCTTCTATGACAGCTTCTTTATTTGAAGCTGTCAAATTCATAATAACTGTATCCCTTTTTAATAGTTCTGTAATTTTCATATATTGCTTCCCCCTATCGCTTAGCTACAATTACTTGCGACAACAATTCTTCTACTTTTTTCTTCTCACATAAATCAGCTGAAAATGCTGTTGCACTCCCTGTTGCAACGCCATATTGAAATGCTTTTTCAATATCTTTTGTCTGTTCATATTTACCTACAAACCCTGCAACGAGAGAATCTCCAGCCCCAACCGAATTAATTACAACACCTTTTGGAACAGTTGCTTCATATATACCTTCTGCCGTAAATAATAAAGCTCCGTCTCCGGCCATTGATACGATAACGTGCTCTACACCTTGTTCGATTAATTTTATTCCATACGGTAAAACATCTTCTACTGTGGAAATCTCTACACCGAATAACTCACCAAGTTCATGATGATTAGGCTTAATTAAAAATGGCTTATTTTTAATTACGTGTTGCAGTGCACTTCCGCTCGCATCAACTACTACGCGAATACCTTTTTCAGCTCCAATCGCTGCGATTGATTCATAAAAGGTAGCTGGGATAGACGACGGTACACTTCCAGCTAGTACAACACAATCTCCCTGCTTCATACTTTCGATTTGTTTCATTAATTGTTCAAATTGTTCATTTGTCACACTTGGTCCTTGCCCATTTAATTCCGTCTCTTCTTGCCCTTTTATTTTCACATTAATTCGAGAATCTTCATCCACTTGGACGAAATTTGTTGTTACACCTTCCGTCTGCAATACATCTTTAATAAATTGACCGGTAAATCCACCAGTAAATCCAAGTGCTATATTTTCAACACCTAAACGATGGAGAACGCGAGAAACATTAATCCCTTTTCCACCAGGAAACTTCATATCTTTCTCCGCTCGATTTACTGCGCCTAAATCAAAAGAATTCACTTGTACTACATAATCAATAGATGGATTTAAAGTAACTGTATAGATCATTGTTTATCAGCCTCAATTACATTGGTTTGTCTTTTATATTTTTCTAAATCAATTTCTAAATGGTTTGTAATAATATTTGCTTCTTCAACATTGGCAATTTTCGCAAACGCAACTTCCGAAAACTTACTTTCATCAATTAAGAAATACCCTTCGTTCGCTAATGTTAGTGCCATTTGTTTTAAAAGTGCCTCTTCTGGATCTGGAGTTGTAAAACCAAGCTGTTCATGTACACCATTCGCGCCTAAAAAACATTTATCAAAACGATACTTTTGCATACTTTCCTGTGCCATAGCACCGATTAAAGCTTTCGTCCTACTTTTCATCATTCCACCTAGTAAATATGCACGAATATTATTTTCAACTAAAGCTTCAATATGCATAAGTCCATTCGTAACGACAGTAACATCTTTATTTATTAAAAATGGAATCATTTCAAATGTCGTACTTCCTGCATCTAAATAAATACAATCGCCTTGTTCAACAATGCTAGCGGCATACTTCGCAATTTGTTGTTTTATTTGAATGTTTTTGGATGATTTTTCAACCATCGTTGGCTCCTGTCCTTTTCCCGTTAAAACAGCCGCACCACCGTGAACTCTTTTTAGTAACCTTTGTTTTTCCAATTGCGCTAAATCACGACGAATTGTTGATTCAGAGCTTTCTGTGCTTTCCACTAATTGTTGTAATTTAACAACCTTCTGCTCTTTTACAAGTTGCAATATCATTTGATGACGTTCAGGAGTTAACATTTCATTCACCTCTTCTTTGATTACAGTATAATGAAAACGATCACAAAAATCAACCACAAACATTCACAAATAACCAAAACCAATCACAAACAGTTATAAATAGCAAAAAGAAACCCATTTGATATAACAATCAAATGGGTTTCTTTACTCGATTTACTTATAGAGAAGCTTTATATATGCTTAAAACATCATCTTTATTTAATTTTTTAAAGTTACCAAATTCACCATAAGCCATCGCTTTATCCGCCATTACATCAATTTCATTTTCTCCAATAGCATAATCAGCTAATGTTACCGGCGCCTCAATTGAAGTCCAAAATTGACGTAACGCCTCAATTCCTTCTAACGCAATTTCTCGATCAGTCTTCCCATCTGTTTCTACATCGAATACACGAATAGCAAACTGTTTAAAACGACTTACATTTTCATCTACAACATGCTTCATCCAGTTCGGGAATAGAATTGCTAAACCGCCTCCATGTGGTATATCATGAACCGCAGAAACTGCGTGCTCAATATTGTGAGTTGCCCAGTCTCCTTTTACTCCCATCGCTAAAATGCCGTTTAGCGCCATAGTACCGCAATATAAAATAGTTTCTCTATGCTCATAACTTTCTAAATCACTTAAAAGCTTAGGAGCGGTTTCAATTACTGTTTTTAAAACAGACTCACAATAACGATCTTGTAGTTCTGTATTTGTTCCGTTGTGGAAATATTGCTCTAATACGTGCGACATAATATCTACCATACCGTAAATTGTTTGATCCCTCGGCACAGACGCAGTATGAACGGGATCTAAAATTGAAAATTGCGGGAAAGTAACTGGACTACCCCATCCATATTTTTCATTCGTTTCCCAGTTTGTAATAACAGAACCAGCATTCATTTCAGATCCTGTTGCCGCAAGCGTAAGCACAGTACCAAACGGTAATGCCTCACTAGCAAATACTTTTTTCGTTACAATATCCCATACATCTCCATCGTACTTACTACCAGCAGCAATTGCCTTCGTACAGTCGATTACACTTCCTCCACCAACTGCTAAAATAAATTCAACACCATTCTCTTTACAAATTTGAATTCCTTTCTTTACAGTTGATACACGTGGATTCGGTTCAACACCTGTCAATTCAAATACTTCTGCATTTATATCTTTTAAAATAGAAAGTACATTATCATAAATACCATTTCTTTTGATACTTCCTCCCCCATATACGAGAAGAACTTTTTTACCGAACTGTGGAATTTCAGCTTTTAACTGTTCTAATTGACCTTTACCGAAAATAAGTTTCGTTGGATTACGAAATACAAAATTTTGCATACCCCTTTACCATCCCTTCTATATGAAAAGCAACTATACTTTTGTATAACATATTTTTTTCATTTCACAAAAATATTTGCCTAACAAAAAAATCCCAGCCTACAGGCTGAGATTTTTTATTGATAATAAGGTGAGATCATTAAGTAAACAATAACACCAGACAAACTTACATATAACCAAATCGGCATTGTCCAACGTACAATTTTACGATGACGTGTTAATTGATTTGTAAAACCAAATACAAGTGCAAACAATGCAAGCGGTACAATAATTGCTGCGAGGATAATATGTGTAATTAAAATGATGAAATACACATATTTAATGAATCCTTCTCCGCCAAAATGTGTTGCTGGCGCTAAGTAATGATACGATAAATAAGAAACACAAAATAGCAACGTCGTCGTAAATGCTGCCAGGATGAAACCACGGTGCATTTTTACATTCTTCTTAATAATAGAGTATAAAGCTGCTAATAAGAATACGAACGTAAAGCTATTAAAAATTGCATTTAACATTGGTAAAATTGTTACATCAAAATGTAATTCTCCTTCATAGCCAACAGGTCCAAAGAACAAAAATAAAATAATCGCATTTACAATTACAGAAAGCGTTATCACAATAGGAGCATAGCTTTTCTGATTTGTTGATTGATCCACCAAAATGGTCACTCCCTCTTCCTTCAAATATGTATACGTAACCTCACTATTTTAACATACTATTCACAGTGTAAATGTGACAATAGTTTGACACAGTAAGACAGAGCAAAGAAAAAAATCCTTCTTAATAAAACTTCTTAAGAAGGATTTTATCGCTTTATTATTTAAATAGCAATGTAATTAGTTTTTGTTGAAAAACGTATCGCTATATGCTTGAAAAATTTCAGACACTTGATATCCCATTAATGAAATTGCTGTTAATGAAAAGAAACCAATCATAAGAAATCGAAACCACATATAAATCTCCTCCTTGTATTTAGCTTAAAAAACGTTCGCTATATTACAAGTTGAGTGGCACTCTTCATCATCGCTTTCCTTCTTCTTTACAATTGCAGTTATAAATCGAATCATAAAGAATATAACAAAAGGAAAATGTTCGTAATTCACATTGGCATAGTTTAGCAACGGCTCGCGCTGCACATCGAACGAGGATGAGAAGGAATAGAACATACCTTGCTCTTCCATATATACAATTACAATTTTCATACAAAACATTATTCCTAGAAACGAAACAATATCTTGCCATTCTGTCGTATATAACAGGTTATACAGCTCTAATACGTACTCTTCCATCGTCATCCCCCCTTCCTTTTTTACCATTTTGCTCGCCTTCGTATAAAAAGTCAAGAAAAAAGTTTATATTCACTATGACAATAGTAATTACTTGTTTCTATGATTATATATGATTCTTTTATAGCAATGATTGGGTGTAACCCTCTTCTAAAACAAGAAATTAGAAGCGAACAGATTCCCCATTCTTACTTTTAGAATTCAACACTGTACTATTTTTATTTCTATTAAAAATAAAATAAGAAATGATTATAAGAACAGTAACAAGCATCGTTAATAATGCCTGCGAACGCAAAGATTCAATTGCTAGCATGGCAACTAAAACTGCTATAATAGCGGCAATTGTAACATACGTCGCATACGGGAAAAACCACATTTTCACTTTCAAATTTTGCTGTTCTACTTTTCCCATTTTTTTACGAATCTTGAAATGCGAAATAGCTATAACGAGATAAACGAGTAACGCAATCCCACCAGATGCATTCACTAAAAATAAAAAGACTTTATCTGGAGATATGTAGCTAAAAACAACGCCAATATAAGCAAAGAACGTTCCGAATAAAACGGCCCGAACTGGAACACCACTACTGTTCAATTTCAAAAACGCCTTTGGAGCATCTCCTCTTTCTGCCATCGAAAAAAGCATTCTTGAGTTTGTATATAAACCCGAATTTAAACAAGAGAGTACAGCTGTTAAAACGATAAAATTCATAATCTGTGCTGCAGCTGGTATTCCTATATGTTCCAGTACCGCTACAAACGGACTTTTTAGTATGTTTGCTGAATTCCATGGAAGAAGTGTAACAACTATAGCGATCGATCCAATGAAAAATACGAGAATACGCCAAATCACACTATTTGTTGCTGTTTTTACTGCTTTTACAGGTTCAGCAGACTCTCCAGCAGCTACTGCAACAATCTCAGATCCCATAAATGAAAATATAACGACGGTAATTCCAAGTAGCACCGAACTTATACCATTTGGCATAAATCCTCCTTGCCCTACTAAATTCGAAGTGCCAGGTGCTTCCGTTCCTGGTACAAATCCTAAAATAACAGCAAGTCCGAGACAAAGGAACAAAACAATACTTA
This sequence comes from Bacillus albus, assembly GCF_001884185.1. Taxonomy (GTDB): domain Bacteria; phylum Bacillota; class Bacilli; order Bacillales; family Bacillaceae_G; genus Bacillus_A; species Bacillus_A albus. The sequence continues at coordinate 12,416 of NZ_MAOE01000051.1, forward strand.
TTACTTTAATAAATGAAAACCAATATTCAAACTCTCCAAATGATTTCACTGAAAAAACATTCGTCAACGTTAATAAAACCGTTAATATTAGGCTTAATAACCAAAGCGGGATTTCTGGAATCCAGTATTGAATAATACCAGCACCTGCTGTAGCTTCTATCGCAATAACAATTACCCAGAAAAACCAATATAGCCACCCAATTGTATAACCCGCCCATGGACCAATTGCTTCTCGTGCATATGTTGCAAATGAACCACTTGTCGGGTTAATAGCTGCCATTTCTCCTAGCATTCTCATAACGAAAATAACTAGAAGTCCTGCTAATGCATATGAAACGATAGAACCTGGCCCTGCTGAATGTACAACCGCACCACTCCCAACAAACAAACCAGCTCCTATTACGCCGCCAATTGAGATCATTGTAATGTGGCGTATTTTTAGATCTTTCTTAAGATTTTTATCCAACTCTTGTACATCCCCTTCCAAACGTAATTTTGAAATTTATGTAAGAGTATTTTGTGAAAAACCTTGTTCTATACTTTTAAATATATCAAAATATTCTGAATTTAACAATCGCAATTCGACTTCCTTCAAAAAAATATTTCATTAGGTTTAATAATTTCCTATACACAATTGTTGAGAAAATTATAGTCACCTTACAAAAGAATGAATTTTCAGATATTATTAAATAAACAAGATTATACATCTAGACAACTTTTTGTATAGGAGTGTTGATATGTTAAACAAGTTCAAATTCATTTGTTGTACTTTAGTCATTTTCTTACTGCTACCGCTAGTCCCCTCTCAAGCACAAGCAGCAAACAATTTAGGATCAAAATTACTCGTTGGATACTGGCATAACTTCGATAACGGTACTGGCATAATTAAATTAAAAGACGTTTCACCAAAATGGGATGTAATCAATGTGTCCTTCGGTGAGACTGGTGGTGATCGTTCCACTGTTGAATTTTCTCCTGTGTATGGTACTGATGCAGAATTCAAATCAGATATTGCTTACTTAAAAAGTAAAGGAAAAAAAGTAGTTCTTTCAATAGGTGGACAAAATGGCGTCGTTTTACTTCCTGATAATACCGCTAAGCAACGTTTTATTAATTCTCTACAATCTCTAATCGATAAATACGGTTTTGATGGAATCGATATTGACCTTGAATCAGGTATTTACTTAAACGGAAATGACACTAATTTCAAAAACCCAACGACTCCTCAAATCGTAAATCTTATTTCAGCTATTCGGACAATCTCAGATCATTATGGTCCAGATTTTCTATTAAGCATGGCTCCTGAAACAGCTTATGTTCAAGGCGGTTATAGTGCATATGGAAGCATCTGGGGTGCATATTTACCAATTATTTACGGAGTGAAAGACAAACTAACATATATTCACGTTCAACACTACAACGCTGGTAGCGGGATTGGAATGGACGGTAATAACTACAGTCAAGGTACAGCAGACTACGAGGTCGCTATGGCAGATATGCTCTTACATGGTTTTCCTGTAGGTGGTAATGCAAATAACATTTTCCCAGCTCTTCGTTCGGATCAAGTCATGATTGGACTTCCTGCAGCACCAGCGGCCGCTCCAAGTGGCGGATATATTTCTCCAACTGAAATGAAAAAAGCTTTAGATTATATCATTAAAGGAATTCCTTTTGGAGGAAAGTATAAGCTTTCAAATCAGAGTGGCTACCCTGCATTCCGCGGCCTAATGTCTTGGTCTATTAATTGGGATGCAAAAAACAACTTTGAATTCTCTAATAACTATAGAACATATTTTGATGCGATTCCTTTGCAAAAATAATAAAAAACAACAGTGGGTTATTTAACCTATTGTTGTTTTTTATTCAGAGTGTTGGGAACCCCTAAAGTTTTTCCAACACTCTGACTTTCTTTGAAAGCCCTCCTACTAATCTAAAGTAGTCTAGTTACTATCTTGCTTCAATACAAATACTGAAAGTTCAGGTACACTCCAAAATCTAACAGGCATTCGGGTTGTCCCAATACCACGATTTACGTATAAATGTAACAGCTTATTCTTCCCCTCTAATTCATACATACCTTCCACATAGCTATCCGCTAATTTTGTAGTAATTAATGGACCTATAAAAGGAATTTGAACTTGTCCTCCGTGACTATGTCCTGATAATTGAAAATCAACTGGGTAACGAGCTACTTTGTCTACAACATCCGGCTCATGTACTAAGAGCATATTGAAATCTTGTTGTCTTATATGTTTTAAAGTTGAATCTATTTGTGGCTTCCCTAATAAAAAATCATCCAAACCTGATATTGTAATATACTTGCCGTTTTCCGCTTTAATTTTCTGCACTTCATTTACCAACACAGAGAAACCAGCTTCCTCCATATATTTTTTATAAAATAAACTACCTCCCCCGCCCCTATCATGATTCCCAAACACTGCATATTTCCCTAATGGCGCATGTATTTTCTGTAAAATGCTTTTCGCTTCTTCTCTTTCTTCCTTATACGATCCAAACTTATCTATTAAATCCCCTGTAAAAACTACTATATCTGGATGCAACGCATTCATTTTCTCCACCAAATTTTCTAGTTGTTTCAGTGTAAATTCTGGCCCTAAATGCACATCTGAGAATTGTAATATCTTTTTATTATTAAACTCTTTAGGAATTGTAGATGCTTCTATTTCATTCCACGTAACTGTTACTAGTTTTCGTTCAATTTCTGTCGCATAGAAATACAAACTTATTGAAATCATTACTATACTTATAAAACTGATTATGAATATTTTTATGATTGATGTTTTTTGTTCTTTTTTTACATGATGCGTATTCATGTTCTCACCTCTAGAAGTACTTTAAAGCCTTATTGTTACATTAATGTGACAACATGAACAATGTTAGTTATATCCAATTCCACTCTACTCACTTTGACAAATTTATACAGAAGTCATAACATATTTTTATAATACATAGATTCTTAAAAATGTTCTTTCTATTTATTCTATCATTTTATTAAGGAGAGGTTATTCATGTCTGTATTTACACCAGAAGAAATTTCGGAGCTTGCTGCGAATTCCGGAAGAAAAAAAGCTTATTTATCATTACTCCCTATGCTAATTCTCGGTTTTTTTGGTGGTGCTTTCATAGCATTAGGGTATTTACTCGATATCCATGTTATCGGAACAATGCCAAAGTCTTGGGGATCATTTACTAGTTTTCTAGGCGCTGCTGTATTCCCTATCGGTCTTATACTCGTTATTCTTGCAGGTGGTGAATTAGTAACTGGCAATATGATGACTGTTTCAATGGCGTGGCTTCACAAGAAAATCGATTTATTTCACTTCATTCGAAATTTAGTAATTGTTACGTTTAGCAACTTCATAGGTGCTATATTCGTGGCTTATTTTTTCGGTCATATCGTCGGATTAACAGAGGGCGCTTTTTTAGCGAAAACAGTTGCTATTGCGCAAGCTAAACTTCAAGACACACCACTACAAGCCTTCATTTCTGCAATCGGATGTAATTGGCTCGTTTGTTTAGCTGTTTGGCTTAGTATGGGAAGTAAAGAATTTATCGGAAAGATTATCGGCATTTGGTTCCCAGTTATGACTTTTGTTGCGATTGGATTTCAGCATGTTGTAGCCAATATGTTTGTCATCCCAGCTGCAATTTTTGCTGGTCATTTAACTTGGATTGAATATTTTCCAAACTTCATTTTTGTTTTCTTTGGAAACTTAGTAGGAGGTATGTTATTTGTAGCATTACCTTATTTCATATCTTATAATAAAAAACTACCCTCCAATAAAGAGCAAACCGAATTAAAGAAAAGATCTGTATCCGCTTAAATGAACTGTCTATATAGTGACTCTAAAAAATATTACAAATTTCATTTTTTTTACGAATATATGTACGTACACTTGTTCTCGAATGTTTTATACGTTATAATAACAACTTAAATAGCATTATTTACATATGAGGTGAAAAACATGAACAAAACAGAATTAATTAAAAACGTAGCACAAAACGCTGAGATTTCTCAAAAAGAAGCTACTGTAGTTGTACAAACTGTAGTAGAATCAATCACTAACACTTTAGCTGCTGGTGAAAAAGTACAACTTATCGGATTCGGTACATTCGAAGTTCGCGAAAGAGCTGCTCGTACAGGCCGTAACCCACAAACTGGTGAAGAAATGCAAATCGCAGCTTCTAAAGTACCTGCTTTCAAAGCTGGTAAAGAACTTAAAGAAGCTGTAAAATAATGAAAAAATAGCCTTCTCGTTTACGAGAGGGCTATTTTTTCATTACATAATTAATAAAAATCTGACCGTTATGCTGTTTCTTTTGTTCCTTTATGCAAATAAAACCTTTACTTTCAAAGAAAGGTTTTGCTGTAACACTCGCTTCTGTATATATCTCCCTATGCCCCAAGTTCACTGCTTCTTTTTCTAACTCCTGTAGTATGTAGGAAGCTATCCTTTTCCCTTGATAATCTTTATGCGTAAATAAGCGATCTACGTAATGATCATCATTATAATCCCCAAATCCCACTATCACACCGTTATGATCCGCTACATAACTAATATTCTTCTCTAAAGAATGTAACCAACTTTCTCTATCTAGTCGCTCTGGTGCCCATGCCTGTAGCTGTAACACGTTATAATCTTTTGCATTAATTGTATGAACTGTTTCATAGAACAACTGTAATACTTGTTCTAAATCCTCTTTATGGAATGTTCTAATGATCGTGTCTTTTAACATATATGAACCTCCTTACTAAACTATCATTTAACTTTTTTACCATCTAGTATTCAATATTTCTGCTTTATTATATCTTTTTTCTTTCTATACAAACAAAAAAAACAATACTTATTTCAAAGTATTGTTTTTTGTTTGTAAGCATATGCAATTACTCTATAGATTTTTATTTTTTTAATTTCACTCTTTGCAGTCGTAATGCATTTAATACAACGGATACAGAACTAAATGCCATCGCGGCTCCAGCAACCCAAGGTGCTAAGAAACCGAACGCTGCAATCGGGATGCCTAATCCATTATAAGCTAGTGCCCAGAATAAGTTTTGCTTAATATTTCTTATCGTCATCTTACTCATAAAGATTGCATCAGCAATACTATTTAAATCACCACGGATTAACGTAATATCTGCCGCTTCCATCGCTACATCCGTTCCGGTTCCAATTGCCATACCGATATCCGCCGTAGCCAGTGCAGGAGCATCATTTATTCCATCTCCAACCATTGCTACTTTTTTACCTTGCGCTTGCAGTTTTTTCACTTCTTCTGCTTTTCCTTCTGGTAATACTTCTGCAATTACGTGATCAATACCAACTTGCTTAGCGATTGCCTGAGCAGTTTGTGTATTATCTCCTGTAATCATAACAACGTCTAGACCCATTTTCTTAAGTCTTGCGATAGCTGCTTTTGAAGTATCTTTTACAGTATCCGCAACGGCAACTATTCCAGCATACTCCTTATCTATCGCTATTAACATTGCTGTTTTTCCTTCTCGTTCTAGCTCTTCCATCGCTTTAGAAACTTCTTCAATATCAATATCGAATTTCTTCATTAATCGACGTGTACCAATTAATAATTGTTTCCCTTCTACGACTGATTCGATACCGAATCCCGGAATCGCTTCAAACGTTTCTGAACTTGGGATATCAATTTTCTTTTCTTTAATTCCTTCTACAATCGCTTCTGCAAGTGGATGTTCAGAATTTTTTTCTGCCGCACCTACTAAACGTAGTATTTCTTCTTCACGGAATCCATCTGCTACTATTACATCTGTTAACACAGGCTTTCCGTTTGTCACAGTACCTGTTTTATCTAGAATAACTGTATCTAATCGATGCGTTGCTTCTAAATGCTCTCCGCCTTTAAATAAAATACCATACTCAGCTGATCTTCCAGACCCAGCCATAATAGATGTAGGCGTTGCAAGACCTAATGCACATGGACAAGCGATAACAAGTACAGCTATCATTTTTTCAAGTGCCCCACCAAAATCACCAGGTGTAACAAATAACATCCACACTGCAAATGTGATAATAGCAATTACAACTACAACAGGTACGAAAACACCTGAAATTTGATCTGCTACCCTTTGAATAGGAGCTTTTGAACCTTGAGCCTCTTCTACTACTTTAATAATTTGAGCTAATGCAGTATCTCTTCCTACCTTAGTTGCTTTCACTTTTAAAAATCCATTTTTATTCATTGTAGAACCGATTACTACATCCCCAATTGTTTTATCAACTGGAATGCTTTCACCTGTTAACATCGATTCATCTATTGCTGACTTTCCTTCTACAATTTCTCCATCTACCGGGATTTTTTCACCAGGCTTTACATAAACGATATCACCAGCTACTACTTCTTCGATTAAAATTTTCATTTCTGTTCCATCTCGTACAACTGTAGCTGTCTTTGCTTGTAAACCCATCAACTTTTTAATTGCTTCTGATGAACGTCCCTTTGCTTTCGCTTCAAATAATTTACCTAAAATAATTAATGTAATAAGTACTGCACTCGTTTCAAAATACAAGTCTGTCATATGTTCCGAAGAACCAATCGACCTAATACTTAAATACACACTGTAGAAATACGCTGCAGACGTTCCAAGTGCCACGAGAACATCCATATTGGCGCTTTTATTTCGTAACGCTTTATAAGCACCAACATAAAACTGCCCACCAATGATAAACTGAACTGGCGTTGCAAGAGCGAGTTGTACCCAAGGGTTCATAAGCATATCAGGTAAATAAATAAACGATGTAAATGAGAAATGACTTACCATTGCCCAAAGTAACGGGAATGATAAAATAAACGAAATGATAAATTTCTTCTTTTGTCGCTCAATTTCTTGTAAGCGATGATCAGTTGATCCATTTTGTTCATCTGATTTCACTTCTAATTTATATCCTAATTTCGTAATTGCACTCTTCATTTCATTTACATTAATTTCATCAGGATTAAAATCTACTGTAGCTGACTCCAAAGCGAAATTTACTGTCGCTCCGTTCACACCTTCTAACTTATTTAAACGCTTTTCCACTCTATTGGCACATGCTGCGCATGTCATCCCTGATACAGTAAACTCAGCTTTATCACTGACAATTCCATATCCTAACGATTCAACTTTTTGCTTAAACTGTTGCGGATTTGTTTTTTGGGGATCATACATTATTTTTGTTTTTTCAAGTGCAAAATTTACATTTGCATCATGAACACCTTCTACTTTTTTTAGGCCTTTTTCAATTCTATTTGCACATGCCGCACATGTCATTCCTGATATTTGAAGATTGGCCTCTTTTTGTTCATACATGTCTCTCACCTCTATATACCCTTATGAGGTATAATTATTAGCAAAATAAATCGTACTTCCTATAAAGTACGATTTATTTCCATATCTAAAAATAATTATTGAACATCGTATCCTTGATCTTCAATTACAGCAACAATGTCTTTTAGTGTTACAGCAGACGAGTCGATAGTAACGTCAACAGTACCTTCTGCTAATTGAACCTTCACTTGTTCAACACCGTTTAGTTCTTTCACACTGCTTTCAATAGAATTTACACAATGTCCACAAGACATACCTTCAACTTTTAATGTTAACTGTTCCATTTAAAATCCTCCTCTTGTTTCTTCATTGTTTGTTGATTACAACTACATCTTACCATACCCCCCTAAGGTAATCAATGGTTTTGTATCATGATTTTTCAATTATTTTCTAAAAGTTTATTTTACATACACTTTTTCACATCAATACCCGAAACATTATATGAAGGTAAACAAAAAACAAGCCAGTTACATACTAGCTTGTTTTTACGCTTTTGAAAAACGTTCAAATACAGTCATTAATTCTTCAATTGCTTCGTCACCATTTCCATCTTTAATAGCACCTGAAACGCAATGACTTGTATGGTTTTTTAATACACCCATTCCTACTTTTTTCATCGCTGCATTAATCGCTGAAATTTGCACTAAAATATCCACACAATAGCGATCATTTTCAATCATATTTTGAATACCGCGGACCTGTCCTTCAATTCTCTTTAATCTATTTATAATTTGTTCTTTTTCTTTTTCTGATCTATGTGTTACCGCTTCATGCTCTTTATGATCCATATTATCACCTTCTTAAAGTTTCTCTTCATCCAATAAAACAATTGCTTTTACGAGTATACCAATTATAGCATTAATTATCTATGTATGATACCCCATATGAGTATATTTCCGCCCTATGCTTATTCTTAACAATTTATTAGATTCCCAGCCTCAATTTTCATGATACCCTTTCCTTTTTCAAAAAAATAATAAGTGTAGATTAACTACCCCCGCTTATTATTCATCCACAAATAAAAAAGTCTCAATTTATAAACGTATAAATTGAGGCTCTTTTCTTCCTATATATAATTACTGTTGATCACATACTTTTGTATCATTCACTACTGAAGTTCCTTCAACGGTTACCGTATGAAAACAATCATTTACACGAACTGTCACGATATTATCTTGCCGATCAATAACGTGATATTCATTAAAATTTTTATTCAGAGCACTGCGAATTTGTTCTCCTTCATAAATTGGAATGCCATGTGATAAAACCCAAATAAGCCCAGCGATAGCAAGAATAGTTTTCATACGATCTACCTCCTTGAAAATATAGTGAACTTTTAATCCATGCTTTTGCAGCTCTACGAATCATGATTGGAATGAACTAAGCCTTTTTGAAAATAAGTTCATTTCGTCTATTTTATGTTTATGCTAATTGTGACCGAATTGTGACAACTTTTTGTCTCTTTAGACGAAAAGTTGAAACAAAACTTTCAAAAAGGACAATTCTACTTGCACAAACAAAAGGCTATGGAGAATTTCCCCATAGCCTTTCGTTTTCATTTGATTAGACAATCAATTCAATTTATACGTGACTAATAAATCTTAACCCTTTACTTAAAGAAGTCGGTACAACAGATGCGTGATTCTCCCCTTCAGCTTCATAAAACGTAAATCTAAACTGATCGTGCTTTACTTGGAAAAGGCGCTCTGATAATTCGTTTGCCCCTACAACCATATGCTCTCGTTCTAGTGACCCAACTGTAAGGAACACTCCCGTTTCAAACTTCGCACTATTTAATTCACTTATAAGATTCTCTTCTTTTTCAAGCACAGATTGGTTATTCCACCAAATAGATGGACTACTAATAAAATAATTTTGAAAGGCATTTATGTTTGTAAATAGTATATGTAAAGCAAATAAACCACCTAACGAATGCCCAAATAACGTTTGTTTTCCTTTATCAACCTCAAAGTCATTTTCGAGTTGAGGCTTCAGTTCTTCTTCTATAAAAGTAAAGAAGTTATGTGCTCCTCCTGTTTTAGGCCACGGTTTGCCATCTGGTTTTAAAGGCGCATCTTTTGAAATTACGCTAGGCGTAAAATCATAGCATCTTTCTTCACCTGAAAATGCCCCTTCAATCGGATAACCAATACCTACTATAATGGCTGGTGAAACACCTGTTTTCTCTGCTCTAACTGATTGTATTTTAACCGCTTCATGGAATGTTTGAAAAAAGGCATTGCCATCTAATACGTATATAACAGGATAGCCTGACTCTGGTGCTGGCTGCCTCGGCTTTGAAATATGAATTTGATATTCCTTACCTTCTATTTTCGAATATATTTTCCACTGCTCTGTATTACATGTTTTAATCTGCTGTTTTTCAATAGTAGTATTCATCCTATATCCCCCCTTTTTAACTCGTTACATATATTTCAACTTTCTCTTCTTGAAGTGCAACGCTATCGTATCCAAAACAAACAGGAGACCCATTATACGGATCAATCATGACACGCGCATCAATATGAAATACTTCTTTTAACACTTCATTTGTAATGATTTCTTCTGGGATACCAGTTGTAACGATTTCCCCTTCCTTCATTGCAATAATCTCATCTGAAAACCTTGCTGCATGGTTAATATCGTGTAGTACCATTACGACCGTACAATTATGTTCTTTATTTAACTTCTCCACAATTTGTAATACATCTAATTGATGAGACATATCAAGATATGTCGTTGGTTCATCTAGTAGTAACACTTCTGTCTCTTGCGCTAAAGCCATTGCTAGCCATACCTTTTGTCTTTGACCACCAGATAGATTTGCTATTTGTCTCGTTCGAAATTCAGAAGTTTTCGTAATATCTAATGCCCAATCAATCATCTCTTTATCTTTTGAAGTTAACTTATTTACGTTATTTCGATGTGGATAGCGTCCATAAGAAATTAATTCTTCTACTTTCAGCTCTCCTGGCGCAATTGGAGTTTGCGGTAGTAATGCTAACTGCTTTGCAATTTCTTTCGTTGGAATTGTATTTAAATCCTGTCCTTGTAAATATACTTTACCACTCTTTTGCTTTAAAATTCTTCCCATTGTTTTTAACAATGTCGATTTACCGCACCCGTTTGGCCCTATAATTGTCGTTACTTTTCCTTCTTGTATTTCCACATTTAAATCGCGAAACACTGTAAGCTTTTCATAACTCGTTTCTAAATTTTTTGCACTTAAAATACTCACTTTTATTCCTCCTCTTACGCTTTCGCCTTATAAAGTAAATATAAGAAATACGGTACGCCGACAATAGAAATAACGATTCCAACTGGTAACTCTACAGGTGTGAAAACTGTTTTTGCAATAAAGTCTGAAGCAATTACAAGGAAAATTCCGATTACTCCGCACGTAGGAATGATATGCTTATGCTGAATACCGACAAGTCTTTTCGCTATATGCGGTGCCATTAGTCCAATGAAACCAATACTTCCTGAAACAGCCACACATGCACTAACAAGTCCGATACTACTTAGTAGTAAAATAGATTTCTCTCTTTCTACTGAAACACCTAAGCTTGTAATACTCGTTTCTTCCAATTGAAATAAATCTAATAAATAAGCTTTCTTTTGTATAAGCGGAATTAATATGATAAGCCACGGCAACATTGCAATAATATACTTCCAGTTTGCATTATATATACTTCCCGACACCCAAACTGCAGCCATCTCGAAATCAGTTGACTTCATTTTGAGTGATAGGTACATAGAAAATGCTCCAAATCCTGATCCAATTGCAATCCCTGTTAATAAAAGACGCTGCGAATCTAACTTACCGTTTTTCCAAGAAAACAGATAAATGATAATAGCTGCACCTAATCCGCCGACTAAACCAAACATCGGCATCATCATAATAGACATCCAGTCTGTGCTCTTTAATTGTCCTTGAAAGAAAAACATAAAGATGACGATTGCTGTTCCTGCTCCGGCATTTACTCCTAAAATACCTGGATCCGCCAGTCCGTTTCTCGTAATCCCTTGAATTACAGCGCCTGCAACGCCGAGGCCCAATCCTACTAATCCAGCAATTACGATGCGCGGGAGACGAAACTCAAAAATAACTAAATCATGATCTGGTACTGGATCTATTCTAAGGAGTGTTTTAAATACATCTGTAATCGTAATATCAAACGTGCCATTCGTTAAACTAATATAAATAGCACATAGTATTAAAAATATAATAATACCCATCGTCATTCCAAAACGTTGACTTGAACTTTTAAGCATGTCTCTCTCCTCCTCTTGTACGGATTAAATAAAGGAAGAAAGGAATTCCAATTAAGGAAGTAACGACTCCAATTGGCGTTTCAAATGGATAATTTACAAACCTACTTAAAACATCACATAATGCTAAGAAAACCCCACCAATAACGCCTGCACATGGCAATATCCACTTATAATCTACCCCAATTATAAAGCGAGTAATGTGCGGAACAATTAAACCTACAAAACCAACTTTCCCCACTAAAGCAACTGCTGTTCCTGTTAAGAAAATAACTGATAAAATAGACATCGCTTTAACTAGTTTTGTACGTTGCCCTAAATTAATAGAAACTTCTTCTCCTAAAGAAAGAATCGTAATAGATTTTGATATTAACAGTGCTAAAACTATTCCAATTATCCCAAATGGTATCGTAATTTTAATAATATTTGGGTCCACTTGATCTAACTTTGCATTAAACCAAAAACTAACATTTTGAGAAATTTGGAAATACGAAGCCATCGCGGCAGATACACTACTTAAAAATGTTCCAATAACTGTTCCGATAATTGCTAACCGAACTGGTGATAAGCCATTTTGAAGGAGCGAACCAAAACCAAACACAATACCTGCTCCTAGCGCAGAACCAATCATTGAACATACAACCATACCAATTGATGACATTCCCGGAAGAAAAATCATACAAAGTGTAATAACAAAAGCTGCCCCATCCGTCACACCCATAATAGAAGGGGATGCAAGATAGTTTCTTGTCATCCCCTGCATAAGTGCTCCTGATATGGCTAGAAATGCTCCAACTAAAAGAGCTGCAACTACCCTTGGTAAACGTGAAGTAATAATAATATTATGATTTACATCGCTTGAATCAAAATGAAATAATGCATTCCACACTGTTTGAGCATCAATACTTTTGGCCCCATACAAAATAGATAGTATCACTGTAAATAAAATGAGTATGGGTGCAATACATAATATAGTCACTGGTACTGCATTTGTTTTCTGCATATCATTCAACGCACCTTACTTATTGTATTATTTAGATAAATTTTTCACTGCTTCTTTTAAGAATGCTGTTTTACTCCAAGCTGTACCACCTTGTGCCATTGGATCTACAACGTTTACAAATACTTTCTTTTCTTTCGCAGCGTTCATACTTTGCCAAATTGGATTCTTTTCAATCTCTTCTAGTACTTTCGGATTTTTATTTTCAGTTGTCTCATATTGTAAGAAAATATAATCTGGGTTAAGTTCAGCAAGTTTTTCAAATGAAATTTTCTCTTGTGCTTTTACCGTTTTTAGTTGTTCTGGAGCAGTTAATCCAAGATCTTTATAAATTACAGGGTTGAAATATACTCCTTCTGGATATAGGAATAATTCGTTTGCTCTTAGTCTAATGACAAGAACTTTTTTGTCTTTTAACTTATCTCCTAGTTTTACTTTTGCTTTTTCAGCATCTGCATTGTAATCTTTAATAATTTTTTCCGCTTTATCTTTTTTACCAGTTAATTCTCCCATTAACTTTAAGTTATCTTCCCAATTTGTTGAAACGTGCGATACCGGGAATGTCGGAGCTACTTTCGTAAACTTTTCAGCTGTTTCTGCTGGGAATTTCGTACTAGATGTAATAACATCTGGTTTTAATTGAAGTAATGTTTCAAAATTCGGCTCCATTTTCTCACCAACAGATTTCGCACCCTCTAAATCTTTTTCAAGATACTTCGGTAATTTACCGCCTACAGTAATGGCACCAACTGGCTTAATACCAAGTACCGCTGCATCTTCCATTGACTCTAAACTAGCTGTCGCAATTTTATCTACTTTTGCTGGTACTGTATATTCTTTACCTAAATATGTAATTTTTCTTTTTTCGTCTTTTTTCGTTTCTGTTGCTTTTGTCTGTTGCTTTTGCTCTCCTGAAGTTTTATCCGCACTATTGCATGCTGCTAGCCCTACACTTAAAACTGTAACCATTCCTAATGTAAATAACTTCTTGTTCATCTTTATATAACTCCTCTCGAATTTTCAATAAAATTTAACTATATGAAACTTGTCTTACATATATATTTCATTAGATTAATAATTCTATCCAGAACTCATTCTCGTTCACTTCCCCTAAACTATAATTCTTTTACACCTCATCCATTGATAATATTTTTCATTGATAATGATTATCGTTACTAAGTATATATTTAATATGCAATTATTTCAAGAAAGATTTGAAAAATTTTAACAAACTGAATAAAAAAGAAGTATCCGCCTAATGTTAGGAAGATACTTCTTTTTTAGAAATGTATATGTAATTCTACTGGGCAATGGTCTGATCCCATCACTTCACTATTAATTTTCGCCTCTGTTATTCGAGCTTTCATTCTTTCAGAAACAACAAAATAATCTAAACGCCATCCAATATTTTTTGCTCTCGCTCCCATACGATACGACCACCACGAATATGCACCTTCCTGATCAGGATACAGATAACGATATGTATCAATAAATCCTTCTTCTAAAATACGTGTAAATTTCTCTCGTTCCTCATCAGAGAATCCAGGGTTTTTACGATTACTTTTTGGATTTTTTAAATCGATTTCTTTATGAGCAACGTTTAAATCTCCGCAAAAAACAACTGGCTTTTTTTCATCTAATTGCTTAATATAAGTCCTGAAATCATCTTCCCATTTCATTCTGTAATCTAATCGTTCTAATCCACGTTTTGAATTTGGCGTATATAACGTTATCATATAAAAATCTTCGAACTCTAAAGTAATAACTCGTCCTTCTTGATCATGCTCTTCAATACCTAAACCGTATGTTACAGAAAGTGGTTCTTTTTTCGTGAAAATAGCCGTTCCTGAATAGCCTTTTTTCACAGCATAATTCCAGTATGTATAATATCCATCTAGGTTTAAATCAATTTGCCCATCTTGTAATTTAATCTCTTGTAAACAAAATATATCAGCATTTGATTCCTCAAGATATTCTAAAAATCCACCTTTTGCGATAACTGCTCGCAAACCATTTACATTCCATGAAATTAACTTCACTTATAGTCCTCCTCTTGATGTTTATTTCCAAAATTCATGCTATCACAAAATAGAAAAACAATCATATTTTCACCTTTGTAATCTTGCTCTTACATTTGTGAATACATACATACGTACTTTATTCAGGTTATACTAGCTTCAGAGGTGATGTTCTTTGCACAATGAAGGAGTTACGTTAACAAATGAGCATTGGCAAGCGATTATTCATAATGATTCTTCCTATGATAGTAAATTCTTTTATGCTGTGAAATCAACAGGAATCTTTTGCAGGCCGTCATGCAAATCAAGAATACCGAATAGGAACAATGTACGAATTTTTCATCATGCAGAGCAAGCATTAAGTGAAAACTTTCGCCCATGCAAACGTTGTAAGCCAAACGGAATCACTTTACCTAATGAAGAGTGGGTAGAACAAATTAAAGAGTATATCGAGAAACATTTTGATGAATTATTAACTCTCGACATACTTGCTGAAATGTGCCATGGTAGCCCATTTCATTTACAACGTACTTTCAAAAAAATGACAGGAATAAGCCCAATAGAATATATACAACAATTCCGGATTGTAAAAGCGGCAGAACAGCTATTACAAACAAATCAATCCATTAAAGAAATTAGTACTGCTGTCGGGATAGAAAACTCCGAATATTTCGCAACATTATTTAAAAAGAAAACCGGATTTACGCCTACTGAGTATCGAAAAAAGAACGAAATGAAAGAGGGATACAATAATGAATTCCTACAAAAATAAATTTATATATTGGATGCTACTTACACATAAGAATTGGCAGTTTCATATTGCTGCAACTGAAAATGGACTATGTTTCATTGGATCACAAGACGAAAGCTTAGAAGAATTAAATACATGGGCTAGAAAAAAATTGCCACAGCATATATTAACCTGTAATCCAGATTATCTACAAACATATACGAAAGAAATTATCGAGTATTTAGAAAGCAAGCGAGAAACCTTTACATTCCCTATCGATACTTACGGAACTGACTTTCAATTATCTGTTTGGAATACGGTACGTGAAATTCCTTATGGGGAGACATATTCTTATTCAGAAATTGCCGAAAGAATACAAAAACCTACTGCTATACGTGCAGTTGCTACTGCTATTGCTGCCAACCCTCTACTTATTACAATTCCTTGTCATCGCGTTATAGGGAAAAATGGGAAACTAACCGGATTTAGAGGTGGATTAGAAATGAAGAAAGAGTTGCTTACATTAGAAAAGTCGCGGGTAAAATGTATATGACAGCAGAATATACTAGCACTTTAACTTTAGCAGTTCCAACAGAATTTAGTTACCAAGAAAATGTACGCTATCTATCACGTTCTAACAATGAATGTATGTTCCACATTGAAGATAACAAAATTTATAAAGTTATCCCTGTTCACGATGTAAATCCTTTAGTTGAAATTAGTATGAATACGGATGGACATATTCAAATACGTTTTTTAGAAGAATTATATACATCTGAAGAATCGATACACAAAGCTGTAGCTAACTATGTGAAAGAGTGGTTTGATTTAACTACTGATTTAACTCCCTTTTATACATTAGCTAAACATGATGTACTCCTTCAAAGACCAATTGAACAATATTATGGCCTTCGTACTTTAGGTATTCCAGACTTATTTGAAGCACTTTCCTGGGGAATTATCGGTCAGCAAATTAACCTCACATATGCTTATACACTAAAAAGACGATTAGTCGAACACTACGGAAATTATGTAGAGTGGAATGATAGAAAACATTGGATATTCCCTTCTCCTGAAACGATTGCCAATTTACATGTAGATGATCTCAAAAACTTAAAAATGACGACTAGAAAGTGCGAATATTTAATCGGTATTGCAAAGCTAATTACAGAAGGAAAACTATCAAAAGAATCTTTACTACAAATACAAGACGTGAAACAAGCTGAAAAACAATTAACTGCTATACATGGTATAGGACCGTGGACTGCCAACTATGTTTTAATGCGCTGTTTACGATTTCCTTCCGCTTTTCCAATTGACGATGTTGGCTTGCACAATGCAATTAAATATATAACAGGTTCTGAAAGTAAACCGACTAAACAGGAAATAAAAGATTTTGCGGCAAATTGGATTAACTGGGAATCTTACGCAACTTTTTATTTGTGGCGAATATTATACTAAAAACCAAGTAGCGCATTTGCACTACTTGGTCCCTGTTTAAGCTTGTTCTTCGAATCGTCTTGCAATTTCTATAATAACTCGCACAGCTTTTTCCATAACATCTACCGAAACATACTCAAACTTCCCGTGATAGTTTTCACCACCTGTGAAAATATTCGGCGTTGGTAATCCCATATACGATAATTGTGATCCATCTGTTCCACCACGGATTGGATGAATATTTGGTTCGATATTTAAACTTTTCATTGCTTCATATGCAATATCAACAATTTCTCTCACTGGTTCAATTTTTTCAAGCATGTTATAGTACTGATCATTCATTTCTAAAACGACTGCATCTTGTCCATACTTCTCTTGCATTTGCTTCACAATATTTTCAACGTTATGTTTACGCGCTTCAAAATTTTCACGATCAAAATCTCTAATAATATAATACGCTTTACTTTGCTCAACATCACCATTTAAAGAAAGTAAATGATAGAATCCTTCATAACTCTCTGTATATTCTGGCGCTTCTTCCACCGGTAAATAGCTATTAAACTCCATCGCAAGTTTAGTTGCGTTACGCATTTTATTTTTCGCTGTTCCAGGATGTGTATTCGTTCCGTTAAACGTTAACTTAGCACCTGCAGCATTAAAGCTTTCATACTCTAAACCACCTAATGGACCTCCATCCATCGTATAAGCACATGATGCACCAAACGCTTCTACATCAAAATGCGCTGGTCCACGGCCAATTTCTTCATCCGGCGTAAATGCAACTCTAATTTTCCCGTGTTTAATTTGCGGATTATGTATTAAATAGTTCATTGCAACCATAATTTCTGTAAGACCAGCCTTATCATCTGCTCCTAGAAGTGTCGTACCATCCGTTGTAATAATTGTATGCCCTTTATATGATGGTAATTCTGGGAACTGTTCTGGTGTTAACACAACATTTAGCTCTTCATTTAACGTAATCGCATTTCCATCAAAGTTTTCATGAATTTGTGGTTTTACGTTTTTCCCTGTAAAATCTGTTGCCGTATCTAAATGTGCTAAAAAGCCGATTACAGGAACATCCTTATCCGTATTAGCAGGAAGTGTTGCCATTACATACCCGTTATCATCCATCGTCACTTCTGTTAACCCAATCTCTTTTAACTCTTCCACTAATAGCTTACCAAATTCAATTTGTCCAGGTGTTGTTGGTACTGTATGACTTTCTTCATTTGATTGTGTATCAATTTTTACATATCTCGTAAATCTTTCAATAAGTTCTTGTTTCAAATTCATTCACTCCCTTTTATATTTCTTTCTCTATTATAATCCTTGAGACGAAATATTTTAACTTTTTTGGCTATGAAGATATATATTACATTTTCACAAACAATAAAAATTCATAATATTTGCTCACCACAACTCTAACATGTAACATACATAATTATAAATATGGGAGGTATTAAAGATGAGGCTCACCCTCTTTCACTATTTTCTTTTTTTCTTAGGATTAATTTTCTTTGGCCTTGGAAATGCTCTTGCAGTCAAAGTTAAATTCCTCGGTTTACATCCTTGGGAAGTTTTAAATATGGCTCTCTACCAAAGATTTGGATGGAGCATCGGTACATGGAGTGTTATATGCGGATTATGTCTCGTTCTCATTTCTTTACTAGTAGATCGAAAATATATAAATGTGGGTACATTTTTGAATGCATTACTTATCGGTCCCATTATGGACTTTTTCTTACAATCAAACATACTTCCAGACGCTAGTAATTATTTATGGATAAACTTACTCATTTTATTTTCCGGTATTGCTATTACAGGGATTGGGGGAGGGATGTACGTTGCGGCTGGGATCGGTGCTGGACCTCGCGATGGATTCATGCTTACTATTTCCGACAAAACAGGACTGTCTATTAGCCGTGCTAGAATTATAGTAGAATGTGTTGTACTAGTTATTGGATTTATGCTAGGGGGTCCTATTTTTATCGTAACTTTTCTGTACACCTTTATTCAAAGTCCAATCTTTCAACAATCATTTAAGATGTTTCAAACACTTTTACATACTTTACATAGCAAAAACAAAGAGCAAATTAATGAAAATTTATAAAACATCACTTAATACAAATGAATTCACCCTATTTACGATTCTCACCGCAAATAGGGTGTTTCTTTTTCATCTCACAATTTAAGAATATATACTACTCATTCACAATAAAAGTATATACATCGTTATAAATACAACCATTTACCCTAATAACGTACTTCCCAGGTTTACTAAAACGAATTGTGTATTTATTTAGCTGAATTGCTTCTTTATCTCCAGAAAGAACATCAATGCTTCTGCCACTTAATACATATAATTCATTTAGATTCATCGATACATCAATTGTATTGAAATTCTCCTCTTTCACTTGCTGTGCCTCCGCAGCACTTACACTTGGTTCTAAAAACAGTAGTCCACTTAATCCAATCGTCCCCGCTAAAGCAACTCCCGCAAACTTTTTAATCTTTTTCATTACAATGACCTCCTTATAGATTTTGCGTAAAGGTGATATTCCCCTTTACACCACAAAGCCTATATGTAATGTAATAAAAAGTAAACGGGGACCGTAAGACAAAATTCTACATCTTTTTTCTCAATTGAATAGAAATCCAACGTTTGGAGTTTTGTCACATTTAAAATTGTTCCTCTAAGCCAACTTCTAATTATATTATTCAGAAACTGAATAATTACTTATTGATTTAACATTCTAAAAATAGTTGATAAAAATACTTTCTATTCAAATAAGAAGATTTTACTATAAAATTAACTTTTTAAAAAAATACATGCAACCAATTTTATTCCGCTTTCCATAATCTCTCTACATTCATTAATTGCTCATCTTTAAACTCCATCTTATATATGTCGGGCTTCGATGTATGCATTAAAAATTCAAACCCATATTGGTTATCAAAGTAATTCATCATTAATGTCATTACAAGGCCATGTGTACCAATTACAATTTTTTGCTCTTGAAAATCCATTAATATTCCTTTTAACACTTTCACTACTCTTCTTTGGCAATCCTTAAATGACTCTCCTTCCGTTCGTGCAAAGTCCGGATTAGAGAACATCTTCTTTACAAGTAGATACACTTCTGTATCTGATATAACTTGATCTCCACTAGAAAACATACACTCTTTAAGATTTTCATATATTACTATTTCTTTTTCATAGAAATTGGCCGTTTTTTCTATCGTTAATACAGCTCTCTTATACGGACTTGAAATGAAAGTATCGATTCCTGCTGTTTTTAATATATCTGTTACTCTATGAGCGTCTAAACTTCCCTTTTCAGTTAAACCACGCGTTCTTTCACCCTCTTCTAATTTTGGTGATTCACCGTGCCTAACCATATAAATATATGTATTCATACTTCCTCCTTGAAAATATTCATTTTTTATAAATTTTGTTGTTTTGTTCGTGTAATCCATTCTCCTACTAAACTCTCGAATAATTTAGGTTGTTCAATTTGCAAATTATGCCCTGCCATATCTAACACCGCTAATGTCGCTCTTGGGTAACCATCAATAATTTCTATAATATCTTGATAACCTACCGATATATCTTGTCTTCCAGCTAATAAAAGAACGGGTTTCTCATATTTCTTATGATGCAAATTCATAGTAAGAGAGTAATTCTGTTGCAATCTTTCAATAAATTCATAATTAGCAATATCTAGTCCCGGCTTAATCTCCTCTTTAAATCTCGTATATGTATATTCATTCGCGACCACTGCTAACTCGCAAAATTCTTCTCTATCAGTTGAAGTAAGCTTATTTAAAAACTCCTTATCTTGTACAATTATCTGTTTATTCGGGCGGGTCCTTTTTTCTTGCTCCGCTACAACAACAGGACATACTAATAGTAATCCATTAACTCTTTCAAACAGCTTTGTGAGTATACCTCGAGCTAAATATCCGCCATAGGACTCCCCTACTAATAAAAAATTTTTGGCTGGAATAATTTTTTCAATACATGCAAGTAACAGTTCTAACATATGTTCTGAACTATTTATCCAATCTGGAGCATTCGATTTCCCCATGCCAGGTAAATCAATATATATTCTTTGGTGACCTTTATATTTTTGAAATACTGATTCCATGCATCTCTTCATTAATCTATGATCAGGTGCACAGCCATGTATAATAATGACTGGTTGTCCTTCGCCAATGATTTCATAATATATTTCTGCATCCTTAATCCGGCATATCACAAAAAAGCCCCCCTAGTGTTCTCTTCATCTTTACAGACACTCCTCTCAAACCAAAAGGAATATACGTTCTTATTTTATAATTTTTCAGAACATAATTTCAAATTTTATTTTTCAGATTATAAACAAAAGAGCTTTCCATGAGTGTATCCCCTCAAAAGAAAGCCCTCTTACGTATTTCCTCCTACTTGAACTTCAAGCATCATTACACATTATTCCTCTAGTTTCATCAACACAATTCTCCAACCATCTGGATCCTCTATCGTTATCCCCTTGTCTTTCCAGTATGGGTTTTCAGGTTCGACCTCGTCATAACCCAATGCATGCAGCCTTTTACTCACCTTTTTCATTTCACTATCTTCACTCATATAAAATACAAGTAAATTATCTTTTGTCGGAGCTGGACAAGGACTCCCATCTATATGTCTTGTAAATTCTAAATGATACTCTTCCTCTGGGAGTCCAAACATGACCCCATCATAGCCTTCATGATTGTAGAATTCACCTATACGTTTTAAGCCTAATCCTTTTTCATAGAATTCTATAACCTTTTCAAATCGGTCAGTTGGACGTGCTATTCGAAAATTTACCCAATTCTTCATGCTCTTCCTCCCATACTAAAAATTTTATACATGCTTACGTATTATTGTATATACGCAACATCTTTTTGAAATCCCTCATTAGTATGAGAATAAATACATACAAAAGTTTAGTTCATACTTTATAATGAAAACATTTTATATAAAATTGAATGTATTATCTTTATGCAATTATGCATATGTACTTGCGAACTATTAAAAAACCTATAGAATTCAAAAGATGATTAAATATACAATTCCCATTTAAAATTTTGATGAAGTACACATTATTAAAAACGATACTTTTTTAATTATAAGAATTATTTAACTTTTTAACATTTTCCTTATAAACATGATTTTCATAAGGAAATCTGATACAATTCTTAAATAATATTATTATGTATAGATATTACGAATAAAGTTCATAATTAAAGAAGGTGATTTTATTGAAATTAAATAAAAATTTACAACTATGTATATTAATTGCGACATTGATATGCTATTCCATCTATTTTATATTTTTTTATCTGTTCCCTACTCATTTTTCAAATTCTGATGTACGCTTCGCTTCACTTATCGTTGAAGCCATTACATTTGTATCACTCATTTACTCTATATATTCTAAAAAAGTTAGTTCAAATCCGTTTTGGATATGTATCACAATAGCAATCGGTAGCTTTTTATTAGGGAAAATAGTATATACATATCAAGATAGCTTCTTCGAAATTCCAATACATCAATTTACTATTTCTGATGTATTTTATATGTTTTTTCTATTCTTCTGTCTTATCGCTTTCTGCTATAAAATCTTAAAAGAATGTGATAAATGGGAAAAAGCGTTCTTTATTTGTGATATATGCATCGTACTTACTTCCATATTCACATTGGAGTGGTATTTATTTAATCAACCAAATTTACATATATTCTCTCTTTCACTAGGAGATGTTTTCCTTTCATTTCTATATCCAATTGCAGATTTATTATTTCTTCTACTAGGTGTTAGTCTTTTTTTCCGTCCAACAATTTTTAATTCCAAACGGAAAATTTATATCTTTATTTTTGTCTTAATAAGTTCTGCAACTTTTAACTATATTTATTTTTACTTAAATAATCATTTATCGACTGAAACGATAACATTATTACGTCTTTTATATAGAATACCTATATTACTTATGGCAATAGCTGGATCTATTTCAGAAGACCATAATAGCCATAAAAATTATTTCATTGTAAACCCTATAATAGGTAAAAAGGCTTTAGTTGTATTTCCCTATCTTGCTGTTGCGATACTAATCGGGTTTACATTAAAAGAACAAACAGCATCTTCAACTCTCATTACAGGAAATTGTATGACTTTTATTTTCGTACTCATTCGTCATTCTATTGTACGTATGCAAAACAATTCCCTAACAAAACGTTTACAGGCATTTAATGCTCAACTAGAAGAAAAAGTGACTTTACGAACTTCTGATTTAGTTTATAAATCAGAGGCTCTATCTCAAAAACAACAAAAATTCAAATCACTATATGAATATCATCCTGACCCTATTTTTACAATTGATTTAAATGGAATCTTCTTAAATGTAAATAAAGCCGGAAGTATGTTACTGGGAGCACCAACGAATGAGTTACTCGGTGAAACTTGTTTTTCGATTATTTTAGAAGAAGATAAACATAAACTAGCATCTGCATTAGAAAAAGTGAAACAACAAGAATCGGCATCCTTACAACTTAGTTCTCAATATAAAGATGGCTTTACTTATTTTTTATATGTTACCATCGTTCCTATCATGATAGACGGACAAATTTCAGGAAGTTATATTATGGTGAAAGATATTACTGCACTAAAAAAACAACAAGAAGAAATAAAATATTTAGCATTCCATGATACTGTAACGAAAATTGGGAACCGTGCCTTTTTCCATAAGAAATTAAAAAGGGTTATCAAAAATGCGAAAACAACAGACAGTGAGTTCGCATTATTATACTTAGATTTAGATCGCTTTAAAGCAATTAACGATACACTTGGACATTCGTCAGGAGATTACATATTAGAAGAAGTAGCAAAGCGATTCCAATCCTGTCTTCCATCACATACTTATCTGTCAAGAATCGGTGGTGATGAGTTTACTATCTTAATTGAAAATTATACTGATGAAGATTCCTTATTCGAGTTATGTAACCAATTATTTGAAAGCATAGAAAAACCGTTTGTCATACATGAGCATACATTAACTTTATCACTTAGTATCGGCATCGCTATTTATCCACATTCCGGAATCGATACCGCTACACTTCTAAAAAACGCTAATGTTGCCATGTATGATGCGAAAGCAAAAGAACTTAACTCTGTCTCTATTTATGATGATGTTATCGCTAAGAAAATTGAAAGACGATTACGATTAGAAAAAGATTTACCCAATGCAATACAAAATGAAGAATTGTTCCTATTGTATCAACCTCAAGTTGATAGTGAATCTAATAAAATTATCGGTGCAGAAGCTCTAATCAGGTGGAATCATCCTGAATTAGGCGTTATTTCTCCATACGAGTTTATTCCGATTGCAGAAGAAACACTACAAATTATTCCAATAGGAAAATGGACATTGCAGCAAGCCTGTGAGCAAATGAAACGTTGGCACTCACTCGGATATTCTCATTTAAAAATAGGCGTAAATTTATCTGCTAAAGAATTTGAACAAGAAGATTTTGTAAAGTCTATTTCCGCTACATTAGCACATACAGGCTTACCAGCTAGTTCTCTTGATCTGGAATTAACAGAGCGAATTGCCATGATGGATGAGCGAGAAACATTGATAAAATTGCGCACATT
This sequence comes from Bacillus albus, assembly GCF_001884185.1. Lineage (GTDB taxonomy): Bacteria > Bacillota > Bacilli > Bacillales > Bacillaceae_G > Bacillus_A > Bacillus_A albus. Next base: position 36,906 of record NZ_MAOE01000051.1, read on the forward strand.
AAAGAGTTTAGGCGTTCACATTTCAATCGACGACTTTGGTACAGGCTATTCTTCGCTAGCGTATTTACCTTTATATCCAATAGACACGTTAAAAATCCCAAGGGAGTTTATTACAATGTCTGAAACGTGCGAAGATGGAATGGAAATTATTAAAACAATTATCACATTGGCACATACATTAGAAATGTCTGTCATTGCTGAAGGGGTAGAAACGAAAGAACACGTAACTTTCCTTCAAAAAAACAAATGTCAGTTTATTCAAGGTTACTATTATAGTAAACCTATTCATATTAATGCATTTACTGAGCTATTAAAAAGTGGGATTCACCCATAGTACATAGTTAATCGGGATAAGTAATAATGAATTTGAACAACCATAGTAAAAAGGAAAGAAGATACCTTCTTTCCTTTTGTTTTTTCTATTTAAATTTCTATTACTTCACCACTTCATTTATTATATCTATTAATTGATGAATTCCCTCATCATTTGTTTTCGTATAGCCATTCATGTTTTGAATGTATCTCTCCTTATTTGTATTCAACTTATTTACTGCATGTATGAATGCATTCGTACTTACTTTGTCTTGGAATATAACTTCTGCATATCCTTGTCGAGAAAAATATTCAGCATTTAAAACTTGATCTCCCCTACTGGAACTGTTAGTTAACGGGATAAGCAACATCGGTTTCTTCAAGAATAGCAATTCAAAGATAGCCGTAGAACCCGCTCTCGAAACTACAACACTCGCCATATTTAGTATATGCGGCAACTCTTCCCCTATATATTCAAATTGTATATAGCCCTCCATGCCAATAGATGAATCGACCTTCCCTTTACCGCACATATGAACAATATTAAAATTTAATAGTAATGTTTCCAAACTTCCCCTTACCATATCATTTATCCATTGAGCACCTTGACTCCCACCCATAATTAACAATACTGGTTTATCTTGCTGAAATTTACAATAGCTTCTTCCCCGCAATACGTTGCCCCTCTCAATTTCTTCTCTTACAATTGGTCCTACATAAACCTTTTTCTCATTACTTACATTTTCTCCTGTCTGAGGAAATGTTGTGCATAGTTTTGTAGTAAATGGTAATGCTATTTTATTTGCTAATCCTAACGTACTGTCCGGTTCACGTATTATTACGGGTACTTTATTCATCCACGCTCCTATTACTACAGGAACGGAAACAAATCCTCCTGCCGAAAAAATAACATCTGGTTTTATCCGTTTCATTAATTTATAACTTTGTATGCAACCTTTTATTATTTTAAAAGGATCTTTAAAGTTCTCCCAATCCCAATATCTCCTAAGCTTCCCCGTTGAAATACTATTGTATTTAACATTTTGAACTAATAGTTTTTCAATTCCATTTTGAGATCCAATATACTCAACTCCCCATCCTTTTTCCATGAATTTAGGAATCAATACCATATTAATCATTACATGTCCGGCTGTACCGCCCCCAGTAAAGAGAATCTTTTTATTCATAATTTATATCCACCTTTATCATTAAAAATCTTGTTTTATACTAATCTATTAAATGTAAGTAAACTTACTATTATTTATATAAACATTTAATTCAAATCCTATATCTTGCAAAAAGTCTTTAATGAGATCATAAAAATCATTTCCATACTCACTACATTCATACTGAGCAAAGACTTGGATTACAAGCCTAGTTCCCGTATCTATTACTATATTTTTCCTATCATCCTTTTTTCCTTCCACATAAGCCCGACATTTATTTATCGCCTCATAGATACGCAAAACATGCTCTTCTTCATTTTTCCAGTCCAGCATATCAACAATTAAAAGAACTAGCGTATTTTGATTATCTATTGTTTTATAGCCATTCATATATTTCTTACACCCTTTTTATTTTTCATTGAATGCAAATGTCACTGCACTTCACATACTCAAGTACATCTTTTAATGATTGATGAAATTGAATTTCTGGGATCCACCCTAACCTTCTTATATCCTCTATTACTAAACTCTCATTTGAGTCGCTCCCACTTTTCTCTGTTTCATCTATAAAAAAATTCAATCGTGTTAATTCCTTATATTGTTCTAGTACATCTAATAAAGATCGTTTCACTCCTGAACCAATATTATATTGTTTTCCATTTATCCCCTCTCGTAATAACACATGATACGCTTTAACCGCATCACGTACATCTAAAAAATCCCTACTATCTTTTAAACTGTTTACTTTAATAACAGCTTTACTTCTACCTGATTCTATATCTATCATTTTTTTTGCGAGAATCGAACAAATGCCATTCGATATTCCTGGACCAATTAAATTCGTGGGCTTTGCAATGATAATATTTGAATTCATTAATTCACTCCACGCCTCTGCAATAATGACTTGCATCGTTTTACTTAAACTATATGGATTTGAAATTTTTATGTTGCTCATACAATCTGCCTGCAAAGCAGATCCTATAACCAATGTTCTACAATGAGGTGCTTCTTGCTTAATTGCTTCTAATAAATATAATGTTCCTATTACATTAACCTCTACATATTCAAGAGCAGCTGTCCAAGACTCTATGACCGAATTCCTTCCTGCTAAATGCAATACATAATCTGGCTTTATTTGTTTCATTACCCTCATTACTTCGCTCTTATTAGTTAAATTACAAGTAATACCATTCCCAATGCTTTCTCTATGTGTACGATTTTGAAACATAGGAATTACATGAAAGCCCTGCTCTAAAAAATATTGGCAAGCATGGCGTCCTGTGAAACCATTTGCACCAGTTATTAAAAGGCTCGCATTTTTTTTCATCGTAAAAACCCTCCTTTTAATAACATTTGTTTCACCTCATGTTTTGCAAGTAAGTCTTGTTGAGAACTAAAATTCTTCACATCCACAAGCGGATAGCTAGCATAATATTCTTGAAGCCCTTCTATAGGAATAGTCGGTAGTACCACAAAATAATTTTGATCAAAACTTATACTTGTTTTACTCTCTACCTCAGATAAAAGCATTTCACTTAATTTTTCCCCTGGTCTTATCCCTACTTCTTTTACCTTCACGTTTCCCTTTTTCGAATCTTCAATTAACACTTCTGCTAAATCTGTTATTTTACATGCCGGCATTTTCATAACAAAGATTTCTCCACCTCTCCCCTGATATAAGGCTTTAAATAACAATCCAACAGCATCTTCAATCGTTAAGAAAAATCGAGTCATATTTGCATCGGTAATCCCTACTTGTGAAGATTTTTTGATTTGTTTTTTAAAAAGTGGTACCACGCTTCCGCTCGTCCCCAAAACATTTCCACCACGGACACAAATGAATTTTGTTTTCTTCGTTTGCCTATTCGCATGAACCATTAACTTCTCACCAATTGCTTTTGTCATCCCATACGTATTTGATGGGTCAGCTGCTTTATCCGTTGAAACATATATAACTTTCTCAACTTGCATCTGTATAGATGCTTCAATTACATTTTGCGTACCATTTATATTGGTTTTTATAGCTTCATAAGGATAATACTCACATACTGGAACATGTTTTAAAGCTGCAAGATGGAATACATAATGTACACCTTGGCAAGCATATGCTAGTTGATCTTTATCACGAATATCTCCAATAATAAATTTTAATCTATCATCATTTATAAACTGTTGCTGCATTTCAAACTGAATCGTTTCATTTCTTGAAAAAATCCTAATTTCTTTCGGTGATTTTTCTAATAGTTGTTTTATAAGTTCATGTCCCCACGAACCTGTACCACCAGTAATTAAAATTATTTTATTTAGCATTTCTTTTCCTCCTACCACACCATAAAATTTATTGAATTATTTTCAATTGATTTAAATCATAATCATCGTTTGTTACATTTAATTGACAAAAATAAAAAACAGAAACTATTAAACATAGTTTCTGTTTTTTATTTCACCTTACAACAGTAAGATTTTTTATACTTTTTGCATGATAACTAAATCCTTGTAAAAAACACTGCTCATTTATTTCTTATACTTGTAATAAAATAAATAGAATGATTCATAGCCAGTAATCCTGTTTAATTTTATGAAAAAGGGAGGTAATGGAATGTACCGAAGTAATTCAAATCATACATATAACGGACCTTCCCAAGCCCTGCCTCTCTCCCTATTCGATGTAAAAAATGAATTGAAACAAAAAAGCAAGCTCATTCATTCTGGCACAATGTATAAATTAACGAAAGAAGAGCAACTCATCATCAACAACATAAAAATACAAACAGAACAGCTAAATAAAAATAATGTGACAAGAACACGCGCATACTACCAATTTTACATTCAATATCCAGAAATACATTGGGCACTACTTGGGCATATGGTATCACGTAACGGCGGTTGGAATATGACTGATTTGAAGGGCGATTTATATACGAAAATTTTATCAGAAAAAGAGCAAATCACATTTTTTTCTTTTTTAGAAAGAGGGAATTGGCTTATTTTCCAAGATGTATATCCTCAATTTCTGCTTTATGAACAAAGTGTAAAAAGAGCACAAAAGCTATTTCACCTTCTCCCTCACCTAAATGTTTCTACATTTATGGAAACGATGTGGAACGATTTTTGGAAAACAGGTAACAAAAAAACATTAGCCATTGCAACTATTATTAATGAACAAAACTACTTAGAAAAAAGAGTGATTCAAAATATACAATTTAAAAAGACTGTACTTAATAGTATTGGATTTAAACTCTTTGATTTCTTTCAATTTAATCATATTCTTTTCCCATTCTACGAAAATGATAAGAAACACAAAGTATTACTATTTGGTGATACAATGAAACATTTCACTTCCTTACACGAACGAATCTTAATTGGAAAAAGGTTGTATTCATTATTATTTCGAGACACACATGTTTTATCTCAAATAATAAGCTGGGCCCAGCACCATCCGCATACAGGGTCAAGGAAAGATTACTGGCCTCATTTATTTTCAAGTGTCAATGAATCTTTTTCCCGTGAGTTTTATAAGCGTCGAATAAAGAAATGCCAGTTGCGTAGTGGCGCTTATCGTATATACAGTCCTGCACTCATCTATGCATGGCGAGATATGAAGCATGAAGAAGTTGACAATGAAGATTGGTTTACGGACTGGCAAGTTGTAAATTACTTAGTAGATAAGGAGGAAAATATAAATGGACAAATTACAGAAGACTACTGTAAAACACTCGAAAAAATTGAACTCGCCATTCTTGCAAAGAAAAACGTCCTCCTTCGAGAAGAAGAATAAATTTCTAGCATTAGCAGTTACAATATTACTCTCTTCTATTATCGGAACTTGCCTAGATGCTTTCTTTGTTGCGAAACAAATATATTCCTTTCCAGTTAGACCATTTTCCTCTATATTTTCAGTTAACATCGTCTTTACTTTGTTTGTACTACCAATTTTAACAACCATTTTCATACAAATTTCAAAAACATTATCTACAGTTTCTAGAATTTTATTTATTATTTTAATAGGTATTTGTGCTAGCATTTTTGAACAGGTTGCTGAAAGATTTGGTTTATTTATTCATAGCTTGGATTGGAATCATACATATTCTTTATTTGGCTATATGATTTTCTTTTCTTTTATTTGGAAAGTATATCATTTCATGATTAATAAAAAAGAGTACTAAAAGCTAGCAAACCTTTGAGTACTCTTTTTTATTATGTTTCACATATATACCATTACGCATATAAATCGGATAACTCAATTATTTTATTAACAATACTTTGTTCATCTATTTTTAAACATGTGGATGCATGACCCACTAATACTTCATGACTCCCAACACAAATACTTTCCTTAGCATGTATAAACATTGATAAATCGTTTAAATCATTACCAAACACTACGAATTCCTTCTCTTTTATACCTAATCGTTGTAACCCCATCCATTTATCAATATTTTCAGGGCTTATATCCACGATTCCCTCATTATCATGTTCATAAATACGTATAGGAAGTTCTTTCAACTTATTCATAATTTCTTCTTTTTGAGCATTATCAGGAAATAATACCACCTTTACTACTTCCTTAATTTCATCAATATGTACATTATTAGCCAATTGATTAGGATCTATGTTTTTGTAAATAGGGTGATTCTCGCTTCCCGTATAAGAATAATTCCAATGACTATCTATCAAATATGAAAGGCTATGCTTCTCTATTATTGAATGTATAGCACTTACCGTTCCAAGATCAAACGTTATAACTTCAATAGTCTCCTTTCCCTTTGCAATAAATGCACCATTCCCACCAATCATTGAATAATGATGCATATGATTTGGTAGCACCGGTAATAAGTCCCTAATCGGTCTAGCTGATGCAAATATAATCTCATGCCCTCTACTTTGACATACGTCTAGTGCCTGAATTATCCCTTTTGTTACTGCGTTCCCTTTAAAACAAATAGTACCGTCAATATCAAAAATAAATTTCATATACATCACTCCTTTCTTTTTAATGTATATGAATTATTTTATAATAGACAGGACAGATGTCCCAAAAGGAGAAACATTATGCAAAACATTGTAGATAATACCTTATTATTAAGCTACTTAAATAACGCGTACATAAAGAAGCTATTCCAACAATTCAATCATCCATTTGAAATCCGTAGATATGAAGCGAAAGAAGCTGTATTACACGAAGGCGAAACGATTGATGGCCTATATATTCAAATGTCGGGGCGTACAAAAATAACCTCAAGTGTAATTACAGGTAAAGCATTATTACTAAGATTTTGTTCTGCCGTTTCTATCATGGGAGATATTGAATTAATTCAGTCCGTAGATATACAATCTCATGTAACCTCCGAACTACAGACTGATTTTCTTTTTATTGATAAAAATTATGTAACAAATTACTTATTACACGATGTAGTCTTCCTTCAAGAGCTCATTCATCACGTCACTTATAAACTACAAACCTGCACAACGGCTTCACGTATCAATTTACTAGCTCCTGTGGAAACACGCTTTGCTAGTTATTTATGTACAGCCCGAAATCCATCTCATTTATTTGGGCGCGAAATTCATACTAAAGATCATCATGAAATCGCCTCATTAATTGGGACAACTACCCGTCATCTTAATCGAGTCATTGAAAAACTAATAGCTAACAATATAATTCATAAAAATAATAAACAAATTGTTGTTGACGATTGGAAAGCTATTGATACCCTTTCAAATGGACTACGATATGAATAAAAAATTTAATAATTATATAGATTCTCCCTATAATAAAGAGACCGTTTTTACAACGATCTCTTCTCAAGCATAATCTTCAGTTATTGCTAATGATGCGGGATTTTGAAGCCTTTTTGAACGTAAGCGATAGGCAACGATTTTCTTCTTATATTGCTTAATTACATCAACATGTTCCTCATGGCTATATAGAGAAAACCTAATCTCTTTATTCCCTTTCTTCGTGTTAATAACGATTGGTGTTCCTTCCCCGTGCGGCGGGAAATAATGTTTATCTAAAAATAAAGCTTCATTAAATTCATGAATAACTTGTCGTTTCATTTCTCCCTCTATATTCTTTCCATCTATCGATATAGAGGTATTCTCTTCCTCAAGTTTTTGATGTAATTCAAATCTACTAATAATTGATTCTACAACAGAAGTTGGCATACTAGAAACTAATACTTTAATAGCTCCAAAAATAAATAATGTAACTATAAACCATGTTGTCATTTTCATCATCTCCATTATAATTTAAAATATAAATTTCGTTCCATACGGTATGAATATACTAATAAGTATTCCAGTTACAATCATCGTCACCGAACCGATTGTCGCTTCTTTCTCGCCTTCCTTCACGAGACGACTCACACCGATAATATGTGATGCGCAGCCCATCCCTACTCCTTTTCCAATCGTACTTGTTATTCGGAAAAATTTAAGTACTGCCGGTCCGATCATAGCACCTGTTATTCCTGCAACAACTACAAAACTAGAAGTCATGGATGTAATACCACCAATTTGATCCGCTAATGATATGGCGATAGGCATCGTCGCTAATTGCGGCAGTGTCGTTACTATGAGTTCCTTATCTATATTTAACATCCCGCCAATCACTACATTCATACTCGTTAAAGCCACTATACCTACTGCTACGCCAATAAGTATCGACAAAAAGTTTTTCATAAGTATGTTTCGCTCTTTAAATAAAGGTATCGCTAACGCTACAATTGCAGGACTTACTAAGCCGGAAAGAATATCTCCCCCATTTTCCCTATATTCATGATGAGAAATATCAAAAATTAAAAATAAGCAAATCATACTCGCTGTAACTGTTAACACCGGTAACATAAATGGAAACGGAATTTTTTTATATAACTTTGTCGCCAATACATACATTACTACAGTAATAATAATTAAGACCATTTGCATCGTGCACCTTGTCGATCTTATTTTTTTGATGTTACTAATAATTGACTTATATATCCTGAAACAATTAAAGTTACTACCGTACTTGCAACTACTAACAGGAATATAATACTCCCCTTACCGAAAAGAAAAGACCCGAATTCCATCAGCCCTGTTGTCGAAGGAATTAGAAATAACGGTAAAAATATGAGTAACTTTTCCGCACCTTCCTCAAACCACTTTAATGGTAAAATACGAGTAGAAAGGAGCAGAAACAGCATTAACATCCCAATTAAACTTCCTGGCATTGATAGATGGAATACTCCCTGAATCCACGTACCAACTACGCTAAATACATATAGCACGCCTACTTGCAGTAAAAGCGTCACGTACTTCATTTCTCTCCCTCATTTCAATATTACGCACCACTATTATGAGATCTCATTTAACGTTTCCGCAAATCTCGTAATTCCCAGTTGAATTTGTTCGACATCTACTCTCCCAAAAGTAAAACGAATATATTCACTTGTAGTACCTAAAACACTTCCTGGGACAAACGCTACACCATTTCGTATAGATTCACCTAATAAATGATATTCATCAAACGTTCCTTGCACTTTGCACCATAAATGTATTCCACCCTCTGGAACAAAAAATTCAACCTGTTCCCCTAATATTTCTCCAAGCTTTCTAATTAACACATCTCTTCTTTCTTTCAATTGCCTACGGAGCATTGTAATATGTGCATGAAAATCTTCTGATTCTAAAAACTGATTTGCCACCCACTGTGTAAATACACTATGACCAAAATCAACTTGCTGCTTCGCATCCGCTAAACGTTCTATTACACGCGTAGGACCAATTACCCAGCCAATACGTAATCCTGATGCAACAATTTTTGATAATGAACTTATATAAAGAACATTCCCGTTTTGATCCATTGATTTTAATGTAGGATTCACTTCTCCATTAAATGAAGTTAAACTATACGGATCATCTTCTACAATCGGTATACCAAATTCAGAAGACAGTTCTAAAATCTTTTTACGCCTTGCTAATGACAGCACAGTTCCCGTTGGATTTTGATAATCTGGATTCAAAAATACCATGCGAATACGATGCTTTTTATGCAAATCAATTAAGTCATCTGGATTCATTCCATGCTGATCAACAGGTAGATGGAATATTTTTAAGCCAGCAGATTTAAACATCGGCAATGAAAAACAATAGGAAGGGTCCTCAATTGCAATCGCATCTCCTGGTTTTAATAAGCATTGAACGATAAGATTAAGTGCCTGTTGTGCGCCAGATGTAATAAGGATAGAATTCGAATCTGCTTCAATTTGTTTATATTGCTGAACATGTGCTGCAATTGTTTTTCTCAACATTTCATTCCCAAGTGGATGGTCATAACCGAGGTTTTCCATAAATGTTTTCTCCGACAAAATCGTTCGGAATCTATCACTCGGAATTAATTCTGGTGACAATTCACCACTCGCTAAATTAATTAAGTCGTCTTTTTGTGTTTCCGTTCTAATTTGTTGAACGAGTGGTACATTAGGTAAGAACGATCCATCCTCAACGTACCTACCCCAGTTCGGTATTCGTTTATGTGAAACACCCCATATGTCTGTATTCACCCGTGTTCCGCTTCCTTTTTGCCGTTCTACTACCCCAAGTGATTTTAATTCTTCATATGCAGCTACTATCGTACTCCTATTCACCTGTAATTCTTTTGCTAACATACGCTCAGAAGGTAACTTACTGTCAGAAGGAAACTCACCTGAAGAAATACCTCTTTCAATATAATCCGCTATTTGTTTATATACAGGCGTCTTGTCTGCACGATTTGGTTTCCATTCCATATAGTTGCCTCCTCTCAAAACGAACTATATTTTACTCACTAATAACAGTATTGACTGTAATAATAGTATTAATTAGGCGCACAATCTAAAAATGTTTCTACCGTCACATTAAAGCCAGTTGGCTGCTCTAAATAAGGTAAGTGCCCGCTATTTTTAAATTCAATGAAAGTTATATTTTTTAAATGTTTTTCAAACTCTCTTACATATTTTTCTGGTACAAAATCATCATTTCTCCCTCTTATAATTAAAACAGGACATATAATATTTGAAAGAAACGGTCTTTGATCATAATCTACTAATTCAGCAAATAATCTTTGAATATGCACCGGATTAATAAACTGTAAAGATTGATAAAATCCCCTGACAATTACTTCATTATTTGCTACTCCCATCGCCTGCAACAATGTATCCGCCCATGTTTCTCCGTTATCATGTAAGCTAAGTAAATCATATATTTCAAGCCGTTTCTTTCGATCTTCAGGCTCCAAATAGGGAAATGCATTTACAATAATTAAGCTAGAAACAAAGTCTGGATATTGAATAGCAAAATCGATACCAACTCTAGCTCCTTTTGAAAGACCGCAAATGACTACTTTTTGTAGCCTTAAATAATCGCATAACTCATACAAAACATTTGCGTATTCTTTAAAAGGGATTTCCAACCCTTCTGATTTCCCATGCCCCGGTAAATCAAGAGAAATTACTGTCCATTTTTTCTTAAAATATTGCCTTTGATATAACCAATTATTTGTGTTTCCTCCAAGGCCGTGTAAAAACAATATGACAGGACCCGATCCTTCTATATTGTAAAAAACCTTTCGATTCTTATATTCAAAATACATATTCTTTCACTTCATTTTTTAAATGTGGCGGACCTATTTCCGCTTCATGATTATTTGAAAAAGCTACCGCATAAAATGTTGGCCTTTTATTTTCAGGAATAGTGGCTAACGCCTCAGCCACCGCTTCTCCTGTTGCATCATGATCTGGATGAACTGCATATCCCGGATAAAAAGAAATAACCAACGACGGATTCAATTCTTCCACACATTTTTGTATTACACGTCTTAACTCTCCAGGAGTTTCAAATTCAAGAGTTTTATCACGATATCCCATCATACGTAAATCTTTAATACCTAAAATATTTGTAGCTCTCTTTAGTTCTTTCTCTCTTATAGCATATAATGATTCACGTGTTGCAAAAGGAGGATTTCCCATCGCTCTCCCCATTTCACCTAACGTTAAGCAAACATAGGTAAGGGGAACATTTCGCTGCGCATAAGCTAAGATTGTACCCGCCACGCAATATGACTCATCATCTGGATGCGGAAAAACAATTAAAACGTGACGTTCATTTTTTATCAAAACAATACTCCTCCATCACTTTCGATATTAGTCTTTTCTATCAAATCACTACCGCATACCACGTTACTCCAACAAGTAGTACAAAAAGAAGGATAATATAAATAGTTGATAAGTTTTTCACATTTCTCTTTGTAGACTTTCCGTAATTCTCCTCCACATTTCGTGCAACTAGTACGGTCCCAAACAGCGATACAATTACAATAATAACGACTAGTGAAATCGCAAAGCTCATTGTATATTCACCTCTCTAAGGCCAGTCTATTTTAATTAAGAACTTCCCTTTTAAAACGTTAATAACATACTACCTTTCTTTTCTTATCATAATAGATGTTTGTAAAAAACGGACCAACCACTTTTATGTTTTTTTGCTCATCCACTTTAATAATAAAAAACAACTGATCACTTATGATCAGTTGTTTTTTCGCAGGTTTATTTAAGCTAATTTTCATTTGAAATTAATTCGATTTAAAAGTTTAGCCTTTTCATAATGAAACATCGATTGAGATAACTCGAAAATTGTTCCATTTACAAGATACACTGTATTTTCAATAAGAAGCGCCGGATCACCTTCATTTAATTCTAAAAGCTTTGCATTTTCTTTATTTACTTTTTCACAACTAATTACTTTATCGGCAAAACCTATGTTTAATCGTAAATCTTCAATAAAATAACTGTATACAGAGCTTAATGCTATTTCTTCATTCAAATATGGAATAATATCCTTTTTGAAATAACTTATTTCAATAGAGAACGGTTTTCCATCTACAATTCTTAAACGCTTCAAAAAATATATCCTAGTTCCGGCTTCACATTGCATCCGCTTTGCGATCTCTTCATCCGCATCTATTACTTCAAGCTTTAGCACTTTCGTTTCAATATTTTGCGAAACGAGATTTTTCGTTAATCCACGTAAACTTCCTAAATTAATATAATCTGTTACAGAAGTTTCGCGTAAAAACATACCACTACCTTGCACTTGAAAAATATAGCCTCTATTTACAAGCTGACTAATTACTTTACGTATCGTATTACGGCTTACTTCAAATCGATTCATTAACGCTTCTTCTGTAGGTAGTTTTTTCGTTTCATTAAAAAGCCCGTCTCGAATATTTTGCTCTAACACATCTGCAATCTGTTTATACTTTGCACTCATACACTTTCTCCTAAAATACTCTTTTATCTATTATAACTCTTCTCCTCTCGTTTCGATCACATGTTTATACCAATGAAACGACAGTTTCTTCTTACGTTTTAAGTTATCATTATGATCGACAAAAATAAAGCCATATTGCTTTTTGTATCCATTTAACCAACTTAAAAGGTCAATCACTGACCATGCATAATAACCTTTTAAATTGACCCCCTCTTCAATTGCACGCTTTATTACTTTTAAATGCTCTTCAATAAATTTAATTCTCGAAACATCTACAATTTCTCCATCAATGATTGGATCTTCATCACCAAGTCCATTTTCCGTTACATACATCTTTATATCACCGTAACGCTCTTTCAACATATGTAATCCATCTAAGAAACCTTCGGGAGATATTTCCCATCCCCATTTCGTATATGTTTTATCATCCATTTTAACTGTTCGATAAAAACCATCAAAAGAAGGATTACCTGGAGCAAGTGTTGAGTTTTCTCGAGAATGCTCCCCGCCATTTATATCCATATCGTATCTTTCTACTCGTATTGGTTGATAATAATTTAATCCAATAAAATCATTCTTTTCAGCATTTTGTTTAATGATTTCTAATTCTTCAACCGTCCAATTAGGAGTCCATCCTTTTTTCTTTAATTGTTGTACAACATAAGACGGATACTCACCTTTTAAAACTGGATCATAATACCAATACGTTTCATATTCATTCGCATGCTTTGCTGCCAGTATATTTTCTTTTTGACCATCCACACTATAAGCAGGTAAGAAAACATGAGTAATACCAATTTCCCCATATTGTTTCAGCTGTTTGTACACCGCAACTGTTTTCGCATGCGCATAAAATACATAATGCGTCGCTTGAAAATACTTTGGAACATCATTTTGTATTCCTGGTGGATGTGCACCTTTTAAATAACCTAATCCACAAAACATTACTGTCTCATTAAAAGTAATCCAATGTTTAACTCTATCACCAAATGCCTTAAAACAAATTTCTGCGTATTTCACGAAAGCTTCTGCTGTTCGTTTATTCGTCCATCCACCATCTTTTTCTAACGCTAATGGTAAATCCCAATGATATAAAGTGACAAACGGTACGATCCCATATTTTAAACATTCATCAATTAAGCTGTTATAAAATTCGATTCCTTTTTCATTCACCTCTCCATCTCCAGTCGGCAATATTCTCGCCCAAGAAATAGAAAAACGATACGATTCTAACCCCATTTCAGCCATTAAGCAAACATCTTCCTTATATCGATGATAATGATCAACAGCTACATCACCATTTGTTCCATTGTATGTTTTGCCAGGAATTTTTGAAAACTCATCCCAATTCGTAACACCTTTTCCATCTTCATTCCATGCACCTTCTACTTGGTAAGAAGCTGAAGCAGCTCCGAATAAAAAATCATGTGAAAACTTCATAGTATATACCTCCATTTCATTACAACAAATAGAATTCATTCATACATATAAAATTTATGGGTACAAATTTTATATGTATGATTATATCGTATGTTTTTATTTTTTTCTATCACGAAAGTATGATATTCAATGTTGGTTTTTGGAAAACAAAAAGAAGCGACGTATTTTATCGCTTCTTACTCTCATCATCTTTATTCTTTTATAAGTGACTCATTCGCTCTTATAACTTCTTGATACAGTAATGGTGACCACTTTTCATTTATATAATCTTGAATGATCCAACCTACTCTTGTAGGATTCTTTTGTTTTATATAGTTTGCAATTTCAGGATTTATGTAAGAGGCGTAGTAATATGGACTATTCCATGCTGTACCACCAGAAGACAAACTTGTAAAATTAATATATAGATGATGTAAATCCTCACTATTATTCATCGTGTCATTGATCGTATCTTTAATAGATTTTACTTTCTCATCATAACTCACTTTATATTTATCTTGCACTGTTACATTTACATTTTGATTTACAGTTGTCGTAAATGTCTCATTATCTGGCCAATAAAAATTATTATATCCTCCTGTTTCATTACTACTATACCTTTTTAACAGCACAATTTTCCCACGAGCATCTCCAAGTTTTATATTTCCTTCTGTTTTTAAAAAGATAGGATCAACAAAATAATTTTTTTCAAACGTATTACTAAAGGAACCTTCTGCTCCTTTCATATCCTCATACTCTTTTTTTAAAGACATAATAATCGTTTCACTTGGATTATCTTTTAAAAATTGTTTCGCTTCGCTTATGAATTCATGCAATGTTACATAAAGATATAATGGCCCATGATGAAGAACTATCGTATTATCATCTGTTAAACGTCCTCTTATATCAAAAATACGAGCTCCATGATCCATTTGGTAACGAAAATCATATTCTTGCGTCATTCCCCATACTTGCTTAATCGGATTTTGCAACTTGAACGTCCCACTATCATGTGTTCCTGGAATTGAAATTCGTGCTAACGGGATATTATCAGATATAGGTTGCATCCATTTTGACCAATTTTCAAGCTCATTAACAGAGCTAGCTGCAACTACTTGCTTATCATGTAAACCAAATACAAATGTGATAAATATCGTACTGCATATGAATAATTTCAAAATAAATTTCTTACTGCTCATTATTATTCCTCCTTTTTTTGTTTTATATCAAACTTATTGAATATAATATAATCTGGTGAGTAAAAAATAAATATCATTTCATAAGTATGAAATATTGCATAGAAGTAAAGTTAAAAAATCATTCACATATACTAAATTAGAAACATTTAAAGGAACTTCATCTGAAGTTCCTTTCGTTTATTTTATGTCCAATACATATGAACCATCTTTATTCTCATACTTATAGACATATAAATAATATTTACCTGGCTTTGCATTATAAGTTCCTTTAACTACACCCCCTTCATTTTCACCATATGCTACATAGTTGTTTAAATCTGATTCATGATGAAGTACCCATGTCATTCCAATGTTTTGTTCATTTAATAAAGAAATATTAATATTTTCTGGTGAGTCAATTTGGAAAGTAAATACATCCACCTTATCACGATTATCTAGTTTTCCTTTCATTGGTGTATGAAAGGAGACTTTATTTGCCTGTCTACGTTCATTATTTGGTTCATTTTCTGTTACTTGTAACTCATTCCCACCGTTCGTTTCTCTTCGTTCATACCCTAAATCTACTAGTATAGACTTCAAATCTGGTAAAACACCAATTTTATCTGAAGATGGATCTTTAGATTTCGTTCCAGTGTTACGGTTACTTAATATCGTTCTTAATTCACTTGGTCTATATGGTTGTCCTAAATTTTCTTTAGCAATGCTTTGTACTAAAGTTGCTGCTCCTGCGATAATGGGTGAAGCACTAGATGTTCCACTAAAGCTTGAAGTATAAAGATTTACAGCACTTCGACTTTGCTCGGCTGTAGTTGTATCTACATTTTCTCCCCAACCGTACACATCAATCCGACTTCCATAATTTGAAAACCACATACGCTCATGAGGGAAAGATGAAGAGCCCGCGCCTACCATAATTGCACCTGAATCTTTAAAATCTTTACTATTTCGATTTAAGACTTGTTTACCATTTCTATCTTTAAATTGATCTAAATCATTCCACCCATTTGCTCCAGCTTCTATAATGACAACACCTTTATCTGTACCAGCACGAATCGCATCAAAGATATCTGGTTGTATTTCAACAGGTAAATATTTATCACCATATCCATCAAAGGAAGCTTGTGCCTCTAATAATAAAACATCCCCAGCTTCTAACTGATTTACAGCACTTAATATTGCATCAGCTGTATTATACTGTCCGTTATCTCTTATTTGAGAAATCACTTTCGCTTTCGCTTTTGGCGCAATCCCAATATTCCCAACCTCATTATCCTCAGAGGATACAATCCCTAGTACAGACGTTCCATGTCCAACATGCTGATCTATATTTCTTCCAGACATTAATTCAATATTTTGATGTACTAAATCCTCATGATTTAATAGCCATCCATATTCCATATCAACAAAGGTTATATCACTTCCATTACCACCTTGGACTCCCCAGGCAAAAGGCGCATTAATACCGTATGGTGCCGCATCAAGGTAACCTTGTTTTTTATATCTAGGATTGTTATTAGGATTAAAAGATACACTTAATGGTTGTACTTCCGGTGGCGTTATTTTTTCTTGTTTCTTCACATACACATCTTCTATTAAAGATGATGTCTTTAACTTATCTACTAGTTCTTCTTCCTGCTCACCATTTTGATTTTGAAGAATATAATAGTTTGATAAACTTGTAGATACATTATTAGGTGCTTTCACTTCAAGGTTTTGTATTTGTTCCGGACTTACAGATGTGAATAAACGATTAAATGTTACATCTGGATATTCTGCAAAAAAATCTTCTAGTACTTTATCGTTCATTTGAGATTGTATTTGTTTTTCAATACCATCTTCATATGGCAATTTCAAATCCGCTCTGAATTTTACAATGATTTGCTTATCTGTTTCTTGTTCTATCCCTAATTTACTCTGTTGTTCTATAGAATCAGCATTTACAATATTGACTGTTTCCCCTATTCCTAAAAATGTTGAAATGATTACAGCTGAAACAGATATTCTTTTAAATATACTCATTACATCACTCCTCTTATTAATAATATTTAATCATTATATTAATATATAATGATTTTATTTATATAACATATTCCCTTTCTACTAAATAGATTATAGTAATCAGCAATATGAACTTCAATGTATTTTCATATGCAATATTTCATATTCGGACTCTACACCACATAAATAAGAAACTTATAATGATTATTTATTTCACATGTGCTAATATACTTACATTACAATATTATGTATAGACATTCTGAACTACATTACTTAACAGTTTGACCTTATTTTTCCTAGGAGGATTTACAATGAAATTATTAAAAATAAAACATATAATCCCTATATCTGCAGCAGCAATTACATTCGTATGTCATCAAAGTACAGCTGAAGCATCTACCATTCATACAGTAAAAAAGAATGATACACTTTGGGGCATTAGTAAACAATACGGGGTTTCAATACAATCCATTAAACAGGCTAACAATAAAGGAAACGATCAAACTTTTATTGGTGAACAGTTACATATTCCAGGGTCCAAGAATTCAAAGGAAATCACCGTTCGTCAAAACGCCCAATCTGCGAACATTTCTGGACAAATTATTTATCAAGTACAACACGGAGATTCATTAGAAACGATAGCAAAGCGTTACAACGTTACCGTTCAATCTATAAAACAAATTAACAATACAATCGGAAACAAACTTTATACAGGACAACATTTAAAAATTAACTCAAGCATTTCAGAAAAAGAAAAAGACTTAATGGCACGCTTAGTTACCGCTGAAGCAGGTGGCGAATCCTATAAAGGTAAAGTAGCTGTAGCAAAGGTTATACTAAATCGTGTAAACGCAAAAGGTTTTCCAAATACAATAACAGGTGTTATTTATGAACCTATTAAACACGGCTATGCATTTACTCCTGTTACAGATGGAAGAATTAATCATCCTGCAAGCCCAGAAGCAAAAATGGCAGTAGAAGAGGCTATCTCCACAAATGGAATACATTCTGACTGGCTTTATTTCTATAATCCGAAAACATCAACAGACAAATGGATTACGACACGTCAAACAGTAGCAGTAATCGGTAACCACGTCTTCGCTAAATAACATATAAAAAACAGGCCTTCTCACTTGAACTGACCCCATAAAGTTAGACAGGTCGTTTCATTAGGCAGCCTTTAGGGCATGAGTTCGATATTGTACCGGA
>NZ_MAOE01000052.1 GCF_001884185.1 Bacillus albus
CATGTTTTCACATGAGCGCAGACTATATGTTTATCTACTTAGAGATAGAGGATTTTTCCACCACCATAGGCTTGTGATGTACTCTCGTCAGTGATACGAGATAGTCGTTGAACGTTCATCTTATCAATTTTAACTTAGATGATTCGATGCGGAAGACCCATTGTTCTAATGTTTAGGATTTAACCTTGCACCATCTGATTGATTTTTTCTGCTTTCGCAACATTCACGCTCACCATTTCTAGCCACGTTGTAGTTCAATCAGCTTTAGGGATTGCCCGCAGTTAACCCTCACTACTAGCCAATCACTTGACTAGCAGGGCTTACTGATATATTTAATTAACTTTGGTTATAATTGGTTAAATAAATCGTAACAGTTAGTTACCCTTTCCTACGTTTAAATTCTTAAAAAATTTAGTGATAGTTCTTGAATGTGACAGCTTAATAGAAATCTATTATTTTAATAAAAAAAGTAAACTTTTTCACAAAATCCTGTCCAATTACATGCGACGATTCCATCATAAATGAAAATGATATTCAGTGTCAATTTTATTGACTATTTAAATACCTATCATCTCCATCTCTTTTCAATTTGTTTCTTATAGGCAATGAAATCTTGTCTTCAAACAAAAAACACCTCTTGAATTGAAGTGACCCCCGAAAATGGGACACCAATCAAAACACCTAAACCACTTGTTCCCTAAATTCTTTAGGGGATA
>NZ_MAOE01000053.1 GCF_001884185.1 Bacillus albus
GTGCGGCTGGATCACCTCCTTTCTATGGAGAATTGATGAACGCTGTTCATCAATATAAGTTTCCGTGTTTCGTTTTCGTTTAGTTTTGAGAGTTCAATTAAGTATTGACTCTTAAATGAGGATATGATATAAATAAATCCTGCAATTTGTATGGGCCTATAGCTCAGCTGGTTAGAGCGCACGCCTGATAAGCGTGAGGTCGATGGTTCGAGTCCATTTAGGCCCACCATA
>NZ_MAOE01000054.1 GCF_001884185.1 Bacillus albus
AACACGGAAGTTAAGCTCTCTAGCGCCGATGGTAGTTGGGACCTTGTCCCTGTGAGAGTAGGACGTCGCCAAGCAAAAACCTAAGTCGATTCGACTTAGGTTTTTTTGTGTCTATTTTTATGTACGAAATGTCATAATCCATACATTTAATAACCTTAAAGAAGAAAAAGAATGAAAATGAGGCTATTCAAAGGGATAAGTATGAGAAGAGCGTAGTTGTTTTTTCATTATTGTCCTCATTATAAATAAAATAAATATAAACGGCATGCTTTATATTCAAGCATGCCGAATTAGTATATAGACCGTTGTGCGTATGATAGATCTCTAGAAATATATATTCTAATTTCTTATCCTTCTTGCATATAGTTACAATAATTCTTTTGAATATAACTAAAACACGAACGTTATTGGTGAGTAATAAAAAAACATTCGATTATTTGTTGACATTGTTTATGAAATATTGTTAATATAGCCATAGAAAGAATAATATATAAGACCTCATATAATCGCGGGGATATGGCCTGCAAGTCTCTACCTAACGACCGTTATTCGTTAGACTATGAGGGAAAGTCACTCGGTATTTTTCTATTCACAAGGGATACGTATGCCTGAGTAGAGCACTTTCTCTCATAGTAAAAAGAGAAACTGTTCTATTTCAGGCTTTTTTTATTTGAATCGGGGGGATTCTAATATGAAATCACTAGTTGGAGTCATAATGGGAAGCACGTCAGACTGGGAAACAATGAAATATGCTTGTGATATTTTAGATGAATTAAATATACCGTATGAGAAAAAAGTTGTATCCGCTCATCGGACTCCGGATTATATGTTTGAATATGCAGAGACGGCTCGTGAACGTGGATTGAAAGTTATTATTGCTGGAGCTGGTGGAGCAGCGCATTTACCAGGAATGGTTGCAGCGAAGACAAATCTTCCTGTAATCGGAGTTCCAGTTCAATCAAAAGCGTTAAACGGCTTAGATTCATTATTATCCATCGTCCAAATGCCAGGAGGGGTTCCAGTTGCAACTGTTGCAATTGGTAAGGCTGGTTCAACAAATGCTGGTTTACTTGCTGCACAAATACTTGGATCATTCCATGATGATATACATGATGCATTAGAATTGAGAAGAGAAGCAATTGAAAAAGATGTGCGCGAAGGTAGTGAGCTAGTATGACGAGAATCATTTTACCTGGAAAAACAATCGGTATTATTGGAGGCGGCCAGCTAGGAAGAATGATGGCATTGGCAGCTAAGGAGATGGGATATAAAATTGCTGTTTTAGATCCTACAAAACATTCACCATGTGCACAAGTTGCGGATATTGAAATTGTTGCATCATATGACGATTTAAAAGCAATTCAGCACTTAGCAGAGATCAGTGATGTTGTCACATATGAATTTGAGAATATTGATTATAGATGTTTACAATGGCTTGAAAAACATGCTTACTTACCGCAAGGCAGTCAGTTGTTAAGTAAAACACAAAATCGTTTTACAGAAAAGAATGCAATTGAGAAAGCTGGGCTACCGGTAGCAACGTATAGATTGGTTCAAAACGAAGAGCAGCTTACTGAAGCAATTACCGAGTTATCATATCCTTCCGTCTTAAAAACAACGACAGGTGGATATGATGGGAAAGGACAAGTTGTTTTAAGAAGTGAAGCTGACGTTGATAAAGCGCGAGAGCTTGCGAAAGCAGCAGAGTGTATTTTAGAGAAATGGGTGCCTTTTGAAAAAGAAGTATCAGTTATTGTCACTCGTAGTGTAAGTGGTGAAACGAAAGTATTTCCGGTAGCGGAAAATATTCATGTAAATAACATTTTGCATGAATCTATCGTTCCAGCTCGCATTACAGAAGAACTTTCTCAAAAAGCAATTGCTTATGCAAAAGTGCTTGCGGATGAACTAGAACTTGTGGGAACACTAGCGGTAGAGATGTTTGCTACAGCTGATGGTGAGATTTACATTAATGAACTAGCACCAAGACCTCACAATTCAGGACACTATACACAGGATGCATGTGAAGCGAGTCAATTCGGTCAACATATTCGAGCGATCTGTAATTTACCTCTTGGAGAAACAAATTTGTTAAAACCAGTTGTCATGGTAAACATTTTAGGCGAACATATAGAAGGGGTCCTAAGACAAGTGAATAGATTAACCGGGTGCTATTTACACTTGTATGGAAAAGAAGAAGCAAAAGCACAGCGAAAAATGGGGCATGTAAATATTTTAAATGATAATATTGAAGTCGCTCTAGAAAAAGCGAAGGGTTTGCATATTTGGGACCATCAAGAACAACTGTTGGAGGGAAAAAGATGATTAGTCGTTATACACGCCCAGAAATGGGTGCAATTTGGACGGAAGAGAACAAATTTAAAGCATGGTTAGAAGTTGAGATTTTAGCTTGTGAAGCATGGGCTGAGCTTGGCGATATTCCAAAAGAAGATGTTAAGAAAATTCGTGAGCATGCATCATTTGATATTGATCGTATTTATGAAATTGAAAAAGAGACACGTCATGACGTAGTTGCATTTACTCGTGCTGTATCAGAAACACCAGCATTAGGCGAGGAACGTAAATGGGTTCATTACGGTTTAACATCTACAGACGTAGTAGATACAGCGTTATCTTATATTTTAAAACAAGCAAATGAAATCATATTAAAAGACTTAGAAAATTTTGTAAGCATTTTAGCTAACAAAGCGAAAGAGCATAAATACACGATCATGATGGGAAGAACACACGGTGTTCATGCAGAACCAACAACATTTGGTTTAAAACTTGGTCTTTGGTATGAAGAAATGAAACGTAACGTAGAGCGTTTCAAACAAGCTGCTGATACAGTTCGCGTTGGTAAATTATCTGGTGCGGTTGGTACATACGCAAATATCGATCCATTCGTAGAAAAGTATGTTTGTGAAAACTTAGGATTAGAAGCAGCACCAATTTCAACACAAACATTGCAACGTGATCGCCATGCTCATTACATGTCAACACTTGCATTAATCGCAACATCTATCGAAAAGATGGCAGTTGAGATTCGTGGTTTACAAAAGAGTGAAACACGTGAAGTTGAAGAAGCTTTCGCAAAAGGTCAAAAAGGTTCTTCTGCAATGCCACATAAGCGTAATCCAATTGGATCTGAAAATATGACTGGTTTAGCTCGTGTTATCCGCGGTTATATGATGACAGCTTATGAGAATGTTCCATTATGGCATGAGCGTGATATTTCTCACTCTTCAGCAGAACGCGTAATTTTACCAGATGCTACAATCGCGTTAAATTACATGCTAAACCGCTTTGGTAATATTGTTAAAAACTTAACTGTATACCCAGAGAATATGAAACGCAATATGACAAGAACATACGGCTTAATTTATTCTCAGCGCGTAATGCTTACATTAATCGATAAAGGTATGGTACGTGAGGAAGCTTACGATATCGTACAACCTAAAGCGATGGAAGCTTGGGAAACACAAGTACAATTTAAAGAGCTTGTAGAAGCGGATGAGCGTATTACGAGCAAGTTAACACAAGAAGAAATTAATGAATGCTTCAACTATGAGCATCATATGCAACACGTTGATACAATCTTTGAACGCCTAGGATTAAACGAAGCGTAAAATTTCATATGGCACAGAATAGAGTCATTCTGTGCCATTCTTTATAAAAAAATTATTCACATTTTTCAAACTACAGGGGGCTTGCGAAATGCAAAAGCTAGAATTGCTGTATGAAGGTAAGGCAAAAAGAATTTATCGTACAGAATCAGCAGATATGGTTTGGGTAGAGTACAAAGATAGTGCGACTGCTTTCAATGGGGAGAAAAAAGAGACGATTACAGGAAAAGGTCGTTTGAACAATGAGATTACAACTTTATTGTTCAGAAAGTTACAAGAAGTGGGAATTAAAACACATTTTGTTGAGAAGTTATCTGAGACAGAGCAACTTGTTAAAAAAGTGAGTATTATTCCTTTAGAAGTTGTCACAAGAAATGTAATTGCAGGAAGTCTTTCAAAACGATTAGGAATGGAAGAGGGAACTGTACTTGCAAAACCAATCGTAGAATTTTACTTCAAAGATGATGATTTAGGAGATCCGCTTGTAACGGAAGATCATATTCGTGTATTAAACGTTGCGTCGCCAGAGCAAGTAAGCGTATTACGAGAGATGGCTCTACAAATCAATCAAGTGTTGATTGATCATTTCGCAAGCTGTCGTGTAAGATTAGTAGATTTCAAATTAGAGTTTGGTGTAACGGAAGCAGGAGAAATTATTTTAGCGGATGAAATTTCACCAGATACTTGCCGTTTATGGGATGAAACGAGCAACGAAAAGTTCGATAAAGACGTATTCCGTCGCGACCTTGGAAATTTAACAGATGCTTATGAAGAAATTTTAAAACGTTTAGGGGGAATTTCACATGTATAAAGTTAAGGTATATGTAACATTAAGAGAAAGCGTATTAGATCCACAAGGAACAGCAGTGAAAGGAGCACTTCATAGCCTTTCATTCACAGAAGTACAAGATGTTCGAATCGGAAAGTATATGGAACTAACAATTGATAAATCGGTAACTGACTTAGATAGCAAGGTAAAGGAAATGTGTGAAAAACTATTAGCAAACGTTGTAATGGAAGACTTCCGTTATGAAGTTGAGGAGGTTGTCGCACAGTGAAATTTGCCGTAATAGTATTTCCAGGTTCGAACTGTGATGTTGATATGTTCCATGCAATTAAAGATGAGCTCGGCGAAGAAGTAGATTACGTTTGGCACGATACAGAGAATTTAGATGAGTATGATGCAATTTTACTACCAGGTGGATTCTCTTACGGTGACTACTTACGCTGCGGTGCTATTTCTCGCTTTGCGAATGCAATGAAAGCAGTGCAAAAAGCTGCTGAGCAAGGAAAGCCGATTTTAGGTGTATGTAATGGATTCCAGATTCTTGTTGAATCAGGATTACTACCAGGAGCGTTAATGAGAAACGAAAACTTAAAATTTATGTGCCGAACAGTTCAGTTACGTGTTGAAAATAATGAAACGATGTTTACATCACAATATGAAAAAGATGAAGTAATTAATATTCCAATTGCACATGGTGAGGGGAATTACTATTGTGATGAAGAAACGCTTAAAAGATTAGAAGAGAATAATCAAATCGCATTCCGTTACGTAGAAAACCCGAATGGAAGCGTTTCAGATATTGCTGGTATTGTAAACGAAAAAGGAAATGTACTTGGTATGATGCCACACCCAGAGCGTGCTGTAGATGAATTACTTGGCGGTGCTGAAGGGCTAAAAGTCTTTCAATCTATCTTAAAACAGTGGAGGGAAACATATGTCGTTAATGCTTGAACCAAATCCAACACAAATTAAAGAAGAGCGCATATATGCGGAAATGGGGCTAACAGACGAAGAGTTTGCCATGGTTGAAAAGATTTTAGGCCGTCTGCCAAATTATACAGAAACAGGGTTATTCTCTGTTATGTGGTCTGAACATTGCAGTTATAAAAATTCAAAACCAGTGCTTCGAAAATTCCCAACAACAGGTGAGCGCGTCTTGCAAGGACCTGGGGAAGGTGCTGGAATTGTAGACATCGGTGATAATCAAGCGGTTGTATTTAAAATGGAAAGTCATAACCATCCTTCTGCTATTGAACCATATCAAGGAGCAGCAACAGGCGTTGGTGGTATTATCCGTGACGTATTCTCTATGGGAGCACGCCCAGTAGCTCTATTAAACTCACTTCGATTTGGGGAATTACAATCACCACGTGTGAAATATTTATTCGAAGAAGTAGTAGCAGGGATTGCAGGGTACGGTAACTGTATCGGTATTCCAACTGTTGGCGGCGAAGTACAGTTTGATCCATGTTATGAAGGAAATCCACTTGTAAATGCAATGTGCGTAGGCTTAATTAATCATGAAGATATTAAAAAAGGGCAAGCGCACGGTGCTGGAAATACAGTAATGTACGTAGGAGCATCAACTGGTCGTGACGGTATTCACGGTGCAACATTCGCATCTGAAGAGTTATCTGAAAGCTCAGAGGCGAAGCGTCCAGCAGTTCAAGTAGGAGATCCATTTATGGAGAAACTTCTTATTGAAGCTTGCTTAGAGCTGATCCAGTCAGATGCACTTGTTGGAATTCAAGATATGGGTGCAGCTGGTTTAACATCATCTTCTGCAGAAATGGCAAGTAAAGCAGGAATGGGTATTGAAATGTACTTAGATGATGTGCCACAGCGTGAAACAGGAATGACACCATATGAAATGATGCTATCTGAATCACAAGAACGTATGCTAATCGTTGTGAAAAAAGGTAGAGAGCAAGAAATAGTAGATTTATTTGAGAAGTATGGTCTTGCAGCCGTTACGATGGGGAAAGTAACGGAAGACAAAATGCTTCGTTTATTCCATAAAGGTGAAAAGGTAGCTGAAGTACCAGCAGATGCTCTTGCAGAAGAAGCACCAATTTATCATAAACCATCAAAAGAAGCAGCATACTTTGCTGAATTCCAGGCAATGAAAATGGAAACACCAAAAGTAGAAAATTATAAAGAAACGTTATTCGCTCTATTACAACAACCGACGATTGCAAGTAAAGAGTGGGTTTATGATCAATATGATTATCAAGTTCGCACAAGCACAGTTGTTACACCAGGTTCAGATGCAGCAGTTGTACGTGTACGCGGTACAGAAAAAGGATTAGCAATGACGACAGATTGTAACTCTCGCTACATTTATTTAGATCCAGAAGTGGGCGGTAAAATTGCGGTAGCAGAGGCAGCACGTAATATCGTATGTTCTGGAGGAGAGCCACTTGCAATTACAGATTGCTTAAACTTCGGTAATCCAGAAAAACCAGAAATCTTCTGGCAAATTGAGAAATCAGTAGATGGTATGAGCGAAGCTTGTCGCACATTACAAACACCAGTTATCGGCGGAAACGTATCAATGTATAACGAACGTAGTGGTGAAGCTGTATACCCAACACCGACAGTTGGGATGGTTGGACTTGTACACGATTTAAAACATGTAACAACACAAGAGTTTAAGCAAGCTGGCGATTTAGTTTATGTTATCGGAGAGACGAAAGCTGAGTTTGGTGGAAGTGAGTTACAGAAAATGATTCACGGCAAAATTTTCGGCCAATCACCAAGTATCGATCTAGACGTAGAATTAAAACGTCAAAAACAAGTATTAGCAGCAATTCAAGCTGGCCTTGTTCAATCTGCTCATGATGTTGCTGAAGGTGGTTTAGCGGTTGCAATTACTGAAAGTGCCATTGGTGCAAAAGGTTTAGGGGCTACTGTGAAATTAGACGGAGAAGCTACAGCAGCATTATTCGCTGAATCACAATCTCGCTTCGTTATAACTGTAAAACGTGAAAATAAAGAAGCGTTCGAGAAAGCGGTAGAAGCAATTCAAGTTGGAGAAGTGACAAATACAAATGAAGTAACAATTCATAATGAAGAAAATGAAGTATTACTTACAGCAAATGTAGATGAAATGAGAAAGGCTTGGAAAGGGGCAATCCCATGCTTGCTGAAATAAAGGGGTTAAATGAAGAATGTGGCGTTTTCGGAATTTGGGGGCATGAAAATGCAGCACAAGTTTCGTACTACGGATTGCACAGTTTACAGCACCGTGGGCAAGAAGGCGCAGGCATTGTCGTAAATAATGGTGAGAAAATCGTCGGTCACAAGGGGTTAGGTTTAATATCAGAAGTGTTTTCAAGAGGTGAGCTAGAAGGATTGAACGGAAAATCAGCAATCGGACACGTGCGATACGCGACGGCTGGTGGAAGTGAAGTAGCTAACGTTCAACCATTATTATTCCGTTTTTCTGATCATAGTATGGCATTAGCTCATAACGGGAATTTAATTAATGCAAAAATGCTTCGCCGCGAATTAGAGGCAGAGGGAAGTATTTTTCAAACAAGTTCAGATACAGAAGTACTTTTACATCTTATTAAACGTAGTACGAAAGATTCGTTAATTGAAAGTGTAAAAGAGGCTTTAAATAAAGTGAAGGGTGCGTTTGCGTATCTTTTACTAACTGGAAATGAAATGATTGTTGCGTTAGATCCAAATGGGTTCCGTCCTCTTTCAATCGGAAAGATGGGTGATGCTTACGTTGTAGCATCAGAAACATGTGCTTTCGATGTAGTAGGTGCAACATACATTCGTGATGTAGAACCAGGTGAATTACTTATCATCAATGATGAAGGAATTCACGTAGATCGTTTTACAAATGAAGTAGATCATGCAATTTGTAGTATGGAGTACATTTACTTTGCACGTCCAGATTCAAATATTGCTGGTATTAACGTCCATGCAGCACGTAAAAACATGGGGAAACGTTTGGCGGCAGAAGCTCCTATTGAAGCAGATGTTGTTACTGGTGTGCCAGACTCTAGTATTTCAGCAGCGATTGGTTATGCTGAGGCAACAGGCATTCCATATGAGTTAGGATTAATTAAAAATCGTTACGTTGGACGTACATTTATTCAACCTTCTCAGGAACTGCGAGAGCAAGGGGTTAAGATGAAGCTTTCAGCAGTAAGAGGTGTAGTTGAAGGAAAACGAGTTGTTATGATTGATGATTCTATCGTACGAGGAACAACGAGTAAACGAATTGTTCGTATGCTTCGTGAGGCTGGAGCGACAGAAGTTCACGTAAGAATAGCTTCACCACCTCTGAAATATCCATGCTTCTACGGCATTGATATTCAAACGAGAAAAGAATTAATTGCAGCCAATCATTCAGTAGAAGAAATTCGTGAAATGATCGGTGCAGACTCATTAACATTTTTAAGTGAAGATGGATTAGTAGATGCAATTGGACGTCCATATGAAGGGAAATACGGCGGCCTATGTATGGCGTATTTCAATGGAGATTATCCAACAGCTCTTTACGATTATGAGCAAGAGCTTTTAGAAAGTATGAAATAAGAAGAAAACAGCTTCTACTTCCGTTGATGTAGAAGCTAGCTTCTTTCTTAAAACGGCCCGAACAGGATAGGGAGAAATTAAAAGACGAGGTGTAGATAACGATGGCGAATGCATATAAGCAAGCAGGAGTAGATATTGAAGCTGGATATGAAGCGGTATCTCGCATGAAAAAACACGTACAAACAACAATGAGAAAAGAAGTACTAGGCGGTTTAGGCGGTTTTGGAGGTATGTTTGATCTATCAAAATTTGCATTAGAAGAACCTGTATTAGTATCTGGAACAGATGGCGTGGGAACGAAATTGGTGCTCGCTTTTATGGCAGATAAACATGACACAATTGGTATTGATGCAGTAGCGATGTGTGTAAATGATATTGTTGTCCAAGGAGCAGAGCCGCTTTTCTTCCTTGATTATATTGCTTGTGGTAAAGCTGAACCTAGTAAAATTGAAAACATCGTCAAAGGTATATCAGAGGGCTGTCGCCAAGCTGGTTGTGCATTAATTGGTGGAGAAACAGCTGAAATGCCAGGAATGTATTCTACAGAAGAGTATGATTTAGCTGGTTTTACAGTTGGGATTGTGGATAAAAAGAAAATTGTAACAGGTGAAAAAATTGAAGCTGGTCACGTATTAATTGGCTTAGCATCTAGCGGTATTCATAGTAACGGTTATTCTCTAGTACGAAAAGTATTACTAGAAGATGGAGAACTATCTTTAGATCGCATTTACGGACGCCTAGAACTACCTCTTGGTGAAGAGTTATTAAAACCAACGAAAATTTATGTCAAACCTATTTTAGAACTATTGAAGAAATATGAAGTATACGGTATGGCGCATATTACAGGTGGCGGATTCATTGAAAATATTCCACGTATGTTACCAGAAGGAATCGGTGCAGAAATTGAATTAGGATCTTGGAAAATTCAACCGATCTTCAGTTTACTTCAGGAGGTTGGAAAACTAGAAGAGAAAGAAATGTTCAATATTTTTAACATGGGTATTGGTATGGTAGTAGCGGTGAAGGAAGAAGAAGCAAAAGATATCGTTCGTCTTCTTGAAGAACAAGGAGAAACAGCGCGTATTATTGGACGTACTGTACAAGGGGCTGGCGTTACCTTCAATGGGGGCACAGCACTATGAGTAGATTAGCAGTTTTTGCTTCTGGAAGTGGCTCTAACTTTCAATCTCTCATCAATGCGGTAGAAGAAAAAAGATTAGAAGCAGAGATTAGTTTGTTAGTATGTGATAAACCAGAAGCACGTGCCGTTGGACGAGCACATTATCATCATATTCCATGTTTCGCTTTTTCAGCGAAAGCATATGAGTCAAAAGAAGCGTTTGAAAAAGAAATATTACAGAAGCTAGAAGAGTATGAAATAGATTATGTTATTTTAGCTGGATATATGCGTTTAATTGGACCAACATTACTAGAAGCTTACGGCGGGAAGATTATTAATATTCATCCATCACTATTACCAAGTTTTCCAGGAAAAGATGCTGTTGGTCAAGCGTTAGAAGCGGGTGTGAAAGTAACTGGAGTAACGATTCATTATGTAGATGCAGGTATGGATACAGGGCCAATTATTGCGCAAGAAGCAGTAGTTGTTTCTGAAGGGGATACGAGAGAAAGCTTACAAAAGAAAATTCAACAAGTTGAACATAAATTATACGTAAATACAGTGAATCAAATTGTTCAATCTGTGAAAGAACCAACTGTTAATTAACATACAACCAGGGGTGAAGGATAAATGAAAAAGCGTGCATTAGTAAGTGTTTCAGATAAAACAGGAGTAGTAGAATTTGTTAAAGGTTTACTAGAACAAGGAATCGAAGTTATATCAACAGGTGGTACGAAAAAATTACTAGAAGAAAACGGCTTACAAGTAATCGGTATTTCTGAAGTAACTGGGTTCCCGGAAATTATGGATGGCCGTGTGAAAACATTACATCCAAATATTCATGGTGGTCTATTAGCAGTTCGCGATAATGAAACGCATGTAGCGCAAATGAATGAGTTAGGTATAGAGCCGATTGATTTTGTTGTTGTTAACTTATACCCATTCAAAGAAACAATCGCTAAGCCTGATGTAACATTTGCTGATGCAATTGAAAATATTGATATCGGTGGCCCAACAATGATTCGCTCTGCTGCGAAAAATCATAAATTTGTATCGGTAATTGTAGATCCAGTAGATTATGATGTTGTATTAGCAGAACTGAAAGAAAACGGTGAAGTAAAAGAAGAAACGAAACGTAAATTAGCAGCGAAAGTATTCCGTCATACAGCGGCATATGATGCGTTAATCTCTAACTACTTAACAGAGCAAATGGGTGAAGAAAGCCCAGAAACATTAACAGTGACATTTGAGAAAAAACAAGATTTACGCTATGGAGAAAATCCACATCAAAAAGCAACATTCTATAAAGCACCATTTGCTGTAACTTCTTCTGTTGCGTACGCAGAACAAATACACGGTAAAGAATTATCTTATAACAATATTAACGATGCAGATGCAGCGCTTAGTATCGTGAAAGAATTTACAGAGCCAGCAGTAGTAGCAGTAAAACATATGAATCCATGTGGTGTTGGAGTAGGAACTGATATTCATGAGGCATACACACGTGCTTATGAAGCTGATCCAGTATCAATCTTTGGAGGTATTATCGCAGCGAATCGCGAAATTGACAAAGCAACAGCTGAAAAGTTACACGAAATTTTCTTAGAAATTATTATTGCACCTTCTTTCTCAAAAGAAGCTTTAGAAGTGTTGCAAAGTAAGAAAAACTTACGCTTACTAACTGTAAATATTGAAAAAGCGACAAGTGCAAGTAAAAAACTAACTTCTGTACAAGGCGGTCTTCTTGTTCAAGAGGAAGATACGTTATCATTAGATGAAAGTACAATTTCAATTCCAACGAAACGTGAACCGTCAGAGCAAGAGTGGAAAGATTTAAAACTAGCTTGGAAAGTTGTAAAACATGTGAAATCAAACGCAATTGTTTTAGCGAATGATAACATGACAGTTGGTGTAGGGGCAGGGCAGATGAACCGTGTAGGTTCTGCAAAAATTGCTATCACACAAGCTGGCGAAAAAGCACAAGGTAGCGCACTTGCATCAGATGCTTTCTTCCCAATGCCAGATACAGTAGAAGAAGCAGCAAAAGCAGGAATTACAGCAATCATTCAACCAGGCGGATCAATCCGTGATGAAGATTCTATTAAAGTAGCGGATAAGTATGGGATTGCTATGGTGTTCACTGGCGTACGTCATTTCAAACATTAATAGAGGATGTTTAAAAAGTCCGGTCAAGATAACAGTCGCATGTCGTCGTTGCATTGCCAGTGCGGTACTCATGTAGGAAAACTACATTCCGTGTCCTCCTGTCAAATGCGCCTCGACCTGCTCGGTTCTCTTGATCCTCCTTTTTAAACTTTTATTTATATGAAACCAAACTAGAAGCATAGCTTCTAGTTTGTACTTATTTAAGTATCGGGGGATGAAATATGAATGTTTTAGTAATCGGCCGCGGTGGGCGTGAGCATGCTTTAGCTTGGAAGTTTGCGCAATCTGAAAAGGTAGAAAAGATATATGTAGCACCGGGTAATGAAGGCATGCGCGGTGTTGCAACACCAGTTGATATTGATGAAAATGATTTTGATGCATTAGTTTTATTTGCTAAAGAGAATAAGGTTGAATTAACTTTCATTGGACCAGAAATTCCACTTATGAATGGAATTGTTGATCGCTTTAAAGAAGAGGGACTTCGTGTATTTGGTCCAAATAAAGCGGCTGCTGTTATTGAAGGTAGTAAAGCTTTTACGAAAGAATTGATGAAAAAGTATAATATTCCAACTGCGGCATATGAAACTTTTACAGATTATGAAGAAGCAGTACAGTACATTCAAAAAGTTGGTGCACCGATTGTTATTAAGGCAGACGGATTAGCTGCTGGTAAAGGTGTAACAGTAGCAATGACACTTGAAGAGGCGTTACAAGCTGCGAAAGAAATGCTACAAGATGTAAAGTTCGGCGAAGCGAGTAAGAAGGTCGTTATTGAAGAGTTTTTAGATGGACAAGAATTTTCATTAATGGCATTTGTGAATGGAACAACTGTGCATCCGATGGTAATTGCGCAAGATCATAAACGAGCTTTTGATGGTGATAAAGGCCCAAATACAGGCGGAATGGGCGCGTATTCTCCAGTACCACAAATTCCAGAATCAGCAGTTCAAGAGGCGATAAAAACGGTATTACATCCAACTGCTAAAGCGATGATTGCAGAAAACCGTTCATTTACAGGAATTTTATATGCGGGACTTATTTTAACAAATGATGGCCCAAAGGTAATTGAATTTAATGCCCGCTTTGGCGATCCTGAAACGGAAGTTGTATTACCTCGCTTAGAAAATGATTTAGTGGATGTATGTAACGCTGTATTAGATGAAAGTGAATTAACGTTACAATGGTCAGAGGAAGCGGTAATCGGTGTTGTACTTGCTTCGAAAGGGTATCCAGAAGCATATAAAAAAGGTGACATTATTAAAGGATTAGATACATTGCAAGATGTAATTGTGTTTCATTCAGGTACAGCAATGAAACATGGTGACTTTGTAACAAACGGTGGCCGTGTACTATTTGTTGCTTGTAAGGCAAATAGTTTACAAGAAGCGAAAGATAAGGTGTATAAAGAAATCGGTAAAATTGAGAGTGATGGTCTATTTTACCGAAGTGATATAGGATATCGTGCAATTGGGCATGAGATGACGAGAAGCTAATATGTAAAAATCCCGCTGATTTCTCAGCGGGATTTTTTATGCATCTTTATCTTTTTTCAATTTTCCTTTTTGCTTTGCCATTTCTCGAAGCAAATATTCGATGTGTGCATTGACGCTACGAAACTCATCATTCGCCCATTTTTCGATGACTGCGTGTAATTCAGGATCAATACGTAATGGAAAGCTTTTCTTTTTAGCCATAATGATTTACAACCTTTTAGTATAGGCTTCCTGTATTAATAACTGGTTGTGCACCTTTATCTGAAACGATGGCAACTAATAAGTTATTTACCATATTTGCTTTACGCTCGTCATCGAGTTCCAGTACGCCTTCTTCATCTAACATATGGATTGAATCTTTTGCCATCTTCACAGCACCTTCAACAATCTCTTTTCTAGCAGCCAATACTGCTTTTGCTTGTTGACGTTGTAGCATTGCATGGGCAATTTCTGTTGCGTAAGCTAAATGTGTTAAACGAGTTTCTAATACTTCTACGCCAGCGATTTCAAGGCGTGCTTCTAACTCACGCTTTAATTCTTCAGATACTTCTTCAGTATTTCCACGCAATGTAACGCTGGTTTCATCTTGGAAATTGTCATAAGGATACTTCGTTGCAACGTGGCGGATTGCCGTTTCACTTTGAATTTCTACAAATCGATCATAATGTTCAACGCCGAACATTGCTTTTGCAGAATCAACAACTTTATAGACGATAACAGCTGCAATTTCAATTGGATTTCCGTCAACATCATTTACTTTTAATTTCTTACTATTAAAGTTTTCAACACGTAACGATACAGTTTGACGGAATGCGAACGGAATCGTTAAAAATAAACCGTTTTGACGAATTGTTCCTAAATAATTACCGAAAAACGTAATGACTTTTGCTTGGTTTGGTTGAACAATACCAATACCTGTAGCAAGAACTGCAGCTAAAATAATAGTTAATGCTGCTCCTATGAAAATTTCTTGTACGAGGAAAAATACACCGATAGCGGCTAAAATTAAAATCCCGATAATACCGAGAAAACCATTTACATAAAATACTTGTTTTTCTTTCATATGATCGCCTCCTGATATAAAAATGATATCACTTTTATATCATTTCAAGCAAGGGGTTTGCACCTAATTTTCTGAATTTTATTGATTAGGTATATTTTAAGGTTCAAAATAAGAATGTACGTTCTGTTTTGTGGTAAAATAAAGAAGACTTAACCGCCCACTGCAGCAGCTAAGTCCCTTTGAGAGCATCTTGCATCGTGACAAATGATTCAAAGCGGTTTTGCCAGGATTATATCTTCAATCGCTGACTCAATCTCTTTGTCAGAAGCGTCATAACTTCCATTTGACCGTGGTTTGTCATAATTGGAAGTTTGGTTCACTTCTTCTTTAGTATGTCTCTTTTCAGCAAAATTCATGCTAGGCATTTTAAATGCCCCCATATTCATGTATTTTCCGAATTTCCACATTTCAACAATAGGGCAGAAACGAACAATTCCCTCTGCAATTTTCATTGCACCAATCCATAGCAAGACGTTAGACCAAGTGCACCACGGCTTGCGTACAAGTTTAGCGCTACTACAGCCGAAGAGGACAAGTCCGAGTGTGATTCGAATTAGTGCATTTATTGTACCGATGTTTTGCTTCATTAGAAAAACACTCCTTTTTATGAAAGTTGAAATAGATAATACTATTTCTCTTATTAGTATCCCGTGTGATTTTTGGGATATGTAATCCAACATTTGACGTTGAAAAAGATGTTGGAATGTGCGTGTGTGCAAGTAGCTTTTTTTGTTATAATGAAAGAATGCATAAAAGGAAGTTCAAAATTAAATCCTCTCGTTTGAAAAAATGTGGAAGAGGTAATTCCAAACTTAATTCTCCGTTTTAAACAAATATTTAAGATGAAGTTAAAAAAATCCTAATGAAAATAAACTGTTACTTTGAACAGAAATATACATAAATAGAGAAAAGAAAGGGTGTTTTCATGTACGATATTTCCGGGTGGAAACATGTATTTAAGCTTGATCCAAATAAGGAGTTAAGTGATGAACATTTAGAAATGATTTGTGAGTCTGGAACAGATGCTGTTATTGTAGGCGGAAGTGATGGAGTAACAATTGATAATGTACTACACATGCTAGTTAGCATTCGTAGATATGCAGTTCCTTGTGTGTTAGAGGTTTCTGATGTAGAAGCAATTACACCAGGATTTGATTTTTATTATATCCCAAGCGTTTTAAATAGCCGAAAAGTAGAATGGGTAACAGGCGTTCATTATGAGGCTTTGAAAGAATTTGGGGATATTATGGATTGGGACGAAATTTTCATGGAAGGGTATTGTGTTTTAAATCCTGAAGCGAAAGTAGCCCAGCTTACAGATGCGAAATGTGATGTAACAGAAGATGATGTGATTGCATACGCGCGTTTAGCAGACAAGCTATTACGTTTACCGATATTTTATTTAGAATATAGCGGTACGTATGGAGACGTTGAACTTGTTAAAAATGTGAAAGCAGAATTGAAACAAGCGAAGTTGTATTACGGTGGCGGTATTTCTAATGCTGAACAAGCGAAGGAAATGGCGCAGTACGCTGATACGGTAGTTGTTGGAAATATTATTTATGATGATATAAAAGCAGCGTTAAAAACGGTTAAAGCAGTAAAAGGAGAGTAGGTGCAGGCGTATATGAGTACGACAGATAAGTTATTAAATGGTTTAAATCCGCAGCAACAAAAAGCAGTACAAACAACGAACGGACCACTTCTATTAATGGCAGGCGCAGGTAGTGGTAAAACACGTGTGTTAACACATCGTATTGCGTATTTACTTGGTGAAAAAGGTATAGCGCCGTGGAATGTACTAGCTATTACCTTCA
Organism: Bacillus albus; assembly: GCF_001884185.1. GTDB lineage: Bacteria > Bacillota > Bacilli > Bacillales > Bacillaceae_G > Bacillus_A > Bacillus_A albus. The sequence goes on from NZ_MAOE01000054.1 coordinate 16,627, forward strand.
CAAATAAAGCCGCTCGTGAAATGCGCGAGCGTATTGATACACTTGTCGGACCAGAAGCAGAAGATATTTGGATTTCTACGTTTCACTCTATGTGTGTACGTATTTTACGACGTGATATCGATCGTATTGGTATTAATCGTAACTTTACAATTTTAGATTCAGGCGATCAGTTAACTGTAGTCAAAAAAATTATGAAAGAGCGCAATATTGATCCGAAGAAATTTGAACCACGCTCTATTTTAGCGGGTATTAGTAATGCGAAAAATGAATTGTTATCTGCAGATAAATACGCAAAAAAAATTACAATCGCTGATCCATATGAAAAATTAACGAGCGATGTATATACAGAATATCAAAAACGTCTTCTGAAAAATAACTCATTAGACTTTGATGATTTAATTATGACAACGATTCAGTTATTTGAACGTGTTCCAGAAGTACTAGAGTTTTATCAACGTAAGTTCCAATATATTCACGTGGATGAGTATCAAGATACGAACAAAGCGCAGTACCTTCTTGTTAAACATTTAGCTGCACGCTTTAAAAATTTATGCGTTGTAGGTGACTCTGATCAGTCTATTTATCGCTGGCGCGGTGCTGACATTTCTAACATTTTGTCATTCGAAAAAGACTATGAGAATGCGCAAGTTATTTTGTTAGAACAAAATTATCGTTCGTCACAAAACATTTTAAATGCAGCGAATGCTGTTATTGAAAAAAATACGAATCGTAAACCGAAGAAGTTATGGACAGATAATGAAGTTGGAAGCAAAATCTCATACTACCGTGCTGCAACGGAAAAAGACGAAGCGTACTTTGTTGCGAAAAAAATTCGTGATGATATTCAAATGGGAAAACGAAAATATACTGATTTTGCCGTGTTATATCGTACGAATGCGCAGTCTCGTATGGTCGAGGAGATTTTCCTGAAATCTAATATTCCTTACAAAATTGTCGGCGGTACGAAGTTCTATGATCGTAAAGAGATTAAAGACATTTTGGCGTATTTACGTTTAATTGGAAATCCAGATGATGAGATTAGTTTCGCACGTATTATAAATGTGCCAAAGCGCGGAATTGGTGCGACTTCTATCGATAAAATTATTAATTACGGTGTGCAAAATGGAATTTCATTAACGGCTGTATTCGATGAGATTGAGCATGTTGGAGTAAGTGCAAAGGTTACAAAGGCAGTGAAAGAATTCGCAGGTTTATTACACAACTGGGTAAATATGCAAGAGTATTTATCTGTTACAGAATTGGTAGAAGAAGTTATTGAAAAAACAGGCTATCGCGATATGTTGAAAAACGAGCGTACGTTAGAAGCGGAAGGCCGTCTAGAGAACTTAGATGAGTTTTTATCTGTTACGCAAACATTTGAATCTCAAAGCGAAGATAAGAGCCTTGTTGCATTCTTAACAGACTTAGCACTTGTTGCTGATATTGATCGTGTAGATGAAGATCCAACTGCTGGTGAGGAAGTTATTTTAATGACGATGCACTCAGCGAAAGGATTAGAATTCCCAGTTGTCTTTATTGTCGGTTTAGAGGAAGGAATATTCCCACATACTCGCTCTCTAATGGAAGAAGATGAAATGCAAGAAGAGCGCCGTCTTGCTTATGTAGGTATTACTCGTGCAGAAGAAGAGCTATATTTATCCAATGCACAAATGCGTACTTTATTTGGTAGAACAAGTATGAACGCCGCATCTCGATTTATTACAGAAATCCCAGCAGAACTAGTGGAATCATTAAATGAAACAGCACCAAAGCGTGAAACTTCGTTTGGTGCAAAAGGAAGAACGGCTAGTAGCAGTAAAACGACAGTCACAACTACAACACGCTCTCGTTCAGCTTTCGCGCGTCCTGCAGCTAAGACGACAGGCGGCGAACAAATCGGCTGGGCAGTAGGCGATAAAGCTTCCCACCAAAAATGGGGAGTTGGTACAGTTGTAAGTGTAAAAGGTGAAGGTGATGCAAAAGAATTAGATATTGCGTTCCCAAGCCCAATTGGTGTTAAACGTTTGTTAGCAAAATTTGCACCTGTGACGAAACAATAGGAAAGGAATGAGGATATGTCAAAAGAGATAGCAAAACAACGTATAGAAGAACTGCGTGATTTGTTAAATACATTTAACTATCAATATCACGTATTAGACAATCCTTCTGTTTCTGATGCGGAGTATGACCGTAATATGCAGGAGCTTATAAAATTAGAAGCAGAGAATCCAGAGTTTATGAGTGAAGACTCTCCCTCAATTCGCGTTGGGGGAACTGTTCTTGATATATTTGAAAAAGTAACACATAAGTCACCGATGTTAAGTTTAGGAAACGCATTTAACGAGGGGGATTTACGTGATTTTGACCGACGAGTACGCCAAGGAATTGATGATGCGAATGTAAGATATATTTGTGAATTAAAAATTGACGGACTTGCTGTTTCACTTCATTATGAAAAAGGACGCTTCATTCAAGGGGCAACACGTGGTGATGGTGTAACAGGTGAAGATATTACTCAAAATTTAAAAACGATTAAAGCGATCCCGCTTCGTTTAAATGAAGAAGTAACGTTAGAAGCACGAGGCGAAGCTTATATGCCGAAGCGTTCATTCGTTAAGCTAAATGAAGAAAAAGAGCAAAACGGTGAAGATGTATTTGCGAATCCACGTAATGCGGCAGCAGGTTCAATACGCCAACTGGATCCAAAAATTGCAGCGAAGCGTAACTTATCTATGTTTGTATACGGTCTTGCGAATGTAGAAGAAAAAACAATTCCATCACATAGTGAATCGCTTGATTTCTTAGGTGAACTTGGATTCAAAACAAATCCAAATCGTCGTACATGTGAAACAATTGAAGAAGTTATCGCTTATGTAGAAGAATGGCAAGAAAAACGTCCGCATCTTGATTATGAGATTGATGGAATCGTTATAAAAGTAGATGATGTTGCTCTTCAAGAAAGTTTAGGAACTACAGCAAAGAGTCCAAGATGGGCGATTGCTTATAAATTCCCAGCTGAAGAAGTTGTAACAAGATTAACAGGTATTGAATTAAGTGTTGGTCGCACAGGGGTTGTAACACCGACTGCAGAGCTAGAGCCAGTGCGAGTGGCTGGTACTATCGTTCGTCGTGCTTCTTTACATAACGAAGATTTAATTCGTGAAAAAGATATTCGAATTGGTGACTATGTTGTTGTGAAGAAGGCTGGAGATATTATTCCTGAAGTTGTGAACGTTATTTTTGATAAGCGTACTGGTGAGGAAGAAGAATATCATATGCCAACGCATTGCCCAGCATGTGAGAGTGAACTAGTTCGTTTAGAAGAAGAGGTAGCACTTCGTTGTATAAATCCAACTTGTCCGGCTCAAATTCGTGAAGGGTTAATTCATTTCGTTTCAAGAAATGCAATGAATATTGATGGACTTGGAGAACGTGTCATTACACAACTCTTTGATGCTGATTATATTCGTACATTTGCGGATTTGTATTCGTTGACGAAAGAGCAATTATTGCAGCTAGAACGATTCGGCGAAAAATCAGCAACGAATTTAGTACAAGCAATTGAGAATTCTAAAGAAAACTCATTAGAGCGGTTATTATTTGGTCTTGGTATTCGCCACGTTGGAGCAAAAGCAGCACGTACATTTGCAGAGCATTTTGAAACGATGGATGCACTTGTGAAAGCAACGGAAGAAGAACTAAAAGCAATTAACGAGATTGGTGAAAAAATGGCTCAATCCGTCGTGACGTATTTTGATAATGAAGACGTATTAGAGTTATTACAACAATTTAAAGAGTATGGCGTGAATATGACATACAAAGGTATAAAAATTGCAGATTTACAAAATGTTGAGTCGTACTTCGCAGGAAAAACTGTCGTTTTAACAGGGAAATTAGAAGTGATGGGACGAAGTGAAGCGAAGAAGAAGATTGAGGCATTAGGTGGAAAAGTAACAGGAAGTGTTAGTAAGAGTACGGATTTAGTTGTTGCAGGTGAAGCAGCAGGTTCGAAATTAGCACAAGCGGAGAAACATAATGTTGAGGTTTGGAATGAAGAGAGGTTCTTACAAGAGCTAAATAAGTAAGAGGTGCAAACTTACCATGAAAAAAATAGCATTAGCGGTATTAAGCCTTGGTCTACTTGTAAGTGGGTGTAGTGCAGGTGCCGACAAAGATGAAAAAGTGGCTGAGAAATCGGGGAAAGCAAAAGAACAATCAGTTGTTCCAAAATACGCTATGTCGGATGAATATTATAAGACGACAATTCCATTTGATGGTGGAAAGGCACGTGGTTTAGTCGTGCAAGGAGTAAATAATCGTCTTGATATAGATGAATTTGAAACAGGATTAATGCGTATTGCGAAGGAATCTTTTAGTACGAAAGATCATTTCTTTAAAGGTGGAAGTACTCTAGATACTCAAAATGTGCAGATGCTTGTTAAAAGAAAGCGTACAGATGCTGAGCAAAAGGAACTAGAGGACAAATTAAAAAAAGATGCCGTTAAATTCCCAAACATTGGGTTAAACCCAGCGTTAGGTGGAGGATCTGAATCATTAGAGGCAAAAAATAAAAAAAATCCAATATATATTTCCAATATTTTAGAGCATGATTATTATGTGAAAAAAGGCGAAACAGATGAACTCCAAGGCATTGTAGTTGGTTTAGCAATGAATTCGGTTCATTATTACGAGGAAGAGCATGGTTATCCGCGTGAGGCTAAAATTGAGCAAGAAAAAATGTTAGCTGAAGGGAAAAAAATGGCGCAAGAAGTCTTGAAATTTATGCATCAAAAAGATCCTACAACAAAAAACCTTCCGATAACATTTGCAATTTATCGTCAGGCTCCAAAGGCTTCACTCGTGCCAGGTAACTTTGTTTCTTATGCGAATGTTGAAAAAGGTAGTGAAACGGTTGAAGATTGGAAACAAATTAATGAGAAATATTATTTATTCCCATCTGAACAAGCGAAAACAGATAATAAACGTGAAGATTTGGCGAGAGTATCAAACTTTAAAGCAAAACTAAGCGATTATTTCCAAGGCGACTATACAGCTGTTATCGGTACTGGTATGTATAGAGACGATGAATTAAGGGAAGTAAAGCTTGATATTCCTGTCCAGTTTAATGGGAAAGCAGAAATAATTGGTTTTACACAATATGTAGCCGGACTTGTTATGGAATACTTCCCGAATTATATGAAAGTACAAGTAACGATTAAATCTGTAGAACGTCCAGAAGCGATTATTATACGTGAAGCGAAGCAAGATGAACCGTTTGTGAAAATTTTAGATTAAATAGAAGGGCCGTTCCTTTGTGGAACGGCTTTTTTTCTTGGGGAATTTTGTTATAATTTAAAATGTTATAAATAATGGGGGGTAAGGGGTAAAGCACATGGACGAATTAAGTTTTCAAGTCATTATTTTATTAATTGCATTCGGCTTTTTAGCAGCTTTTATTGATTCAGTTGTTGGCGGTGGAGGATTAATCTCGCTTCCGGCACTTATGTTTGTTGGTTTACCACCAGCTTCGGCAATTGCAACGAATAAATTAGCTGCAACGATGGGGACGTTTACGAGTGCGATTTATTTCATTCGATCGGGGAAGGTCGATTTTAAAATTGTAGGAAAGTTAATCCCGTTAACTATTATAGGGGCCGTCGCAGGTGCTTTAGTAGTAAAGTTTATTCCGCCGGATATTTTACGGCCGTTAGTGCTTGTAATGTTGGTGTTTATTGCCATTTATATTATCGCGAAAAAGGATTGGGGAAGTGTATCTACCTATAAGAAGATGACGAAAAGAAAAACATTAATATTTTTCTTCGTTATCTTAATGATAGGGTTTTACGATGGTTTTTTTGGCCCAGGGACAGGATCCTTTTTAATTTTTGCATTTTTATTAATTGGTTTGGATTTTATTCAAGCGGCAGCATCTGGAAAACTTTTGAACTTTGTTAGTAATATTGTATCTTTAATTACTTTTTTATTTTTGGATGTAATTCATTTTGAATACGGTATTATTATGGGATTATCGATGATTTTGGGCGCTTATTTTGGATCGAAGTTTGCAGTTCAAAAAGGTGTTGGATATGTAAGGACTTTATTTTTATTAGTAACTATTTTATTAATCGGAAAAAACATTTTGGAATATACTCATATTTTGTAGAGTTATACGTTTGTATAACTCTAATTTTTTATTATATTTTAAAAATTAATTAATTTTTAAAATATAAGTCTAGGAATATTTGAATAAATCTAAATTATCGTGTAGAATAATGTTGTAAAATGTAAACGTTTTTCTAAGGGGAGGCTAAAAGGATGGTAGTAGCATACAAACATGAGCCATTTACAGATTTTTCAGTGGAGGCTAACAAATTAGCGTTTGAAGAAGGTTTAAAGAAAGTAGAATCTTATCTTGGACAAGACTATCCATTAATTATTGGGGGAGAAAAAATCACTACAGAAGACAAAATTGTTTCTGTAAACCCTGCAAATAAAGAGGAACTTGTTGGTCGCGTTTCAAAAGCAAGCCGTGAGTTAGCTGAAAAAGCAATGCAAGTAGCGGATGAAACATTCCAAACTTGGAGAAAATCAAAGCCAGAAATGCGTGCAGACATTTTATTCCGCGCTGCAGCAATCGTTCGTCGCAGAAAACATGAATTCTCTGCTATTCTTGTAAAAGAAGCAGGTAAACCATGGAATGAGGCAGATGCTGATACAGCAGAAGCAATCGACTTTATGGAATATTATGGTCGTCAAATGTTAAAATTAAAAGACGGAATTCCAGTAGAAAGCCGTCCAATTGAATATAATCGTTTCTCTTACATTCCATTAGGAGTAGGTGTTATCATTTCTCCTTGGAACTTCCCATTCGCAATTATGGCAGGTATGACAACAGCTGCTTTAGTTTCGGGTAACACAGTATTACTAAAACCAGCTAGTACAACTCCTGTAGTAGCAGCGAAATTCATGGAAGTATTAGAAGAAGCTGGCTTACCAGCTGGCGTAGTAAACTTTGTTCCAGGTAATGGTTCTGAAGTTGGTGACTACTTAGTAGATCATCCTCGTACACGTTTCATTAGCTTCACAGGATCTCGTGATGTAGGTATCCGTATTTATGAGCGTGCAGCGAAAGTTAACCCAGGCCAAATTTGGTTAAAACGCGTTATCGCTGAAATGGGTGGTAAAGATACAATCGTTGTTGATAAAGAAGCAGATCTTGAATTAGCAGCTAAATCTATTGTTGCATCAGCATTCGGATTCTCAGGACAAAAATGTTCTGCATGTTCTCGTGCAGTAATTCATGAAGATGTATACGATCACGTATTAAATCGTGCTATTGAATTAACGAAAGAATTAACAGTTGCTAACCCAGCTGTATTAGGTACAAATATGGGTCCTGTTAATGACCAAGCTGCATTCGATAAAGTAATGAGCTATATTGCAATTGGTAAAGAAGAAGGTAGAATCTTAGCAGGTGGCGAAGGAGACGATTCTAAAGGCTGGTTCATCCAACCAACAATCGTTGCTGACGTTGCAGAAGATGCTCGCTTAATGAAAGAAGAAATCTTCGGACCAGTAGTAGCATTCTGTAAAGCAAAAGACTTTGACCATGCACTTGCAATTGCAAATAATACAGAATACGGTTTAACAGGTGCTGTTGTTACTAACAACCGTGACCATATTGAAAAAGCACGTGAAGACTTCCACGTAGGTAACTTATACTTCAACCGTGGATGTACTGGTGCAATCGTAGGATACCAACCATTCGGTGGCTTTAACATGTCTGGTACAGACTCTAAAGCTGGTGGCCCTGACTACTTAGCACTTCACATGCAAGCAAAAACTACTTCTGAAACTTTATAAGAAATAGTAGAAGAGATCTTCGCAGTCTGCGAAGATCTCTTTTTTTTTGAAAAACTTTCTATATGTGGATTAAGATACATATCAGTAGAAAAACTAATATAAGGTGTACTTAAGTAAAATAAGGTATATTATATTGGTTGAATAAATTCTCTTTCAAGATAAGAAAAGTAGGTGAACAAAGTGGGAAAATATCAATTAGATTACAAGAGTCAGGTAGCCGTGGCAAAGTTTCATGAAAAACAGACGCCTGCCAAATTTGATAAAAAGCAGCAAATTGAAAATTTGCGTGCGGAGTATTTGAAAAAGAAGCAAAAACAGACAGATAAATAATAGGAGAGGCTAGTTAATTTGAATGAAAAATACTTACCATAAATTACTATTTGGTAAGTGGAACTAGCTAAACCCTATTCATATCGGGATAAACATGTAAATAGAAACAAAGCAACGAGAAAAGTTGACTTATTAGTCACATTTTTTAGTATTCATTTTAAGGATTTCCTGTATAATACAATTTGAAAGAAAATCTATGGTTTGACAAGAAACACTCCTTTCGGTTTTGCTCACTGAAGGGAGTGTTTTTTTGTAGCTACAAACTCCGCTGTACTCATTACATTTGCATATACGCCATTTAAACTAGCCAAAATTGTGTTATGAATATAAACGGCTGGTATAGTAGCATTCTTAAAAGAAAGATCTTTTGTAGCACAAGCATCATGTATAACGGTACATTGAAAGCCGAAATCAAAAGCAGCTCTTACGGTAGCATCAATACACATATGAGTCATCATCCCGCATATGACGACGTGCTCAATAGCTAAATGTTGTAATTGTTCTAGAAGATCAGTTTCCCGAAAACTATTTGGATAATGTTTGAGTATAACAGTTTCTTCTCTAAGTGGACGTACGCTTTCATGAATATGTACACCTTCAGTATTGGGTAGGAAAAAAGTAGCGTCATCTTTTATTGCTACATGTTGGATATGAAAAATAGGTTCGTTTTTCGTTCGAAAGAGTTGTAGTAGCTGACTAGCATAGTCACTTGCTTCTACTGGATTACGTAATTCCATCTTTCCATGTGGAAAATAATCATTTTGAATATCAACGAGTAAAAGAGCTGTTTTCATATATTTATCTTCCTCCGATTTCATATTCAAATAATGGTATTCAATTTATAGAGAGGATTCTCCTTTTAAAAAATATGAAGGAAAAGAATTTTACATAACTTTAAAAACCAATATTATATTGTAATTTTTCATTTGAAAATTATAATAGAGAAATAATTAAAATTTTTCTAAAAAATGTATTGACTCTTATTATTCTGAGTTCTATAATGAGAATTAATTAAACGACAATTAAATCGATACATTCTTATCCAGAGAGGTGGAGGGACTGGCCCTACGATACCTCAGCAACGGGTTTTTTAATACCGTGCTAACTCCAGCAAGCCTTATAAAAGGCTTGGAAGATGAGAAGATGTGACCGAGTACATATAAGTGCTCTCCTTCTTATCTCTATGTTTGATAAGAGGGAGAGCACTTTTTATTTCACCTCGAAAGCTCTACTTCAAGTTTTTACAGCATATAGGAGGGAAGAAAATGATTTCTTTTAACAATGTAAGTAAAGTATATGAATCAGGTGGGCAATCTGTTCATGCAGTGGAAGATGTAACATTATCCGTTGAGAAGGGCGAAATTTTTGGCATTATCGGTTTTAGTGGCGCTGGAAAGAGTACGTTGTTACGCTTAGTAAATATGTTAGAGAGACCGACGGCAGGAATGATTTCAATAGATGATAAAGATATTACATCACTATCGACGAAAGAATTACGGAAGCTAAGACAAAGAATTGGGATGATTTTTCAAAGTTTTAATTTATTTAATTCAAGAACAGTATTTGGGAATATTGCGTACCCATTGAAGTTAGCGAAAGTACCAAAGAATGAGATAAAAGAAAGAGTAAATGAACTGTTGAAGTTTGTAGGATTAGAAGATAAAGCAGACTATTATCCAGAGCAACTATCAGGTGGTCAAAAACAACGTGTTGGCATTGCAAGAGCACTTGCAACATCACCGGATATCCTTATATGTGATGAGGCAACGTCAGCTCTAGATCCAGAAACAACGACAGAAATTTTGAACTTATTAAAGAAAGTAAATCGAGAATATAATGTAACGATTCTACTTATTACACACGAAATGCATGTTGTGAAAGAAATATGTCATCGTGTAGCTGTAATGGAGAAGGGGAAAGTTATTGAAGAAGGAAAACTGTTTGACGTTTTCACACAACCAAAAACAAAGACAACTCAAAACTTTGTACGCTCTATTATTAATGATCATTTACCGGAAAGTGTTCTAGGGAAAATTCAAAACGGAGGACAGATTTATCGCTTAACATTTACTGGTGAAGAGACAGGACAGCCAGTACTATCATATATCGCGAAAAACTATAACGTCGATGTAAATGTACTGTATGGAAATATTATTGAACTTCAAAATGTGCTATTTGGAAATCTTCTTGTAGAACTGCAAGGTGAACAGAAGGAAATTCAAAAAGCATTACAACATCTAAGACTACAAGTGCAGATGAAGGAGGTAGAAGCTCATGCGAGTTGATTGGAGTATATTTTGGCCTCGCATAGTAGATGCGACGGGGGATACCCTCTTAATGGTAATCGTAACCCTTATATTCGCTACAATTCTTGGTATACCTCTAGGTTTACTGTTATATGTAACGAGAAAAGGAAACTTTTTAGAAAATAAATGGGTCTTTTCTATTCTTAATATCATTATTAATACAATTCGTCCGGTTCCATTCATCATCTTCTTAGTAGCTTTAAGTCCACTAACAAGAAGTGTTATCGGAACGACGATTGGAACAGCAGCAGCAATTTTCCCAATGACGTTAGTTGCATCAATTGGTATTGCGAGAATGGTTGAAACAAATCTTGTTTCAGTTCCAAAGGGGGTCATTGAAGCTGCTCAAGCAATGGGTGCTTCACCATTTAGAATTGTTTTTGAAATTCTTGTACCAGAAGCGTTAGCACCATTAATCTTAGGAGTTACATTTATGACAGTTGGTTTAATTGAATTTTCTGCAGTAGCTGGGCTTGTCGGTGGTGGCGGTCTTGGTGATTTAGCGATGACATATGGTTATCAACGTTTTGATACATCAGTTATGTTCGTAACGGTCGTTTTACTTATTATTCTCGTACAGATAGCTCAAAATTTAGGAAACTACTTTGCGAAAGTCTTTTTACGCAGATCATAAAAAGGAAGAGGGGAAAAGGAAATGAAGAAAATTTTAGCATTTGCATTATCAGCAATTGTAGGGATTTCAGCGTTAAGTGGTTGTTCAGATGCAGGAGCAAAAGAGAAGACAGTCCGCATTGGTGTAACTGGAACGGATGGAAACGCTTGGGAAATTGTAAAGGAAAAAGCTGAAAAAGAAGGGATTAAAGTTAAACTGGTTGAGTTCTCTGATTATACAACGCCAAATAAAGCGTTAGCTGATGGAGATATTGAACTAAACTCATTTCAGCATATAGCTTTCTTAGAGCAGTTTAAAAAAGAGCATAAGTTAGATATTACAGCTGTCGGTACAACGCAAATTGCACCAATGGGCTTATACTCTGAAAAACATAAGAAAGCAAGTGAAATCCCAGATGGTTCAGAAATTGCGATTCCAAATGATCCAACGAACCAAGCTCGTGCATTAAAACTTCTTGATGCAGCTGGATTAGTAAAGCTTAAGAAAGACTTTGGCTTATTTGGAGATCCAAGCGGCATTGCTGAAAATCCGAAGAAGTTAAAAATTACACCGGTTATCGCACAGCAAACACCTCGTGTATTAAAAGATGTTGCAGCGTCAGTTATTAATAACGGTGTTGCTGGTCAAGCTGGACTAGATCCAGCGAAGGATCCGATTTTCTTAGAAAATCCAAAGAATGAAAATGCAAAGCCATATATTAATATTTTCGCAGCTCGTACGAAAGATAAAGATGATCCAATACTGAAAAAAGTAATTGAACTATATCATTCAAAAGAAGTAACAGATGCAATTAAGAAAGAAACAAATGATGGTTCCATTTCAGTAGATCTTTCACTTGATGAGCTTGAAAAAATCGTAAAATAATGATTGGGTTTAACGGGCTAGCAGAAGGAACCCCTCCGCTGTTAGTTCGTTCAACATATAATCTACTTAACAAACCCTAATTCTGTACCTTCCAATTCTGTATAACGTAGAATCCAATGTTTGTTAAGTAGAGTAATGGACCAGGAGTTTTCCTGGTCTTTTTTTTATCCCGCGTTAACGGACAGTAAAACTCCCACCTTAAAATTCAGTTGGAGCAAAGAAGTTAGGTGGGAGTCGGGCTGTCCGTAAACGTCCGATTGGTGAGGGCTGATAATAAAACCCCCACTGATTAAAATTTCACTTTATGAATGAAAATAGCTAGCAAATAGTAAGGTAATCCAAATTATAATAGGATAAGAAAATAAGCTGAAAACGAGTGTAATTACGAATTTCTTTTGATAAATTAAGTGTTTTTGGGATGAAAAAAAGAAAATCGAAAAGATGAAAATGAAAGCTGCCGATATTACGCCAGGGTTATAGGAACGGTAAATGAAAAACAGAATAATATGTTGAACGGAGTTGAAGAATATAGCCCCTTGTATAAAAATAACCCAGTATATAGAAGACAAGAAGTTTAGTTGATATAGAAAGACGATAAGTAAGACAAAGATTGTTAATGCGGAAATGGCAATGAAAAATTGCTGGTTTGTTATAAAATGAATTGAAAATTGATTAGCAAGATATTGTGGCATTTGGAAAGATTCTTCTAGGTTATGAATGAAAAATAACAAGGGAATAATCCAAAACATAATAGTGGAATGTTTTTTCAACAACTTAGATCACTCCAATATGGAGATAGAAAGCCTACAAAGGCCCTCTATCCAGAGATGTTCATTCAATTATGATACTTTTTAAATTATCTTCATGATGCTCTTGTTCTTGCGGATAAGCAGCTAGCTCCTCTTGTAAAATATTTAGCATTTGCTTAGCTGATTGCTGGATTGGTGTAGGTAACTCTTCTAATATATGCATACCGACTTTTATTTTTGTACGAATTACCTTCCTTAGTAGTTCCTCACGCATGTACTACACCTCCAAACCGAATGTTTAGTACATCATCTTCGAATTTTGCTCCTTGAATAGAAAGGTGTGTTAACGTTTTTGGTAATGTGATGTTTCGTTTAACAGAACCAGCACGAATGATAAGCTCATCACCTTTTTGATTTAATGCAAGTTCATTTTTGTTAGAGAAGGGAATGGACAGAACGAAAATATATTCATCGCCATCTTTTTTTACATATTGAGTGCGACCGTTAAATTTTACTTCAGTAGGAAAATGATCAGTTTTAAATAAAGCATCTCCTACGCGTTCTAACATAGGTAAACCAACAACTTCTTGTTCAAACATTGGGGCTTCGTAAATAGGAAGTGGATCAAAACTATCTTGAATTAATGTTCTATATTTCTTTTGGGTATCTTTCCATGCTTGAAAATAAGGATCGGTGACAGTTTTAGGAATGACACGGTTGATCATAATGGCATCTACGTTATAATCGTATAAATTTAAATACGTAAAGCTGCGCTGTGCTTCTTTAATGACCATTTTTTCAGGATTTACAACGATGCGGATACTTGTTACGTCTCGGTTTGATAAAATATCTCTCATTTCTCCGAGCTGTTCAAGTGTATTCGTTAATTCGTCCATAATATCATCGGTTGGAAGGGGGACACCAAGAAGTGGTTGAGCTACAGGGCGAACAACTTTTAAAACTTTTCTTTTAATAGGGAAGAGTTTTTCCATCCACCAGCCGAGCATGTCTGGAAAGCTGAGCATTGCTAATGTTTCTCCTGTTGGAGCACAATCAATGATAATAACGTCATATGTGTTTTGTTTATAATAATCGAGTACGCGAAGTAAACTAATTAAATCTTCCATTCCAGGAAACATCGTTAACTCTTCGGTTGTAATATCATCTGCTGCTTTGGAAGTGAAGAGTAGTGTAATATATTTCTGTAACTTTCCCCAGCCTTTTTCCATCTCATAAATCGTATTAATTTCTTGTGCCCATAGGTTTTCGCGAATTTCTAATGGCTCAGAAGATAGTTTTATGCCAAATGAATCTCCTAAACTATGAGCTGGATCTGTACTCATTACTAAAGTTTTTAATCCTTGTTTTGCGCTTTGAAGTGCAGTTGCTGCTGAAATGCTAGTTTTTCCTACGCCGCCTTTACCTGTATACAAAATAATTCTCATCATTCATATCCCCTTTATTTCGAGTGTCAAATATTACGAGTGTCGAAATATTTGATTGAATAAAAACCCAGATAGGGTTTTATTCAATCGGAATGTTTTTCATTTTAGGTGTAGAAACCTTTTCTTCAGTTTTTTGCTGTGACGTAGCAATGTGATTCATGATCTTTTGGAAGATCTGTAGTAAGAATGCTTTTTCTTCTTCTGATAATGCTTCTGTCACTAGGTTAAAGTAATGGGCTGCATTTTGTTTTACTTCTTGAACGAGCATTACACCGTTTTCTGTTAAACGAATTAATACAATGCGTCGGTCGTTTTCATCACGGTACCTTTCGATATATCCCTTTTTTACAAGGCGATTTACAACACCTGTCGTTGTACTCATCGGTATATCAAGAAGGTCAGAGATTTTCGTCATTGTAATATCTGTATTTCGTTCCATCCAAAGTAAACAAAATACTTCTGTTTTAGAAAGTGTTAAATCTAGGCTTACCCATTCTTCAGGATAGAAAAGTTTCTTGGCGTTATCTAGCAGTAAGTCTAAAAAATGTTCATATTGCAACAATTAATTCCACTCCCGTATATTTCGAGGTTCGTAATATTTATTTTTATTTTATGTAGAATAGAAATAATTGTCAATGGTTTTAATTGTTTTTTCAGATTAGACAGAAAACTATCTTTTAAATAGTATTCTTTTATGATAGATTTATAAATATAAAACTAGAATTTACATAAAAATCCATCATGGTAAATATACTTATCTATAATGGGTATACAGCTAACGAGGGGGAGAACGATGAGAAGACGAAATACGCAAGCGTTCACGTTTTTAGCATGGACTTCATTTGTTTGTGCGCTTTCAGGTATGCTAATTGGGATTTATACGTTAGATGAAACGCTTAGTGTAAAAGGATACTATTTAATTGGAACATTATTTTTAACGATGTCTTGTTTTGTATTACAAAAAACAATTCGTGATAATGAAGAAGATAACGAGAGATTTCCGAAAAATAAACCGTTAGATAAAGAGTAAATCGTAAAGAAAGGCGTTTGCCTTTCTTTTTTTATGTAAAAATACCGTAAGTGCCGTGTGTTGACTTGCTTGAAGTACTGAAAATTTGGTATCATCAATAGTATTGTAGATTGAACGATATATTATGGAGGTGGCCTAGCCGTGTCAAGAATTTCCGTTGAGAATGTAAAGCACGTAGCACATTTAGCACGTCTTGCAATTACTGATCAAGAAGCAGAAAAATTTCAAAAACAACTAGATGCAATTGTTACATTTGCAGAACAGTTAAATGAATTAGATACAACAGATGTAAAACCAACAACTCATGTATTAACTATGAAAAATGTTATGCGTGAAGATGTACCAGAAAAAGGTTTACCAGTTGAAGAAGTATTAAAAAATGCACCGGATCACAAAGATAATCAAATCCGTGTTCCAGCGGTATTAGAATAGAGGAGGGGAATTTCGATGTCATTATTTGATCATTCAGTATCAGAGTTACATAAGAAGTTAAACAACAAAGAAATTTCCGTTACGGATTTAGTAGAAGAATCTTACAAACGTATTGCGGATGTTGAAGATAACGTAAAAGCTTTTCTTACATTAGATGAAGAAAATGCACGCGCAAAAGCGAAAGAATTAGATGCAAAAATCGGCGCTGAAGATAATGGTTTATTATTCGGTATGCCAATTGGTGTAAAAGATAACATTGTAACTAACGGTCTTCGTACAACTTGTGCGAGCAAAATATTAGCAAACTTCGATCCAATTTATGATGCGACAGTTGTGCAAAAGCTAAAAGCTGCTGACACAATTACAATCGGTAAATTAAACATGGACGAGTTCGCAATGGGTTCTTCAAATGAAAACTCAGGTTTCTATGCTACGAAAAATCCATGGAACTTAGATTACGTTCCAGGCGGATCTAGTGGTGGTTCTGCAGCAGCTGTAGCAGCAGGAGAAGTACTATTCTCTCTAGGTTCTGATACGGGTGGTTCTATCCGTCAGCCAGCGGCATACTGCGGCGTTGTAGGTTTAAAACCAACTTACGGACGCGTATCTCGTTACGGATTAGTAGCATTCGCATCTTCACTTGACCAAATCGGACCGATTACACGTACAGTAGAAGACAATGCATACTTATTACAAGCTATTTCAGGTATTGACCGTATGGATGCAACTTCTGCTAACGTTGAAGTAGGAAACTACTTAGCTGGTTTAACAGGCGACGTTAAAGGTTTACGCATTGCTGTACCGAAAGAATACTTAGGAGAAGGTGTTGGCGAAGAAGCTCGTGAGTCAGTACTAGCTGCTTTAAAAGTATTAGAAGGTATGGGCGCAACTTGGGAGGAAGTATCTCTTCCCCACTCTAAATACGCTCTAGCAACGTATTACTTATTATCTTCTTCTGAAGCATCTGCTAACCTTTCACGCTTTGATGGCGTACGTTACGGTGTTCGTTCTGATAATGTAAATAACTTATTAGACCTATACAAAAACACACGTAGCGAAGGTTTCGGTGATGAAGTAAAACGTCGTATTATGCTTGGTACATTTGCACTTAGCTCTGGTTACTATGATGCATATTACAAAAAGGCACAACAAGTACGTACATTAATTAAAAACGACTTTGAAAATGTATTTGCTAACTACGATGTTATTATTGGACCAACAACGCCAACTCCGGCATTTAAAGTGGGCGAAAAAGTTGATGATCCAATGACAATGTATGCAAATGATATTTTAACAATCCCAGTAAACTTAGCGGGTGTTCCAGCGATTTCCGTTCCATGTGGGTTCGGTGCTAACAACATGCCACTTGGTCTACAAATCATTGGTAAACACTTCGATGAAGCGACAATTTACCGCGTTGCACATGCGTTTGAGCAAGCAACAGACTATCATACAAAAAAAGCAAGTCTGTAAGGAGGCGAGCATAGATGAATTTAGAAACAATTATTGGTTTAGAGGTTCACGTTGAGTTAAAAACAAATTCGAAAATTTTCTCTGCGAGTCCAACAGAATTCGGAGCGGAGCCAAATACACAAACAAGTGTAATTGACCTAGGATACCCAGGGGTACTTCCTACTTTAAATAAAGAAGCAGTTAACTTTGCAATGAAAGCTGCAATGGCATTAAACTGTGAAATCGCAACGGAAACGAAGTTCGACCGTAAAAACTATTTCTACCCAGATAATCCGAAAGCTTACCAAATTTCTCAATTTGATAAGCCAATTGGTGAAAATGGCTGGATTGAAATTGAAGTAGACGGTAAAAAGAAACGTATCGGTATTACACGTCTTCATTTAGAAGAAGATGCTGGTAAATCAACGCATACAGCTGATGGTTCATTAGTAGACTACAACCGTCAAGGTATGCCTTTAATCGAGATCGTATCTGAGCCAGATATGCGTACGCCAGAAGAAGCATATGCATACTTAGAGAAGTTAAAATCAATCATTCAATACACTGGTGTATCTGATTGTAAGATGGAAGAAGGTTCTTTACGTTGTGATGCGAATATTTCCCTTCGTCCAGTTGGACAAGAGAAGTTCGGTACAAAAGCGGAACTGAAAAACTTAAACTCATTCACTTACGTACAAAAAGGTCTTGAGCATGAGCAAGTGCGCCAAGAAAAAGAATTGTTATCTGGTGGTATCATTCAACAAGAAACACGTCGTTATGATGAAGCAACGAAGAAAACAATCTTAATGCGTGTGAAAGAAGGATCTGACGATTACCGTTACTTCCCAGAGCCAGACTTAGTTGAACTTTACATCGACGATGAGTGGAAAGAAGCAGTTCGAGCTTCTATTCCAGAACTTCCAGATGCGCGTAAAGCTCGCTACGTTGCAGAATTAGGCTTACCAGCTTACGATGCACACGTATTAACATTAACGAAAGAAATGTCTGATTTCTTCGAAGCAACTGTTGCAGACGGTGCTGATGCGAAATTAACATCAAACTGGTTAATGGGTGAAGTACTTGCATACTTAAACAAACAACAAAAAGAATTAAAAGACGTTGCATTAACGCCTGCTGGTTTATCTAAAATGGTTCAATTAATTGAAAAAGGTACAATTTCTTCTAAAATCGCGAAGAAAGTATTTAATGAATTAATTGAAAAAGGTGGAGACCCAGAAGAAATCGTTAAAGCGAAAGGTCTTGTTCAAATTTCTGACGAGGGTACACTTCGTAAAGTTGTAACAGAAATTCTTGATAATAATGAGCAATCTATCGAAGACTTTAAAAACGGTAAAGACCGTGCAATTGGCTTCTTAGTTGGTCAAATTATGAAAGCTACAAAAGGACAAGCAAATCCACCGCTTGTTAACAAAATCTTACTTGAAGAGATTAATAAGCGATAATAATAGTAACTTGTAAAGATTAAGCAGAAAAACACCCGTACATGGGTGTTTTTCTAGGTTAATCAAACGTTTGTTTAAATGAGAGAAAATCATTTAAACAAACGTTTGATTAACTGTCAAAAGTGGAAAAATGTTTGTATAGCAACTATGGTATGATAGTTGCAAAAAGGTGGGAATAATGATAAATCTAGACATAGAGGTTTTTTTTCATCTCATGAAATAATAGATAATTATTATTCTTTATATGTAAATTGTTACGAGGAAATAGATGGACATAAATTTTTTGTCAAATAAAACAAAACCATCGAAATGAATATTTATTTTTGATGGGCTACACGAATCGGGTTCTTACTGCCTGTTTGAGCGAGATAAAAAAAGGATAGGAAGATGAGAGGAGGTAGGCATGGGAATACTGAATAAAAGTTCGGTATGTTCTTTTTTAATACATAAAGAAATTTCCTGTGCTAATAAATGATGAAGCGAGCAAGAATTATTTATAATCCTACTTCTGGGCGTGAGCTATTTAAGAAGAGTTTACCAGAAGTATTACAAAAATTAGAACAAGCTGGATATGAAGCGTCTTGTCATGCGACAACGGGTCCTGGAGACGCAACTGTGGCGGCGAGGCAAGCTGCGGATCGTAAATTTGATGTTGTTATCGCAGCTGGTGGTGACGGCACGTTAAATGAAGTGGTGAACGGTTTAGTAGGGCATGAGCATCGTCCGAAATTTGGAATTATTCCCGTTGGAACGACTAATGACTTTGCACGTGCAATCGGTGTACCGCGTTCTATTGAAGAGGCAGCAGATATTATTTGTGAAGGAAAAACTGTACCATTAGACCTTGGTAGAGCAAACGATACATATTTTATTAATATCGCTGGTGGCGGTCGTATTACAGAATTAACATATGAAGTACCGAGTAAGCTAAAGACAGTATTAGGACAACTTGCTTACTATTTAAAAGGTATCGAAATGTTACCGTCATTACATCCAACATATGTGGAAATTGAGTATGATGGAAAATTACTACAAGAAGAAATTACGATGTTTTTAATTACGAATACTCGTTCAGTAGGCGGCTTTGAAAAGGTAGCACCATATGCATCAATTAACGATGGCTTATTTGATTTATTAGTGCTGAAAAAAGGGTCTATCGCTGACTTAATTAAAGCAGCAACACAAGCGCAGCGTGGTGAACATATTAACAATCCAAAAGTACTATACACACAAGCAAATCGAATTAAAGTGCATTCACCAGATAAACTAATGATTAATTTAGATGGTGAATACGGTGGAGATGCACCGATGGAATTCGAAAATATATATCATTGTCTCGAACTATTTGTTCCTGAACATCAAGAGGATGCCCTGTAAAGGCATCCTTTTTATTATGTAGAGGAATTGTAAATTGGAAGTTAGTTTGATTTTTATGGTATTTTTACAATTCGTTTATTTTATATCCATACTTTATTGATACACTGGAGGAGATAAGAAACGAGAGGTAGGATGCTATGGAGAAGGTAAAAGCAATATTATTTGATAAAGATGGGACATTAATGGATTTTCATTCAATTTGGATAAAAGTAGCTGAAGAACTTGTGGCGGAATGTATAAATTTATATGAACTGCCAAAGTCAATGCAGCCTACTTTACTAAAAGAAATTGGTGTGGATGGGGCATTTGTTCATCCTCGTAGCGCAATAGCGGCAGGAACAAGCCTTGATGTTGCAAAGGGGCTTTGTAAGTATATTACGTCATCTAAGGAAGAGGAGATGCATGAGTGGGTAAGTGAAAAGTTATTTTCTCTTATGTATGAGCATCGTTCCTATATGAAAATGACGGCGGATTTACCGAGAATTTTACAAGGTTTAAAGGATAGAGGATTTATTTTAGGTGTTGTTACAGCTGATGATTTTGCACCGACAGAATTGTTTTTAAAACAGTATCAATTAGAGTCTTTTTTTGATTATGTTGTAGCTTCAGATACGTTTCCAGCACAAAAACCAGATAAAAGAATTATAGAATCGTTTTGTGAGAAGTTTCATTTAGAAGCATGTGAAGTAGCCGTCGTTGGAGATACACCAACTGATTTATATTTAGCGAGAAATGGCGGCGA
Source organism: Bacillus albus (assembly GCF_001884185.1). Classification (GTDB taxonomy): domain Bacteria; phylum Bacillota; class Bacilli; order Bacillales; family Bacillaceae_G; genus Bacillus_A; species Bacillus_A albus. Next base: position 37,314 of record NZ_MAOE01000054.1, read on the forward strand.
TTGCTATGCAATTGGAGTACTATCTGGTACAGGAGATCGTCAAACATTAGAACCACTTGCTGATTTAGTAGTACAATCTGTTGGGGAGTTTATTTCTCATTCGGGTGAGTTCATTTGGGAACAAGGAAAGTCTAATGTGTAAGAAAAATAAGTCTATAAAGACTCTTGATGAGTCTTTATAGACTTATTTTTTATGTCGACATAGAAGGTATGTAGGATGAATGCTGGAAAAGAATGTTGGCATACATTTTGCAATGAAAAGAGAAAACAATGTAAAGAAAAGGATGGGGTACGTAATGAACACAAAAAAAATTGCTAAAGTAAATGAACAAATTCCTGGACCGAAAGCAGCGTCTTTATTAGAACGCCGCCAAAATATAGTACCAAAAGGAGTAAGTAACGGCATCCCAACGTTTGTACAATCTGCAAATGGTGCTCTTGTGACAGATGTTGATGGCAATCAGTATATTGATTTCGCAGGAGCAATTGGAACAATTAACGTAGGACATTGTCATCCAGCTGTGAAAGAAGCGCTTCATAAACAAGTAGATCAATACATTCATACTGGATTTAATGTCATGATGTATGAGCCATATATTGAATTAGCAGAAAAACTTGCGGCATTAGCGCCAGGAAGTTTTGATAAGCAAGTACTATTTTTAAATAGTGGTGCAGAAGCGGTTGAGAATGCGGTGAAAATCGCTCGTAAATATACAAAAAGACCTGGTATTATTGCATTTTCTAAAGGTTTCCACGGACGTACACTAATGACAATGACGATGACAAGTAAAGTAAAACCATATAAATTTGGATTTGGCCCATTTGCACCGGAAGTATATAAGGCGCCATTCCCGTACGAATATCGTCGCCCAGAAGGACTAACTGAAGAGCAGTACGATGACTTTATAATTGAAGAGTTTAAGAATTTCTTCATATCAGAAGTAGCACCAGAAACAATTGCAGCCGTTGTCATGGAACCTGTTCAAGGTGAAGGTGGATTTATCGTTCCAAGTAAGAAGTTTGTGCAAGCAGTACGCAATATTTGTTCAGAACACGGCATCTTATTTGTAGCGGATGAAATTCAAACAGGATTTAGCCGTACAGGAAAGTATTTTGCTATTGATCATTATGATGTCGTTCCAGATTTAATTACGGTATCTAAATCATTAGGTGCTGGTGTACCGATTAGTGGTGTTATTGGGCGTAAGGAAATTATGAATGAGTCTGCACCAGGAGAGCTTGGTGGAACGTATGCAGGAAGCCCACTAGGATGTGCGGCAGCATTAGCAGTACTTGATGTAATAGAAAAAGAGAATTTAAATGATAGAGCGATAGAATTAGGAAAAGTCGTAATGAACCGATTTGAAGAGATGAAAAATAAATATAATTGTATCGGTGATGTGCGCGGTTTAGGGGCAATGTGTGCATTCGAGGTCGTTCAAGACCGTAAGACGAAAGCACCTGATAAAACATTAACAGCTAATTTGTGCGCAGAAGCAAACAAACGCGGATTACTTCTACTATCAGCAGGGACATACGGCAATGTTATTCGTGTGCTCATGCCATTAGTAATTACAGATGAGCAACTTGAAGAAGGATTAACAATCATTGAAGAGTCATTGCAAGTCTGTTATGAGAAGGCAAATACTGCTCGTGTTTAAAAGCAAATAATAAATCGCAAACATTCTAGCTGACTCTATATAAAATGCAGAAAATTCACTTTATAATAAAGATAGTGAAGTGAATCGATGGATTTTGGAAGTTAGGGGTGGCTAGGATGGTTGCAGAAAAGGAACGAGTGTTAATGGATTTACAAGATGTATTTGAATATGCGTTTGACGAAATTTTTGTGACTGACGAAAAGGGAATCGTTGTGCGTGTAAATAGTACATGTGAAAGGCACTATCAATTAGCTGCTAAAGAGTTAGTAGGTAAGCATGTAAAAGAGTTGCAGAAGGATGGTATCTTTTATCCATCGGCAACGTTAGAGGTAATTGAAAAAAAGAGGCCGATTGAACTCGTCCAAACGACAAAATCAGGAGAGTATTTACACGTTCGTACAAGGCCTGTTTTTGATGATGAGGGAAATTTAAGAAGAGTGATTAGTTACTCTCGTGATCTTACAGAGCTCTACCAATTACGTCAAAAGGTAGAGGAAATGGATAATCAGTTAAAAACATATAAAAAAGAATTAAGAGAAACATATGAACATGAAGGACTTATTTTTAAAAGTATCGCTATGCAAAAAATAGTCGAGACAATTAAAAAAGTATCTGTAGTAGATAGTACTGTTCTCGTTTTAGGTGAGACAGGAGTAGGGAAGAGTCGATTAGTACGTCATTTACATGAAGTGAGTAACCGGAAGAATGAAAGTTTCTATGAAATTAACTGTGCGGCATTGCCAACAAATTTAATTGAATCAGAGCTTTTTGGATACTCAGGTGGATCTTTTACAGGTGCGAATCGTGAAGGGAAAAAGGGACTATTAGAATCCGCGCATAAAGGAACTCTTTTCTTAGATGAAATTGGCGAAATGCCGCTTGAAATTCAAGCGAAGCTTTTGCAAGTGTTGCAGGAGAAGACATTTCGGCCTATTGGCGGAAGAGAATTAAAAAAGGTGGATGTCAGAATTGTAGCAGCCACAAATAGAGATTTAAGTATGATGGTGAAACAAGGAACATTCAGGAAAGATTTATATTATCGTCTGAATGTCATTCCAATTGTAATTCCACCACTCAGGGAAAGAACTGAAGACATTTTACCGCTCATTTATCATTATTTACAGCACTTTAATGAGAAATATGGCCGGAATGTAAAATTAGCACCTAGCACATTGCAAATGTTTGTTGGTTACCCGTGGGAAGGAAATAATAGAGAAATTGAAAATGTGATTGAACGAATTGTTATAACTGCTGATGATATCGTGACGATAGAAGATTTGCCAATAGCGATGCAAGAATCAACGGTTGAACAGTCCGGTCAAAGTCTCTATAAAATGTTAGAAGAAGTAGAACGGAATATTATTTTGAAAGCATATAAAACATATGGATCGAGCTATAAAGTAGCGGAGTTTTTAAAAATAAGTCAATCTGCTGCCACGAGGAAAATAAAGAAACTTATAGAGGAGGAAGAAAACATTGGATAAAAAAGCGACGTTTGTAAACGTAGAGAAAAAGGCGATGTATATAAATGGTGAGTGGATTACATTGCAAGAACAAATCGAAGTAAATAATCCAGCAACGAAAGAAATATTTGCAACGGTACCAAAGGGCGGGGTAACAGAGGCAAAGCAAGCTGTTGATGCTGCCCATGAAGCTTTTAAATCATGGTCTAAGTTAACAGCAGCAGATCGTGCAATGAAGTTAAAAAAATGGTTCACACTTATTGATGAAAATAAAGAAGAGATTGCAGCGATTATGACGAGAGAACAAGGAAAGCCATTTGCAGAAGCGCTTGGTGAAGTGAATTATGCAAATAGTTTTGTTGAATGGTATGCAGAAGAAGGAAAACGCGTATACGGTGAAATGATTCCTGCTTCTCATCCGAATAAACGTATTTTAGTTATGAAGCAACCTGTTGGGGTTATGGCAGCTATTACACCTTGGAACTTCCCGGCCGCTATGATTACGAGAAAGGTAGCACCGGCGCTTGCAGCAGGATGTACGGCAGTTGTAAAACCTGCAAGTCAAACGCCGTTAACTGCGCTTAAATTGGCTGAATTAGCTCATGAAGCGGACATTCCAAAAGGTGTAATAAATATTGTAACAGGTAGTGCGAAAGCAATTGCGGATACGTGGATGGAAGATGGACGTGTTCGAAAGGTTTCCTTTACAGGATCAACGGAAATTGGGAAGGAATTAATGGCCAGTGCTGCACAAACGATGAAAAAGGTTTCACTTGAGTTAGGTGGTCACGCGCCGTTTATTGTTATGAACGATGCGGACTTAGATAAAGCGGTAGATGCGGTAATTGGTTCGAAATTCCGTAACGCAGGACAAACGTGTATATGTACAAATCGAGTATTCGTTCAAGAAGAAGTATACGAAGTATTTGCAGAGAAGTTCCAAAAGGCAGTAGGGCAGTTGAAAGTAGGAGACGGTTTCGGTGACGGAACGACTGTAGGACCACTTATTGACGAGCATGCAGTTTCGAAAGTACAGGAACATATCGAAGATGCTATTAAACAAGGTGGAACAGTTTTATATGGTGGCCAAAAGGTTGCAGAGCTAGACGGACACTTTATGCAACCAACTGTAATTGGATTAGCAAATGATACGATGCTTTGTATGAATGAAGAAACATTTGGACCAGTTGCACCAGTTGCGAAATTTAAAACAGTGCAAGAAGTAATTGAACGTGCAAATCATACACCATATGGCTTGGCTGCTTATATTTTCACAAAAGATATTAGTCAAGCATTCCAAATTAGCGAAGCGTTAGAGTACGGTATTATCGGATTAAATGATGGACTTCCATCAGTTGCACAAGCACCATTCGGTGGTTTTAAAGAAAGTGGTATTGGCCGTGAAGGAGGCCATTTCGGTATCGAGGAATATTTAGAAATTAAATATATTTCATTAGGGCTATAAGGTAGTATACTAGAATCTCTATAAGGTAACAGAGAAGGAGAGTCTAGTATGATATATTGGCTATTATTACTCGTAACAATTATTTTTGAAGTAGCTGGAACAATTGCGATGAAATTATCGAATGGTTTAACAAAGCTCGTTCCAAGTGTACTTATTTTTGTATTTTATGGAATTTGTTTCAGCGTATTTGCCATCGTTGTCAAAAAAATTCATTTAAGTATCGCTTATGCTATTTGGTCTGGCGTAGGAACATTACTTATTACAATCATTAGCGTATATTTCTTTAAAGAGCACATTAGCTTATTCCAAGCGTTTTGTATTCTCTTTATCGTTTTAGGAGTAATTGGACTTAAGGTTTCATCGGCATCATAAAAGGCTATCTTCCGGTGTGGAAGATAGCCTTTTATTTGTATTAAAATGCCCAGTTACCTTTACGGAAGATTGGTTCATGTCTTCCATCATCTGTAATACCGTCGATATCAAGCTCGGCTGATCCGATCATGAAGTCGTTATGTGTAATACTAGTGTTTGCTCCGTTTTCAGCAAGCTCTTCTTTAGACATTGTTTTTCCGCCAACTAAGTTGAAAGCATAAGCACTTCCGATTGCAAGGTGGCAAGATGCGTTTTCATCAAATAGCGTATTGTAGAATAAAATATTTGTGTTTGAAATTGGTGAGTCATGAGGTACTAAAGCCACTTCACCTAAGAAGTGAGAACCTTCATCTGTTTCTACTAAATGTTTTAAAGCCTCTTCACCAGTTTCAGCTTTATAGTCTACGATGCGTCCGTTTTCAAATGTTAACGTGAAGTTATCGATAATGTTACCTGCAAATGCTAACGGTTTTGTACTAGATACTTGACCGTTTACACCTGTTTTAAGCGGCATTGTAAATACTTCTTCAGTTGGAATGTTCGCCATAAATGGTACGTTCTTTTCATTTAAGCTACCAGCACCAGCCCATACATGCTTTTCTGGAAGTTCGATCGTTAAATCTGTTCCAGGACCTGTATAGTGAAGAGCTTTATAATGTTTTTCATTTAAGTAATCAACTTTTGTATGTAACGTTTTATCGTGTTCTTTCCATGCTTCCACAGGATTTTCTAAATCAGCACGAGTAGCTTTGAAAATAGCATCCCATAGTTTTGCTTCTCGTTCTTCTGGTGCAACGTCAGGGAATACTTTCGCAGCCCATTCTTTCGTAGGGACAGAAATGACACACCAGCTTACTTTATCAGCTTGTACGTAATCACGGTATACTTTCATTGCTTCACCAGCTACTTTATGAGCTGTTGCGATACGCGTTGCTTCTACACCTTTTAATAAATCCGGGTTTTCTGCGTAAATAGACATAAATGCAGCGCCTTCTTTTGCTAATTCTTCACGAGCGTGTGCTTTCCAAGATGGGAACTCAGCGAATGCTTCTTCAGGAGCTAGATCGAACTTTAAGCGTGTTAACGTCTCATCATTCCAATCCACATATACGTGTTTTGCACCAGATTTATATGCTTTTTCTGTAACGAGTCGTACAAATTGTACAGCTTCAAGAGGTGCACTAATTGATAGTGTTTGTCCTGGTTGAATATTAACACCAACATTGACTGCAAGGGCAGCATATTTCTCTAACGTTTGTTCAAATGACATATGTATAATCTCCTTTAATTTGAAAGATTTCTTACTATATATAATACAAGAAAATTCAAAAAATATATATAAATATAGCGTAAAAAGAGAGCTCAAAATATATTGAGCTCTCATCGTTATTTAATAGAAGAAGCAAATTGTTCTACAGTCGTAGAATTGTGTATGCGAACACGCTTCATTTTTAACAACTCATCGGGTTCACCTTTTGTAATGAATTTTCCGGGTTTTGTTGTCGTCGCAAATTGATAATATTTCTTCGTTTCTGCAACGACTTTATCATCTACATGACCGAATGGATAAGCAACTGCAATAACAGGCTTACCTGTTATTTTCTCTAGCTTTTCCTTTGATTCTTTTAATTCTTTTTCATAGTTTGTAATTTTCGGCAAGTCTGCATGTGTTGCAGTATGGGATTGCATAGAGAAAATGCCGGAATCTACCATTTCTTTTATGTCAGATGTAGACAGTGATCCTTCTACATCAACGTTATCAACAATCATATATTCTGTTGCTGTAGGTTTAAACGTATCGTCTTTTAGCTTTTGTAAAACATGAAATGCATTCATATTATTTTTCATACCGTCATCAAATGTAACGAAGATAGGTTTATTTACTTTATTAATATCGCCCCAACGTTCGAAAGTTAGTAACGTATAGCCGTTGTCCTTTAAATATTTCATTTGTGCTTCAAAGTTAGCAGGTGATACGAATAAATCTTTAATGCCTTGTCCGTGATAATCATCGATTGCATGATACATAAGAACGGGAACCTTTTGCTCGAAAGTAATAGTAGATTTTGTGAGCGGAATGGTTTTCCCATCTTCTTTTATTCCCGCTGCTTCGATTTGGAACTCACCGCGTTTTCCTTCAAATTCTTTTATGTCAAAAGGAAGTGAAAATTGCTTTTCCCTTTCTTTTGAAGATAAGGATTTAGCAGTTTCCTTTCCGTCAGCAGTTCGCCAAATTTTATATTGTACCTCAGTTAAAGTATCTTTTATATCTGCCATGTGAATAGTAGTGTTAGTAGATTCATATGTAATTGGGTTATAAGAAATTTTCCCTTGTTCTTGTACGGTCACTTCTTGTTTCTTAGTCTCTTGAACCTTTTTCTCTTTTTTAGGCTCTTGACTTACATTGCTAGTAGTACAACCTGCTAGAATAGCAGATGTGCATAAAGCGATTGCTGCGTATTTTTTCATAAAATCACCTTCTATTGTGTATTATGTTGCATTCTTACATTTAAAATCCCCACCGCTGTAAGAGAGGTGGGGATATACCCTTGTTCATCATAGCATTTGAAGAATATGAGGGAAATATGATTTTTAGGAGGAGCTATTAGAGCGATAGATTAATGACTTTGAATAGATGTATTTTTTTGTTTCTTATTAGAATTAATTATAATATAACCTACTACAAAGATAAGAGGAATAATGAATACATAGATAGGCATTCCCCATACATAATAGCTTTTCAAGGTTAAGACTAGTAAATGTAAGAAATCAAAAAGGGCGTGAATTTTCATAAGGTCCTCCAATAAGTTTTTTACAAATTATAACATTTGAAGTTTGTTATTTGTATAATTTGGAAAGTGATTTAAGCTAATTTTAAAGTAAGAAGACTTATTAATGTACAATTTTGCATATGGATAACAAATTTATTGTTATATAATGATTTTATAATATAATAAGAACGCTATAAAATTAAGTAAGAATAATGTACTGAGTGGAGAACAGAAATGAAATATAAAAAAATAATATATATCTTTTTCATATCGCTATTTATAGTTGGTTGTCAAAGTGAAGTGAGTAGAGCGAATAGTGTGGAAGAGTATATCCCATCGCATTTTATGAATGCGGAAGTGACGGCGGATATTATGACACTTGAGATGGATCGAGATACACGTGAAAAAGTAGAGGTTATTACTAAAAAGATGAGTGATCATGTGAAGAAGGATAAAGAGTGGTACATAAACTACATATCAGGGCATACAGATAAACAGGTGAAGCCGTATCATCCTAACTTTGGTATTACAGAAGAAGAATATAACTTTTTTAGGAGCGCTGTTGAGAATAGTAGTTTATCTAATACAAGTGATGGAAAGCTTCAATTTAAGCAAAAAAGTAATCATGAAATAGAAATTGTTTCAAGTAGAAACCTAGAACTATTCCAGCATCTAGTAATTGATACAGAGAAGAATATAATAAAAACTTCTTTTGGAGAATGTCAGTATGTTGGAGAAATAAAGCCATCTTCAGAAAAAAGAATATTAGGTCGAGTAAATGGAAACAATGGATGTTACAGAAAGAAAATTTAATCTATTTATTCTTCTTAGGAAAGCTTGAAGGAGAAGATAAATCTGTTATGGTTATTTCAGTAAAAGGCATACACGAAGGAAAACTTATTAGTAAAGAGGAAGTAGTTGAATTCCGTTCGGTTTCATAAAGAATCAAAAAAATCACCTTACTTGTTAAAGTAAGGTGACTTTTTATTAAATAAACAATCCAGCAATTGTTGCAGATAAAATAGAAGCAAGTGTTGATGCAAATAGCATTTTCCAACCAAATTTAGAAACGATGCTTCCTTGTTTTTCAGAAAGGGCACGGATTGTACCTACAATCGCACCAATTTGGCTAATACTTGCGAAGCTAATTAAGAATACTGTAACGATTCCAACTGTACGTGGAGATAATGTTGCTGCAACATCTTTTAAATCAAGAATTGCTACAAACTCGTTTAATACAATCTTTGTACCCATAATACCACCAGCTGGAATAATATCTTGAGTTGGAATACCCATTAAGAATGCGAATGGGGCAAGTATATAACCGAAGATTTGTTGTAACGTAACAGCATATCCCATTGCACCTGAAGCTGCACTAATTACGTAGTTTACAACTTCCATCACACCGATGAAGGCGATCATTAATGCGGCAACGATACCAGCTACTTTTAAACCATCAAGCGCACCGTTAATCATTGCACCGATAAAACTGTCACCGAATAAAGTTCTATCAAATTTTTGAATCACTTCATCTTCTTTCTTCGTATCAACTGGTGTTAATAGCGAACAGACGATTAAGCTTGAGAATAAGTTTAGCGGAAGAGCTGCTAGTACATATTTCGCATCTAACATCATTACGTATGATGCTGTAACAGAAGCAGAAACTGAGCTCATCGCAGAACAACAAATGATAAACATACGGTTTTTATTGAAATGTTGTAAATCATTTTTAATAACGATTAACGCTTCACTTGAACCGAAGAATACAGAGTTTACTGCGTGGAATGATTCAACACGTGGTAAACCAGTAATTTTTGAAATGGCACCGCCGACAACGCGAACGATGAATGGTAAAACACCTAAGTAACTAAAGATAGAAAGTAGTGCTGAGAAAAATACGATAATTAATAGTACGTTTAAGAAAAAGACAAAATCTCTTTGAATTCCATTAAAGAGAAAATCGACACCTGTCGTACCAAGTTTAATTAGTTTGTTGAAAACTTTACCAATGAAAATAATGATTTGTTGACCAATCTTTGTGCCAAACATAAACCAACCGATTAAAATTTGAAAACCAATCATAATAGCAATTGCACGGAAGTTGATTTTACTTTTGTTGTTTGACAAAGCAAAGCATAAACCTAAAACGACAAGAATACCGATAATGCTCATTACATATTGCATGTAGTTGCCCCTTTCAGAAGTTCGTATAAAGTTTGTACATAAAACGCTCGTTATATTACTAAAAATAAAACAAAGAGGTTTTATGTCATACGTAAGATGTCTGACCTTTTAGAAAAATAAAAATAAAAAAAGACCCATATGGATTCACTTTCATCTATGAGAGAAAGCTAATCAATATGAGTCCTTTTTTTGCACATAGGCTAATATTCATTAGTTTTCCCCATAGTCCAGCAATTTAAGGTTGCCGGGTAGAAACTCTCGATCCATATTATCGAGTATATATGAGGTAACATCGTCCGTATTAAATTAGTAGTAGCGTAACATTAACAGAGAACTATCGTCAATAGCTTTTTTTCTTCCAATAGAAATAGACCATATAAGTATGATAAAATGTAACGCAGTGTTATGAAAAAGAGAGGTCGGAAAATGAGTACAAAAATGACGCCACCAGTTGAAAAAAACGAGTTTATAGATGTAGTATTTGAAGATTTAACACATGATGGTGCCGGTGTTGCGAAAGTAAAAGGCTATCCTATTTTCGTTAAAAACGGATTACCAGGTGAAGAAGCACAAATTAAAATTATTAAAGTGAAGAAAAACTTCGCATTCGGTCGTTTAATGAAGCTTCATACAGAGAGCCCATATCGTAAAGATGCAGAATGCCCAGTGTACAATCAGTGCGGCGGTTGTCAGCTTCAGCATTTAACATATGAAGGACAATTACAAGCGAAAGAAAAACAAGTACGTGATGTTATGCAGCGCATCGGCGGATTAAGTGATGTTCCTGTTCATCCTGTACTTGGCATGAAGAATCCGTGGGTATACCGTAACAAAGCACAAGTACCAATTGGAGAACGTGAAGGTGGACTTGTAGCTGGTTTCTATCGCCAAGGAACACATGACATTATTAATATGGAATCATGTTTAATTCAGGCAGAAGAAAACGATACATTAATTCAAGAAGTAAAACGTATTTGTGAAAAACATGGTATTTCGGCATACAACGAAGAGCGTAATAAAGGAACACTTCGTCACGTAATGGCGCGTTATGGACAAGTAACAGGGGAAATTATGCTTGTCTTCATTACTCGTACAGCAGAACTACCAAACAAAAAAGCAATTATTGAAGAAATTGCTGCGAAATTCCCTGAAGTAAAATCGATTGTTCAAAACGTAAACACGAAACGTACAAACGTAATCTTCGGAGACACAACGACAGTACTGTACGGATCAGAATATATTTATGACTTTATCGGTGACATTAAATTTGCGATTTCAGCACGTTCATTCTATCAAGTAAACCCAGAACAAACGAAAGTGCTGTACGATAAAACGTTAGAATACGCAAAATTAGATAGTAACGAAACAGTAATTGATGCTTATTGCGGAATTGGATCAATCTCCTTATTCCTAGCACAAAAAGCGAAAAAAGTGTACGGCGTTGAAATCGTCCCGGAAGCAATCGAAGACGCAAACCGAAACGCAGCACTAAACAACATGACAAACGCTGAATTTGGCGTAGGAGAAGCAGAAGTAGTCATTCCAAAATGGTACAAAGAAGGCGTAATCGCTGACACCATGGTCGTAGATCCACCGCGTAAAGGTTGTGATGAGGCACTACTAAACACAATCATCGACATGAAACCAAAACGCGTCGTATACGTATCATGTAACCCAGCAACATTAGCACGTGACTTAAAAGTACTAGAAGAAGGCGGGTATAAAACGCAGGAAGTACAACCTGTTGATATGTTCCCGCATACGACTCATGTAGAGTGTGTAGCTTGGCTGAAGTTGGTATAATAGGAAAGCAGTTGATATAGGAAAATCTATACCATCTGCTTTTTGGTTTATTGAGAGTTTGAAATTGTATTCATAGTGAGAGGATTTGAATTTGAAATGATAGATAATTTTTGGCGTGATTTACCACGACCATTTTTCGTACTTGCACCAATGGAAGATGTAACGGACGTTGTGTTCCGTCATGTAGTAAGTGAAGCTGGTCGCCCAGACGTATTCTTCACAGAGTTCACAAACTCGGATAGTTATTGTCATCCAGAAGGTATGAAAAGTGTACGTGGCCGTTTAATTTTTACAGAAGATGAACAACCAATCGTGGCGCATATTTGGGGAGATAATCCTGAATATTTCCGTCAAATGAGTATTGGTATGGCAGAGTTAGGATTTAAAGGCATCGATATTAATATGGGTTGCCCTGTACCAAACGTAGCATCAAGAGGAAAAGGTAGTGGCCTTATTCTACGTCCAGATGTTGCGGCAGAACTTATTCAAGCAGCAAAAGCAGGCGGACTACCTGTCAGCGTAAAAACAAGACTTGGCTTTAAAGAGTTAAGTGAGTGGGAAGATTGGTTAACGCACATTTTCAAACAAGATATCGCGAACCTTTCTATTCACTTACGTACAAGAGAAGAAATGAGCCAAGTGGATGCGCACTGGGAGCTAATTCCGGAAATTAAAAAATTACGTGATCGTATTGCACCAAATACGCTCCTAACAATAAATGGTGACATCCCTGACCGTAAAACCGGGCTGGAACTTGCTGAAAAATACGGCATTGATGGCGTCATGATTGGACGAGGAATCTTTAAAAATCCATTTGCTTTCGAAAAAGAACCAAGAGAGCATAGCAGTAAAGAACATTTAGATCTTTTAAGACTACAACTTGATCTTCAAGATCAATATGCAGAAGTATTACCACGCTCTATCACAGGACTACATCGCTTCTTCAAAATTTATGTAAAAGGCTTCCCTGGAGCTGCTGAACTAAGAAATCAATTGATGAGCACGAAATCAACGAATGAAGTGCGTACATTGCTTGATAAGTTTGAGGCGAGTGTGAATGTGGTAGAAGGTAGTGAAACAGTGTAACTTTCAAAAGTTACACTGTTTCATTTTAATTAAGGTGAACCGTATCATAAGTAAGGGCGGTATTCTATTCTATGTAAAACACGAGTAAGAAAAGAATACAGGAGAAAAAACCACTGATTAAAGTTTCACTTTATTATGCCTATAATTGGAGGCCGTGTGAATGTTAAGTGATCAGGCGAGATATTCTAGGCTCGCGAATATAACAAAAATAATAAATACAAAATTAGAACTACGTGAAGTATTGCAGCGTGTAACAATTGCGATATCAGAGGAGATTGTTAAGTGTAACGCTGTTGGAATTTATTTACCCCAGGAAGATGGAACGTTTAGAGGGTTTGCAGGAAAACCAGAGACAATAAATGGCGTAACGCTTGATACTCAGGTGATTGATCCTGAAATAGATTTACTGGCAAAAGAAGTTATTGAAACAAAAAAAACGATTTATATCCCTGATACATCAAAGGATGATCGACCGGATTCGAGACCAGTTGCTGCGTTCAAAATTAAGTCCTTATTAGCTCTGCCCATCTCATTTGAGCAAGAGTTATTTGGTTTGGTTTTTTTATTTGATTATGGAGTTCCAATGAACTTAACAAATTCAGAAATTCAAAGTGTTGAAGCTTATGTAAATATGGCTGCGGTCGCAATTCAAAATGCAAAAAATTTAAAGCAGAAGGAAAACCTTATTGCTGAGAAGCAGCTGTTACTAAATGTTACCCGTGATTTATCAATGTGTTCCTCGATACAGGAGAGTTTTGATAAATGTTTTTTTTACTTAGGACAGATTTTAGAGAGTAAAAACATGGCAGCTCACCTTTTAGATCCCCTAGACAAAACAACGATTAAAACAACGAAGTTAAGCAAGGAATGTGATTGGACAGAAGCGGATTGGATGGAGAAAAGCTATGAAGCCAAGATCCAAGAGGTTATTCAAACAAAAAATATAGATAGTAAGGGCCTGCTGATGATTCCATTGGTTTCAATGGGAGAAGTATTAGGGGTAATCGTCGTTGACAAAGGGGGAAAAGGTCACAATTATGATAATTCCCAAATACAACTTGCAAAATCTATCGCTGATGCCACAGCGCCTACGTTTTCAAACTTGTTATATATGGGGCGACTTGAAAGCATGGTGGAAGAGCGAACGAGAGAACTAGCTGTTGCTAATGAAAAAGTTACAAGTGTGATTGAAAGTATTACGGATGGATTCTTTACTTTAAATAATACATGGGAATTTACGTACGTAAATAAGCATCAATATTTTCCACAAAGAAAAACAGCAAAAGATGTATTAGGAAAGAATATATGGGAGATTTTCCCGAGTAGCGTTGACGAAGTCATGTATAAGGAACTTCATCGTGTAATGTCAGAGCGAACTACAGTGTATTTTGAATTTTTTTCTACCTCTGATGAATATTGGCACGAAGTTATTGCATACCCGTATGATGATGGTATTTGTTGTATTTTTAAAAACATAACGGAAAAAAAGCAATATGAGCAGGAATTGAAAAGGTTATCCAACATAGATTTAATAGGGCAAATGGCAGCTGGCATTAGCCATGAGATTAGAAATCCAATGACAACAGTACGTGGATTTTTGCAGTTATTAAAAGAAGAGCCCACCTATGAGAAACATAATAAGCACTTTAATTTAATGATTGAAGAACTTGACCGTGCCAACTCTATTATTACTGAATTTCTCTCAATGGGTAATACAAGGAAATCGGATTTACAGATGTTAGATTTAAATTCAATTATCCGCGATATTATTCCTTTAATAAAGATTGATACGCATAATCAAAATAAATATATTGAAGTCGATACAAATGACATTCCGGAATTACTTTTAAATCGTAATGAGATACGGCAATTATTAATAAACTTATACCGTAATGGCTTAGAAGCGATGGACAAAGAGAAAGTTCTAACCATTAGCACCTATAAAGAAGGTCGAGATTGTGTGGTGCTTGCAGTGCAGGATCAAGGAATAGGTATCAGAACTGAAGTATTAGAGAAACTAGGTACGCCATTTTACACGACCAAAGATAATGGAACTGGATTGGGGTTAGGTGTATGTTATGCCATTGCTGCCCGTCATAATGCAAAAATAGAAATTCAAACGGGATCCGAAGGCACTACCTTTTTTGTTAAATTTAATTATGAAAATAATAAAAAATAAACTTATTTAGATTAGTTTTGTTGAACTGTACCACAAATATTCATATTTGAGTTGCATAAAAAAATGGACAAATTTATATCAGGTTTGTCCATTTTTAATTGTGTTAATTAATAGTAAATTCCCAACAGAGGTTTCGTTCAGCATCTTTATAATCAATTAAATAATTCAATATTGATCTTACCCCATATTAACTCTAGTATCAGTATGATTTAATTGGAATAAAATGTTAAATTAAAATACCTAAACAGCATATGTTGTGGTTTTAACATTATCCCCACAACCATTAATCCACCCAAGACTACAAAACTTTCCCCTAAAATGTTAAAGTAGTAATTTGACGACATTCATTTACACATGCTAAAAGCATTAAGATAATCAACATTTCAGGAGGAAAAACAATGGCAATGAGCAACAACGATATATTAAAAAGAGTAAGGTATGCCTTAGATATAAGAGATATAGATATGGTAGAAATCTTTAAACTTGGCGGGATGGAAGTAACGAAAGAAGACGTAGTTGATATGCTTACAAAAATAAAGAGAGCTCCTCAGCATGAAGCTGAAAATGATGATGTAGCTGAAGATGAGTACGTAAAAACATGCGATATGATGATGTTAGAAGCATTTTTCAATGGATTTATTACTTTAAAAAGAGGGAAGCAAGATCCGAAACCTGGGCAACCAGCACCTGTACAAAGCAAAGAGAGTGCTAACAACCTTCTTCTAAAGAAAATGAAAATTGCACTATCTTTAACGAGTGAGGATGTACTTGATATATTAGATAGCGTAGGCGTTACGGTGACTAAGGGAGAACTAGGCGCTCTATTAAGAAAAAAAGGCCATAAAAATTACAAAGAGTGCGGCGATAGATATGCAAGGAACTTCATTAAGGGGTTAGCTGTAAAGTATAGAGGATAATGAGCCCGTCAAAGAGGTAAATGATATAATAGGTAGAGTAGGACGTTTGTATCCTACTCTTTTTTATATGTAAAATAATACGTTAGGTGATGAAATGGTACATACATATTTAGGTGAGACAATTAATTTTCATATAACTTATAAAAAGAAAAAATCGGTGCGTCTTTTCGTAGATTCGTACGGAAATGTAGAAGTGCAAGCTCCGAAGGGAACGCCTGTTGAATACTTAGTCCAGTTGCTAGAGGAGAAATGGGATTGGATTCAGAAAACACGTAAGGAAATGCAGGAGCGAGCACTTGGACCGCAGGAAAAGGATTATGATCAAGGCGAGGGTTTTCTATATTTAGGGAATACGTATCCGATACAAATCTCTCAAGATGCATGTATTACACAAGACAATGCAGTGTTTGAAGGAGATAAACTACATATTTATGTGAAAGAGCTTAAGGACGAGAAAGTACAACAAGCGTTAAAACGATTTTACTATAAGCAGTGTAAGTCATTGGTAGAGAAGAGTATTAAAGTGCATCAAAGCAACTTCAAAACAAAACCACGTTCTATTCGTATTACAGATAGTAGTCGTACGTGGGGCACTTGCGATTCAAATTTACAGCTAACATTCAATTGGAAGTTAGCGATGGCACCACAGCGAGTAATTGACTATGTAGTTGTTCATGAAATGTGCCATATGGTTCATTTAAATCATGATCGTTCTTTTTGGCGTCTTGTCGGGAAGATCATGCCTGATTATAAGGAAATCGAGAACTGGTTAGCGTTATCTAGTTGGAAGATGACGGTTTAATGTTGCGCTTTGTATAGGTTGCACTTATTGTCAATCTTTGTCGGTAAGTCGATATATTTCGAAAATCGCTGATATATTTAGAGTTGCGCCGATATATTTTAAAAATCGCTGATATATTCGGAGTTGCAATCGATATGTTCAATGAAGAGAAAGTAAAAGGAGAGGTCACAGCAGACATCTCCTCTTTTCGAGTATATAGATCATCGCCCAAACTTCACAATGAAAGTATCTGCTGTTTTCTCCATTTTATACCCACGATACCCCTCCGAAAGCAAAGCCTGCTGTCCACTAGCATCACTCATTAGAATACTTTGAACATCCGTCCAATCTCTTTCTTTATCTCCGCGCAATTCCTTCACAAAAACATACCGCAGACTACCACCATACTTTTCCTTCAGCGCAGCAATCTCCATTCCTTGCCCAAACTTATCCTTCAAACTCGGAATGTTAAAGGGGGCAACGGTGCAGCATACATAGTCGTACTGGCTGTCTTCTTTTTGTAATTCGTCCATGATGACTTTCGCTAATATTTTTTGCATCCCATTTCCTCGGCAGTTCGGATGAACATTTGAGATTTCTTGATAGATGACGCGATGTAGTTCGCTTTCTGCTATGCCAATATCAAGTCCTAAATGTTCTTCGTCGATAGGAGGGACGAGTAGGGCACGAAATGCGATGAGTTCGTTTTCGATAAAAGCACCGATCATCATGCCGTTTCCTTTTAGAATGTATTGAAACTCTTCTTGTGAGAGTGGTTGTAAACGACTTTTATCTTCTAGCGCTTCAACTACGATGTTTTGTAGTGATAAAATTTGTTCGATGTGCTCTAGTGATAGTAATGTAACGTGAAATGATTCGTTATTTTGTTTTAATGTTCCTTCGTATAGAACCGTCATATGTTAGTCCTCCTTTAGCGTACAACGTCTTGAAAGACGGTGAGTTCTTGTAATGTATCTTCATTTATTTCAATGCCGAGTCCTGGCTTTTCGTTTAAGCGAATAAATGGTACGTCATAGTGTAAGTTTCCGATGTCTTTCGTGAATTTTAATGGACCTGTAAGTTCAACGCTCGTAATAATTTTTTTCGAGAAAGCGACATGGAATCCTGCGGAAGAGGCAACAGATGATTCGACCATAGATCCAACTTGGCATTCAATACCGGCTATTTCTGCTTGGTGAGCGAGTTTTACAGCTGGATATATGCCACCGCATTTCATTAGTTTTATATTTACTTTATCAGCAGCGTCTAATTTAATAATTTGGCGCATTTCACGAGAACCTTTTAATCCTTCATCAATCATAAGCGGAAGGTCTGTTTTAGAACGGATATGAGCCATGGCATCAATATCGTCCGCGATAACAGGTTGTTCAATCCAGTCAATGTTTAAATGTCCTAATGAACGTAGTGCTGTTAATGTGTTCGCGCTATTTTTCCAGCCTTGGTTTACATCAACGCGAATAGCAATGTCATTTCCTACACGTTCTCGTACAGCTTCAATACGTTTTACATCTTCTTTTACATTTGTACCAACTTTCATTTTGAAAGATTGGTAACCTTTTTGAATCATAGAAGCAGCTTCTTCAGCCATGGCTTCAGGTTCGGCGATACTTAAGACGTGAGTGACAGGAAACTCTTCATGGTAGCGCCCGCCAATTAATTGATATATAGGTTGATTTAGTTTTTTACCCATTATATCAAAACAAGCAATATCCATTGCGGCTTTCGCTGTTGGTACGCCGTAAATTGTATTGTCCATCATATCGTGTATTTTCTCGATATTCATTGGATTTTTTCCGATGAGCGCAGGAGCAAGTGTATGTTTTAAAGTATGGAAAGTACTTTCCCATGATTCGCCTGTAACGTGATCATCAGCAACGCCTTCACCGTAACCGATAATGCCTTCATCTGTTTCCATTTTGACGATAATAGAAGGCATATCAGAATAAGAACCATAACTAATAACAAACGGATCGCGAAGCGGTAAACGAATTGCATAAAGATGAATAGCTTTAATTTTCATTAGGTAGAGACCCCTTCCTGTTTACAATAGTTTTGTACATTTGATATAGTTGACGTTAAATAGTCGTTAATTAATGATAAGGAGTTAGAGAAATGATGATAAAAATTGCAGTTGTCAGTTCAAAAGAGTTTATGGAGACACTTTTACCTGTTGCTCATAAACTAGAAGAAATAGAGATTGATCCATATATTTACCTTCATCCGGCAGAATCTTCTGAACTATTGAAGCGTTTAAAGCCTTGTGATTTCATCTTTTTCTCAGGTGCTTTACCTTATTATATGGCAAAAGAAATAAGAGAACAATTACGAATTCCAAGTACGTACTTACAGCAAGACGAGGCAACTATTGCATCTTCTATTCTCTCTGTCATGTATCACCAAGGTATTCAACCACATCAAATTTCAATTGATTTAGTAGACCGTTCCTTCATTACAAATGTGTTCCATGATATAGGCATAAAAGAAAAGCCACAAGTGTTTGATTATAAAAATATGCTTTGGAGCAAAGATGAAATAAATAGAGTTATTGATTTTCATGTAGCTAAATATCAATCTGGAGAAGCTCATTTAGCTTTAACTAGTATTCACGCTGTCTATGATGAACTTCAAAAAATAGGTATTCCTTCAGAGCGTATGATAGATCCGAAGCAATCTATTATACATGGGTTAAAAGATGCGAAAATAAAAGCTGAGTTAGCAAAAAGCCATTCAGCTACTGTTGGTGCTTGTATGATTTCTTCTTTAGAATTACGAGAAGGTTTGTTTGAGCAATTAGATGTCATTTCAAAAGCACTACATGGTTCATTTAAAAAAATTGATGAAATGACGTTCATTTTGTATACGACTCGTGGTGATATTGAATCGATTATAAAAACGAATATGATAAATAATTTATTTGCGAGTATAGAAGGAACAATAGCTATTGGATTTGGTTATGGAAAAACCGTAAAAGAAGCGGAGCAAAATGCTAAAATCGCTCAAGATTTTGCGAAGAACAATCCACTAGACCACTGTTTTTATATACTAACAAGTGATAAAGAACTATTTGGTCCGTTCCCGAAAGAACAGAGAGTACAAAGTTTGAAGAATGAAAACCCGGAACTAATGAAAATAGCGAAGGAAACGAAACTTAGTCCAGCAAACTTATCAAAAATTATTCAATTTAGTCAATCACATTCGTCATTGAAGTTTACTGCAGCAGATCTTTCTGAATACTTACAAGTGACTCGCCGATCAACAGAAAGGTTATTAAAGAAACTTGTTGATTATGGATATGCTCATATTTGCGGCGAGGAAATGCCTTATCAACAAGGACGCCCTCGCGCAATATATGAACTGAATTTACCGTTATCTTTAAGCTTCTAATTGAGCTTTTTGTTTTTTTAGTAGTTCTGCTTTTTCAATGTCAGATAGTTTTGTAATTGTGAAACCAGTTATACCATAAATGATTGAGATAATAGGTACGATGAAATTCAATATAGCATAAGGAGCATATTCGAATGCGCCAACTCCAAGTGTTGCGAGTATAAATACACCACATGTATTCCAAGGCACGAACACAGAAGTTAATGTTCCGCCATCTTCTAATGCTCTGGATAAATTTTTAGAATGTAGTCCTTTTTCTGTGTATGCATTTGCGTACATTCTTGAAGGAACAACAATCGAAATATATTGTTCAGAGCAAGTAAGATTGGTTGCAAAGCAAGATGCGATAGTAGAAGCGATAAGCCCTTTTGCTGATGTCGCTAATTTTAAAATTTGATTTACAATTGAGCGAAGAATACCAGTATGTTCTAGTACTCCGCCAAAAGTCATAGCGACAATTGTCATAGAAACAGTATTCATCATTGAATCTAAGCCACCGCGGTTAAAGAGTTCGTCTACTAGCTTGTTTCCAGTGTCTATGACAAATCCAGCTTGGAGTGCACCGACAGATGCCGAGACAGAACCACCTTGAATAAAGACTTGTGATAAAAATCCTAAAATAATACCTACGAGAATGGCTGGTATAGCAGGAACTTTTTTAGCGACTAATACCATAACAACTACAGGTATGATTAGTAGGAAAGGGGAAATAACAAAGTTTTGTTGCAACACTTGTAACGTTTGATCGATGCTTTTTGCATCAATATTGTTCTCGCCGAAACTTCTTCCTAAGACTGCATAGACGATAAGAGTAATAATTAAACCTGGGATTGTAGTAAATAACATATGACGGATATGCGCGAATAAATCTGTATTTGTTAATCCTGCGGCTAAGTTTGTCGTGTCTGAAAGCGGTGACATTTTATCGCCGAAATAAGAGCCTGAAATAATGGCACCAGCAACCATTGGAGCTGGGATGCCCATACTAAGGCCAATACCCATTCCAGCAACACCAATTGTGCCCATTGTAGACCAAGAGCTACCAATTGCTAATGCAACGATAGAACAAATGACGGTAATGGAAACTAAAAATAGTGATGGAGTTAAAAGTTTTAAACCGTAATAAATCATCGTTGCGACGATTCCACCGCCAATCCAAGCACCAATTGTTAAGCCAACAAGAATAATAATGACGATAGCAGGTAATGCAAGACGAATCCCTTTATACATTGCTTCTTCAAGATCATTCCATTTGTAACCGTAACGCCAAGCGACAATAGAAGCAACGGTTGTACCGATAATAAGTGGAACGTGAGGGCTTTGTTTTAATACAACAATTGTAACCATCATAACTGCAACGGTAATGATAATAGGGATAATCGCTATTCCAAAAGGTATTTCTTTTTTCATAAAGTTCCTCCTTGTTATGTATGTTTGTTTGTATTTTTAGAATTGTCGTAAAATAGACGTTTATTATGTTATGATAACTAAAAGTTTATGTAAGCGTCAACATAAAAAACAGAAAATAAGGAATGTTCTAGTTGTTTGTTTAGTTTGTAATATAGTTGAGGAGTAAGCTTTTTAAGTATTTAAAAATAAACAATTGACTTTTTTCTTAAAATTCAATATGTTCATAAAAACATCTGTTTTTCATAAGTATAATTAACCCGAATCGTTTGTAATGTGGGAAGGAGACTGGAACGTTGAAAACATTAGAACTACAAGAGCGTTTAACTGAAATTTTTCAGCATTTACATGAAAACCCTGAAGTGAGTTGGAAAGAATATGAAACGACAGCGTATATTACTGACTTTTTAAAAGAAGAAGGAATTTCATATAGAACATTTGATGATTGTCCAGGTGTAATTGCTGAGATTGGAGGCGGTAATCCCGTTATTGCGATTCGTGCTGATATGGATGCACTTTGGCAAGAAGTAGATGGAGAATTTAAAGCGAACCATTCATGTGGTCATGATGCTCATATGACTATTGTAATGGGGCTGATTTTACAATTGAAAAATATGAGATGGAAAAGTGGTACGGTTAGATTTATTTTTCAGCCAGCAGAAGAGAAGGGTAATGGTGCTTTGAAGATGGTGGAGAAAGGTGCTGTAGATGATGCTGATTTCTTATTTGGTGTCCATCTAAGACCGATTGAAGAACTATCTTTGAAACAAGCAGCCTCATCTATTCGCCATGGAGCAGCAGGATTTTTAGAGGGTACGATTCACGGAGAAGATGCACATGGAGCACGCCCACATCAAGGGATAAATGCGATTGATGTCATTTCCATGATTAATATCGGTTTGAAAAATATTTGGCTGCCACCGCAAAGTTCTTATTCAGTAAAAATGACGAGATGCCAAGCTGGTGGTGATAATTTAAATATTATTCCGGGAAATGGTCATTTCAGTTTAGATGTAAGAGCAGAGAGTAATATACTATTAGAAGAATTAAAGAAAAAGATTGAGCATGTAATAGAATCAGCTGCATCGATGGGGTCGAAAACTTCATACGAATGGATGGATCTTGCACCAGGAGCAGAGGTTTCCGAAGAAGCAGAGCGCTTTATGCGTAAAGGTATTCTCGAAGTGTATGGGGAAGAGAGATGCACAGGGCCTCTCTATACGACAGGAAGCGATGATTTCCATTACTATACAGTGAAAAGACCACATTTAAAAGCTGTCATGCTTGGACTAGGAGCAGATCTACAACCTGGATTACACCATCCGTATATGAGGTTTGATCATAGTTGTATTATGGATGGGGTAGAAATATTGAAACAAACTGTATTGAAAGTGTTAGAAAACAGGAGCTAGAGAGCTCCTATTTTTTTGTCGTGAATTGTCGGCAAATCGATATATTTGAAAAATCGTTGATATATTTTGAGTTATGATAGATATATTGAGAAAATCGTTAATATAATTTCACGTACCTATTAATTTGATGAAAAATGAGCCTCCAGTACATGGTGTATAATAATAAGTACCATTTTTTAATAGGAGAAAACGAATGAATGAACAATATTACGATGCAGTTTTACATATAAAAACAGTCGGTGAGCAAAAAGGGTTTAACAAGTCTATGCATTATCACCGTTATGAACCGACGCCGTATAGCGGATTAGATGAGTTATTGAATCAATATGAAATACGAAGTAGCGATCGAATTGTAGACTTTGGGTGCGGAAAAGGGCGATTAAACTTTTATATGCATCATAAATGTGGTGCTTCAGCAGTTGGAATTGAAATGAATGAAGAGTTTTATAAAGACGCGATGGATAATCGAGATCGTTATGCACGAAAGGCACGAAACAGTAAGGGGAAAATTCAATTCCAGTGTTGCTTAGCGCAGGAATATGAGATTGATCCACATGATAATAGGTTTTATTTCTTTAATCCGTTTTCTGTACAAGTGTTTATGAATGTAGTAAATAACATTTTGGTTTCAGTAGAAGAAATGGGGAGAGAAGTGGATATTATTTTATATTATCCTTCTGAGGACTATATTTTCTTCTTAGAAAATCAGACTGCGTTTGAGCTGAAGAAAGAAGTTAGATTGCCAGGTGCTTATGAGAAGAATGGGGATGAGAGGTTTTTAGTTTATACATTAAGATTATAAAAAAGCAGGTGCCGAGGCACCTGCTTTTTTTTACTCACGTCTATATAATTAGTTACGGATTAAGTAATCAAATGCACCTAAAGCTGCGTTTGCACCTGAACCCATAGAGATGATGATTTGTTTGTACGGATTATTTGTACAGTCACCTGCAGCAAACACTCCTGGTACGTTTGTAGCGCCGTGCTTGTCTGTTACGATTTCACCGCGAGCGCGTTCAACTGTTTCGCCTAACCAGTCTGTGTTTGGAACAAGACCGATTTGTACGAATACACCTTGTAATTCAACGTGATGAACTTCTTCAGTTTCACGATCGATGTAAGAAATACCGTTTACTTTGTCAGTACCAGTGATTTCTTTTGTTTGAACGTTTTTCAGAACAGTTACGTTTGGTAAGCTGTTAAGACGCTCTTGTAATACAGCATCAGCTTTTAATTCTGGCATGAATTCAAGAACAGTTACGTGCTTAACAATACCTGCTAAGTCGATTGCTGCTTCAATACCAGAGTTACCGCCGCCGATAACTGCTACGTCTTTTCCAGTGAATAATGGACCGTCACAGTGTGGGCAGTATGCTACACCTTTATTTTTGAACTCAGCTTCACCTGGTACGCCAACGTTACGCCAGCGAGCACCTGTAGAAACGATTACGCTCTTACTTTTCAGAATAGCGCCGTTTTCAAGTTCCACTTCAATAAGTTCTTTCTTCTCTAAACGTTTTGCACGTTGTAGATTCATTACATCGATGTCGTATTCTTTAACGTGCTCTTCAAGGCTTGCTACTAGCTTAGGACCTTCAGTGCGTTTTACGCTGATGAAGTTCTCAATGCCCATAGTATCCATTACTTGACCACCGAAGCGCTCAGCAACGATACCAGTGCGGATGCCTTTACGTGCTGCATAAATCGCTGCACTTGCACCAGCAGGACCGCCACCAACAACAAGAACATCGTATGGATCTTTATCAGAAAGCTCTGATGCATCTGGACCGTTACCCATTTTAGCTAAAATTTCTTCAAGAGTCATACGACCGCTTCCGAAAGATTCGCCGTTTAGGAAAACTGTTGGTACTGCCATGATGTCTTTGCTTTCTACTTCCTCTTTGAATGCAGCGCCATCAATCATAGTATGTGTAATACCAGAGTTTAGAACGCTCATTACGTTAAGAGCTTGTACAACATCAGGACAGTTATGACAACTTAGGCTGATATAAGATTCAAAATGATATTCGCCTTGAATGTTTTTAATTTGATCGATTAATTTTTGTTCAACTTTTGGAGCGCGTCCACTTACTTGTAGTAAAGCTAACACTAATGAAGTGAATTCGTGTCCTAATGGAATACCAGCGAATACAACACCAGTGTCTTCACCAGGGCGATTTACGCTAAAGCTTGGTGTTCTCTCTAATTCAACTTTTTCTACTGTAATCTTAGATGACATAGTAGCTAATTCGTCTACTAGAGCTAACATATCTTTAGATACGTCATCGTCTCCTGCGCTTACTTTAAGTAAAATGTCATTCTCCATTAACTGAAGATATTGGGATAGTTGTGTTTTTATATCTGCATCTAGTATCATTTTGATCGAACTCCTTAGATTTTGCCTACAAGGTCAAGGCTTGGTTTAAGTGTTGCAGAACCCTCTTGCCATTTAGCTGGGCAAACTTCACCTGGGTTGTTACGTACGTATTGAGCTGCTTTAATTTTGTTAACAAGAATACTTGCGTCACGGCCGATGCCGTCAGCATTGATTTCCATAGATTGGATAACGCCGTCTGGATCGATGATGAATGTACCACGAGCAGCAAGACCTTCTTCTTCCATTAAAACATTGAAGTTTGTAGTGATTGTGCGAGTTGGGTCACCAATCATGATGTACTCGATTTTGCCGATAGTTTCTGAGCTATCATGCCATGCTTTGTGAGTGAAGTGAGTGTCTGTAGATACAGAGTATACTTCAACGCCTAACTCTTTAAGAGTTGCGTATTGGTTTTGTAAGTCTTCAAGTTCAGTTGGGCAAACGAATGTGAAGTCAGCTGGGTAGAAACAAACTACACTCCATTTTCCTTTTAAACTTTCGTCAGTAACTTGGATAAATTCTCCATTATGGTAAGCATTAGCTTTAAACGGTTTTACTTCTGTGCCGATTAATAACATATTAAAATTCCTCCTAAATGTTGGTTTTGAGCATCAAAAAATAGTGTGCTCATAAAATATATTTTTTAATTAACTATAATAATTCTAATTCGATATTAATTATCATATAGAAGTGGTTATTTTGTCAAGAGAATAAACGAACTTTATATCAATTTAATTAATATTTATTCTCAATTAAGATTGTTAGGGAATGAAAAGGTAGTTTTTATGTAATAGATTTTCAATGAGTATGTAAAAGAGTAGTGCGTATGTTAGAGACATGTTGTAAGTATAAATTGATAGGAAGGGAATAATTCTTAGAAGTTGTGGATTTGAAAAGGGATTGCTTATTTCTATTTTACAAAGAATTGTGTGATAAATAAAATAAAATGTATCGGAATCTTTGTGAACAATTATTGTCATCTCAAATATAATTAGGAAGTATATTTGAGATGATATAGAAGCATTGACTCGAGGGGCTAACAAGATATAATAAAACCTAGATATACATTTTAAGAAAGAAGAACATATAATATAGGATGAAAAAATTTTACCCTATTATTTTTTATAGCTTTTAGAAAACGCTTACAATTAGTGTGGAGGGGAAACCATGTCTAAGTTCACAAAGTATTTTTTAATGGAAGCTAACGATGTGATTGTATATGTGAAAGAGAAATTATGTAAGTTCGAGGATGCAAAGGGGGTACAGTGTAAAGAAATAGGCGATGGTAATTTAAATTATGTATTCCGCGTTTGGGATGAACAGAAGAATATTTCTGTCATTGTAAAGCAAGCTGGGGATACAGCGCGTATTTCAGATGAGTTTAAGTTGTCGACGAATCGTATTCGTATAGAATCAGATGTTTTGCAGTTAGAGGAGGAGTTAGCACCTGGGCTTGTTCCAAAGGTGTATTTGTTTGATAGTGTGATGAATTGTTGCGTAATGGAAGATTTATCGGACCACACAATATTACGTACAGCACTTATAAATCATCAAATGTTTCCAAAGCTTGCGGATGATTTAACGACCTTTTTAGTAAATACACTCCTATTAACATCGGATGTTGTAATGAATCATAAAGAGAAGAAGGAACTTGTGAAAAACTATATAAATCCTGAATTATGTGAGATTACAGAAGACCTCGTATACGCTGAACCATTTACAAATCATAATAAGCGTAATGAGCTGTTTCCGTTAAATGAAGGATGGATTAGAGAACATATTTATAGTGATAAAGAGCTTCGTATGGAAGTTGCAAAACTTAAGTTTTCTTTTATGACGAATGCACAGGCGCTTATTCATGGTGATTTGCATACTGGTTCTGTTTTTGTGAAAAGTGATTCCACAAAGGTTATTGATCCTGAGTTTGCCTTTTATGGACCGATGGGATACGACGTTGGAAATGTAATGGCGAATTTAATGTTTGCTTGGGTGAATGCAGATGCAACCATGCCGCCCGGTACTGAGAAAGATACGTATATGAGTTGGTTACAAACGACAATGGTAGAGGTAATTGATTTGTTTAAGAAGAAGTTTTTAAGTGCATGGGATATTCATGTGACCGAGATTATGGCGAAGGAAGAAGGCTTTAAGGAAGTATATTTACAATCTGTATTAGAGGATACAGCTGCAGTAACAGGTCTTGAGTTAATTCGTCGTATTGTTGGGCTAGCGAAAGTAAAAGATATGACTTGCATTGAGAATGAGGAAGCACGTGCTAGAGCAGAACGCATTTGTCTTCAAGTAGCGAAGAAATTTATTTTACAGGCGAATCAATATAAAACAGGCACAAACTTTGTAGAAGCGTTAAAAGAACAGTCAATGAACTATGCGAAGTAAGGGGAGAAGATGATGGAAGAGCAATTAATACCCATTCAGTGGAAAGATGATTCTTTAGTTTTATTAGATCAAACATTATTACCGAATGAGGTTGTCTATGAATCTTTCAAGACAGCTGAAAGCGTGTGGGATGCCATTCAAGTAATGAAAGTAAGAGGGGCGCCAGCGATTGGTGTTTCAGCAGCGTATGGTGTGTATTTAGGCGCTAAGGAAGTTACTCAAAGTACGGTGGAAGACTTTATAGCTGAAGTCAAAAAGGTGTGTGCATATTTGGCAACATCAAGGCCGACAGCAGTAAATTTATTTTGGGCACTTGAAAGAATGGAGGCAGTCGCGGCAGAGAACTCACATTTATCAATCGCTCAGTTGAAAGATAGATTACTAGAAGAGGCAAAAGAGATTCATAGAGAAGATGAGGAAATTAACCGTCAAATTGGGGAACATGCATTAACGTTATTCCATGATGGAATGGGAGTATTAACACATTGTAATGCTGGTGCGTTAGCGACGACTAAGTATGGTACTGCGACAGCTCCAATGTACTTAGCGAAAGAAAAAGGATGGGACTTAAAAATCTATTCAGATGAAACTCGTCCTAGATTACAAGGTTCAACGTTAACAGCATTAGAACTACAGCGAGCGGGAATTGATGTTACTGTCATTACGGATAATATGGCAGCTATGGTCATGTCACAAGGAAAAATCGACGCTGTAATCGTTGGATGTGACCGCGTGGCAGCAAACGGTGATGTAGCAAATAAAATTGGGACATTAGGTGTATCTATTTTAGCGAAATACTACAACATTCCGTTTTATGTAGCAACGCCAACGCCGACAATCGACTTGAAAACACCGACCGGAAAAGAAATTCCGATTGAGGAAAGAGATGCTTCTGAAGTGATTAATCGTTTCGGACAATATTCTGCTCCAAAGGAAAGTAAAGTATATAATCCAGCATTTGATGTCACGCCACATGAAAATGTAACAGCGATTATTACGGAAAAAGGGATTGTAAAAGCACCGTTTACGGAGAATTTAAAAAAGCTATTTCAATAAGTAGATAGAATGAAAAGTCAGTCATCATAAGCTTCATACTTAGGGGGATGTATATGTTATTACAAAAAGAAAGAGAAGAAATTGTAGCGTATGGAAAGAAAATGATTTCTAGCGGTTTAACAAAGGGGACAGGTGGTAATATTAGTATTTTCAATCGCGAGCAAGGTCTTATTGCGATTAGCCCAAGTGGTTTAGAGTATTACGAAACAAAACCTGAAGATGTAGTTATATTAAACTTAGATGGTGAAGTGGTAGAGGGAGAGAGAAAACCATCAAGTGAGCTAGATATGCATCTTATTTATTATAGAAATCGTGAAGATATAAATGCGCTTGTGCATACACATTCACCTTATGCGAAGACGATTGCATCATTAGGGTGGGAGCTTCCTGCTGTATCATATTTAATTGCTTTTGCAGGACCGAATGTGCGCTGTGCACCGTATGAAACATTTGGGACGAAGCAATTAGCAGAGGCTGCTTTCGAAGGCATGATTGATCGCCGTGCTGTTTTACTTGCGAACCACGGTTTAATTGCAGGTGCAAATAATATAAAAATGGCATTTACTGTTGCGGAAGAAATTGAGTTTTGTGCGCAAATTTATTATCAAACGAAAAGCGTCGGAGAACCGAAGTTATTGCCAGAAGATGAGATGGAGAATTTGGCGAAGAAGTTTGAAGGATATGGGCAGCAATAGAATGATACAAAAACACCCTCAAGATTTCACTCTTGAGGGTGTTTCTATGCTTTCTTAAGCAACAAATACATAAAGTAAGGAGCACCAATTAAAGCAACGACAATACCTGCTGGAATACCATTAGGTTCAACGATGTTTCGTCCAATTGTGTCTGCTAATAGCAATAGCCATCCGCCGATTAAAACGGCGATAGGCATGAAGATTTGATGTCTTGGACCTACTAAAGATTTCGCGATGTGAGGAGCCATTAGCCCGATAAAGCTAATTCCTCCTGTTACGGAAACAGCTGCAGCAGCAAGTGCAACGGCTGCAACTAATAAGTATCGGCGCTCTTTTTCAATTTCAATTCCAACGCCGATTGCGACTGGCTCGTTTAATGCTAGAATGTTTAATCGATTTGCTTTATAGAAAACGAACGGAATGAATACGATTAACCACGGGAGCATTGCGAAAACGAAGACCCAGTCATCTCCCCAAATGTTTCCGGCAATCCATTTGGCGATAAAGTCCACCTTCATACGATCAGCGGATGAAATAAGAACAATCATCATTCCAGATAGTGCAAATGAAAAACCAATACCAGTTAATGTTAGTCGGATTGGTTGAAGTCCAGTTGATTTGCTGTATGAAAATACGTAAATTAGAACAGCTGTCAGAAATGCTCCGATAAATCCAACGACAGGTAGTAAGTAAAGAAATGAACCTACATCTATTGGAAAGTATAAAAAGAAAATAGCTACAGCAACACCGGCCCCAGAGTTGATTCCGAGAATACCAGGTTCAGCTAAATCATTTCGGGTAATTCCTTGGAAAATAGCCCCTGACAAAGCGAGAGCCATACCAGCTAATAATGTAATGACAATTCTAGGTAGTCTTAAAGAGTATAAAACGAACTCCTCTTTAAAAGTCCCTTGTCCCATTAATGTTGGGAGTAGTCGATCATAAGATAAAGATGCTGAACCGAGTCCCATTCCAACTACAATGGTTGTGATGGTTAGTATAAGTAAAGCGAGTATAATAAGACGTTGTTTTCTTAGAATAGATTGCATCATGAGAATGTTTTTCCTCCTTTACGTACAATGAATAGGAAGAATGGTAACCCTACAATTGCGACAATAGCGGCAACTGGTGTTTCATACGGAGCGTTAATCGTACGTCCGATTGTATCTGCAAGTAGCATAAAGGAAGCTCCAGCAATTGCTGACATCGGTATAACAAATCGATAATCTGGACCAACAATTGGGCGTACCATGTGAGGTACCATTAAACCGATAAATGCCATATTTCCAACAAGCGCTACAGACGCACCTGCAAGTAAGATAATAATGATAAATAGGATGGTTTTAATAACAATAATCTTTTGACCTAGTCCAATAGCCACTTCTTCACTGAAACTAAGAACCGTTAGTTTTTTTGCTAGTAAGATAGCGATAAAGATACTAATTGAAATGACTGGAATAATAATTTTTAATTGGCCCCAAGTTGTTCCAATTACGCCCCCAGCAGTCCAAAGTGATACCTCTTGTGAAATTTTAAAGTAAATGCCAACGCCTTCTGAAATTGCAAGTAGAAATGCTGAAACGGCAGCACCAGCTAATACAATTCGAAGAGGAGAGAGCCCACCTTTTTTCATCATGCCAATGCCGAATACCATAATTGCGCCAATTGCAGCACCGATAAAGCAAGCAAATGTTAAGTAAAGATAGCTAATGGAAGGGTTGAAGGCTAGCGTTAACGCAAGTGCAGCATTTGCTCCACCAGATAATCCTAATAATCCAGGATCTGCAAGTGGATTTCGTGTTAACCCTTGCATAATTGCTCCAGACACAGCAAGCCCAGCTCCTACAAAAATAGCAGCTACTTCACGTGGTAAACGAATTTCGCGAATAATAGATAGTTTGTCCCCTTTAGCGGAGGAAGTGAGTGCTAACCATACATCTTTTATTGAAGTATCTGCAGCCCCTAATACCATTGCCACCATAAAAATAAGAAAGAATGCAATTATGCTCAAAATGAGTTTGTACGTAAAAGCTATAGAACGTGGATTATTGTGATCTTTTGTCATTCGTTTCACATCTTTTCTGTTCATAGAATAAAGGAAGAGGAATTCTTAATTTAAGAATTCCTCATGTTTGTATTATTTACCAAGAAAGCTCTTCTTGAAGAAGTCTAGTTGGAAGTCTAATGTAAGTGGATCATTGAAATAGAATTCCATCATGTTTGCTTCGTATACGCGATTATTTTTTACTGCTGGGATGTTTTTATATGATTCTGTCTCTTGGAATGAGTTATCAGTATCTTTGTTTTTACTTACGATTAAGTAATCACCAGCAAACTCAGGTAATACCTCAGTAGATAATGCGTAGTAACCTTCTTTTAATGCTTTTTCTTTTACTTTTTCAGGCATTTTTAATTTCATTTCTTGGTACAGAATTTCTGTTCCACGGCCCCAGTTCTCGCCGTATACATAAAGCTGTTTGTTGAAGTTTTCTACAACAGAAACTGTTGCATCTTCACCAATTTTTGCTTTAATTTCTTTACCAGCGTCTTGTGCACGTTTCTTGAAGTCATCAACCCAAGTTTTTGCTTCTTTTTCTTTGTTTAATAATTTACCGATTTCTAAATGCTGTGTTAAGTAATCAACTTTTCCGTAAGTGTATGTTACAGTAGGAGCGATTTTCTTTAACTTATCAACATTTTTAATATTTGATAAACCAATGATTAAATCTGGATTTAGTTCAGCGATTTTTTCAACATTTTCATCTGATACTTCAGCAACATCTTTCAGTTTGCTATCAAAACGTGGGTTTTGTTTAGACCATGAATCTACCCCAACAAGATTTACATCTAATGACATTACGTTACCAGCAAATGATGATAAAACAACAACGCGTTTTGGATTTGCAGGAACTTCTACTTTACCATTTTCAGATTGGTATGTAATTGTTTCTGATTTACTACCTTTTGCCTCGTTCTTTTTGTCTGTAGAGCCATTGCTACAAGCACTCATAACAAGAACGAAAAGAACTGTTAGTGAAATAAATAACTTTTTCATCGTCTTTCTCCTTTAACATAGATGATATGTGTATACAATAATTTGTTTAACTGTAATCTTTTGAAAGAGTAGTGGTAATACAAAATACGTATTAATAATCTTGAATACGAGATTTTACAATATAGTAGTAACCATATTAATGAAAGAAGATGTAATCTCAAATTTGCTAATTATTAACAAAATGATAATGATTATCACTATTGATTCTTTAAATAATATAATTTTATATAGGTGTATTGTCAATAGTAATTTTGATTGTAAAATTTGCGGAAACAGGTTATATTTTATTGAGAATGATAATCAATGATTAGTAGCTGAGGAGTGAAGGTTAATGAATAGAGAAGAATTATTTGATGTAACCGTGATAGGCGGGGGACCTGCAGGGCTTTATTCAGCTTTTTATAGTGGACTCAGAGAAATGAAAACAAAAATAATAGAATTTCAACCACAGTTAGGTGGGAAAATACATGTTTATCCGGAGAAAATGATTTGGGATATTGGCGGATTATTACCGGTTACTGGCGAAAAGTTAATTGAGCAACTTGTACAACAAGGGTTAACATTTCAGCCGGAAGTTGTATTGAATACAAAAATAGAATCAATTATTCGTAATAAAGATGGTATTTTTACGTTAAAAACAAGCACTGGAGAAGAACACTTTTCAAAAACAGTGATCGTTGCAACTGGAAGTGGTATATTGAATCCACAAAAGTTATCAATTGAAGGTGCGGAGCGATTTGAAGTATCAAACTTAAATTATACAGTTAAATCGTTAAAACGTTTCAAAAATAAAACGGTCATTATTTCAGGCGGAGGTAACTCTGCAATTGATTGGGCAAATGAGTTAGAACCAATTGCGAAAAAAGTCTATTTAACATATAGAAAAGAAGAATTATCTGGGCATGAGGCACAAGTAAAACAACTTATGAACAGTTCTGCAGAATGTTTCTTTAATACATCGATTACAACATTAATTGCTGGCGATAACCATGAAGCGATTGAATATGTAGAATTAACAAATCACGAAACGGGAGAGGTTTCTCAGTTAGCTATCGATGAAGTTATTATTAATCATGGATATGAACGTGACATTACATTATTAGAAAATAGTGAGTTAGATGTTGCAATTATAGATAACTATTATATTGCTGGGAATGCCAATAGTGAGTCTTCAGTAGATGGATTATATGCTGCGGGAGATATTTTAAAGCATGAAGGGAAATTACACTTAATTGCAGGAGCATTCCAAGATGCTGGAAATGCTGTAAATAAAGCGAAACAATTCATTCAACCAGATGCAAGTGAGTACGGAATGGTTTCTTCGCATAATGAAGTATTTAAGAAGAGAAATCGTGAATTGATCAAGCAGATGATGAAATAATAAAAAAACAAGTATACCCCCATTTACTTCTCTATTCGAATGACGAGAAAGGTAAATGGGGGTTTTCCTGTTTACTATATTTTCAATCATTATAATGACACCGGTTTCATCAGTTCATGTAATATGAACATTTTATTTGTAAATTTGCCTAGAAAACAATGAGTCTATGTTTTGCTGACGCAGAACAGTATTACATTATGCTGTCCCTTTAGCTCGTTCGTTAGGAAATGGCATATTTAATATAGAAGCAATGTACTGTTTTCCATGCATTCGAGCTAATGATTCTAATATTTGACGGACACGTTTTGTAAGATGTCCTTGTGCCTTTATAGCTTCACAATATGCGTCATAGAAAGCGTATTTAGCCCAAAGGAAATCATCTTGTTGGAATAAAAAATGATTTTTGTACCATTCCCCAATTGTATGGTAACAATTGTTTTCGTGTATTGCTATGCTTTGAGAAAGAATGCGATCAGATAAAGATGTAGTTAAATGAGAAATTGTGTTTTCTGTTTCAATTTGTAATGTTTTTTCTAACATTGTAATGATGTGACGAGTAGCCATATGTTAACTCTCCTTTGTGTAAATGGGTAATACCATTCTATATTTAAAAAATCCTTACTATATTATTATACAATATATGGAATGCATCCACCTTCTTTTTAAATTGCATTTACAAAATCTTTTTTATTTGTTTACAAAAATAAAGTAAGATACAGTATATATGAAAAAATAATAAAGGAATGAACGCGTTGTATATAACAATAGAAGAAGCTGCGGAGTATTTGAATTTACCAAAGTCGTATATTGAAGAGCTAATTCAGCAAAAGAAAGTTCGTGCGCTATTTGATGGAGAACAATATTTATTAAATAAAGAACAATTCAATACACATTTAGAACAAATGGAGAAATATAAGCAATTAGTGGAAGAAATATTAAACGAACCAATTCCAGAAGATATGGATGTTAAAGACGAAGATTAAATGATGGAAAATCCCGTATGAAGATATGCAGAAATGTATCTTCATACGGGATTTTTTTGTGCAAAGATGCCGAATTTAAAAGACCTTAAGTATTCTGTGGGATTTTGATAGGTAGTAGTCTACCATGTTAAAAGCATATTTTTTTCTAGCTAGGACAAACATAGAGAACGTAACCTGTACAGATACATATACTATCAGTGCAAAAGCTTATAAATTAATGGAAGGGGTTTTCTCGTGAGTTTATTTCATTGGGATTTTTTGAAAGACTTAATTGGATCTTTTGTGAGAGTAAACAGAGGTGGTCCAGAATCTCAAAAAGGAACAATAGTATCATTAGGTGTGGACTACTTCGGATTAGAGAATGAAAAAGGAGAGAGCCATTACTACCAGCTTCGCCATCTAAAAAGCATTACCCAAAACACGAAAGATGGTGGAGTAGGTGATTTAGAATGGGTGGCAGAAGACATTGCAGAAGACTTTGAAACGCTACTTCAAAGCTTCAAATACCGCTGGGTGAAAATTAACCGTGGTGGACCAGAGAAAATTGAAGGTATTTTACAAGATGTTTCTGGCGGTTATGTAACATTGATTATTAAAGAAGAAGTTGTATTAATCGCACTATCTCATATTAAGAGTGTTAATTATAATGCAACGGTAAGTGGAGAGGGTGATGAGAGTAGTGATGAGAGTAGCAATGAGAAAAGTAATGAAAATAGCAATAATTCAAATCGAGCTCGCGCACTAAGACAATCAAGTAGAGGAAGATAAAACAGAAAGGAGGGTATGAATTTGAAGGATGTATTATGCTGTGATCAAATCAAAGGTTTAGTTGGTGAGAATGTAAAGGTAAATCTTCGTGGACCGGAAAGTCGAGTGGGTGTACTGTCATTGTTAGGAAAAGATTACCTTACACTACAATTACCTCATGGAGAATTAGTGTATTATCAGCTGAAACATGTGAAAAGTCTAGTCAGAAAAGTGAAAGAGGCGCAAGGAGAATATGGTTCATGTTTTTATGCGGAAGAAGATACTTTTTTAGATGTATTAAATGACTTGAAGTATAAATGGATAAAGATTAATCGTGGTGGACCAGAGTGTGTGGAAGGTTTATTAAGTGATATACATGATGGAAATATTACACTAGTTAACGGTGATGAGGTCATTTATGTGATTAATTCCCATATTAAGAGTGTGAGTCAAATAGTTAAAAACAAAAAGAATGAAGAAGAATAATGTTTAATAAATAAAAGGGGCATTATGATTGAAAGTGAAGAATAATTTCATATTTCTCTGTAATTATTTTTAGATATATGAAAAAGGATTTCTTACTATTAGAAAACAGAACATTGCCCCTGATTATTTTTAGAATAAAAGAAAGGGAAATTGTAATTTCATAGGAAGGAGGATATAGATGAATGAGTTAAACAAAAGTATTGGAGAAAATATATATGTTAAATTAATCGGTGAAAAAAGATTTAAAGGTGTATTAATAGACGTAGGAAATGATATTGTTGTTATTTACAATGGACAAGACTACGTATATATATCTTTATACCATGTACAATATTATAAATTTTTACGGCCATATGATGAAGAAATCTCAAAACCAGATGTAGATTCTGTAATTAAAAGAGAATCCCCTTCCATTTCTTTGAGGAAAGTATTAAGTACTTCTAAAGGAATCTTTACAGAAATTTATGTAGCTGGAAATGCTCCAATACATGGATATGTTACAAGTATAATGAACGATTATATCGTTTTTTATAGCCCAGTTTATAAAACAGTATATATATCTTTAAAGCATTTGAAATGGTTAATTCCATATAAAGAAAATCAAGTGCCTTATGCCCTCAATAAAAACGAACTCCCTGTAAATCCATTAAATATTACGTTAGCTCGAACGTTTGAAGAACAACTTATTAAAATGTCTGGCAAAATCATGGTGTTCGATTTAGGTGAGGAATCTAATAAAATCGGAAAGATGGCGAAGATTGATGAAGGACATATTGAAATATTAAAAGCACGTGATGCGAAAATGTATGTAAATATTCAACATGTAAAATCTGTCCATTGTCCGTAAGCTAGTTGAAAGGGCTGGCTTTTTCTTTTATATGCAGAAGAAAAGGTCGAGCCTATTTGTTTAGCACGATTTGAATATGAGGGGAAAATGAATTGAATATAAATATGTTAGCTTTATGTAGGGGGTACTAATCTTGTGCGAAATTATAAAAAATATGTACGAGCCATCTTTTCATATATTCAATTTATTTTTTTGAGGGAGAACTGCTTAACTAATCTATTAAAGGGGTTTTGTTGGTGGAGCAGTTTCCGAATTCGTTATCGATTACATTACTTGGTAGTGCTGGTGGGGCAGCAAAAGCAGTTTTAGCAATTTTAAATCAGGCGATAGTAAATGAAAAAGACCCGATTTATGAAGCGATAAAGAACGTTACATTTCATTTGGTTGATATAAAACAAAAAGATAGGGCTTATTATGATGAGTTGTTTCCAAATTTGAAAGAGCAATTGTTTTTATTCGAAATAGACCTCCAAGATGTAGTAACATTTAAAGAGCATTTAAAAGAAAGTGGTACGAGCGTCGTTATTGATGTTTCAGGAGCAGATACGATTAGAGTATTAAGCTGTTGTAATGAACTTGGGATTTGTTATATTAATTCAGCCTTGGAAAATGAGGCAGTAGATCAGGACGATAGCTTAATCGGTTTCCAGCTTACTGAAAGGTATACGAGGTTTGAGAAGGAGAAAGAGAAATTTACAAATACAAAAGCAATTATAGGTTCAGGTATGAATCCAGGTGTTGTTCAATGGATGGTTGTCGAACTTATGAAGGAACGTCCAAATGAAAAGCCAAAAGCATGCTATATAGTAGAACATGACACGTCATTTTTACATGATGCATCACTTATAAAACCTCATACACTGTATGCTTCATGGGCAGTAGAACGATTTCTAGATGAAGCGATATGGAGTTATCCGATGTATATGAGTCATCATCGTCCTCTTTACTTTTATGAAGATGTATATGCTTCAGAGTATAAAGTGAAGTTAGGGGAGAAAGAGTTCTATGGTTGTTTAATGCCACATGAGGAAGTTTTAATTTTAGGGAAAAACTTTAACATGGAAGTTGGGTTTCTTTACCGAATTAACGAGTATACAACAAATATAATTAGGCAAAATTTAGATAAGGTAGAAGATTTATGGAACTGGAATCGTAAAGTATTTAATCCAGCTGAAGAAGAGATTGCGGGCGAGGATCTAGTCGGTGTATTACTCGTTTATGAAAATAGCGAGACATATATGTATAACGTGATGAATAGTAGTCAAGTTTTTCATAAATATAAAACAAATGCGACTTACTTCCAAGTAGGATGCGGAATTTATGCTGGCTTGTGTAGTTTACTGTTCGATGACTTTAAACAAGGTGCTTATTATGTAGAGGAATTATTATTAAATACAGAAAGTAAGTATGGTGAATATTTAAATTTATATATGAAGGATTTTGTAGTGGGCGAAAATGACTTTTCGGATGGATTGCTGCATGACCGGGTAAGATGGATATAAGTTGTGATGAAAAGGAAGGGGAGATCTCCTTCCTTTTCGTATGATAGGGTTACATATTGCCCTGAAAGCAATTTCATACTTATAATTTAATGAGATAATATGTAGAGGTTTTGTATTGATCATGAGGAGATTTATATGAACAAATTTAAAAGCTTGATTTATGAGGAAAGAGAAGCTTTAAAGGTATTTGTATTATTATTCTATATTATTTTTTTTATATGACGTTATTCATCATTTTGTGTATCCTGCTATGAATATTAATGAGGCAAGGATAGGATGGCCTGAAGGTGGAATGGGGATATACGTGTATATATTAGTAATAGTTTTATTTCCTATCTCGATATACTTTCAAAAACAAGGTTATGTATATTTCGTGAAATATTTGTTTTTAATTGGGTATATGCTTATTGATCTTATTAATAACTTAATGATTTATTTAAATAGTGATCGTGTTTTTGAAAGTGGGAATATGGTTGAAATATTATTAATTTTATTTGCACCGATATTTGTGAATAGAAAATATTTTTATTTAGTTTCTTTTAGCGTAATTGGAAAGTATGTATTTTTCTCGTTACTATTACAAGATATAAAAGTTGTAATCCCGCTTGTTTTATGTGTATTCTTTTTTATTATTTCACATTCTTTATTAAAACGATTTCAGTCGTATGTAAGAACAGTAGTTGAGATGATGAATAATATGAAGGGGACAGAAAATCTTGCTGTAATTGGGACTATGTCTACAACAATCGCACATGAAATTCGGAATCCATTAACAGCTTTAAAAGGATTTACGCAAATGCAAAAAGAAAGAAATCCTGCAAATACGATGAGCTATGATATTATGTTACAAGAAATTGAAAGAATTAATGGGTTTGTTAGTGAATTGATGTTATTAGGAAAACCGAAATCAACGAATTATGAACGGTGTAATATACAAGGAATCCTTTTATATGTTATACAGCTAATGGAAAGTTATGCAGCGCAATATAGAGTGAGATTTCATTTGCAAGTAGATGGGAATCTACCTGTTATAAATGGCGATGATAAACAATTAAAACAAGTGTTATTAAATATTATTAAAAACGGAGTAGAATCAATGCCAGAAGGTGGAGATATTCATATCCGTGCATATGAAAAAACTGAAGGGCATTTATGTATTTCTGTTAAAGATCAAGGCTTTGGTATAGAGAAGGAGCAGTTAGAGAAGGTTGGAAAGGCTTTTTACACAACAAAGGAGAATGGTACGGGACTGGGATTAATGATTACATATAAAATCATTGAGGAACATCAAGGAAGTATCATGATTCAAAGTAGCATGGGAATAGGAACGAAGGTGGAGATTTTTTTACCGACAGTATGATGTGCTAGAAGAAAATATTTTTCAGAAAAGTGTTCTTGTTGTGTAAATATAAACATTTTATAAAATGTTTCAAGAAGGGTTTTTTTTATAAAATACTTCGTTTATAATGGAGGAAAATATCGACATGAGATTTGTTATTCATGTAACGGTTCGGTAGTGTTAGAAAAAGAAGGGGTGCACGCGCATCCTTTTTTCTATGCAGATATTATGAAAGAGGTGGTATGATGGAATTAACATTAAATTCGACTGTATGCTTACACACGATTCAATTTCGAAAAGAGCAAAAGAATTATATTGTAAAAGATACAATTACAGGAGAAAAATATGAAATGCCGCCACTTTGGATTGATGCATTGGCAATGATGCGTGACGGTTTTTTATTGGGGGAAATTGAGGAGAAATTAAAAGAAGAGTATCCAGACGAAGAAATAAATATGTTAGCCTTTACGAGGCAACTGTTAGAGCTAGAGCTTGTCGGAATGGTAGATGGGGAAGAAATAGCTTGTACAAAGAAGAAAGAGAAAGATTATTTAGCTTGGTTACGTCCTCGTGTTGAACAATTCTTTCTTAATTTAAATAAAAAAAATAGAAGCAAAGGTCAATGATGATCTTTGCTTTTTTGTATAGTTTATTTAAAAAATTACAGCGAATGCTCTTGCAAAAGCGCCATCGCTATCTTTAATTTTTAAAGGTGCCGCTGAGAAGAAGAAACGTTTCGTGTGAATGGCATCTAAGTTTGTTAAGTTTTCGATTAAATAAATATTATTCCCAAGTAGTATGTGATGAATTGGTGATGTTTCTGTCGTTACCTTATCAGGAGAAATAAAATCTAAACCGACAGATTTTACTCTCAATTGTACTAGTTCCTCGGCTAATTCTTCAGAAAGATAAAAAGCTTCTTTCTCATACGCCTCTGTATTCCATTTAGTAGATAGATTGGAATGGAAAATAACAATATCTCCTTCTTTTATATCAGCATTGTGCAGTACTTCTTTAGGTAGTTTTCGTTCTTGTACATGAGTTACATCGATAAGAACAGCTTCGCCTACAAATTGATCTAGAGGTAATTGATCAATAGTCGTTGCGCCTGAAATGAAATGAGCAGGAGCATCACAATGCGTGCCAACATGAACGACAGAATGAAAATCTGTAACTTGATAGCCTGTCTCTTCAACGCTTGTAATGGCTCCTAAATTGATTTTTGGTGTTCCAGGGAATTGGGACATATTATTTTCAAATGTTTGTGATAGGTCAATTACTTTCACTTTAAATACCTCCAATATAAGTTTTGAAATATAAAAAACTCACCTTTCATAATCAAGAAAGATGAGTTTTGCACACAATAGTTACGTTTTATCTTTCAAAATGCATTGCATTTTGCAGGAATTAGCACCTATTCAGTTTATATAAACTGAGGTTGCTGGGCTTCAAAGGGCCGGTCCCTCTGCCTCTCTTGATAAAGACATATTTAATTGGTTCTGAATATTCATTGTATTTAAATTGTAATTCATTTCCTTTTTTCGTGCAATACAAAATAGGTATTCACCCAAATAAAGTTGCTCGCATATTGTAGCTTATGTAAATAGAATGCTGCGAAGGAGTGAGTGCAGTGACAGGGAATGTATTGAATTATTATGCAGGTGGAAATACAGCTAGAGGATTTCATAATTTATACGAAGAGAATTTAAAAGGACTAAACAGATTGTTTATTTTAAAGGGTGGACCTGGAACGGGAAAATCTTCTTTAATTAAGGCAATAGGTCGTGAATGGGTTGACAAGGGATATGATATTGAATTTTTACACTGTTCTTCTGATAATAAATCGGTTGATGGTGTCATTATCCCGAAGTTAAAAGTAGGAATTGTT
The DNA here is from genome assembly GCF_001884185.1 of Bacillus albus. Lineage (GTDB taxonomy): Bacteria > Bacillota > Bacilli > Bacillales > Bacillaceae_G > Bacillus_A > Bacillus_A albus. Next base: position 78,973 of record NZ_MAOE01000054.1, read on the forward strand.
GATGGAACATCACCGCATGTTATTGAGCCGAAAATGCCAGGAGTTGTCGAGGAGTATATCAATTTAGGTGTTGCTTGGGATTCAGATAAATTAAGAGAGCAGAAGGTGGAAATTGAACGATTTGTCTCAGAAGCAAGCAAAGCGTTTCAAGCTGCTTACGCTCGTTTCCATGAGGCGCTAATTATACATGATGAGTGGGAGAAAATATATATTAGTAATATTGATTTTAATAAAGCAAATGAACTAACAGATCAGCTCATTCAGAAATTATTTACAGATAAAGTTGGGAAACAATCGCTTGTGAAACATCGCTTTTTAGGGGCAGCTACACCGAAAGGTGCAGTTGATTTTGTTCCTAATTTAACAGAAGGATTATCACATCGTTATTTTATAAAAGGACGCCCTGGCTCTGGAAAATCAACAATGCTCAAAAAATTGGCTAAAGCAGCAGAAGAAAAAGGATTTGAAGTTGAAGTATATCATTGTGGATTTGATCCAAATAGTCTTGATATGGTGATCGTAAGAGAATTAGGATTTGCAATTTTTGATAGCACTGCGCCACATGAGTATTTTCCGAGCCGCGAAGGTGATGAAATTATAGATATGTATGCCTTGATCGTGACACCAGGGACAGATGAAAAGTATGCGACAGAAATTCGTGATGTGTCGATTCAATATAAAGCAAAAATGAATGAAGCGATGTCTTTCTTAGCAAAGGCAAAATCAGTTCGTGATAAATTGGAACGAATTTATATTGCTGCTATGGATTTTTCAAAAGTAGACGCATATAAAGAGGAGATTCAAAAAGAGTTTGAACGAATTGCGGTTAGTGTAACAGAAAAGAACAAGTAAAAATAAGGTTTTTTGACAAGCTGTCGGGAATTTTCTGACAGCTATTTTAGTATGTAGTAAACTTAGTAGTATATTTGTCGAATTTCCAAGGAAATAATCAAAAAATGGAGAGGGTATGAAATGAGAGAAAAAATTAAGTTGGAGTTAGACAGAATTGAAAAAGAGAATGATGTGAAAATTTTATTTGCAGTAGAATCAGGGAGTCGTGCTTGGGGATTTCCATCAAAAGATAGTGATTATGATGTTAGATTCGTTTATATGCATCCAGTAGAATGGTATTTATCAATTCATGATAAACGAGATGTAATTGAATACCCGATTAGTGATGATTTAGATATAAGCGGATGGGATATTAAAAAGGCATTACAGCTATTCGCAAAGTCAAATCCAGCTTTACTCGAGTGGATTCGATCACCAATTTTTTATTCGAAAAGCTCTAATTTTCCAGAACAACTTCAACAAATGAGTGAAAAGGATTTTGACCCAAAAGCAACGATATATCATTACTTACATATGGCATCAAAAAATTATCGGGAATTTTTGCAAGGTGAGAATGTAAAGTTAAAAAAGTACTTCTACGTATTACGTCCTATTTTAGCTTGTAAGTGGCTAGAGGAGAAAGAGACTTTACCACCTGTAGAATTCGATCGATTGATTACAGAATTATCATTAGAACGTAGCGTATTAGATGAAATTGAACAATTGTTAATAAAGAAAAAGGCAGGTACTGAATTAGATGTTGGATTAAAAATTGAGGTGTTGAATCAATTTTTAGAAGAGCAAATTCATTACTATCAGCAATATGTAAAAGGAATTGAAAAGGGATCAGGAATTGATATTGAGAGTTTAAATACATTGTTTCAAGATATGTTGTTTGCAGTACATAAAACAGAGCACAAGTAAGATTGTGCTCTGTTTTATTTTGTAGGAATAAAGAAAACAGATATAGCTGCAAGAAGACCGGCAAATGAGAATAAGTAAAAATTCCATGCTAAGTCGTATTGCATTGTCTACTCATTATCAACTCGTTTTAACGGTTGATCTGCTGGACCTTCAATAACATCTCCCTCAATTGAAAAGCGGGAACCGTGACAAGGACAATCCCAAGTACAATCACCATTATTCCACTCAACTTCGCAGCCGAGATGTGTACAAGTTGTATCGACAATATGTAATTTTCCTTCTTTGTCTTTATAAGCACCTGCTCGTTTCCCGTTAACATGCACGACAGATCCTTCACCAACGTCGAGATCTTCTGGTTTACGTAGTGCAGTTTCAATCTTTCCTTCAATTAAATGTTTCGCAACATCAAGGTTTTGGGAGAGGAACGTTTTTATATCTGGATTTGCATGGAAGCGTGATGGTGCATATAGTTCTTTATATGGACTGTGTACTTTTAGAATGGAATCCTTCAGTAAATGAGCGGCAGCAGTTCCAGTTGTCATTCCCCATTTACGATATCCAGTTGCCACAAATATATTTGGATTGCTCTCGTTAATATGTCCGATATAAGGGAGCTTATCTAGCGTGATTAAATCTTGTGCTGACCATCTATAAGGAACTTCATCTATTCCAAACGTTGCTTCCGCAAAAGAATAAAGTGCTTCGTAATGAAGCATCGTGTTTATTCCTTGTCCGGTTTTATGACTTTCTCCGCCAATTAAAATTAATTTTTCCCCATTGGTTGTTGTGTAGCGTAAGGAGCGTTTTGGATCATCGATACTTAAATACATGCCACCTGGATAATCTATTTTTGCTTTAATAGCAAGAGCATAAGAGCGTTCTGCGTACATTCGCGTAAAGAAAAAGCTATTCGCATCATAAAAAGGAAAATGTGAACAAGAGACAATATATTCACAAGTGATGCGATGGCCCTCCTTTGTAATGACTTGTGGATAATCACCCTTTTCTACATCAATAGCTGTAGTTTGTTCATAAACTTTTCCGCCCATCTCCACAAACTTTTCTAAAAGTGTTTTCAAATAAAGAAGGGGATGGAATTGTGCTTGATTTTTCATGACAAGTGCAGATTGTACGGGAATTGGAATCGATAGAGATTGAACGTAGTCACAAGGTATATTTAATTTTTGATAGGCTTCATATTCTTTCGATAAATTTCTTAATCCATTATCAGTAGTTGTATATAAATATGAATCTTCATTTGAGAAATTACATTCGATATTATATGTTTGCACAGTTTCATTAATAAATTGCAGAGCATGATTATTTGCTTCATAGTAAAGCCGGGCTTTTTCCAAACCGAAATGATTTATTAATTCATCATAAATTAGATCATGTTGAGCTGTTACCTTTGCTGTTGTATGCCCAGTTGTTCCGTTTAAAATAAGACCAGAATCAATTAAAACAACATCGATGCCTTCTTTCGCAAGTAAATAAGCAGTAGTAATACCTGTAATACCAGCACCGATAACAGCGACTTTCGTCTTTACATTTTCGGATAAAGGGGGAAAAGCAGGGATTTGAGTAGATTCAATCCAATAAGATAATGGGAATTGTGGAAATGTATCGCTTGTCATTATAGAAACCTCCCGATTTTAGAACAATTTTCCTTTTAATATTTCCATAAAATATGAAATTCATGTGTGCTGTTTTAGAGAGAGCCTATTTTTATTAAAAGAAGGATGAAATTATTTTAATATAATTATTTGATGTTGTCGGTATGAAGAGATAGGCGTTGTGTAAAGCTAGATTCAGGTGAGTTTATTTGTTGTTTACACAGAGAATTCTTGAATAAGTTAGGGTCTATAGTATATTAGTGTATGTATATAGATAATGGATGAAACCTTATAAAATCTATGTTTTTTCTTTAGTGAAATAAAGTATAATTATAAAAATATAACCAACTTTTATTACTAGGTCATAAAAGTTGTTGACAATATGGAAATTCTATTGATATGATTCATCATGTGGAAAGGTTGATAGAGAGTAAAAAGAGAAATGTTTTTCATTGATAATAAAAGCGAAAAATAAGTGACGATAGAGTGAGTATATTTTCCTTATACATAGATGCTTTTTAATCAGCTAGTAAAATCAATCTGGAAGCAAGAATTGATATATGTAAGTTGCGCAAGACGCGGCATAAGAAAGGGGCAAAAGGATGAAGGAGCTTCATACGTTTGGGTGGTATGCAGCACGTGTATCACCACATTTGCCGAAAAAAGCATTTAAACCAGTTCCTACTCGTTTATTTGGTGGACTGGCTTATTTGCTTGTGGCATTGGCGGGATTAATATCGATTGGTGTATTTGAATTGAATGTGTGGGCGAATCTAGGAATTGCGATTGTTCTTGGGTTATGTTTTGCTTCACTTGGGTTTTTAGGGCATGAAATTTTACATGGAACTGTTGTAAGAAAGGCATGGCTTCGAGATTTCTTAGGAGCAATTGCGTTTATGCCATTATCAACAGGACCTAAACTTTGGAGAAAGTGGCACAATGCAACGCATCACGTTCATACACAACATGAAGAGAATGATCCAGATGCATGGCCTACACTTGAGAAGCTTAAAAAGAGTAAGTTTTTGAGCTGGGTATATCGCATGCCTCTTCATGTACGTTCATTCTTTAGTTTTCTGTCATTAACAATTCAATTTACATTGCATTCGACTCGAATGTTCTTTCATTTTATAAAAGAGTTTAAGTCATCCAATCAAAAATCTGTATGGCTTCAACTTCTTTTGCCTTGGACTGTTTGGATTAGTTTATTGTTTATTATGGGGCCTGGAAAATGGTTATTTGCATATGTGATTCCGTTGTTAATTGCTAACTTTATTGTAATGGCATATATCGCAACAAATCACCGCTTAAATCCAATTGTTCCAGTAAATGATCCGTTAGCAAACTGTTTGTCAGTAACAGTGCCGCGTTGGGTAGACGTTTTACATTTCAATTTCTCATATCATACAGAACACCATCTGTTCCCTGCTATGAGCTCTAAATACTATCCGTTAGTAAAAGAGAAAATTAAAGAAATGTGGCCGGAACGCTATCATGAGATGCCAATGACAAAAGCTTTGGCAGCACTATGGAATACACCGCGTGTGTATTATCAAGGAAGTGAATTAGTAGATCCGCATAGAGAACATTTCTATGGTTCTTTAGGAAATGGACTAGATCCTCATAATATTTCATATCGTGAGGAACATATAGAGGAAGAAGAGAGTATTAAAAAAATAAATCAGTAATAGATATATATTACAATGAAAAAGCAAGCTCCCTTAGAGCTTGCTTTTTGTTATAAAGAGACTTCTTTTTTGTTTGTTGTCTTGACCTGTACAGAGTTAGTTTCTTTTCGCTGTAGACGTTTTTCTAAAAGATTAACAAAGTAAGTAAATAGGAGAACGAGCACGAGATAATATAAACCAACGATTATGTATGTTTCTAATTGTTGGAAGTTACCTGCAGCAATAGATAAACCTGATCCCCATAATTCGGACATTCCTACGTAAGCAACAAGTGAAGAATCTTTTAATCCAATAATAAATTGATTTCCTAAAGGAGGAAGCGATTGGCGAAATGCTTGCGGTAATACGATACGGCGCATTGCTAAAGGGTACGGCATACCTAGGGAGCGAGCAGCTTCCAATTGTCCACGGTCGATAGATTGGATGGATCCGCGGAAAATTTCAGTAATGTATGCACCGTTATGGATTGCTAAAGCAATTGCTCCTGCCCAAAAGGGAGTAAAAACGACAACGGATGTAATCCCAAAATAGAGAATGGCAATTTGAACAATTAAAGGTGTACCACGAATAATGGCGATGTATACATGTGCAATACTATTTAAAACTTTATTGTTAGAGATGCGAAAAAAAGCGAATAGTAATCCAATTAGTGAACCGAGTAATAGGGATGTTAGTGTTAGTTGTAATGTGATAATAGTAGCCTTTAAGAGTGTGGGATAAGTAGACATAAAAATTTCAAACATATGTGTCACCTCATATTGTATGGATTTTGGTAAGGAATGAAATGCCCCACTGATTATTAGCTCGGACTACTTGGGAGTTTTACTGCCCAGAAATAGCGAGATAAAAAGTGGGGCATAATTTATGAAACATTTGAATAGCTAATTTACTTCGTTTTTTCCTCTTCACCAAGAATGTTACGTCCAAACCATTTTTTACTGATCTTTTCATACGTACCATCTTTAATAATTTCATCTAAAGCTTTATTTACTTTCTCAGCCATTTCTTTATCATCTTTACGAATAGCAATTCCCATTTCATCAAGGTTTAATGGTTTGCCAGCTTCTTTTATATTTGATTTACCTTCTTTGATCATACGTAAACCAACCATTTGATCTGTGATTACTGCGTCAATACGTCCAGGCTCTAGGTCCATAAGTGCAGTAATATCGCTATCATATTCTGTAATTTGATCTGTATGTTTTGCAACAAGGTCTTTAAAGGTACTAGCTTTTACAACACCAATTTTCTTACCTTTCAAATCTTCTGGAGAAGAGATAGCTGTATTCTTTTTAGCCACAAAAATTTGGGCGCCAGAACGATAATAAGGATTTGAGAAATTAACAGCTTTTAATCGTTCTTCTGTAATTGCCATACTGCCGAGTATTGCATCATACTTTTTCGCTTTGAGACCTTGGATTAGTGTTTCCCACGGATTTGTAATAGGAGTAGGTTTCATATTCATTTTTTTCGCAAGTGCCTCACCTATTTCTACATCAAAACCGGCAAGTTTTCCGTCGTTTTCTTTATAGTTAAAAGGTTTATATAAGCCACTCATCGCATAACGAAATTCTTTTTCCCCATTTGAAGAAGTAGTAGAGCTTTCCTTACTACAGGCTCCTAGTATGAAAGATGTACATAATGTAATACCCGCAACAATGGTTAATAGTTTTCTTTTCATAAAACCCCTCCTATATATTGATCATACGGATGGCTTTAAGTATGTTATTGAAATATTGTATTTAGATGATTAGTTGTGCACCGTATGAATGTATTTCTTTTCGTTTGAAACAGAAGTTACACTATAAAACGTTGCGTAAAAATTGTTTTGCTCGTTCGTGGGATGGAGCTGAAAAGAATTGTGCTGGCGGAGCGTCTTCTACAATTTTTCCGTCATCCATAAAAATGACGCGATCAGCTACATCTCTTGCGAAATTCATTTCATGAGTAACAATAACCATGGTCATTCCTTCTTCAGCAAGTTCTTTCATAACTTGCAGTACTTCTCCAACAAGTTCAGGGTCTAAGGCTGAGGTAGGTTCATCAAATAACATAATTTTAGGATTCATAGCAAGAGCTCGTGCAATGGCGATGCGCTGTTTTTGACCACCTGACAGGAGGTGGGGCGTTACATCTGCTTTATCTTGTAAGCCGACTTTTTGCAGAAGCTGATTTCCGATTTCCTTTGCATTTGCTGCTTCTAATTTTTTTACATGAATAGGTGCTTCTATGATGTTTTCTAGTGAGGTCATATGGGGAAAGAGGTTAAAATGCTGAAAAACCATACCGACGTTTTCACGGACTTTGTTTAAATTTGAATGCTTTGGATCAATTCGTTCCCCTTGTAAGTGAATTTCACCTTCATCGTACATTTCTAAAAAGTTAAGACAGCGAAGTAATGTACTCTTACCGGAACCACTGGCACCAATTAAAACAACAACTTCTTTTTCTTGTACTTCTAAATCAATTCCTTTTAAAACATCAAGTGAGCCAAATGATTTTACTAGATTTCGAACTTGAATCATACAAAACCCCCAGTCAAAAATATATTTTACAAATGTTGCCCCTTATTTCTGTTATTAGTCACAAATTGTCAGAATCCTTTATTTTTTTCACGGATTTGATATTCAAGGAAATAATAATTTTTTGAAATCCCTATATCCTTCTATAATGAAAATATGGATAATAATATATAGGTGGTACTTATATTACTTATAAAAAGGGGGAAAGAAGAGATGGAAAAAGAAAGGAAGGCATTTTCCTTTGGCTTACGTACACAACTTATGCTATTCACTACAGTTTTAGCTTTAATTACATATTCAACAAGTATATTTTTTATTTATGTGATATACGATTATTTTCAAAGTTATGTAAGTCAAACTGCATATAATATTATCGTTATGCTATTAGGGGTAGTATGGTCTGGAATTTTAGCATATGGAGCAGCCGTATTTTTAATTAAACCGCTTCGAAAGTTGGAGGAGGCGGCGAGAAAAGCGGCTGAAGGAGACATTCGTGAAGATGTTCCTTTACCGCAGACTGATGATGAAATTAAATCTTTAAGTGTTGCATTTAATATGATGCTAGGGAACTTAAGGGGCATGGTAAAAAATATTGATACAACATTTTCGTATACAAACAATCAAGTACAGCAAATTAGAAAACAAACAGGCGAAGCAACGAAACAAGCACAAGGTGTTTCTGAAACACTTGCAGAGATTTCTTCTGGCGCTGAGCAATCAGCGGCATCAATTCAAGCGATTGTTTCTGCTGTTGATACAACAACTTCTATTGCAAGTGAAGTAGAAGAGAAAGCGAAACAGTCTGATGAGTTGTCTTCAGAAATGGTTCAAGCTTTAGGGCATAGTACTCGTGTCTTTACGTCTTTAATTCAAGGTATTCAAACATTGGCGAAAGAAAATGAAGATTCAATGCAAAATGTACAGAAGTTAGAGGAAAGAATGAAACAAGTAGAACACATTGTATCTGTTGTGAGTGAGATTGCTAGCCAAACGAATTTATTAGCACTAAACGCTTCTATTGAGGCTGCTCGTGCAGGAGAGCATGGAAGAGGCTTTGCGGTTGTTGCGGAAGAAGTACGGAAACTTGCTGATGAAAGCGATCATTCTGCAAGAAACATATCGCAGTTATTACGGAATATGCAAGAGGAAGTGCAACAAGTTGCAATGAAAATGACAGAACAAGTGAAAATAGCTAAAGAAGAGGCGAAACGTGGGGAAGCTACGGAATTAATTTTAAAAGAAATGTCATCAAGTGTTATGGAAGTAGCGGATGCAACGAAGCAAATTAGTGGTTATATGAATGAACAAGTGAGCCACATTCATCAAACAGGAGCACAAACAAAGGCCGTAGCAGCAATTGCTGAAGAAACGTCAGCTGGTTCACAAGAAGTAGCACGTGTGACGTTGCAACAATCTAAAAATATGATAGCAATCGATCAATTATTAAAGGATTTAGAGAAACAAGCAACAGACTTGAAACAAACAATTGAACGGTTTTCAATGTGAAAAGGAAGAACAGAATGCTGTTCTTCTCTTTTTTTAGCTAGATTTAATATCTATACTTAAATGATATAAACTATGAACGTTTCCGCAACATTCTTTTATGTCCCTTTCGGATGAAAATTATAGCGAGCTATAATATTAAAAGGGGTGTCTTTTATGAAAAAAGAAAAAAGACAACGATTAATTAAACAATTTGTAAAAGAGTATGAAATAGAGAAGCAAGAAAGATTAGTAGAATTGTTAGCAAAAAAAGATGTATTAGTAACACAAGCTACGGTTTCTCGGGATATTCGTGAGTTAAACTTAACGAAGGTACCTTCTCAAGAAGGATTGATGATATATAAAATTTTCTCAGAAGAGCATTTACAAACTGATATAAAGTTAAAGAAAAAATTACGAGAGGTTGTTGTGAAAATTGATTGTGTAGATCAATTAATGGTTATTAAAACATTACCTGGAAATGCACATGTTATTGGTGTTTTATTTGATGAGTTAGATTGGAAAGAAAAAATAGGATGTATATGTGGAAATGATACATGCCTTATAATTTCTCAGTCGAAATCAGATAGGGAGATTTTAGAAGAAAGGCTAAATTTAATTATTTAGATGCAAAATCCTGTTTTTAATTTTTATTAAAAACAGGATTTTTGTGTAAATACGGAAGTTAAATATTCAACATATATGCGTAATATATGTATTTTTCATTAAAGAATCGGGATAGAGTGTTATAAAAATACAAATTAATATGATTTTAAAAAAATAACTTGTTTAATATTTCACAATGATAATGTGGATGATTTCACAAGAGTGAAAGCGCGTAGCATTTATTATGTACTTGTAAGACATCAAACATATTTAAAAGGAGGTACAACAAATGAAGCATCCGATACATGTTACTTCAGAAATTGGGGAATTACAAACGGTTTTATTAAAACGACCTGGTAAAGAAGTGGAAAACTTAACACCAGATTATTTGCAGCAATTATTATTTGACGATATTCCATACTTACCAATTATTCAAAAAGAGCATGATTATTTTGCACAAACGTTACGTAATCGGGGTGTTGAAGTTCTTTATTTAGAAAAATTAGCTGCTGAGGCGCTAGTAGATAAAAAACTTCGAGAAGAATTTGTTGATCGTATTTTAAAAGAAGGACAAGCTGACGTAAATGTTGCACATCAAACTTTAAAAGAATATTTACTTTCCTTTTCAAATGAAGAATTAATTCAGAAAATTATGGGTGGTGTACGTAAAAACGAAATTGAAACAAGTAAGAAGACACATTTATACGAATTAATGGAAGATCATTATCCGTTTTACTTAGATCCTATGCCTAATTTATATTTTACTCGTGATCCAGCAGCTAGCGTGGGCGATGGCTTAACGATAAATAAGATGAGAGAGCCGGCGCGTAGACGTGAATCATTATTCATGGAGTACATTATTAAATATCATCCAAGATTTTCAAGTCACAATGTGCCAATTTGGCTAGATCGTGATTATAAGTTTCCAATTGAAGGTGGCGACGAGCTAATTTTAAATGAAGAAACAATTGCGATTGGAGTATCGGCTCGTACTTCAGCTAAAGCAATTGAACGTTTAGCTAAAAATCTCTTTAGTCGACAAAATAAAATTAAGAAAGTATTAGCAATAGAAATTCCAAAATGCCGGGCATTTATGCATTTAGATACAGTATTTACAATGGTTGATTATGACAAGTTTACAATTCATCCAGCTATTCAAGGGCCAAAAGGGAATATGAATATTTATATTTTAGAGAAAGGACCAGATGAGGAAACCCTCAAAATTACACATCGTACTTCTTTAATGGAAGCATTAAAAGAAGTATTAGGCTTAAGTGAATTAGTTCTTATTCCATGTGGAGGAGGAGATGTAATTGCTTCTGCTCGTGAACAATGGAATGATGGCTCGAATACATTAGCAATCGCGCCAGGTGTAGTTGTTACATATGATCGCAACTATGTATCCAATACGTTACTACGGGAACACGGAATAGAAGTAATTGAGGTACTAAGTTCGGAATTATCTCGTGGTCGTGGGGGTCCACGTTGCATGAGTATGCCAATTGTTCGTAAAGATATTTAGTATAAATAACGGAGAAAGTAGGGATGAAGTATGTTAATGACTAGACCAAATCTAAAAGGAAGAAGCTTTCTAGCAGAAAAAGATTTTACACAAGAAGAATTGTTATATTTTCTAGATTTAGCAGCAGAATTAAAAGAGAAAAAGAAAAATGGTATCCCGCATCATTATTTAGAAGGTAAAAATGTAGCGCTCTTATTTGAAAAAACTTCTACTCGTACGCGTTGTGCATTTACAGTAGCATGTACAGATTTAGGTGCGAACCCTGAATATTTAGGGAAAGGTGATATTCAGCTTGGGAAAAAAGAATCCGTAGAGGATACAGCAAAAGTGTTAGGGCGTATGTTTGACGGAATTGAGTTTCGTGGATTTAATCATGAAACTGTAGAATCTTTAGCACAAAATTCTGGTGTGCCGGTTTGGAATGGATTAACAGACATGTGGCATCCAACACAAACACTAGCAGATTTATTAACAATTAGAGAACATGTAGGGAAATTAAAAAATGTGAAGCTTGTCTATGTTGGAGATGGACGAAATAATGTTGCTAATAGTTTACTAGTGGGTGGAGCAATCGTTGGAATGGATGTACGTATTTGTACACCGGAATCATTATGGCCTGCACAAGAGGTAATTGATTTAGCAAAAAAATATAATGAACAGGTAATGATAACAAGTGATGTGGAAGAAGCTGTTGCGAATGCAGATGTAATTTATACAGATGTATGGGTGTCTATGGGGGAAGAAGAAAAATTTGCTGAGCGTGTTGAGTTATTGAAACCTTATCAAGTAAATATGAAAATGATTAAAAAAACAGGGAATGAAAACGTGATTTTCTTACATTGTTTACCTGCATTTCATGATGTCGAAACGATGTATGGCGAAGAAGTTTATGAGAAATATGGGTTGAAAGAAATGGAGGTAACTGACGAAGTATTCCGCAGTAAACATTCAAAAGTATTTGATCAAGCTGAAAATAGAATGCATACAATTAAAGCGGTTATGGCAGCTACTTTAGGAAACATGGAGTAAAGAAGAAAGGGAGTCTTCCTTTCTTCTTTCTCCTCCTTTAGACACTATCATTCACTATTGCTTTTGTATTGTTATTGCAATTAAAGAGAGGTGAGTGGAATGGGTGAAGATAAGAAACTAGGATTGTTTACATTAACGGCTCTTGTAGTAGGGTCTATGATTGGCGGTGGAGCCTTTAATTTAGCGAGTGATATGGCAAAAGGTGCTGGTGCTGGAGCTATTATTATTGGCTGGGTTATAACAGGAATTGGGATGATTGCACTTGGATTATCTTTTCAAAATCTAACTGTAAAACGGCCAGATTTAGATGGTGGTATTTTTAGCTATGCAAAAGCAGGGTTTGGTAATTTTATGGGGTTTAATAGTGCGTGGGGATACTGGCTATCTGCTTGGCTTGGGAATGTAGCTTACGGCACATTATTGTTTTCTTCATTAGGATATTTCTTCCCAATCTTTGAAGGCGGGCAAAATGTAGCGTCCATTATTGGGGCAAGCGTATTATTATGGTGTGTTCACATGTTAATTTTACGCGGAGTTCAATCAGCAGCACTTGTGAATTTAGTAACTACAATCGCAAAATTAGTACCTGTATTTGTATTTGTTGTCATAGGAATCTTCGCGTTTCATATTGATACGTTCCTAGATGGATTTTGGGGGCAAACTAGTTCTTTTTCATGGGGAGCAGTTGGCAGCCAAGTTAAAAGTACGATGCTTGTAACTTTATGGGTATTTATTGGGGTAGAAGGTGCTGTTGTTTTATCTAGTCGAGCAAAAAATAGAAGTGATGTAGGGAAAGCAACGGTTATTGGCTTAATTGGTACACTCATCATTTACATTTTAATCACATTATTGTCTCTTGGACTTATGCAGCAAGCAGATATTGCTGGTTTGAAAAATCCGGCTATGGCTTATTTATTTGAAAGTGTTGTTGGAAAATGGGGTGCTATCTTTATTAACTTAGGTTTAGTCATCTCTGTATTAGGTGCTTGGTTAGGTTGGACTTTGCTCGCTTCTGAAATTCCATATTTAGCGGCTAAAGATGGAGTATTTCCAAAATGGTTCGCAAAAGAAAATAAAAATAAGGCTCCAGTAAATTCATTATGGATAACAAATGGTTTAATTCAAATGTTCTTGTTAACATTCGTCGTTTCTGATCAGGCGTATAATTTTGCATTCTCTTTAGCATCTTCAGCTATTTTAATTCCATATGCTTTTTCAGCATTTTATCAACTGAAGCATAGCTTAAAGTCTGAGGAAGTAGATCGAAATAAAAATATAGTAATTGGCCTGATAGCAAGTATTTATGGCGTTTGGTTAGTTTATGCAGCTGGTTTAGAGTATTTATTATTAACAATGACTTTATATGCGCCAGGTATTTTTATTTTTTACAATGTTCAAAAGCAAAAGAGTTCGAAGCAAATATTTACTCGAGTGGAATTAGCATCATCGGTAGCAATTGGTGCTTTAGCATTCTTTGCGATTTATGGATTAATTACAGGCAGTATTACTTTATAAAGCACTGTGAAAGCGAAATCAACTGGAGGGCTGAAATATGGCACGAAGAAAAATCGTAGTTGCACTAGGAGGAAATGCGATACAGTCTGGAAAAGCTACTGCGGGAGCGCAGCAAGAAGCATTGGAAAAAACAGCAGAACAACTTGTGAAAATAATGGAAAATGATGTAGATATAGTAATTGCGCATGGGAATGGCCCACAAGTGGGGAATATTTTATTACAGCAAAAAGCTGCAGAAACGGAAAAGACACCTGCAATGCCATTAGATACTTGTGGAGCAATGAGCCAAGGGATGATTGGATATTGGATGGAAAATGCAATTGAAAAGGCATTGAAAAAACGGAATATAAAAAAAGACGTGGCAACGGTTATAACACGCGTTGTTGTGGATAAAAAAGATGAGGCATTTAAAAATCCAACTAAACCGATTGGCCCTTTTTACACAGAAGAAGAAGCCAGAAGATTAATGGAAGAAACAAAAGCAGTGTTTAAAGAAGATGCTGGTAGAGGGTGGAGACGTGTTGTTCCATCACCGAAGCCTGTAAGTATTCATGAACATAAAGTGATTAATTCTTTGGTTGAAGATGGGAATATAGTGATAGCTGTTGGCGGTGGTGGAATTCCAGTAATTGATTCTGAAGAAGGGCTAAAAGGAACTGAAGCGGTTATCGATAAAGATTTCGCTGCGCAAAAATTAGCCGAATTAGTAGATGCAGATACGCTCGTAATTTTAACTGCAGTTGATCATGTATATGTAAATTATAATCAACCGAATCAAAAAAAATTAGAACATATCACAGTGAATAAATTAGAAGAATATATTGAGGAACAGCAATTTGCTGCGGGAAGTATGCTTCCAAAAATTGAAGCTGCTATTAATTTTGTTAATACAAATCCAAAACGAAAAACAATTATTACGTCTTTAGAAAAAGTATATGAAGCATTAGAAGAAAAAGCTGGTACTATTATTTCAAAACAGAATGTATGCATGTATGTTTAAATAATTATGTACGCTACTTATTAGTAAAAAGAATGAAGTTAGTAACTTCATTCTTTTTATTTATTAATATTTTTTGTACTCATTGTTCATAAAGTTTTCATGATGAAATCCAAATATATAAGTTAATTGTGATAAAATTCAACTTGAATACGCTTTCTTGATTTTTTGATCCAACATACAGCAAGAGAGAGGGAATTTTATGAATAGACGCAACGTAGTTAAAGATTTAAAGCAGTTTGAATTATTTGCTCATTTAACAGAAAAGAAATTGAAAGGTTTGACGGAGTTTGTCTATTGGCGAACTTATAAAAAGGGTCAATTTTTATTTTTAGAAGGGGATTCAAGAGAAAGAATTTACTTCATGTTAGATGGATTTGTAAAGTTAGAGCGGGTAAATCAAAGCGGGAATTTATTATATGATGACTATGTAAAGAGGTATTCTATTTTTCCTTATGGTGGTATGTTTACAGACAGAGGATATAACTATACAGCAGAAGCGATGACAGATGTAGAGGTCTATTATATTCCGACAGTAATTTTCGAAGATATGGTGAAATCTAGTAGGACACAATTAATGTATGTCGTTCAGCAATTATCATCGATATTAAAGCTAAACGAAAATCGAGTACAAAATATTACAATTCCTAATGCACAAGATCGGGTCATTCAAACATTAAATTATTTAATGCAGGATTTAGGAGAACAGAGTGGCGAAACGATTGTAATTTCCTGCCCACTTACAACAATTGAAATATCGAAAATATCTGGTACGTCTCGAGAGACGGTTAGTAGCGTATTAAAACAATTAAAAAATGATAGTATTGTTACAATTCTAGATAAAAAAATTACAATACATAATCCAACATATTTTGAGGAAATCTCTATGTGAAAATTGCAGATTGATTTTTTAATTCATATTGTATATTAATAAGGTTCTTTATATATTTATAAGGAACTTTTTTACGTTATCCTCTATAAAAAGATTGTATAGTATAGTAATAATAGCTAAAATCGATAATAAAAAAGCAAAGGGAAGGGGAGAAAGAATGGTCCGAATTGAGTATGATCGATTAGTAGCTATTTTTTACAGCATAGGGGTTTTGTTATTATTAAAAATTCCAAATGATAATGAATTAATAGGGGAAAAGCTATTTAATCTCTATAAGGTTCCGATACATACGTATATTTATATGAATTATAAAGTTTCAAATATATTGATTGTTTCTTTCGTACTACATGTAATCGCATTTATATTATTTGTAAAATGGCTAGGGAAAAAGGAATCTAATACATTTAGAAAAATGAATAAGATAAAAGTAGTAGGCATTAGTATTTTGATTTTAATGATGCCGTTTATTTTAAATAACATACTCCAGACATTGAATAAAACATGGTACTACGCAGGAAAAACAGGGGTAGAAGCAATAGAATATAAAAAAGATGATAGCCAGTGTAGAATGGAGAAAAATGGAGAGCATACCGAACGAAAGTGCATTGTTACTTTAAAAAATTATCGTAATCATTCACAAGCATTAAAAGTTGTTTTATATGATAATACAAATGAGAATTCAAAAAGTTATCCAGTACCGAAACCAGTCTATTTACAAAAACACGAGACAAAGCAATTCGAATTTCAAATTCCTGTTGCTTATAATAGCAGTATTGAAAAAGAGCAAGTTCCAAATATTAAATTACATTTATTTCATGAAAATGATACGAAATAAAATTAATCCGTAAGTAAAAGTTTATGAGTAGGAGCAATAATTTGAAACGATATAGAAAATCAACTTGAATCATCCGACATGCTACGAGGCAATGGCATATTGGATGATTTTTTATTTTATACCCTTTTTACGTATGAAAAGGAGGGATACAAAAGAGAAAAATTTTCGTAACTATGATGTCCGCTTCTTAACCGAAATGGTATGTGACGTTCGCTTGCTCCTTTTAAAGTGTTACAGATATCATTTTTATTTTGACAAAAAGCAATAAAACAAGGGAGTTTTGGAATCCTTAAATTTAAATTCATTTGGGATACGTCATAGTCAGGGTCTGAGAGAACAATGTTACGACCTGTTAATTTTGTTTGTTTGAATTTATCGATACCTTCTAAAATCAGCAGTTCTTTTTATTAATGTATGAAAAGCGTATGTAACGTGCGTGGTCAAGAGTAGGTGAGGAATGAGATTTGCCTTTGTGAGAAATAAATAAAGCATAAGAATAAAGAAACTACATAGAGTTCAATGAAAACAGTTGCAAACTATTCATATTTTGTTATGATAGTGTTACGAAAACGTTTGCATAAAAATTCTGATGGGATGCAAAAGGAGAGAATGACTATGAATAAGACATGGTGGAAAGAAGCGGTTGCTTATCAAATTTATCCACGTAGCTTTATGGATTCAAATGGCGATGGTATTGGAGATTTACAAGGTATTATTGCGAAACTGGATTATTTAAAAGATTTAGGTATAGATGTAATTTGGATTTGCCCAATGTATAAGTCACCTAATGATGATAATGGTTATGACATTAGTGATTATCAAGATATCATGGATGAGTTTGGTACGATGGAAGACTTTGATGCTTTACTAGATGAAGTTCATAAGCGTGATATGAAGCTTATTATTGATTTAGTTATTAATCATACAAGTGATGAACACCCATGGTTTATTGAGTCTCGTTCATCTAAAGACAATCCGAAGCGTGATTGGTATATTTGGCATGATGGTAAAGATGGTGCGGAACCAAACAACTGGGAAAGTATTTTTAACGGTTCGGCATGGGAATATGATGAAGTATCAGGACAATATTATTTACACTTATTCTCGCGTAAACAACCAGATTTAAACTGGGAGAATAAAGAAGTTCGCGAAGTGTTATACGATACAGTTAATTGGTGGCTTGATAAAGGAATTGATGGTTTCCGCGTGGATGCAATCAGCCATATTAAAAAAGAAGATGGTTTCAAAGATATGCCAAATCCCAAAGAACTGAAGTATGTACCATCTTTTGATAAACATATGAATGTGGATGGTATTCAACCTTTATTAGAAGAGTTAAAAGAAAATACATTTTCTAAGTACGATATTATGACTGTTGGTGAAGCGAATGGCGTTAAGATTGAAGATGCTGAGCTTTGGGTTGGAGAAGAGCAAGGCAAGTTCAATATGGTATTCCAATTCGAACATTTAAGCTTATGGGATGCAGAAAAGAAGAAAGATCTTGATGTTGTAGGACTGAAAAAAGTATTAACGAAATGGCAAAAAGGTCTAGAAAATAAAGGATGGAATGCTTTATATATTGAGAATCACGATAAGCCACGTATCGTTTCAACTTGGGGAGATGATAAACAGTATTGGCGTGAAAGTGCAACAGCTCTAGGGGCAATGTATTTCTTTATGCACGGTACACCATTCATTTACCAAGGACAAGAAATTGGGATGACAAATGTTCAATTCCCAAATATTGAAGATTACGATGATGTAGCAATTAAAAATTTATATCGCGAGAAAATTGCAGAGGGCGTATCACATCAAGATATGATGGAAATTATATGGGCTTCTTGCCGCGATAATTCACGTACACCTATGCAGTGGAGTGATGAGATGAATGCTGGCTTCACAACAGCAGGTGCACCTTGGTTTGGTATGAATCCAAGCTATAAAGAAATTAATGTTGAAAAGCAAAAGAATGAAGAGAACTCTATTTTCAATTTCTATAAAAAAATGATTGCCTTGAAAAAAGAGCACGATGTACTGAATTATGGTACGTACGATTTGCTTTTAGAAGATGATCCGCAAATTTATGCATATACTCGTACATTAAACGATGAAAAAATCGTTGTAATGAGTAATATTTCAAAAGAAGAAGCTGTATATAATGAGGATTCATTCGCACTAGAACGCAAACGTTTGCTTTTAAATAACTATGAAGTTGCGGAACATGAACAAGTAACTACAATCACGTTAAAGCCTTATGAAACAAGGGTTTATCGCATTTCATAATAAAAAAGGATGCTCTTAGAGCATCTTTTTTTATGAAAAAAAATAAATTTCTATTGCAAAGTGAAAACGCTTTTATTAAAATAGATTTATGAAAACGGTTGCGTAAAGATAAAAATAAAGTAACGTAAGGAATCGTTTTCATAAAGGAAACAGAAATTATAATTTAAATCATTATTTTGTTATAAATAAAGGGGAGGAAGAACAGATGAAAATTACGTCTTTTGATTTTTGGCAAAAGTTCGGGAAAGCATTATTAGTTGTTGTAGCTGTAATGCCAGCAGCTGGTTTAATGATTTCTATCGGTAAGTTGATTGGGATGTCTGCTGGGGATATTAACGCAGTTCATACAATCGCTCGCGTAATGGAAGACATCGGTTGGGCGATTATTACAAATCTACACATCTTATTCGCAGTAGCAATTGGGGGATCTTGGGCGAAAGATCGCGCGGGTGGTGCATTTGCAGCGCTATTAGCATTCGTCTTAACAAACAGAATTACGGGAGCTATATTTGGCGTAAACGCTGAAATGTTAGCGGATTCAAAAGCGAAAGTTTCTTCAGTATTAGCAGGGGATTTAATTGTAAAAGATTACTTTACTTCTGTACTTGGTGCACCAGCATTAAACATGGGAGTTTTCGTAGGGATTATCACTGGTTTCTTAGGAGCTACTTTATATAACAAATACTATAACTATAACAAACTGCCACAGGCATTAGCATTCTTTAACGGAAAACGATTCGTACCATTCGTTGTAATTGTTTGGTCTACAGTCACTGCAATTGTATTATCACTTTTATGGCCATTCATCCAAAGTGGGTTAAATGAATTTGGTCGCTGGATTGCAGCTTCAAAGGATAGTGCACCAGTTGTTGCACCATTTGTATATGGAACGTTAGAGCGTTTACTATTACCATTCGGTTTACACCATATGTTAACGATTCCGATGAACTACACAGAGCTAGGTGGAACATATACGATGTTAACTGGCTCAAAAATTGGACAAGTTGTAGCAGGACAAGATCCTTTATGGCTTGCATGGATTACAGATTTAAATAACTTATTAGCAAATGGAGATACAAAAGCATATAACGATTTATTAAATAACGTTGTACCAGCTCGATTCAAAGCAGGACAAGTTATCGGTTCAACAGCAGCGTTAATGGGTATTGCATTCGCGATGTTCCGTAATGTTGATAAAGAAAAACGTGCAAAGTATAAACCAATGTTCTTATCAGCAGCATTAGCAGTATTCTTAACAGGTGTAACAGAACCAATTGAATTCATGTTCATGTTTATTGCTCCAGTATTATATGTTGTATATGCAATTACAACAGGACTTGCATTCGCATTAGCGGATTTAATTAACTTACGTGTTCACGCATTTGGATTTATTGAATTAATTACTCGTACACCGATGATGGTTAATGCAGGACTAACTAGAGATTTAATCAATTTCGTTATCGTTTCATTAGTATTCTTCGGTCTGAACTTTACATTATTCAATTTCTTAATTAAAAAGTTCAACTTACCAACACCAGGACGTGCAGGTAACTATATTGATAACGAAGATGAGGTATCAGAAGGAACAGGAAATGTACAAGATGGTTCATTAGCAACAAAGGTTATTGATTTATTAGGTGGAAAAGAAAATATTGCTGACGTAGATGCTTGTATGACACGTTTACGTGTAACAGTAAAAGATTTAGAGGTTGTTGCACCAGAAGCACAGTGGAAACAAAATGGTGCTTTAGGACTTATCGTAAAAGATAAAGGTGTACAAGCAGTATATGGTCCGAAAGCTGACGTATTAAAGTCAGACATTCAAGATATGTTAGGTGCGTAATAATATGAAATTGCTAACTTTAAACTGTCACTCTTGGCAAGAAGAAAATCAAATAGAAAAGATAAAATATCTTGCTAAAGTCATTCAAGAAGAAGAGTACGATGTCATCGCATTGCAAGAAGTAAGTCAGTCGATAGGGGCTACAAATGTATGCGGTAACAAGAAAGAAGATAATTTTGGACTTTTACTATTAGAAGAGTTAAAAGCGTTACATGTAAAAGATTACAATATTACTTGGGATTTCTCTCATATTGGTTATGATGTGTATGAAGAAGGGTTAGCGATTATAACGAAGCATAATGTTGTAAAAGAAGATACGTTCTTTATTTCAGAAAATAAGGATACAACGTATTGGAAAACACGCAAAATTGTAAGTGCAACAATTGCTTATAATGGTAAGAACATCACGTTTTACTCTTGCCACCTCGGTTGGTGGAATGATGAAGAAGAATCATTTAAAGATCAAGTAAATCGTTTGATGGAGCGTGTAGATAGCAATGAACTTTCCTTCTTAATGGGTGATTTTAATAATAACGCTCGTTTGCAAGGGGAGGGTTATGAATATATGATGCAAAAGGGTTTATACGACACATATGAACTAGCAATAAAGAAGGATGAAGGAACAACTGTTCAAGGTGAGATTGCTGGTTGGGATGAAAATAAACATAATTTACGAATCGATCTAATATTGTGTAACCGAAGTGAAAAAATTCGTTCTTCAAAAGTCGTTTTTAATGGTACAAACCGAAAAGTAATTTCAGATCATTTCGGTGTAGAAGTACAAGTAGATATATAATAGAAGAAATCCTCACAGATGATGAAAAGCTGTGAGGATTTTTTTGAGGAATACAAGTATTTCCAAGAGAAAATACTTGTATTTTTTATGACATTTCCTATATATTTGTTATTATTGAATGTAAAACCGATTTGGTCATTTTGTATTCATACTTTGACTGACTTCGTTATATAATGGAGTAAGTCAAAGTTAATGGGAAAAAATAGTCCGTTTTTGGTTAATCCACGATGTAGAAAGTGATATAATTGCAAAATGTATGTATCATTTTCTAAAGAAGGAAAAATATATAATTAGGTGATAACTTCTATGAAACAAATTTGGCGTATTTATAAGACAGATTTACGGAATGTAGCCAAACATTGGGCTGCAATTGTTATTGTTGTAGGGTTAATGATTTTACCATCGTTATATGCATGGTTTAACATTAAAGCTTCTTGGGATCCGTATGGAAATACAAAAGAGGTTCCCATTGCAGTTTCTAACCAAGATGCAGGCTCTAATTTAAGAGGGAAAGATATTAATATCGGGAACGAGATTGTAGATTCTCTGAAGAAAAACAAAAATCTTGGCTGGAAATTTGTAGATGAAAAACAAGCGATTTACGGAGTTGAACGCGGGGATTACTATGCGAGCATTACAATCCCAAAAGACTTCTCTGAAAAGATTGCAACGGTTCTGGATGAAAACCCACAAAAGCCAGAACTGGATTACTATGTAAATGAAAAAGTAAATGCGATTGCACCGAAAATTACAGCAAAGGGTGCATCAGGTATTACAGAAGAAATTAGTAAAAACTTTGTTAAAACAGCAAACGGTGAGATTTTTAAAATCTTCAATGACCTTGGAATCGATTTAGAAACAAACTTACCAAGTATTGAGAAAGTAAAAGATCTTGTATTTAAGTTAGAAGCGCAGTTCCCAGAAATGAATACACTGATGGATAAGGCGTTAGATGATGCGACTCGAGCAGAGGATATTGTGAAAGTGGCGCAGAAAGATTTACCTGTTGTAGAGAGTGTAATAAATGACGGGCAGGAAGCATTGGCGAATTTAGATAAATTCTTCGCAAGACAAGATCAAACATTAAAAAATGCTCCAGGGACGATAAGAAATGATTTAGTAGCAGCAAAAGGCGTTATGGATAGTGCAGCTGCATTTACTGACTTTTTAATGAATCCAGGTGTAGAATTAAATATTCCTGACTTGTCTGGAATGAATGGGTTACCTGAATTCCCTGCAAGACCAGACCTTTCTAAGTTGAATAGTGATGGTTATAAGGGGATAGCACAAAATATTAATCAAACAGTAAATAATGTTTTAAGCTCATCACGTGCAGGAACAGCTTATGCACAAAGTGTTATGGATGGATTGCAAAATGGAAGCGTTGATCCAGAGATAGCTAAGAAAAATATTTCGACTATATCTAATAATCTTCAAACGCATATTGACAATCTTTCTTATGTAATTGATGTTATGGCTCGTTTAGAGCAAGGGGCTCAAACTGAGTTTGGACAAAATTTCTTTAAAACAAGAAAAGAGCATTTAACGGATATTAAGAATGGACAACAAGATTTAAATAATCGTTTTAAACGTTTAAACGATTTAATTAGCACAGGTCAAGAAGTTAAACAAGATGTGCGTGATGGAATCAATCAGAAATTAAATGAAACAAATGCTTTAATCGATCGAGCTGAAAAAGATTACAATGAAACGTTTGTAGCTGATTATAAAAAGGCAGTTAGCGCAGTAGATCAAGCTAAAGCTGATGCAAATCAAATATATGATAATGCAAAAGCAGATTATGATAAAGCGAAAAATAGCCTCGAAGGTGCAAAAGCAGATTTACAAAAAGCAAAAGAAGATGTACAAAATAGAGGTATTAACGGTTTAGATTCAACGAAAGTAGCTTTAAATAGCTTAAATGGTCAATTTCAATCTGGAATCGGTTTAATTGATGATATGATTCCAGTTCTAGAAAGTACAAATAAGGTTTTAGCAGATGTAAATAGTGATAAAAATCTTAATAATGGAATTGCAAAATTAAATAAAGCGAAAAGTAGTCTGCAAAAAGGTGTAGATGCAACGAATAAGGGGATTACACTTCTTAACAATGGACAGAAACCTACAAAAGATGTAATTGAAAGTATTAACAACGCTGCGAAGGGCGGATCAGCTCAATTAACAGATGTATTATCGACGTATGATTCAGAAATTGTACCTAACTTCAATACAGCAATCGCTCGTACAAAAGAGATGTCGAAAAATACAACTCAAATTTTAAATGATGCAGACAAAAAGCTTCCAGATGTTAAAAAATTACTAGAAGATTCATCAAAAGGCTTAGTAGACGGTAGAAAGAAATTAGCAGATATTAAAGCTGAAATGCCAGCTACTGAGAAAAAGATTAAAGAATTAGCAGATAAAATTCGTGATTTTGAATCTGAAGAGGATTTAAAAGACATCATCCGTTTGTTGAAAAACGATGTTGAGAAGCAAAGTGATTACTTTGCAAATCCAGTAAATTTAAAAGAGAATAAATTATTTGCAATGCCGAACTATGGTTCAGCAATGTCACCATTCTATACAGTGCTTGCATTATGGGTAGGCGCATTATTAATGGTTTCGTTATTAACAGTAGAAGTACACGAAGAGGGCGCAAATTATAAGAGCCATGAAATTTACTTCGGACGTTTATTAACATTCTTAACGATAGGTCTTTCGCAGGCATTTATCGTATCGATGGGAGATATATTCTTACTCGGTACGTACGTAGTCGATAAGTTCTGGTTTGTATTATTTAGTTTATTTATTGGTGGAGTCTTCGTTTGTATCGTGTACTCACTCGTTTCTATTTTCGGAAACGTAGGGAAATCGATGGCGATCATTTTACTTGTACTGCAAGTAGCAGGATCGGGCGGAACATTCCCAATTCAAATGACACCGGCATTCTTCCAAGCGATTTATCCGTTCTTACCGTTCACATACGCAATTAGTGCAATTCGTGAAACAGTAGGCGGAATGCTATGGGATATTGTAACGCGAGATTTACTTGTGTTAAGTGCTTTCGTAGTAGTTATGATTGTTGCTGCGTTATTACTGAAAACACCAATTAACAAATCAAGTGAAAAATTCGTTGAGAATGCAAAAGGAAGTAAAATCATTCACTAAAATAAAAGGTTCCTACCGATAGAGGTAGGAACCTTTTTGTTTAATCAAATTTTAATTTCTTTAATGCTTCTGTGAATGGGTTATTTAATGGTTCTTCTTCTTTTTTCTGCTGTTTCATATATTTTTGAACGTCACGCTTATCAGCTTTGTTTCCAGATTCCTTTTTACGTCTTTCTTGGAATGTGGATAATTTCTCACGATAGCCACATTTACATGCAAAGATTTGTCCTGCACCTTCACCACGTAATTCTAATTTCTTCTTACATTGCGGACAGCGAGCGTTTGTTGTACGAGATACATTTTTACGATGACCACATTCACGGTCTTGGCAAACGAGCATTTTTCCTTTTTTGCCGTTTACCTCTAGCATTGGTTTCCCGCAATCTGGACAAGACTTTGTTGAAATGTTGTCATGTTTATATTTTTTATCACTCGATTTAATTTCAGATACAATTTCTTTCGTATAGTTCTTCATTTCTGAAATGAACACTTCTTTTTTTAGTTTGCCTTTTGCGATAGCCTCTAGTTTTTGTTCCCACTCACCAGTTAGTGTAGGTGATTTTAACTCTTCTGGTACTAAATCAAGTAACTGACGGCCTTTTGAAGTAATGTGAATATCTTTACCGCGTTTTTCAATTAAGAATGAATTGAATAACTTGTCGATAATATCAGCACGCGTTGCTACAGTACCTAATCCACCAGTTGATTTTAACGTATCAGCAAGTTGTTTATTTTGCGTATCCATATATTTTGTAGGATTCTCCATTGCTGAAAGTAAAGTCGCCTCGTTAAAACGTGCAGGTGCTTTCGTTTGACCTGATGTTTGCATAATTAGTTTTACAGTTAATGTATCGCCTTTTTCGATGCGAGGTAAAAGTTGCTCTTTTACGTCATCCATTACATCATCATCTTCAAAGCGATTTTCATATACTTCTTTCCAGCCGGCATGTAAAATTGTCTTTCCGCGTGCAATGAATGTTTCATTGCCGACCTTTGTGCGTAACGTTAGTTGTTCGTATTCGAATGCTGGGAATAAGACAGCTAAGAAACGTTTTACAACTAAATCATAAATTTTACGTTCTTTATCTGTGAAGGCTGAGAAGTTAACGTATCCTTCTGTCGGAATAATTGCGTGATGATCACTTACTTTACTATCATCAACAAATGACTTATTAGCCTTGATAGGTCTTTGTAATACTTTATGTGCTAAAGGACGGTACTCTCCAACTCCGCACGCCTTTAGACGTTCTGGAAGTGTTCCAACGATATCAGATGAAATATAGCGTGAATCTGTACGAGGGTACGTTAGCACTTTATGTTGCTCATACAATTTCTGCATAATATTTAATGTTTCTTTTGCAGAGTAACCGAACTTTTTATTTGCATCACGTTGTAATTCAGTTAAATCGTAAAGACCAGGAGAGAAGGACTTCTTCTGTTTTTTATCAATTTCCACAACAGTAGCATTATGCTTATCTAAACCTCTTACAATGCCATCAATTTTTTCTTTATTAAAACTGCGGCTATTACCGTTAGCATCTTGCCAAGTTAGTTTTAACTTATCGGCTGTTTGAGCTTCGATGCCGTAGTAAGTTTGAGCTTTGAAGTTCTTTATTTCATCTTCACGATTAGCGATCATAGCGACAGTAGGTGTTTGTACACGGCCACAATTCAGCTGGGCATTAAAGCGAGTCGTTAAAGCGCGAGTTGCGTTAAGACCGATATACCAGTCAGCTTCTGAACGTGCAACTGCTGAAGCGTATAAATTGTCATATGCTTTCCCTGGTTTTAAATTAGAGAAACCATCTTTAATCGCTTTATCAGTAACAGATGAAATCCATAGACGTTTGATCGGTTTGTTAACTCGAACTTTATCAATAATCCAGCGAGCGACTAATTCTCCTTCACGTCCAGCGTCTGTCGCTACAATAATTTCAGTTACATCTTTTCTAAGTAGCTGACTTTTTACAGCATTAAATTGTTTCCCAGTTTGTTTAATAATCGTTAATTTCAAACGCTCAGGTAGCATCGGTAAATCTTCTAAATTCCACTTTTTATATTTCACATCATAGCTTTCTGGATCTGCTAATGTAACAAGGTGACCTAAAGCCCAAGTTACAATATATTTACTACCTTCAAGGTAGCCGTTTCCTTTTTTATCGCACTTAAGTACACGCGCAATATCTCGTGCAACGGAAGGTTTTTCAGCGATTACAACGCTTTTTGCCATATTAAAAACATCCTTTCAAATTTCCATACGTTAACTATAGCATACATCTTCTTGAGATTCAGTTTCGCTCCAGATTTGAACGTTTTTTAGTGGAATAACATCTGTTTGAAAGTGAATGATGGCAATAGAACATAATATGCACTATGATGAGACTGTGAGAAATAGATATTGATTATGCGTATTGTTTTATTAGTTGCTTCTATATGAAATAGAAAAGTAAAGAACTTGTTATTTTAGTAGAATAAGAGTAGACTTTGAAGTAGATGAATAATAAGCACATGGGAGTTTGTGGATGCAAACTGAGAGTATGACTATTCCGTCATTGACCATTTGAACCTGTTGGATAATGCCAGCGTAGGGAGAGTGTAAAAGCACATGTTCAGGCACTTTGCGTACGCGCAAAGTGCTTTTTTGTGTATCTCCCATCACTATAGTTAGGAGATGAGAAGGATGAATACGAAAGAAATTAGCAAAGTAGTGGATTTGGTGAGAGAATCTAATCCGCTCGTTCATAATATTACAAATGTTGTTGTAACAAATTTTACAGCTAACGGTTTATTAGCATTAGGGGCATCGCCTGTAATGGCGTATGCAAAAGAAGAAGTAGCAGAAATGGCTAACATTGCTGGAGCGTTAGTATTAAATATGGGGACACTTCGTCCTGACGAGGTAGAAGCGATGTTACTTGCTGGTAAGTCGGCTAATAGGAATGATGTACCGGTACTGTTTGATCCGGTTGGCGCAGGGGCAACTTCGTATCGAACAGAAGTTGCGAGACATATTCCGGCTGAAATCGAATTAGCAATTATTCGCGGAAATGCAGCTGAAATAGCGAACGTTATTAATGAAAAATGGGAAATTAAAGGGGTAGACGCTGGTGCTGGAAATGGTAATGTCGTAAGTATTGCAAAGCAGGCAGCCGATGAATTAAATACAGTTGCGGTAATTACTGGAAAAGAAGATGTTGTTACAGATGGAGAGCGAACGATTCTTATTCGAAATGGTCACCCTATTTTAACGAAGGTTACGGGAACTGGTTGTTTACTAACTTCTGTAATAGGAGCATTTGTAGCAGTAGAAAAGGATTATGTAAAGGCAGCAGTAGCGGCATTAACGTTTTATGGTGTAGCTGCGGAACTGGCAGCTGCTAAGACAGTGGAACAGGGACCTGGTAGTTTCCAAATTGAATTTTTAAATCAGTTAGCAAATACAACTTCAGATGATATTGAGAAGTATGGGAAGATTGAGCTTCTATAATAAGGAGAGGAGGGGAACTAGATGTCGCGTATTACAAAGGCTGAAATGTCTAGATTGTTATCAGTATACTTTATTATGGGAAGTAACAATTGTACGAAGGAGCCACTACAAGTGTTGAGAGATGCACTGGAAGGCGGTATAACAATCTTTCAATTTCGTGAAAAGGGAGAAGGCGCTTTAACGGGAGAGAAACGTATTTGTTTCGCAAAAGAACTACAAGCAATTTGTAAGGAGTACGGTGTACCATTCATCGTAAATGATGATGTGGAACTAGCTATCGAGTTAGATGCAGATGGTGTGCATGTTGGCCAAGATGATGAAGGAATTACTTTGGTTCGTGAAAAAATGGGGGATAAAATTGTTGGTGTATCTACACATACAATTGAAGAAGCACGCTGGGCAATTGAAAACGGAGCTGATTATTTAGGTGTTGGCCCTATTTTCCCAACGAGTACGAAAAAAGATACGAAAGCTGTGCAAGGAACGAAAGGTTTAGCTCATTTTAGAGAACAAGGAATTACAATACCGATCGTTGGCATTGGCGGCATTACAATTGAAAATACAGCTTCAGTTATAGAAGCAGGTGCGGACGGTGTTTCCGTTATTTCTGCGATTAGTTTAGCGGAATCTGCGTATGAAAGTACGAAGAAGCTAGTGGAGGAAGTAAGTAAGAGTTTGTAGAAGAAGGCTATGTAGTATTAAAATGCTACATAGCTTTTTTCGTATTAATCATTAGAAATAGGGGAATTTGATGCCATTTATAGATGTATAGGTTGAAGCGGAAAGAGAATTTCCTGAAAGAATAGATAAAACGAGTTTTTGGAAAGCTTGTGCATAATGGAAGAATGGACAGCCAAAAGTATTTAAACAAACGTTTGATTAAAAAAGCACAAACCCTTCAAAAATGTAGGTTTGTGCTTTTTCTTTAAAACATAATTGATATTAAGAGCATTCCAATGCCGATAGAAGTGAATGTTGCGATTAGGCCTGGAATCATAAAGCTATGATTTAAAACATATTTACCGATGCCAGTTGTACCAGTGCGATCAAAGTTAATGGCAGCAACGATTGTTCCGTAGTTTGGAATGAAGAAATATCCATTTACTGCAGGGAACATCGCGATTAGTAGTGCTGGTGGAATACCGAGTGATAATCCAAGTGGCATTAAAGCACGTACTGTTGCGGCTTGACTATATAGTAAAATAGATAGAATGAATAATGCAATGGCAAATAACCATGGTGCACTTGTTACTAGGTGCTGAATTGATCCTTGAATCATATTTAAGTTTCCATTAAAGAAAGTATCTCCCATCCAAGCGATACCGAAAATAGCAACAACTGCTGTTGCTCCCGCTTTAAAGACGTTACCCGACACGATGCTTTCTACATTTGGTTTACAGAAAATAATAATAAGAGCTGCGATCGTTAACATAACCATTTCAATTGTGTTTGGCATGGAAAGACGAACTAACTTCCCGTCAACCATCCATCCTGGACGAAGTGCTTCAAACGAACCGAGAAGTACAACAAGAAAAGTTGCTACTAAGAAAAGGATAACGGATAGTTTAGCGCCTTTTACACCAACAAATTCCTTCTTCTCTTCAATCTTAGGAATCATTCCTTCTTTTAATCGTTTTAAGTATTCAGGGTCTTCATTTAAGTCTTTCCCCATTTTACTAGCAACAAATGCAGCTATCATACAAGCGATGAAAGTAGAAGGGATACTTACTTTTAAAATATCTAATAAGGTGATTTTATAGTCAGCTAACATTGCTAAAAGTGCAACTGTTGCAGCTGATATAGGACTAGCTGTAATTGCTTGTTGGGAAGCAATTACGGCAATTGACATTGGTCGTTCTGGTCTAATTCCAGATTCGCGAGAGACTTCTGCGATAACAGGAAGTACAGAATAAGCAACGTGACCAGTTCCTGCACAAAGTGTAAATAAATAAGTAACAATTGGAGCAAAGAATGTAATGCGTTTTGGATTTTTTCGTAATGCTTTCTCGGCCAAATGAACAAGGTAGTCCATTCCTCCAGCGGCTTGGAGTGCACCAGCAGCTGTAATTACTGCTAAAATCATAAGCATGACATCAATAGGAGGAGCTGTAGGTTGTAAGTGGAAGACGAAAACAAGTATTGCCATACCAACGCCACCCATTACTCCTAGACCAACTCCGCCTAGACGTGCGCCAATAAAAATGCAGAGTAGTAACGTAAGAAATTGTAGCCAAAACATGATAAACTACCTCCGAAATTCATTAGTTAAGATATATTCGAATAATTTAATTTAAAAGAAAATTAAATTAAATACTCAAAACAATCCTTGTGTTATATACATTTTTTATTATATAACACAAGAAATGTAACATTCACGTACTTTGTTAAATTATTTTGAAAAAATAATACATCCAAATTTTACATTTGTATCTCTAAATAGGTGGACATTTTAATTTTTATGTTGTAATCTTTGATAGAGAATAATGTAATTCTCATAGAACTCCCATATCGTTCAACTCGTTCAGCGAGAAAGGCAAACTGATGGAAACATTAGGACGCAAAACTACAGGAGCTAAGGCCGAAAGGCTACGCTAGCCAGTTACCGGACGGATAGGGTTGGTCTTGACCAATGCTTTTTCATTGGTCTTTTTTTATTTACAAACAAATGAGAAACCTTATCAGTTGTTGATAAGGTTTCTATTTTAATAGTTTTCCTTTATATTAAGTTAATTAAGAAAGGTGATGTTGATGAAAAAATATTGGCACAAGCTATCATTTCTTCAAAAGAATGTATTGTTAACTGTGTTAGTTATTTTGACGCTTGTTGGTACCATGGGAGCGTTAAGTTTTAACATGTTTCAAAATAGCATGATGTCTATATTTGAAAGGCATTCTTTTGAAACAGGAGATACGGTATTACATAAATTAGACGAAGAAATAGTGAGAGATGTTACAAAAGACCCAGTGGCACAAAGAGAAAAGAGAGAGAAGTTAACAGAGAAATTAGATGAAGCAACGGAAGAATTGAATAGTGTTGGACAAACGTATATTGTTGGAGCAAAAAAAAATGAAAAAGGTGAGTTACTAATCGTCGACTTGTCTACAGATTTAGCAAATGTTGTTGAAGTAAGGCCGGGAGAATATTATAAACAACCAGATCTTTGGATGGAAGCATACGATAAGGTAATGAGCACGAAGAAAGCAAACATGACAGTAGTATATGAAGATCTATTAGGAACATGGGTAACGATATTAGAGCCAATTAAAGATGGAGAAGGAAATATTGTGGCAATTGTTGCAGCCGATGTAGATGCCTCTATTGTTCCTAGTACAAAAGAAAAGTTCATTATACAAGGTTTAATGTTTATTTGTATTTCTGTTTTAATTGCAACTGTTATTCAATTCTTAATTGTACGTAATGCACTTGCTCCATTGCGAGATTTACGTGAAGGATTGCGCAGAGTTGGTGAAGGTGATTTAAATATTAAATTAGAGGAAAGATCAGATGATATTGGTATTATTAATTCTTATTTTAATAATACCATCGAGAAGTTTAAAGGAATTATAGATAAAGTGAAGCAGACAGCAGAACAGGTTTCCTCATCTTCACAAGAATTGTCAGTGAGTACGAAAGAGAATAGTATGGCAGTTCAAGAAATCGTAAGTTCTATGGTTGAGTTAAGAGCTGGCGCTCAGTTACAAGAAACTTCAGTACCACAGTATTTAGGTATTGTATATGAAGTGGAAGATAAGATGGAAGAGATAACGAATGCGGCAAAACAAATGGAGAAAGTGTCTGAAGGTATAGAGCATCATTCAGTTAAAGGAAACGGTGTTACTAAACAGGTAATTAATCAAATGAATATAATACAAAATGCAGTACAAGATTTATCTTCTATCATTTATTCTTTGGAAGTAAGATCAAAAGAAATTAGTGATATTGTAACTGTAATTACAAGTATTTCAAATCAAACTAATTCGCTAGCTTTACACGCTACCATTGAAGCTTCACGTGCTGAGGAAACTGGAGAGGGATTTGCCGTTGTTGTTGCTGAAGTGCGTAAATTAGCAGAGCAGACGGAAGCATCAGCAAAAGATATAGCAAATTTAATAGGAGAAACACAAGCTGGTACGGAAGAAGCTGTTGTTTCAATGCGAAAAGCTTCAAAAGAAGTAGAATCTGGGATGAAACTTGTTGAAATGAATGGTGCTTTCTTTAAGGAAATTTCAAAATCAGCACAATCTGTTACAAATCAAGTTAGAGTTGTTTCTAGAAATTCAAGTGATATATTGCAAAATAGCCAAAATATTGTTCGTGTTGTAAATGAACTATCACTTATCGCAAATACGTATACAAATAGTAGTAGTAATGTTGAAGAAAGTATGAAAGAACAGGAAATGTCTGTACAAGATATTGCTGAATTAGCCAGTTCTTTAAGCTGGCTTTCACAGGAGTTACAAGAGTTAATTGGGGAGTTCAAAAGTTAAATGAAATGATTATACATGCTTTTGTTTGTTCAATAAAATAAATCATGCTACAATGAAAACGAATTAAGGACCGGGGAGCCAATTGGCTGAGAGGATGTAAGCAAACATCGACCCTCAACCTGATCTGGATAATGCCAGCGTAGGGAGTTACTTAAAGTGATGTAGCATATGTTATTCTATAATAACTTGCATACAAGGCTTTCCTACGTAGTAGGAAAGCCTTTTCTTGTTTTAAAATTTAATTTCATAAGGGGGATTTTACTATGTCACAACAAGTTACAATGTCATTTTCAGTAGTACCACAAGCAAAAACAAAAGATGTATATTCTGTTGTTGATAAGGCAATTGAAGTTGTGCAACAATCGGGAGTTCGTTATGAAGTAGGGGCAATGGAAACAACGCTGGAAGGAGAATTAGATGTACTTCTTGATGTCGTTAAACGTGCACAACAAGCTTGTGTGGATGCTGGAGCTGAAGAAGTGATTACTTCTATTAAAATCCACTATCGTCCAAGCACTGGTGTAACGATAGATGAAAAAGTTTGGAAGTACCGTGATGAATATGCAAAACCAGAAGCAATCTAAAATAATTACAACAATTTGGCTTATCCTTCTCATTGCGATATGGGAAGGATCTGTTTCATTATTTAAAATCGAACCGTGGATTTTACCGAAGCCTTCTGCCATTGTTCAAGAATTAATTGGAATGAAAGATTTACTATTACCGAATACGATGCAAACACTGCAAGAGGTTATAATTGGACTGTTCTTTGCGATTTTAATTGGGACAAGCATTGCAATTCTTATGGACGTTATCCCTTTATTTCGTATTTTAATAAATCCGTTGCTTGTTATTTCGCAAACGATTCCAATCGTTGTACTTGCACCGTTATTTATTATTTGGTTTGGATATGGAATGCTACCGAAAGTAATGGTAGTCATACTCGTTTGTTTCTTCCCGATTGCGCTTAGCATTTTAGAAGGTTTTCAAACGGTAGATAAAAATATGTTGAAGTTGTTGCAAACGATGAAGGCAACGAAATGGCAAGTTTACCAGAAAGTAAAGTTTCCAGCAGTGCTTCCATATTTTTTCTCAGGTTTAAAAATTGCAGTTACATATAGCGTAATGGGAGCGATTATTGGAGAATGGCTCGGTGCCAGTGAAGGATTAGGAGTTATGCTTACAAGGGCTACGAAATCCTTTTTAACAGCCCGAGTATTTGGTGTTGCAGCGATTATTGTAATGGTGACATTATGTCTGTATTTTATCGTAGAGTTTATGGCAAGAATAACAGCACCATGGATATATAGAAAGGACGGCAGAAAATGAAAAAAGGTTTAAAAGTTATGCTAGCTGCCTTATTAGCAGTAGGTGTGGCTGGATGTAATCCGGCGAAGAAAGAAGAAAGTGCAAGTAAAGATCAAAAGGTAAAAGTCGTATTAGATTGGTTTCCAAATACGAATCATACCGGCTTATATGTAGCGCAAGCGAAAGATTATTATAAAAAGCAAGGCTTAGATGTAGAAATTATTCAGCCTGGTGATAATGTGACAGCGGAGCAAATGATAGCTTCAGGAAAAGCTGACTTCGCCATAAGCGCACAAGAAAATGTAACGTTGGCTCGTGTGGAAGGTATTCCTGTTGTATCTGTAGGGGCGATTATTCAGCATAACACTTCAGCTTTTGCATCGCTTAAGAAAGATAATATGACGTCACCGAAAGATTTTGAAGGGAAACGTTACGGTGGCTGGGGAGGACCAGCGGAAGAAGCGACATTAAAGACAATTATGGATAAGCACCAAGCTGATTTTAATAAAGTTGAAAAAATCATTTTAGGACAAACAGATTTCTTTAAATCAATTGGTCGTGATGCAGATTTTGAATGGATTTATTATGGATGGGATGGAATTGAAGCGAAGCGCCAAGGAAAAGAGTTAAATACGATTATGGTGAAAGACTTAGATCCAGCGCTTGATTTCTATAGTCCTGTTATGATTACGAGTGAAAAACATACGAAGCAAGATAAAGACTTTGTGAAAAAGTTTATGAGTGCAACGACAGAGGGTTATAATTTCGCAATTAAAGAGCCGAAAGAAGCTGCTGATATTTTAATTAAAGCTGTTCCAGATGTAAATAAAGATTTAGTACAAGAAAGTCAAAAATGGTTAAGTACGAAGTATCAAGATGATGCAAAAGCGTGGGGAGTACAGAAGGAAGAAGTTTGGACGAATTACATGAATTTCTTATATGATAACAAAGTTATTAAGAAGAAAATTGATGTGAAAGATGCCTTTACAAATGAGTTCCTTCCAAGTGAAAAATGAGTGGATTACAAATAAAAGATATTGTGAAATCTTTCGATGGAAAGAATGTATTAGCAAATATTAGTGCTTCTATAAGAGAGGGGGAGTTCGTTTCCTTTGTAGGACCAAGTGGTTGCGGGAAGAGCACACTATTAAATATGATCGCAAATGTTGAGAATCCAACAAGTGGAAGTGTAACGTATAACGATAAGCAAATGCAAGAGCAAGATGTCGTAAGTTATATGCCGCAACAGGATTTATTACTACCGTGGCGATCAGCTTTGCAAAATATCGTTCTTCCGTTAGAAATTGAAGGAAAGCCGAAAAAACAAAGGCTGACAGAAGGAATGGAAGCATTAAAGCAGTTTGAACTAGATGAATATGCAGAACATTATCCAGATGAATTGTCTGGTGGTATGCGTCAAAGAATTAGTTTTCTGCGCACATATTTATGTGAAAAGCCAATTATGTTACTTGATGAGCCTTTTGGTAAATTAGATGCTTTTACAAAAATGGAAGTACATAGCTGGCTTTTAAACTCTTGGCACCAAGAGAAGCAAACAATCGTTATGGTTACACACGACTTAGATGAGGCAATCTTGCTTTCGGATCGCGTATTTATTTTATCTCAAAGACCAGCATCAATAATTGGTGAGGTACAAGTGAAATTACCTAGGCCGAGAACGATGGATATGTTAACATCAATTGAGTTAAAGAAGGATAAGGAAGAAATTCTGAGAGTATTAGCTCCTTATATGAAAAAATAGAAAAAGCCTTTTAACAGTTTTTAGTATAATTACTGTTAAAAGGCTTTTTTTATACAGGGGGAGAAAGATGAAAACTATAGAGAAAATAGTGGATGAATTAACGGCAGATAATCTTGAAGAAAGAAAAGCTGTATTAAAAAATCATATTTTATTAATGAAGTATGGTATGGAACATCATGAATTAAAAGAAGAAGAAATGACAGAAATTTTAAAGTGGGTTCAAGGTCGAGATCAATTGAGAAAAGATGTTCCGGAATTACGTGATTTACATTTAATTAAAAAGTTTCAAGCGGTATTAGATGAATTTATTCATTCTATAATTTTAAATGGTTACGTAGAAGACGCGGTAGAAATTCTAGAGAGTGTATTAAAAAGTATGGGGGCAGTCGCTCATATTGTAAAAGTTATGTTTGTCGGCAAAATGAAAGTTGATAGAAATTCTTTGGAAATGGTAGAGGTGCTAAAACGAGAGTGCTACAATTTAATGGAACAGCGTGCTGTTGTCGGTTTACATGCTCAAATTTTTCACGTTTTAGGTTTTGTTCATTCAATTCAGTTTGATTTAGAAGAAAGGTCACAGGAACATGGACGAGTTGTGGTAGGTCTTTTAACAGATTTTAAAACGGATGAATTGAAGTCTGTACAACAATTTCAAACCGAAGACCATATTCCAGAAGTGAAAAGTATAGTGAGTAAAGGATACGGAATAGAATTACAGAGAAGAATTTATATGTGGAAATCGTTAACGCTCATCTTTACAAGTCCATATGCATTAGAAAAGATGTATAAAGAAATTTATGCAGAAAACGATAACATGGGGAAGGAACAAAAGGAAAAGTAGAGAATAGAATATAACAGAGGAGTTTATACTCTTAATATAACAAATGTTAAAGGAGTGAAAGGATAAAATGACTTTATCAACTGTTCTTCAAATGGTTTTAGCTTGATACGGGAGAAGTCTGCCCATTTTTATCGATTAAGCTAAATTGAAGACAGCAGGTAAAGAACCTTAATCCTTTTTTACGATAATATGTAATGGGTAAGGTGTATTCACCTTACCCATTTTTTATGCACAATTAAATAAGGCTTTATACTGTTGCTCTCTCTATTTAGCTTATGAGCTATAAGTAAAGGAGAGAAAATAATGAGTATATTAACGGTAGAAAATTTAAGTCATTCGTATGGTGAGAAAACCATTTTATATAATGCATGTTTTCGACTATTGAAGGGCGAGCATGTTGGGGTAGTAGGGGAAAATGGAATCGGAAAATCAACATTGCTAAGGATTTTAACAGGAGAACTTATACATGATGATGGGAATATTGAATGGTTTCCTCATGTGAAGATAGGTTTTTTACAGCAGCATATGGATTTACAAGAAGGGATGACAATTGAGGGATACTTGCAAAGTGCATTTGCTGATTTGTATGCGATTGAATGCGAAATGTTAAAAATTGCTGAAGAAATGAATGGAGCAGGAGAAGTAGAAAAACTGTTAGTAAAGTATGGAGAATTACAAACTATATTGGAAAGCTCTAATTTCTATCACATTCATACAGAAGTTGAAGAAGTAGCAATCGGTTTAGGTTTATTTGAAATAGGTTTGAAAAAGGATGTATCGAAGTTAAGTGGGGGACAGCGAACAAAGTTATTACTTGGGAAGCTTCTTTTAGAAAAAGCTGATGTTTTATTACTAGATGAGCCAACAAATTATTTAGACACAGCCCATATAGAGTGGTTGCAATCGTATTTGAGACTATATGAAAAAGCTTATGTAATCATTTCGCATGACGAATTATTTTTGAACAGTATTACAAATGTTATTTTTCATCTAGAAGGAGGGAAAGTGAAGCGATACGTAGGAAACTATGAAAAGTTTGTGCAAAGTTACCAAGTGCAAAAGAAACAATTACAATCGGCGTATGTGAAACAACAAAAAGAAATCTCTCAGTTAGAAACATTTATTCAAAAAAATAAAATTCGTAAAGCGAAACAGGCTAAAAGTCGAGAGAAAGTATTGGAGAAAATGCAAAGGATTGAAAAGGTTCATCCTGTACCTCGATCCCGTTTTGATTTCAATGTTTATGAGGAGCCGGTGAGTCGTATATTGCAAGCTGAGAAACTAAGGATAGGTTATAGTGATCCGTTATGCCCAGAGTTGAATTTACAAGTGAAAAAAGGAGAAAAGATAGCGATTATTGGTCATAATGGAATTGGAAAAACGACGATGTTAAAAACATTATTAGGTCAAATTAAGCCGCTAAGCGGTTCAATTTCTGTTGGAGAACGAGTAAATCCTGCGTATTTTGCCCAGGAAGAGTTTGCTTCAGAAACAATACCCTTAGAGAAAGTTTGGGCAGAGCGACCAGATATGACAAAGAAAGAAGTGCGCCAAGCATTAGCAAGGTGTGGATTGAAAGAAGAACATGTATTAAAACCTATTCGTTTATTAAGCGGAGGGGAACAAACGAAAGTACGTTTATGTGAACTTACCGTAAAGAAAAGTAATGTTTTAATTTTAGATGAACCAACTAATCATTTGGATATAGAAACAAAGAAGGCGTTGCAGGAAGCGCTACAACGATATACAGGAACAGTTTTACTTGTCTCACATGAGCCTTCTTTTTATGAAGCATGGATAACAAAAGTGTGGAATATAGAAGAATGGAACGCTGAACAATAGGAATAAAGAAAAGGCATTAGCTTGTATAAGCTAATGCCTTTTCTTTGTGATTAACATGATTTTCGAGAACTCTTACATGAGAATTGTATGAAGAAGCACTCTTATGGTGCGCTTATAAGCGTGCTTTTTCTTTTGTTATGTTTATATTTATAATCATACTAGATGCCTTTCCCTAATAGGCGACTATCTTTTTTTATATATGTAGATAGTTTGAAATGGAATGAAAATAATTCCTATATGTAAAGGATAATGTGATTGGTATTGGAAGACAATAGAGCTTAAAGGAAATTCATGTAAAATTCAGATGAACTTCACACGAACTTCATATTGAAAACTAAATATAATTATAATAGGTTATTATAATGTTTATTTGTGATTTTTCATAAAATTAAAAGTTTGAATTTAGGAGAGAGCACTCAAACCTAAATTCAAACTTTAGTGAAACAATTAATGGAAGTTACGTTTAGTTTTCGCTAATGGATGCATTTACAAGTTCAGCAGGAGTGCCTGTTCCTGCTCCTCCGATTGTAATCGATCCACCAGGAGGAATTTCACCATTCCATCCTGCATTCGTAATTACGTAATGATTATTTATTTTACTACTAATTTTAGAATCCCAAACTTGTGTTAAATTGCCGTTATAATCAAATTCTAATTTCCAGTTTTTAATAGGGGTCGTTCCACTATTTTTAATTACAATCGAGAAGTTGTAACCACTTCCCCAATTTGAAGTGACTGAAAAGGTAGCATTGCTATTTCCACCAGGAGGTGTTGTGTTAGCATCATCTGTTTTTACAAGAATGGAAGTAGGCTGTGAATTATTCCCAGCAGCATCTTTTGCTGTTATTGAAAATGTGTATTCTGTATTAGATTTTAAGTTTTTAATTGTAATGCTATTTGTTGTTGTACTCCATTTCTCTTCTCCGGCAGTAATTTCATATTCCGTAACTCCTACGTTATCAGTAGATGCAGTCCAGTTTAATTGAACGGAGTTTGAATTTTTATTTGTAACAGCAATGTTTTTTACGTTTGTTGGTGATTCAGTATCTTTTTGAGTAATAGGTCCACCAAGTAACTCTTTTACTAGCGTATCAAGTAATTTAGGTCCACTACAACTATATTTTGGACTTGTACGGCAATCCCCGCTTAGCTCCCAAAACATTGCTCCACTTAAACCCTTTGTTTTTATATAGTCTGTTTTATATTTCATAGATTCGCTGTCATCATAGCTAATGAAGGTTCCTGTAGTCGCATTATATAAATAAGGTACTTTCGCCACATCGTTCCAATAGCGAACAAAACCATTCTTATTAACATAATTAGCTGCTAAATCACCATAATCGTACACACCTGTGTCACCGGTAGAATAATCATCCCAAGTACCTTTAGAAGCGAGCTTTCCATCACTACCTGGTTTACAAGGTTGGTATTGTCCGTTATTTTCTTTTCCGCAACTTTTCCATCCACGCCCGTAAAAAGGTACGCCTAATACGAGTTTATCTGCTGGAACACCTTCATTTGTATAAATATCTATTGCACCATCTACGTAAAATTTCGTATCCGCAGCTGGGTCACTTGGGTCCTTGTATAGAGCTGCATTATGGTTAGAAGTAGCTTCCCATCCACCGTGGAAATCATATGTCATAATATTAATCCAATCCAGTATTTGAGAGATTTTCTTTAGCTCTGTATGATCCGCATAACGTTGGCTTGCACCTGACGCGATTGTTAGTAAATATTGTTTCCCATCTTCTGCAGTAGCTTTTGTTAATGCATTTCGAACATCTTGAAGGAGTAGGGTGAAGTTTTGCTTATCTTCAGGACGATAACTACCGCCAGGAATCGTTTCAACACCCGGGTATTCCCAATCTAAATCAACACCGTCAAATCCATATTCGCGAAGAAAAGCTACTGTAGATTCAGCGAATACTTTTCTTGTTTTTTCATCGGCGGCCATGTCAGAAAAGCGGTTAGACCAAGTCCAGCCACCAACGGAAATAATTGTTTTTAAGTGAGGATACTTAGCTTTTAATCGCTTCAGTTCTCCGAAATTTCCGCAACGTGCGTATTTATCACAATCTTCCCAAGTTGTACCTGATCCCGGATAAGATTTTGTGACATCAGCCCATGGTTCGCCGAGTACGAGAGTACCATTAGGAACCTCTTTATTTTGCAGTGGTACACCAGATTCTTTACAGTTCCACGTTTGTTTATTTGGATTATCGGGGTGAGTAGAAGGGTTTCCGTGTTTTCCATTCCAGCAAATATCAGCGAAAGCATAGTTTAAATGAGTTAGCTTTGATGCATCAATGTCTGCAACTTGATAATTACGTCCGTAAATGCCCCACGAAGGAAAATACCCAACAATTTTTTGACCTTGCTTTGGTGAATCTGCTAATGCGAAATTTGGAGTAATAAAGTTTGTGAGAAAAAGAGGTAAGAAGAGTAGTAGGGATAGTAATAGCAGCGTGAATTTTTTTAATTTCATAGTCATTTCTCCTTTCAAAATAAAAGATATATTTAAAGGCATACGCCAATAAACCAAAATGAATTTAGACTTATGAAACTTTAATCAGTGGGGCTTCATCCCCCACTGATTATTAGCCCTCACCAATCGGACTTTAATGGGCAGCCCAACTCCACCTAACTTCTTTGCTTTCGCTAAATTTTAAGGTGGGGGTCTTACTGCCCATTAAAGCGGGATAAAAATGATCAGACATCACGAAGTCTATACAAGGGAGCTAGGGTGATTAAATCGTAGCAAATGTAAGATTTGGTGTAAACGCTTTATTGGATTCAAAAAGACTTTCTCAATATGAAATGGCTCTAATACAGATTACACATGAAAATAAAATATTGATTAGGGAGGAAAGGGCTTCTTGGAATTAAATTTGAGAAAAAATTGTATGAAGTCAATTTGTAATAGCGTAGCAAGATGAGAAAATATCATGTAAAATAATAGTAAAAATATGTAAAGGAGCGAATGGTGTGGATGTCTTTTTGAACATTGCTGAAGAAAAAATTCGACAAGCAATACGGAATGGAGACCTTGATCATATTCCGGGAAAAGGAAAACCACTACAATTAGAAGACCTTTCAACGGTACCTCCAGAACTTAGAATGAGTTATAAAATCTTAAAAAATGCGGGCATGATTCCACCAGAAATGGATCTACAAAAAGATATATTAAAAATAGAAGACTTAATTGCGTGCTGTTATGATGAAGCAGAGAGAAAAAAATTACAAGAAGAGTTAACAGCAAAAACGCTGCGTTTTCAGCAGGTAATGGAAAAGAGGAAAATGAAAGATAGTTCAGCTTTTCGTATGTACCAAGGTAAAGTATTTCGTAAATTACGCTAAGAGGGATAAGATGAATACATTTGAAACGATAGAAGAATTAGCGACATATATTGAAGAACAACAATTAGTACTTCTGTTTATTAAAACAGAAAATTGTGGTGTTTGTGATGTTATGTTAAGAAAAGTAAATAGTGTATTAGAGAATTATGATTACGTAGAGAAAGTAGAAATATTACTACAAGACATGCAAGAAATTGCAGAGCGATATGCAGTATTTACAGGGCCAACAGTTTTATTATTTTATAATGGAAAAGAGATCCTTCGTGAATCTCGCTTTATTTCACTTGAAAATTTAGAAAGAACTATTCAGTTATTCGAAGATTAAGGGAGGTTTTTTATATGGAATTTATTGTTTTTATACTATTATTTGTTGTAGTTGGAATAATTATAACGGCAGTTCGATCAAACAAAAAGAAGGTAAATCTTACGAAACAAAATAACATTCATAATTCATCTAACAGTTCATCACCATTATTTTTCTTTGCTGGGTCTGATAATGATTGCCCACACGATGGAGGATCACATGATAGTGGAGGTTCTTTTGGTGGAGATAGTGGAGGTAGCTGCGGTGGCGGCGGAGGTGGCGGTGATTGATGAAAATGCGCCTTATAAAGGCGTATTTCTTTTTAAACAAACGTTTGATTAGTTGGCTTACATATGCATAAAAACAGTTAAACAAACGTTTGATTAATATTTTTAACGTACTAAGGGGAATAGAAATGAAAAGGGAACCGAAAGTGAAAAACAAGGGGAAAGTAATGTTATTTTTATTAGCTGCGGGAGGCGTATTTCTTGTTAAATTAGGATTTAAAATTGGAATCATACATATGATTCGAACGTGGTTTGAAAGTACATTTTCTTAAATAAGAAATATAGCCT
Source organism: Bacillus albus (assembly GCF_001884185.1). GTDB lineage: Bacteria > Bacillota > Bacilli > Bacillales > Bacillaceae_G > Bacillus_A > Bacillus_A albus. Next base: position 121,486 of record NZ_MAOE01000054.1, read on the forward strand.
CTTGTAATAGAGGTTTTAAATTTGTTATTATTAGACTGAACGGTCGGTTTAAAGAGGTGTAAATATGAGAAGAAGCGCAGAAGAGATAAAGAAAGAAATTGCATATAAAGCAGAAAGTCTGTTTTCACAGAAGGGCTATGCAGCTACATCTATGGAAGAAATTTGTGAAATTACAGAGAGAAGTAAAGGAAGCATTTATTATCACTTTAAAAGTAAAGAAGAATTATTTTTATTTGTAGTAAAACAGCATACGTATGATTGGCTTGAAAAATGGAATGAAAAAGAGAAGTTGTATAGTACGAATACTGAAAAACTATATGGTCTCGCGGAATATCATGTAGAGGACATACAGCAACCAATTTCAAATGCAATAGAGGAATTCTCTATGAGCCAAGTTGTAAGTAAAGAGATTTTGGATGAACTATTAGCTTTAACTAGGGAATCATATGTTATGTTTGAGACACTAATTGAAGCAGGTATACAGTCTGGAGAGTTTCGTGAAGATAATACGCGCGATCTTATGTATATTGTGAATGGATTATTATCAGGGCTTGGGGTACTTTACTACGAGTTAGATTATAAAGAGCTGCAACGTATTTATAAAAAGGCAATAGATGTATTGTTAAAAGGAATGGCAGCTGAATCATAAGTCAGTTGCTTTTCTTACAAAACAAATTAGACCGAACGGTCGGTTTATGAAAGGGGAATGAAAATGAACGCTTTATTTAAAAACCGAGCATTTATGCTTGTTATGGCATCTGATATTTTACAACAATTTGCAATTTGGATCAGAAATATGGCTCTTTTGTATTTCATAATGGAGCGAACGAATAATGATCCGGTTTCTGTATCGTTGTTATCGGTTATGGAATATGCACCTATTTTTATTTTCTCGTTTATCGGTGGTGCGCTAGCGGATCGCTGGAATCCAAAAAGAACAATGGTCGCTGGAGATGTATTAAGTGTACTGTCTATTATAGGAATTGTCCTGTTGTTAAAACTGGATTATTGGCAGGCTATATTTTTTGCAACACTCATTTCCGCGATTGTAGGTCAGTTTTCTCAGCCATCATCTTCGCGTATATTTAAGCGCTACGTAAAAGAAGAACAGGTAGCAAATGCGATTGCATTTAACCAAACATTACAGTCATTATTTCTGATTTTTGGACCAGTGGTAGGATCGCTTGTGTATACACAACTTGGTTTATTTACGTCACTATATAGTTTAATCATTCTATTTTTGTTATCTGCTATCGCCCTTTCATTCTTACCAAAATGGGTTGAAAAGGAGCAAGTGGCGAGAGGTTCATTAAAAAATGATATCAAAGAAGGGTGGAAATATGTTTTTCATACGAAAAATTTACGTATGATTACGATCACTTTCACCATTATCGGCTTAGCTGTTGGATTAACAACTCCATTAGAGGTGTTTCTTGTAATAGAACGTCTTGGAATGGAAAAGGAAGCAGTTCAATATTTAGCTGCAGCTGATGGAATAGGTATGTTAATCGGTGGTATTGTTGCTGCAGTTTTCGCTTCAAAAGTGAATCCGAAAAAGATGTTTGTATTCGGTATGAGCATATTAGCGATGTCATTTTTAGTAGAAGGGCTATCTACATCATTTTGGGTTACTAGTTTTATGAGATTTGGAACAGGTATTTGTTTAGCTTGTGTTAATATCGTTGTCGGTACGCTTATGATTCAACTTGTACCAGAAAATATGGTTGGAAGAGTAAATGGGACGATTTTACCACTGTTTATGGGAGCAATGTTAATTGGGACTTCACTAGCTGGAGGATTGAAGGAGCTGACCTCGCTAGTTACCGTATTTTGTATAGCAATGTCACTTATTTTATTAGCAATAGGTCCGGTTTTACGTATGCAAATAAAGAAAGAAGATGGTGTTAATCAAGAGGAAATGACGAATTCATTGGTTTCGAAATAGCTATTGTAGGGGGGGCTGAATGGATCCTTTTTTTCATGGTGATCTTTTGACAATGAAATGTACCGACTATATACTAATGTTGTAAAAACGATTTTACATGTTAGGAGAAAAGATGTGAAAAATCAAATTTATGAATTACGCACTGAAAATAATATTTCACAAGGTGCATTAGCTGATAAGTGTAAAGTTTCAAGACAGACGATAAATGCAATTGAGAATAATAAATATGATCCAAGTTTAGCATTAGCTTTTCGTTTAGCGGAAGTATTAGGAACAACTGTTGATAAACTATTTTTGTATAAGATGTAGCGTCTTTCGTAGCGGGGCGTTATCAATAAAAGATCCTCTTCTTATGTGAAGAGGATCTTTTTCTTATAGTGTTTTCGTTTTTGGACTAGGTGGTGTAACGGATGTATGATTTTCTGGAACTCTAGTTAGTAAGAATCCCCCGATAATGAACAGTACAATAATGCTAAGGACACCAGCGTTTGTTTTTCCTGTTAATTGAGTTGTAACACCGACTAATACTGGACCCATAATCGCGGCAAACTTGCCAAATATATTATAAAATCCGAAGAATTCATTTGCCGATTCTTTAGGTACTAGTTTTGCAAAATAGGAACGACTAAGTGCTTGAATCCCGCCCTGAGAAGTGGCAACTAACATTGCTAAAATCCAGAAATCGAGTGTCGTTTTTAAGAAATAAGCATATGTGCAGATAATGATATAAATAATAATACCGACATATAGCATCTTTTTACCTGTAAATGTTTCTGATAATTTTCCGTATAATAAAGCGAATGGACAAGCTACAATTTGTGTGACGAATAAGATGATTAATAGATTCGTTGCACTAATACCAAGATCTGTTCCGTAAGCGGTGGACATAGTAATAATTGTATCGACCCCGTCAATGTAGAAGAAGTAAGCGATTAGGAACATAAAGACTGTTTTATATTCTTTAATATTTTTAAAAGTATCAGCAAGGCGCTTGAAGCTCATTGCAATTGGTCTAGGGTGACGCTCAATATAGTGTGTTTGCTCTACGTTTTTTAGCATTGGAATCGTAAATAACCCCCACCAAAGAGCTGTTATCGCAAATGAAATTTGACTAGCAATACCAACAGATAAAGGGATAGTTCCTTTTTGAGAAAGAATAATAAGAGCGATACAACCGATAAAAGGAATAGTACTCCCAATATAGCCTAATGCGAAACCTCGCGTAGAAATTCGATCCATTCTATCTTCAGAAGTGACATCTACTAAAAATGCATCATAAAAGATGTTTGCCCCCGCAAAACCGATTAATGCGAGCATATAGCATCCTAGTAATAAGTACCACTGAGATGTTGGGACGACTGCTAGCATACTTGTAAATACGATACCGAGTCCAAAGAAGAATGTGAAAAATCGTTTTTTAAATCCTTTATAATCAGCAACTGTGCCGAGAATAGGGGCAAGTATAGAAATTAAAAGTGTAGCGAACGAGTTTGCATATCCCCAATATGCTGTTGAAGTTGCACCAGATAGTCCAGCTTCTTTTGCAGCTGCCTTAAAGTAAATTGGGAATAATGCAGTTGTAATGACGAGCGAATATACTGAGTTCGCCCAATCGTATAATATCCAGCTTTTTTCTTGTCTGGACATTTTCTTCATATAATGTTCCCCCTTAAATTTGTTCTACTAACAGTGTACAAAATTAAAAATTATAAAAAGAGCAACAGTGATGATTTTTACATAACTTTTACATATATACACAGTTCTTTACAATTGGAGTAAATCCTCTACAATTGATCCGTCTGTTTCACCTAAGTGTAAACCGAGTAGTCTAGCGATAGTTGGACCTTCATCAATAAGTCTCATATACGGGATGGTAACGCCGCTTTTTATCCCTTTCCCAGCAGCGATAAAAATTGTTTCATAGTTAGGTTTTGTTGGAGAGTATCCATGCGTACCAAATGTATATTTTTTACTAGGCGTAACGTCTTTTTCAGTAATTTCTTTTATAAAATCTCCTGTATAGTTTTCAGTGAAATAATATCCTTCTCGTGCTTCTAACATAAATAAACAATTACCATCTGCACCGCAGTCTTTTGCAGCTTCATCATGAAGTATAAATTCAATTCCATTTTGTTTATTTTGAAGTAGTTCTTCAAGTAGTAGTTGTACGTCTCGAATTGTATCGGTATCGTTCTTGTCTTTCACATATACATAGGCAGATCCGTCACAACTTTGGCAATAGGCCTTCCAGTCTATTAATTTTCCTTTTGAATTTATAGATAGTAGCCCTTTTTGATGGAATAGTACATTTAATTGAATGGCTTTGTTTTCACTTAAAGCGCTATGATCACCAAGAGCAATAATTGTACTCTCTTCGTATAGGTCACTATCTTTTAAAGCGTGAATAATTTTCCCTAGCCGTTCGTCATGTCTATGAATTGCAGCTATTGTTTCTTTTGATTCAAAGCCGTGATAGTGTCTTTGAGTGTCTAAATCGGTGAAATGTACGAACATGACGTTCGGCTTCTTAGTCTGGATTGTATGCACAGCAGAAGCAAGTACGAAATCATCGAGTTCAGGTTGTGACAGGCCATTCCGTATATGGCCAAAGCGGTGATTCAATTCTAATTGGTATAGCGGGCTACCACTAAATAATGAAACTAACACTTGATTTTGCCACGGTCTATTAGGGAAGATTTCTGGTAAATTGTAATCAATATTTGCTCTTCCAGTAACGGGCCATAGAAGGGCAGCTGTCGTTAAATTTGCTTTACGTGCTTCATCGTATAACGTTGTTCCTTTAATAGATTTTCGGTACCAATGCCAATCGGGTGACTCGCGTCCAGGTTGAAGTAACGTATTGCTAACTACGCCATGTTTATTAGGATAGTTTCCAGTAACGATTGTTGAGTGGCTTGGGTATGTTACAGAAGGATAAATAGGTTCCACTTTTTTCGCCATCGCGCCCTTGTTTATTAATGTTTGGAAATTAGGTAGTTTTTGTAATATAGGAAAATCTAAAGCTGATAAGCAATCGAAAGATAAAATAATGACGCGGTTTGTTAATGCTTTATCCATAAAGTTCCCTCCTGATTATATAAAACCTATTCTTATATATTACTATTAATACCTAGTAATAAAAATATATTTCGAGGTGAAAATTTATTGTTTATTTTCAGAAAAGTTAAACATATAATTAAGTATAAGGGAATGAATGGAAGGAGGAAACACTATGGATTGGCTAGATGGATTTAGTATCTTTTACATCATTGGCGGAATTACGATTATCCTTGTATTTGCTATTTCGTATTTACTAAAGAAACGGTTTCCAGACAAGCAGTTTGATATTATATTTGCACTTAGTTTAATACTTCTTTGTTTAGCATCCTTCCCGGTTACAATGATGGTGATTGGTGGATGGGAAGGAATGGGATATGGATTTATTGGTTTTTTCGTTCTACTTGGTACACTTATCGGTATGATTGCACATCAACTTGTAAAAATCACGAGAAAAAGCTACGTATAAAACTGCAGAAAATGAAAAGAATATATAAAAATGAGAAAATTAGCTATTGTTTTAAAAAAGAATTTGTATTATGATAATCAACAAATTTATTTCGTTATAACGATGAAAAAGGATTAGTACATGTTCAACCTTTTTAGCAGAGAGAGAATCCAGCAGGCTGAAAGATTCTTAAAAAGGCAATATGGAACCTACCTTTGCGTTCTGCATATGCAGCGGGAGTTTCCCGTTATCAAAAAAAGAGCATGCGCAATTTTTGTGCATGAATCAGGGTGGTAACGCCGGCAAAGCTCGGTCCCTATTTAGGGACACGGGCTTTTTTGTATTTTCTAGAAGGAGGAAGACTGACTATGGCAAAAGAACAAGTACAAGCGATTACGAAGATGGAAGAGGACTTTGCACAGTGGTACACAGATATTGTGAAAAAAGCAGAACTTGTTGATTATTCAAGTGTAAAAGGGTGTATGATTCTACGCCCGTACGGTTATGCCTTATGGGAAAATATGCAGAAAGTGATGGATGAGAAGTTAAAAGCAACAGGTCATGAAAATGTGTATATGCCAATGTTTATTCCAGAGAGTTTATTGCAAAAAGAGAAGGATCACGTAGACGGGTTTGCTCCTGAAGTAGCATGGGTGACACATGGCGGGGATGAAAAATTAGCAGAAAGGCTTTGTGTACGACCTACATCTGAAACTTTATTCTGTGAGCATTTTTCAAAAATTGTGCAATCCTATAATGATTTGCCAAAGCTATATAATCAGTGGTGTTCTGTAGTTCGTTGGGAAAAGACAACGAGACCATTCCTTCGTACAACGGAATTCTTATGGCAAGAGGGTCATACAATTCATGAAACGGCAGAGGAATCGCAAGCTGAAACATTAAATATTTTAAATTTATATGCTTCTTTCTGTGAAGATTACTTAGCGATACCAGTCATTAAAGGGCAAAAAACAGAAAAAGAAAAATTTGCGGGCGCAAAGGCAACTTATACAATTGAAAGCTTGATGCATGATGGGAAAGCACTTCAAACAGGAACATCCCATAACTTTGGAACGAACTTCTCAGAAGCATTTGATATTAAGTTTTTAGATCGTAACGGTAAGTGGCAATATGTACACCAAACATCTTGGGGAGTATCAACAAGAATGATAGGTGGACTTATTATGGTTCATAGTGATAATAATGGGCTTGTAATGCCTCCTAAAGTCGCACCAGTACAAGTTGTTATCGTACCAATTGCTCAGCATAAAGAAGGAGTTTTAGCGAAAGCAACAGAGTTACAAGGGCATATTCAAAAGGTTGCACGCGCGAAAATAGATGCTAGTAATAAAACACCAGGCTGGAAATTTAATGAGTATGAAATGAAGGGCATTCCAATTCGATTAGAAGTTGGTCCTAAAGATATTGAAAAGAATCAAGTTGTACTTGTAAGAAGAGATACGAAAGAAAAAGAATTTATATCAATGGACCAATTAGAAAAACGTATTCCAGCACTACTTGAGGAAATTCATCATTCTTTATTTAATAAGGCAAAAGTATTCCGCGATGAGAATACGTATAGCACGGCGAATTTCGAAGAGATGAAACAAGTAGCTGATGAAAAGCAAGGATTTATTAAGGCAATGTGGTGCGGAGAATTAGCTTGTGAAGAGAAACTAAAAGAAGAAGTTGGAGTATCTTCTCGCTGTATACCTTTTGAGCAAGAGCATTTAGCTGACGAATGTATTTGTTGTGGTAAAGAAGCTAAACAAATGGTGTATTGGGGAAAAGCGTATTAAGACTCTTTCTGATAAGTGATAAAAAGGACTTTGGTCTGCATAATAAAATGCAATCCAAAGTCCTTTTTAGTTTTACAATTTATCCCGCTTTAATGGGCAGTAAGACCCCCACCTCAACATTCAGCGAAAGCAAAGAAGTTAGGTGAGGGTCGGGCTGCCCATAAGAGTCCGATTGGTGAGGGCTGATAATCAGTGGGGGATGAAGAAAATCCCCACTGATTAAAGTCTCACTTTATTTCATGTATGTTTTAGATGGAAGGATGTGTTTTATTTTGCGTTTTTACGGCGGATAAATAGTAACATACCAATTAGGAATGTTGAAAGTCCCATTAAAATAGATGCAGGATAATGTGTTGCTGTATTCGGTAACTTATCGCCTTGTTTTTTCGCATTATCTTTTACGTTACCACCTTGGGAACCGTTACTGCCTTGAGAATCATCACTACCTTGAGAACTGCTATCGCCTTTAACACGGTTGCCACCAGAACCATTACCGCCTGAGCCGTTGCCGCCCGAACCGTTGCCGCCTGAGCCATTGCCACCAGAACCGTTACCACCAGAACCATTGTCACTAGAACCGTTGCCGCCCGAACCGTTAC
>NZ_MAOE01000055.1 GCF_001884185.1 Bacillus albus
GTTGGAATATAAATTGGCGGAATAACCGGAAAGGTAGGTCCAATATTTTCTGGTCTTATCATACCTTTATTCAAAGATAATTTGTCATTGCGGTTCAATTTTATACCTCATTCCACATTTTTTTACTACTTAACAAAATAATACATCTGTCATTTTAAGAAGAATTCCATCACTACTTTTTTCTTTCCCAAATAATTTTTACATATAGTAAACTTTTTACCGTTGCTATAACTAGTAGTATTAATATACTAAAATGATAGTTCCATTTCAAAATACTAAATGCGTTACGTTCTAATTTAAAAATGAGGTGATTTATATTCAAGATAAGAATGAAGAAATAAAAAAAGAACTATTATCACTGGCTCTTGAAATTATTCTTCCATACAGACTTACAGGTCCTACTGGGCCTACAGGGGTTACTGGACCTACAGGCATTACTGGGTCCACAGGCATTACTGGGCCTACAGGCATTACTGGGTCCACAGGCATTACTGGGCCTACGGGCGTTACTGGACCTATTATCACAACAAACTCTATGTTCGCTAATAATACGTTAGGTGGTCCGATTTCAGTCATATTAGGTGGAACTAATATCCCACTTTCTAATAACCAAAGTCTCGGTAATTTTACAGTGAACGCTTCAAATGATATATTTACAATTCCTGTTACTGGGAGATATTATTTAACCTATCAAGTTAATACGACAACTGCACTACTTGCTGGTACAAGGCTACTATTAAACTCTTCAACTCCAATTCCTGGATCTATTTTTTCACCCGCAATATCAACTTCAAATTATAATAATAATTTAATAACCAATTTTATTGCCGGTAATACAATTTCACTTCAACTATTCGGCGTGTTATCCGTAGTTAATTTAGTTGGAGGTGGTTCAACTGGTGCCTCTTTAACAATTATACGAATTGATTAAAAAATGATTCGTTCTTTTTTATAATAATCATTCTTAAATGGTCAAATAGAAAAGATTACGTAATTAAAGCTAATATTCTTTCAATAACTACACGATAGTGATTAAGCAATAAAAAACATTTTGCACTATATTAATAGTAGAAAATATCTATACTAAATTTTCCGTATATACATTATCAATTTACACTTCTTCCTGCCGATGTTACATTGACTAAGAAGACAGTTTCTCAAATGCGAACCATCACAATACGTTTTTGAGAAACATACTCCAATCCTATACGCGAGAGCAATACTATGTTGACACTCAAACGAGTGTCTTTTTTTATGAATTTCAAAAAATAAAACCATCTTTTATAGATGGTTTATCAAAACACATTTCTTTATATTCTTGATGCCATAACAAGTTTATGCAGCTGGATAATAAATGGTCATACTTAACCGAGTTAGCGTACTTCCGGAATTATGATAAAAGTGTGGTCTATCCGCCTTAAAGCGAATTGCATCTCCGCTATTTAATGTATATTTACAATCATTTATTTCAATTGTCAATTCCCCTTCAAACACTGTTATAAATTCTTCGGCCCCTTCTTTATGGCCTTCCGTACTTAGTTTTCCTTCTGCCTCAATTTCAACCGTATAGATTTCAAAGTTCCTATCATCTTGGAAAGGAAAAGAAGGATACACTTTATATCTCCCATTGTCTTCTGATAATACTTGAATATCATTTCGTAAAACAACTTTAATATCTGGTTGCGGATTATTGATTAAAGAAGTAAAAGACACTTTCAAACCATTAGCAATTTTCCATATCGTTGTTAATGTTGGACTTGACTCTCCTCGTTCAATTTGTCCTATCATCGTTTTACTCACACCTGTTAATTGGGAAACCTTTTCTAAACTTAATTTTTCCTTCTCTCGTATTGTCTTTAAATTTTTCGCCAGAATAAATTGAATTTCTTCCATAAGAAACACTCCTACACTATATACAATATAACGACCGTTATGTATAATAAAAAGCACACGTTATATTGTTCTTTTCGGTCATTATAACACACGAAATAATTAGGGGGTTTTGAAATGCCTATCTTTTCTTTTTTGTTATTTGTTTTTATAAGTAGCTTCACACCCGGACCTAACAATTTTTTAGCTATGACATACGCCAATCAACATGGTTTAAAAAGGAGTATTCAATTTTGCTTCGGAGTAGCTTTCGGATTTTTCATCCTCACTTCCTTGTGTAGCTTCTTTAATATTGTACTAATTAATATTCTACCCATAATCGAGTTCCCTTTAAAAATTTTAGGTGTAGCATACATGCTATATTTAGCTTTTAAAATACTAACTAGTAAAACTAGTACAGATCCCGATGAAAAATATAATAAAAATTTATTTACAGTGGGGATTTTTCTTCAGTTTGTTAACCCTAAAGGGATACTATTCGGACTAACTGTAGTATCAACTTTTATTCTTCCTTACTACTCTTCATATTCAAGTTATCTACTTTTTTCATTATTTCTCGGTGTAGTCGGGTTAATGAGTACATTTAGTTGGAGCTTATTTGGTTCCATGTTCCAAAAACTTTTATTAAAACATACTAAATCATTTAACATCATTATGGCCGTTTTATTAGTTTTTAGTGCTATTTCAATTGTAGTCAATTAAATTCAAATTCTAAATTTTTTTCTTATTAAAAATACGTTTTACAAATATGGCTGATATTTTCAATAAACATTCCACTTACATGCTTTACTTATTTAATTTTAGGTCGGAATAAAAATTTTAAAAAGAGGATTACTCAGTATAAGTAATCCTCTTTTTCGGGCCGATTGGTTTGTAAATATTCTGTTCCACTAAACTCAAATCTTTACTTAACTTCATACCACCAACCTTTACGATCAAGGTAATCCGTCATTCCTTTAAGCTGCGCATCTGAAGTTGGTTCAGAGATAAAATATGTTAGACCATCCGATTGTAAGATGAATTTGGCCGTCATTTTAAGAGATGTTAATGCTCCCATCACATCAGGTGTTTCATAAGGGGAAAAAGCTCCTGTTTGAATGATATTTTGTTTAGATGGCGGAGTTGTCCCACTAGACTGCCCAGTTAAAGCATACACAATTGAATTTGCAATCTTATCTGGATTCCATTTTGCCATATCTGCTTCATTATCGATAAATCCAAGTTCAATTAAAATTGCAGGTGCTTTCGTATTCGCTAATACATAAAGGTCTTTTCGTTCCTTAGCACCACGATTTGTCCAGCCGATATCTTTTGAAAGTTGCGCTGCTACTTTTGCTGATAAAGCTTGTTGGTCATAGTACAGAACTTCAACACCATTAGCATTCGTATCATATGAGTTTAAGTGAAATGAAACTACTAAGTCTACATCATGTGAGTTTGTTTTAGATACGATGTTATTTAAATTTTGAGCTTGTGTTGTCCCTACTTCATCAGTGTCATCATAAACTGTATGCCCTAAAGCTCTTAATTTAGCAACAACTGCATCCTTAACTTGTCGATCCATAATGTGTTCTTTCCGATTCCCATAATTTGCACCTTGTACAATACTATTGTGACCTCCATGTAAACTATATCTAGCCATTGTTCCACATCCTTTTTTATTAATATATTCAAAGCTCGTCTTATTGTCCGGTCAAATATCCTGTACAGCTCAAGCAAACAATAATTAGGGCACTAATCTATTCTCTAAAACAAATATTTTAAGTTACGACATTTATCCATTTAAACTATTTATTTAGAAATCTTTTTATTGTAATACAGAAAAGTACGTTATAATATAAGTTACTGTTCTTTAGGAGGGGTTTAATGGCAGATAAATATAAATTTTTGATACTCATTGTTACAGTATTTTTTTCTTTCTTTTCCTTAATAAAAGATTTCCGTAACACTTCAAAAAGTTTCTTTTGGGGGAGCTTTACAATCTTAACAAGCTTTCTATTATTATTAACTCATGCTTTAGAATTAACTCCAATACTTCTCTATTCGGCACAGATGGCTCTTGAGATTATTACAATTCCACGTAAATTAATTCTTCCATCTAGCACTGAAGTTGCTTGTTTTTAGTAACAATCCGTGTATTTAAAAACTTCAACTCTATATTTCTAATTATCTTTACAAATATAAAAATGCGGTTTCTCCTTCTAAGAGAAACCGCACCATTTCAAAATTGTTATTAAATTTTAAACTGACTCGTATACAAGTCAAAGTAAAAGCCTCTATCTTCCATAAGAGATTCATGATTTCCTTTTTCAAGAATACTTCCATCTTTTATAACAAGGATTTGATCCGCTTTTTCAATCGTTTTCAATCGATGAGCGATTACGAAACTTGTCCGACCTCTCATTAAATTATTTAGTCCTTCTTGTATTTGCAATTCTGTTCTCGTATCAATATTAGAAGTTGCTTCGTCAAGAATTAATATATCCGCATCTGCTAAAATCGCTCGTGCAATCGCAAGAAGTTGTTTTTGTCCTTGACTTAAATTCGATCCTTCTGAAGCTATTTTTGTTTCATATTGATTCGGTAAATGCTTTATAAAAGAATGCGCAGATGCTGCCCTAGCTGCATTGATTACTTCTTCATCGCTAGCATCTAATCGACCATAACGAATATTATCCATAATTGTCCCGGCAAATAAATACGTATCTTGTAAAACTACTCCTATTTTACTTCGTAACGAATTCATATCATAATCTTTTATATTTTTACCATCAATATGAATTTGTCCTTGCTGTATATCGTAAAAGCGCGTTAGCAAATTAATAATTGTTGTTTTACCTGATCCAGTTGGACCAACTAAAGCAATTGTCTCCCCTGGCTGCGCCTTAAGACTCACTTCTTTTAAAATTGTTTTATTTTCCTCATAACCGAATGAAACATTCTCAAGCGCAACATGTCCTTGTAAATTTTGTACGATGAATGCATCTTTTTTATTTTGGATTTCTGGTACTTCATCCATAATTTCAAAGACACGTTCTCCACCAGCAACTGCCGCTTGAATCGTATTCATCAAAGTTGCGAATTGACTGAGCGGTCTTGAGAATTGACGAGAATAATTAATAAAAGCTGCAATGACACCTACTGTTGTCATTCCATTTAAAACCATTACTGATCCAGTCCCAATTACAAGCCCCATACCTAAGTTATTTATAAAGTTCATACTTGGAAAAATAAAAGCTGAAAATGTATCCGCCTTCGTAGCAGACATTCTGAGTTGTTCATTAATTTTATTGAAATTTTGTACGGTTTCTCTTTCTTTCCCGTATAACGTTGTAACATCTGCTCCAGTTATAGCTTCTTCAATAAAACCATTTAATTCTCCTAAATCTTTTTGACGCTTTGCGAAGTTTTTACCACTATAAGCAACTAATTTTTTTGTAACGAAAAACATAATAGGTACTGTAATTAGTGTAACAATTGCTAAAATCCAATCTAATGCGAACATCGCAATTGTTACACCTATAAAGGTTAATGCTGATGAAATAATTTGTACAACACTTTGTGTTAACGCTTGATTCAAATTATCTATATCATTTGTCACACGACTCATTAAATCCCCTTGAGAACGTACATCAAAGAACCGTAAAGAAAGCGTTTGGATTTTCTCAAAAATATCTTGTCGTATTTTTTGTATCGTTTTTAATGCAACGTTAACCATGACAAATGTTTGCAACCATGTTAATAATACCGTTACACCATAAATCGCAATAAGTAACAAACACATTCTCGCCGTACCACTTAAATCTTTCGGCACAATATATTGATCGATAATTACTCCCATTAAATATGGACCTAACAGCCCGAGTAACGTCGTAACAAATACTAAAAATATAACGAACGTAAGAGCAGCCTTTTGATAGCCCATATAGTTCCATACGCGCATTACAGTTCCTTTCGTATTTTTAGCTTTACCCACCTTAGGCGCGTTACGCCCACCTTTATTAGCAAATTGCCCTTGGAAATTACGCATGTTCTTTCCCACCTTCTTTATATAAATTACCACCTTGGGAAAGATAGATTTCTTGATATACCTCACATTGTTCTACCAATTCTTCATGTGTGCCATTACCTACTAATTCACCGTTATCTAAAACGAGAATTTTATCAGCATCTATTATAGATGAAATTTTAGAGGCAATTAATATTGTTGTGGTTCCTTTATATTCTGTTCTTAATGCCGATTGAATGTTAGATTCTGATTTAGCATCTACAGCAGATGTTGAATCATCTAATATAAGAATAGATGGCTTTCTCACAAGCGCCCTTGCGATTGATACACGTTGTTTTTGTCCGCCTGATAAATTCGTAGCACCTTGTGTTAAATGGTATTGATAAGAATCTTCTAGCTTATTAATAAACTCAGTCGCACAAGCTGCTGAAGCTGCTACTTCCAGTTCGCCCTTTGTTGCATCTTCTTTACCATAACGTAAGTTCTCTTCTATACTACCTGAAAATAACAATGCCTTTTGAGGCACAAAGCCTATAGACGCACGAAGTTTTTGTAAATCATACGCCTTAACATTTATTCCATCAATGCATATTTCACCTTGATCAACATCATATAAACGCGGTAACAGTTTTGCTAAAGTAGATTTACCACTCCCTGTAGAACCGATAATCCCTATCTTTTCACCTTTACATATGCGAAATGAAATATCTTTTAAAACATATTCATTATTTTTCGTATAACTATAACTAACATTTTTAAAGTCAATTTGCCCCTCAATTTTCTTAGGCACAAGCGCATTTGTTTCACTCTTAATATCAACCTCAGTATTTAAAACTTGCTGTACACGATCCGCGGACGGAAATGCTCGCGCGATTTGCATAAATACCATACTGATAGACATAAGTGACATTAAAATAATATTCAAATAGTTAATAAACGCTAATATAGCTCCTACTTGAAGCGTTCCATTAAATACTTTTTCTCCACCGATCCATAATGTTGCGACAATCCCGCCGCTTACAACTAGCATAATGATTGGCATCATTAAAGAAATAAGCTGCACTGCTCGAATATTTATCTTCGTTAAATTTGTATTTACTTTTCCAAACTGAGTGATTTCATATTTTTGTCTTACATACGCTTTAATAACACGTACACCAGATAAATTTTCTTGCAACTTTGTATTCACTTTATCTAATGCTTCTTGCACTTTTTTGAACGTTCCGCTCGCTTTACTTGCAATAAATATAATCGCAAGCAATAAAATTGGAACGACTACGAGTAATATAGGAAATAACTCACGTGCTGTTACAAAAACAATTATTATACTTCCGATAAATAACAAAGGACCACGAACAAGAACACGTAATGTCATCGTCATCGCCGATTGAATTGAAGTAATATCATTTGTCACAATCGTTAATAATTTCCCAGTTCCAAATGAATCACGATTTTCGCTGGAAAATGTTTCTATTTTCGCAAATACATCTTTTCGTATGTCTGTAGCGAAATTAACCGCTGCTTTTGTAGAATACATCATGCACCCAAGTCCTCCAACTAAACCGAGCGCTGCAGCTCCTATCATAAGAATCCCCATTTTTATTACATAATTCAAATCACGGTTTGCTATCCCCACATCAATAATATGTTGCATAATAGTCGGTTGAATTAAGTCCATCGCAACCTCAAGTACCATAAATAGCGGTCCAATAATAGCGAAGAACATGTATGGTTTTAAATACTGTAATAACTTTCGAAATGATTTCATACATAATCTCCTTTTTCCTTTGAAATTACCATTTAATAATTCATACCCTCCTTATTTAAACGATGTAGTTTGTAATTTCTTTCTTATTTCTATTATATTATGTAAATTAATATTTAACATTATTAAATGATAAGCATTTATGACTTTCTGGTCAATAAATGTGCTTTATACTACGCAAATAGAAAAACCGTATTCTTAAGTAGAAAGAATACGGTTTTTCATCTATATCTCTTCAATTGTAAAATCTAAAAACTCAGTCTCAAATCCATTGTTTTTAGAAGGACTACACGTGTAAAAACCTATTTTAACAGGTGCATTCCCTATATCCTCCATCAAATGAGCGATTCTTATTTGTTCCCATTGACAGCTGTTTTTTACATATATTATATAATCGCCACGTTTACGAACAATTCGAAAACGAAGTTGCTCGTTAGCTAATTCTGTTGGAAAGTCTTGTGTTGACCAATCAGAATATCCATTATTCGTTACGACTGCTCCTAAATGAGAAGGGCCATCAGGAATATACTCTAATGAAGTTTTCAACCAACACTTTTCCGAAATCATAACAAAAAGACCTGCTTGATCGTATTTTGAATTTGGATTCATACACAATTGTACTTCAGCTTGAAAGTCTGTCATCATTTCATTATAAAATACATGACCATTCATTACTTCAAAACCATAATGTGTTTTAAGCCAAAAATCTGTTTCTGCTTTCGAACGGACAATAAACGCCTGATTGTCATTAATTTTATAATATTCAGGGACATTCATTATAGTGAGCTGCTCAACATGTTTAGGTATATATGATATATTCATAGTTCCTCCATAATAAAGCCTTTATACAAACCTTTAAAACTCCGCTAATACTGGGAATTTATATCCTTTAAAATCTAACTCTTTATTACTCCGAACCATTAAATACTTACTTGACTGTAATTCTGTAAACTGTACATCCTCAATCCCTAATTGATCTGGAGAGAAGTAAAATTCGATTTCTGTAAATCTTTCGGCGATTTCCCCGCATATTTCATCTAAAACTGGAATTACTGGTGCAAATACTCCATATAATTTCAACTTTTCATTATCTACTTCATATACAATTAGAGCATCT
Organism: Bacillus albus; assembly: GCF_001884185.1. GTDB lineage: Bacteria > Bacillota > Bacilli > Bacillales > Bacillaceae_G > Bacillus_A > Bacillus_A albus. The sequence goes on from NZ_MAOE01000055.1 coordinate 8,782, forward strand.
AGTTTCTCTGAATAATACAATTTCTCATTCCATTCCGAATCATACATATTCAAATAAAACGAAGGATGGAAGTTTAATGTTGAAAAATTATTTGAAATTCTTTGGCTACTATCAATAGTTTCATGTATTAACTTTCTATCCTCTTCCCTATAATAATCTAATTTTCTAAGTAAGGAATCATTATTATTCTTTTTATCATATAGAATAGTCATTAAATACTCCTGCACAACTTTAAACCCAAATGATGCATATAGTTCAGGTTTTTCCGTAAACAATAATGTACATTCACATTTCTTATCGATTTCTTCTATCATTTTACTTATTAATTGCGTCATAAGTCCTTGTCTACGAAAATTAGGGTGAGTCATTACCGATTGAATGCCCGCTGCATTTATTCTTTCACCATTTACTAGCAATGGTAGCGAAAATACCGCAACATTCGCAATCGCTTTATCGTCATGTAAAAATGATAAGGCTTTGTATGTATCATCCCAATAACCTCTCTCTGAAAAATCATTCAATGTTTGAATTGTAATTCCAAACACTTCTTCAAATAAAGGAAATAACTGCTCTCTTTTCGGTTCTGCTAAAAGAAGTTTTTCAAAAATTTCAACATTCCCCATGTTGTCCCTCCATACGTTAATTCCATCAAATTAGATTTAGTTATATGACCTGCTCTTAATGTAATAGGTCTTACCAATCAATATACTATCATAAAATATAAAAAAAGAGTCTAATTAATTTTATGTTTTGACTATTCGAAAATAAGTCGAATAAAACAATATTAAGATTATTGAATATTAATAAGTTTATTATATAAAAATAGTGCTTTCTACTTCGTTTTTACTCATAGAAATACACCATTTATAAAAAAGATTTTTTATTATTTTTTCCCTTCTAGTCTCTCCTTCGTATTAATTTCTTCTCCCCTCATTCGCTTTTCAAATGTATTTCTCCAACTTGTAGAAAGCGCACATACTTCTAAGACCCTTTTTAGCCCTTCCATATTTTGTTTTTCCTTATGCATAATACGATTAGCAAATGCTACTGTAACACCTTTCGGATCAGGCTTTATTAACTTTAATGTATCAACAGGTGATACCCAACCTTCTTCTAATACACGAAAATAAAACCCTGTATATCCTGTTTCTTGAAAATATAATGGTAACTTTGGAGTATTGTATTTCTTTGCTAATTTAAAACAAGGTTGTCTTGGCTGCGTTACTTGTACAATCGCTTCTCCAATTTGAAATGTATCACCAATGCAAACATCCTCTTCACGCATATCACTAATTGTTATATTTTCTCCGAATGCTCCATATACAAGACCTTGATTCAGCTCTTTTTCCCAGTAGTCATAATGTTCCGCCGAATATACGCACACTGCTTTATCTACTCCGCCATGATGAACCAAATCCGCCTGGCCATCCCCATTAAATTTCACAAAGGATAAAAACACCGGTTCCTTTACTTGTTTTTTATTTATACCTGTATGAATTACCTTTCCGCCGTATGTAACCTCTTTTGGCAACCCTATATTTAAAGATAATAATTGATATTCATTATCCATTATATTTCCTCCTTTAAAGGTGTAACATGACTTTTCACTCTCAATTTCGTTTTCACTATTACCTCCGTAATATAAAGTTGATTATAAAACTCGGAAAATCATTGTTCAATCCAATTATTTATATAATAATGATAGGTATAAACTATCATTAAACTTGAGGTGATTCCAATCGAATTACGACAACTTGAATATTTTTTAGCTGTTTCAAAAGAATTGCATTTCACAAAAGCAGCTGAGAAACTAAATATTTCACAACCTTCTCTCAGTCAGCAAATACGTGCATTAGAACATGAAGTAGGAGTGCCTCTTTTCGATCGCATTGGTAAAAAAATATCTTTAACTGATGCCGGAAGGATTTTATTATTACATAGTAAAACCATTTTTCATGAAATCGAACAAGCTCGTTCTGCTATTCAAGATTTAAACGGATTACAGCAAGGTACCTTAACAATTGGTTCTTTGTTAACCGTCGTAAATTACTTACTACCACCAGCTATTTTAAATTTCAATCATTTATATCCCAATATAGAACTTTCTGTATTAGGGCTTCGCACCGGAGATATTCGTGAAAAATTATTGCAAAATGAACTAGACATTGGAATTACATTTCTCCCATTGCAAGATAAGGAGATTATTTCTATCCCTCTATACAAAAGTGAACTTACATTAGTCGTACCAACTGGTCATCGATTAGCTGAACATAATCATGTATCTATTGCTGAATTACAGAACTACCCTTTCATTCTTTTACCTAAAAATTTCTTTTTAACCGAACTATTTACATCTCATTGTCAAAAATTCAACTTTAAACCAAAACCAATTTTAGAAATTAGTACGATGGAATCTTTAATCCAAATGGTTTCGAAAGGAATGGGAATTACAGTGTTACCAAAACCTTATATAGACTTTTTACAAAATAAAAACATTCGAGCTATTAAAATAGAAAATCCTACTCCAACAATAGAAATAGGGCTTATTTATAGAAAAGATAAATATATGTGTGCTGCAACTCGAGAGTTTATTGAGCAACTAAAAAGAACGGTGCATTCTTTACAAAGCTAAACGAACAAAAGAGATTATCCTATGAACCCGTTTCACAACGACTTAGTAGAATCATCTCTTTTCAAAACAAAATATAATATTATATTAACATTCGCATAAAGTGAAACTTTAATTAGTGGGGGTTTTCTTCATCCCCTACTGATTATTAGCCCTCACCAATCGGACTTTAATGGGCAGCCCGCCCCCACCTAAATTCTTTGCTTTCGCTGCATTTTGAGGTGGGGGTCTTACTGCCCATTAAAGCAGGATAAATTTCAATGTACCTTTTTAGATATTGGAATATATTTCGTAAAATATGCTCCAACTAGCAATAAAACAATTGAAATGAACCAAATAAAAATCCCGCCAAAGTTAAACCAATATGCAAACAAATTCAAGATTGCTAGTGTAAAGAAACAAATTGAAGTTAACGCACTCTTCAATCCTTTTACCCCTGCTTTTTTTCTTTTTTCATAAGTAATATACATTGAAACGGTAACAAATAAGATAAGAACAATCGGTAACATAACTTTTAGCAATGGCATTCCCTCCCGTATGTAGGCCCCGCTATTACCATATTACCCATTGCTCTTTTTGGAATCAATTAATAACGTTCTTCCCTCCAAAAGTCAGCATACGTTTTATTTTTTAAGTTCACATTCACCTTAGAAAACGGAAGACGTTCTCCAACTTTCAATGAGTACCAGTCGTTAAAAAGTGGAGATCCAAAACAAATATTCATTGTACGATTATGTAAATCAAATAAGACAGAATGTAAAGTTCCAAACCATTCTTCATAATTGTGTACTGTCAGCCCAGTAGGATACTCTTTTTCTACTAATCCTTTTAAAGACTCCATACTCACTAGTTCATTTTCATTTAAATATTCATACAATGTGTGATATCTGTTTGTTGATTGTTCTAATCTTCTATTATTCAATTTTTGAATAGGTAAACTAATCGCATGGTTTGTTGATACGATAAAATCATGACTTTCCTCATCAATTGTGGTTATGGATTTATACCCATCAAATATTTCAATACGCGCTGCGTCTAGAGAATCCGCCACAATTAGATTAATATTACTTGCAATTGGCATTTCATCTATTAGTAATTTCGCCTCCTGCACATTTTTACATTTCTCCAATAATACTCGAATTACTGCAAAACATTGTAAACCACTTACCGCTGGCTTTCGTAAACCTTCAATATTTCCTACTGGCTGACCGCATGCTGAAAATGTAACAGATAACCCATGCTCGTTAACTCCTTCTGTTCGGCCAAAATATTGAGTAGAAAAGCCACTATGCACATATGCACCTTCAACATGCGTCGAGCAAAAACGCATATCATCTACTTTTGGAGACAAATCATAATTTCTTAGTACATATGTGTGCTTTGAATCTGTTTTTTTAGGTAACACGACACAATGACTACATCCTGCTTTTAATAATGTTTGATAATAATACATCATATGTTTAGCAGGAATTTTCAATACTTCACAAAAACCTTCAATTTCTTCATTAATTCCAGGACAATATTGATGTAATATATTTCCAGATTCTGTCCAATAGTTATCTGATACTATATGTTCTTGTTGTATGAATTGCGGAATAAGATACGGATGATTTTTCACAAACTCTCCTTGTTGCTTTCCGATATCATAATAACTTCCTTTTAATGATGAAAAATACCCCTTTACTTCATACATCACATTTCCCCCTCGCATTGATTATATCCATATCATACCAAATGGATTTTATTCATTCTTGATGTTTTTTACTATCCCCCTTAACACCATCCCATTTAAAAATCTCTTCTAATAATTATTTGATAGAAATCTAGACACTTGTTACTATTACCGTAGCTTTATTTCAAAATAAAGTAGTTTAATATTAAATGAGCAAAATTCTATATTGAGTCCACTTATAAGTAATCAATTAATTATTGTAATAAAAACTTATTTTACAGTACAAAAGGAGAACATATTTATGAGCAATTGCAAACCGATTGATGAACTAACAATTGAAGATTTGAAACAAAACCCCATATGGGAATGGGCAATAGATGAAGAAGAATATGATGAAACATGGGTGAAACCAGCGGCAACTACTAACTTTACAGAAGAGCTAAACGGTTCAATAGTACTAGGCGAATTACTCTTACATAATGATGAAAAATTCCCTATGATGTGCGAAATTGATATAGAACATGAAGAGGTATTAATTAGATCTGTTGTTTACTATAATGAAACAGAAGATGAGTATATTGCTTTAGAAGATGTAGTAAAAAAACTTAAACTACCTGTAACAATCCATATAATTCTTACTATTAATGAAGAACCTAAAACGTTAATATTTCCCGCGAATAAAGTAGATATTTACAAAAACACTATAAAAACTAATTTATATTAAATTTTCACAAAAGTAAGAACTAGGAATCTATAGTTTCCTAGTTCTTATAGTACTTGTTTAATTCTATACTAAATAATCCCTTCCTCCACCAACGTTTCTGCAATTTGAACTGAGTTCCAAGCGGCCCCTTTTAATAAATTATCGGAAACGATCCAAAGATGGAATCCATTGTGCGTATCAGGGTCTTTTCTAATTCTCCCGACAAATGTATCTATTTTCCCTTCTGCATATAACGGCATTGGATACAGCTGTTCATTAGGATTATCTTGTAATATAACACCTGGTGCATCTAGCAGTACTTCTCTTATTTCTGCAACGGTCGCTTCTTTTTCAAGCTCAATATAAACAGATTCTGAATGCCCTGAAACAACTGGAACACGCACACAAGTTGCTGCCATTTTCAAATTTTGATCCTCCAAAATTTTCTTCGTTTCTTGAATCATTTTTACTTCTTCAAATGTAAAATCATTATCTGTAAATATATCTACTTGAGGCAATACATTAAACGCAATTGGATAGTGTTTTTTGTCTTTTTTCGCGGGCAATATAGTACTCTCCACTTCTTCACCTGCAAGCACTGACTTAGCCTGTTCTTTTAACTCCTGGATCGCATGAATTCCTGAGCCCGATACAGCTTGATAAGTGGAAACGATAATTCGTTCTAAACCAAATGATTTTCGTATTGGCTGAAGAGCTGTCACCATCTGTAATGCTGAACAATTCGGAACCGCAATGATACCGTTATGCTCCTTTAAAGTGTGCGCATTTACTTCTGGAACAACGAGCGGTACATCGTGAACCATTCGGTATTCACTCGTGTTATCAATTACGATTGCACCACTAGACACTGCATGATTAACAAATCGTTTTGAAACTTCTCCTCCTGCACTAAAAAAGGCAATATCTACTCCTTCAAAGCTAGTTGCTTTTGCCTCTTGTATTATTATCTCTCGTCCTTGAAACTGCATTACCTTACCAGCTGATCGTTTTGACGAAAGTAATGTAACTTCAACTATATTAAATTTAGTTTCTTTCTCTAACAGTTCAATAATTTTCTGTCCAACTGCACCTGTAGCACCAACTACAGCTACATGATAGCCCTTTTCGATCATCATTTCTCCTCCAATATAACTTAAATGAATATTTCTATAATTTTATTTTATAAAGAATTTAACCATTTGGAAAATTGAAATACGTGATATAATCATTCACAAATCATGATAATAAAAGAGGGATCGCTTATGGAAATGAGACATGTTAAAACTTTTTGTGCCATCGTTAAGTATGGTAGCTTTTCTAAAGCTGCTCAGGCGTTAGGTTATGCGCAATCTACTGTAACAGCGCATATGAAAGCATTAGAAAACGATTTACACCTCCCTCTTTTTGATCGATTAGGGAAAAAAATACTTCTTACAAAAGCAGGTCATCAATTTCATCCTTATGCTCTAGAATTACTAGCTATTTATGAAAAAGCACAAGAGATCCCTCAAAATAGTGATAATTTAGAGGGAACATTAAGTATTACATCTAACGAATCATTAGCAGTGTACCGATTACCACAATTATTACGTATGTACAAACAAGAGAATCCGAAAGTAAATATCATACTGGAAACTACTACAAACGAACGAGCAATGAATAAGCTACGTGAAGGAGAAACAGATGTTATTTTCATAATTGGGGAAAGCATGGAACATAATGATTTTATTACGCGTACTTTTTGTAATGAAGCATTTGGATGGATTTTACCTACACATTACTCAACACACTCTAATCCATTTTGTTTACTAAACGATACCCAGTTTATCTTTACAGAACAAAGCTGCGGCTATAGACCGATGGTAGATCGTTTTTTACGGCAAAGCGGAAATGTTCCAGCTAAAACATTTGAAACTTCCAACGTTGAAGTCATTAAACAATCTGTCATGTGTGAATTAGGAATTTCAATTCTTCCTTACATCGTTGTACAAGAAAGTTGCGAAAAAGAACAACTCTGTTTTCAGCCTATCGAAACGCCAGCAGTTATTCAAAGCCATGTAATCTATCATAAATCTAGATGGATTTCACCTGTAGTACAGTCGTTTCTTTCACTATTAAAGGTAATAAAAGTATAAAATAATATGAAAGAAAACCTGCTTTGAAATCCTTTGAAGAATATCAACTCACATTTTCTTTAATACTACTTATATAAAGGCTGTTTTTATGAGTTTTTCGTATAAGTGTGATTTCATTAATTAAAACTATTTTCAAAGACGACATATCAGCGATAATCTATGTCTATTTCGAATAGGTGTTAGCAAGTTCGTTTGCAAACTAGTTAGCACTTTTTATATTCCCTCCAATACATACGCTCTCACAAAAACATCATATTTAGCTGCTAACTCTTCCAGTTTCTTTTCTCTGTATTTAGTCAAGGAAGAGAAACTAAATTTGTTGAAGTGAAAAGACATACACAGGGAGCGATTTGAAGACCTGCTATCCAGAAACTCCATGGTGCCATTGTTGATGCTTATGCTGTTTGAGAAAATTTCGTTACACTGAGTAATTTCAATAAAAATACAAGGAAATATGCAGCTAATAAGAACATCGAGTTAATTGATGGGGGTGCTCTTATTAACATGATGAATTTAGATACAAACTAAACAAGCCGTCCAATAGGACGGCTTGTTTTTATTTCACATACACATAGGCTTCATTTGCATTTATATAATATGTTTTTCCTTCGCTATTGTGAAATATACATCCAAAAAGCGTACTCAAAGATAAGATATTATTTAAAATGAGAATATTTTTCTTCAACTAGTATTTGTTGATCAATACCGGAACTAGTAGTTCTCTCCACTACCTCTTAAAAATTAGCATAGCTTGTATGAATTCTATATCTAGTAGAAAGCTCTCTATTATATAAAAATATAATAATAGGTTAATAAACAAGCGTTCTTTTTACTAAAACATAGAATAATATGAACCCTAATCGAAGGGAGGTATAAAAAATGTCCTGGAATATTGATTGCTGGAGTTCTAAGAAAAATCATTGTTGTGATGATTGGTGGAAATCTAAAGATAAGCACAATTGTAATGACGATTGGTGGAAATCTAAAGATAAGCACAATTGTAATGACGATTGGTGGAAATCTAAAGATAAGCATCATTGTGATGACGATTGGTGGAAATCTAAAGATAAACACCATTGTGATAATGATTGGAAGTTTAAGCGAAATAAGTGTCGTTGTAAATGTTTCTTTATTTGTTGTCATTGTAAAAAGAAACATTGTTAAATTTTTCAGTGCCAGCTTATAGGCAAAGAACATGTCCTATGAACTGATAAATACTAGATTATAGTAATTAAAAAGACTGTCTCTAAATGAGATGGTCTTTTCTATTTCTTTCTTAAATAACTATCCTCTATTATCCAAGCCCCCTCCTACCTTTCGAATAGCATTTACTAAAAAGGAGGTGCGTAATTAATATGTCAAACTATTATTACAACCGTTCAAATAAGTGTTATCGTAAAAAGCGAAAAAATGCGACTGTGATTGTCATTATGCACCTCGCTACCAAGCGTACACATCCGGCCCTTATACCGTAATGCTGATACTGATTTTATTCTAGTTTTTACACTTAATCAAACAGACAAGCCTCAAACTCTAACTATATCGGTACAAAATTATCAAGATACTTGTGAGACCAATGTATATCCTTTATATGGATATCTTTGTGGGGAGTTAATTAACAATGATAACGGCGGTTCAGATGATGAAGTACGCAGTGGGGATGGTAACGGAGGATGTATCTATTGTGAGCCTGAAGGCGTAAACTCGTTTATTGGATCAGTAACATTTACAATTCCACCTCGGCAGTTGTTTAGCGTAAGGGGGGACCGCAAGACTTGTATCAACCGGTAGACCCACATTACGTAGTTCGGGTGACAATCTAAATACAAACCGTATTCAAAGTTCATAAGCGTAATTTGATGGAAGCAGTTCGCATTTACCTAAGCCATATCAGCTTCTTTTATTATTTTTGGATCTACTCGTAAATGGATTCCCTTCTTCAAGCTTGTAATCGTAATGTTGTTGCATTTTATGTTATCGTTGTAAGACATTGGTGTTGTAGCTTCCATAAGAATCTCTGTACCTGTCCATCCACTTGTCGCATGTTTACCAAGTATATTAATATCTTTCAGCATGTGATCTTTTCCCGTCAGCTCTTCTTGGCTTTTGTCTCAGGATTTTTAACATGAGTAATGCTCCTTTTCGCAATAGTAACGTTACCTTTTAATTGTTCTTCCCATTTATCTTGCGATCTCCACTTTCTAATTTGAGATGGCTTCAGGTTTAATTCCTTTGCAATCTCAACAAGTGCCTTCTCACCATTGCTTGCTTTGTATATTTTAAATGATTTATCACAGTCTGGACTACGCTGTCTCGCCATCTACATTTCACCTGCCACATCACGTTTGAATTTTATATTTCCATGATTTCATTCCTTACTCTAATCACTAAATGAATCTTATTTTAAAAATATTTCTCGTTTATTTGTTACCAATTCTCTTTTGGTCTGTATATAGCAATGTAAAACTAAATTTACAGGAGAGAAATCATGAAACTAAAAATCAAGACACCAAACGGATTTAAATTAGATTTTTACATTTCACCAGAGTTTATTAGCACTATCGGATTATCCATCTTATATCTCCATCTAGCAGGAATCATTTCATTCTTGCTTTTTCCATTCGTTGAGTTCTTTTGTTTGGTTTAAATAGGTTAGGTTAATCTATTAATTCTATTAAACTCATCAGTTCAACTATTACATATTAACGTTTCTTTCATATATTATAGTAGATTGTTAGAAAGGAGGCGTAACCATGGATAGTTGCGTTGTGTTTGTAAACGGACAACCTTTATTAGTTCTTTCAGTAGCTGGTATCGAAATTGCTAGATTAGAGATTTCTCTTCAAGTAGCATTAGCTTTAAGAGTGCTTGGAATACCAATCTGCGATTAATTACCGTACCACTAAAAAAAGAGGGCATTAGCTCTCTTTTTTATTTTCCCGTTATCTTTCCTTAACAACAAAAAAACGCTAACCAAGTTCATGGCAGCGCCTACAATAATATTTATTTAATCCCTTCTTCATATTATCTACTACATTTTTAGCGAGTTGTTCTGTTCTTTCTTTACTTAAATTAGGAGCATTAACAGTCACACTATAATTAGTTGTCTTTGTTTCTGTTTTTCTCGATTTTAAAGTAGCGTAGATAATTGCTATCCCCACACAAACACATGTTATTTTAATTACGTTGTCTAATACTAATGATGACCACATTAAGAAATCAAACTCATAAGAATTATACTTTTTTACTAGTATACAAGCCGTCTCTTTTAAAAGAAGCACAACATAGAATAAAATACAGGACAAGACTTTCAAAAAAATTGTCTGAGTTTATTCTCAAAAAGAGGTGAACATAAATGCCTATCGTTAAGCCTTTTATAGCTGGAAGACGGTTTGTAAGTACAGCTGCTACAGGGACTGCTGCTGGAGCGGATTTAACTTTTGCTAACACAGACTTCACTGATGACACTGGTGCTGTAACAACATTCCCTGCTTCTTATGCTTTTTTAACGCTTTATATTAATGGTGTTATTCAAACAGGTGATACTATTACTGGTGTGACTACTACAGCTGCTACTATTGTAGGAGGAGCTGTCCTAGATGGAGGAACTCCTATCGCAATCGAATTTACAATAACGTAAATTTAGTTATCTTTTTAGAGGTTTCATTAAAAGAAACCTCTAATTTTGAAAACTGAAATTCATTTTAGTAGCAACTACATAATACAGTTCATATACTAGTATAGAATAATTGGTATTTATACTCACTCTCAAAAAGAGCACTTATATGGTGCTCTTTTCTCTTGTTACGAAATACAAATCTTTTTATAAAACTGTACCTCTCTAAAAACCCTACATACAATATGATGTGAAACCTTTTGTCTAAATAAGCCTTGGTCATAAAGCGCCTTCCTCCAAAGGCGCTCTTTAATTTTCAAATAACATTTTCAAGTAATTACGAGAGCGGATTTTATTATGTTGTACAAGCACTACTTCGCTTTATTAAATAGAGTATATAGACATCTAAAAGAAGGGAGCTTTAAATTCATATGGCTGATTACTTTTATAAAGATGGTAAAAAGTATTATAAAAACCAACCGCATTCGGACCATCAAAAAAATAACTGTTTTGTTGAGACCCATACAATTAGTGGTTCAGGAGAAAATTTAAATGGAAATATACCTATATCTATTGACCTCCTAAATACCACTCCACAAACAGTATTTGAAGATTTCACCAACAATCACAATAAAACATTAATTCAGTTATTCATTGTCGGTATGAGTGCACCCGTTCAAGTAACTATTCTAACAAGAAGATCTAGCATACCAATTACTACTACATTACAACCCGTTCAAACAAAAATATTTCAAGTTGAAGATTTTCAAAGTCTTACTCTTACAAAGCAGGAAGGTCCTACTAGTGTAGTTAGTTTATTTATTCAGAAAACATTTTGTATCTGCTGTAACGATAATAACAATTCATGCGGTGAATATTACCACGAGTGCAATTAATAGATTAAATCACCAAAAGGACCCTTTATATAAAGGGTCCTTACACTTCTCTCATTTTCCCCTTTTTTATTAAAAATTTTAAAACATCTTAATACTATAGATACACCAAGGTTGAATACGAATAACCATTTTGTTTTTCTTATTCACGGAGCAGTTAGCTTTTGCTAGCTGCTCTTTTATTTCGTTCCAGTTCTCTCCTCTTAAAGAACTCTTTAACTGCGTTTTCCCAATAATTACATATATCCTTTCCCCTTTTCTACAAAGTGAAGTTTTTATGTAAATGTGTTTTTACACACTTTTATGAACTAAACATATATTTATATAGACAAGTATTATACATTTCCTTTTTGGGTTTTAATGCTCATATTATAAATAAAAAAAAATATTTTAGCTGCTTTTATAAGGAGGTGTTTTTATTAATACAACTGTAATTTCTCATTTTTATAATGAAGAGTATCTACTCCCTTGGTGGTTAATGCACCACACAAAACTATTTAATCACGGTATCCTTATTAATCGAGGATCTACTGATCGTTCAGTAGAAATATGTAGATTATTTGCACCTCGTTGGGAAATCCGAGATTCAAAAGTATTAGAGTTTGATGCCTTATTAGTTGATCAAGAAGTAATGGAAATAGAAAAAGAAATTTCGGGATGGAAAATGGTTTTAAATACCACTGAATTTCTTTGCTGTTTTGATAAGGAAGCCTTTTTCTCTTTTCTTGCTACTTTAGGAAAAAACATGTATTCCATTAGGACTATTCTGATGGTGGATGAACCTTCTCACGGTTATACCAATCCGAGATACGGTATTCCGCTAGTTAAACAGCGTTATCATGGGATAATAATCCACCCTAATCCACCTGCCCCTTACTACGGTGTTAGATTCCTCCACAATTACTCGGAAGGTAACTATTCCGCGGGGCGACATTGGTCGTTTCATCCATTTATCGTTTACATGTATCCTGCTTTTATTTTAAAATTCTTTTATAGCCCATGGAATAAAGTTATGAAAAATCGAAAATTACAAATTGGTCCGACTCTTTCTAAATATAGCATCCAGCATGGCTTAGGTACTCATCACCTAGCAACACTTGATGAATTAGAAAAAAAATATATATCCTTTGCTACCTCAACTATTGACCTTCGATTAATCCCTGAATATCAAGTTTTATTTCCAGATTTATGTTTTCCTAACTATTAATACATCTAAAAAGAACATTCGTTTCCTTCCAACTCTATCAGACATTGGTCCAAATAAGGGTGCAGTTATTCCATAACAAAGTGCATAACTAGTAATTAATAGCCCTCCACTTCCATCAGGAATACGAATTGTTTCTGTAATACTGGTAATAGAGGTGCCACTAATAATGAATCTAACCCAACAAAAAAAGCTACAGTTGCCAAAATACGTATCATCCACTTTAACTCCATATATACCCCCCTTTATTTTTATCCCCTCTTCTTTTTTTACCGCATCGATTTTTATTTCATATATGAAGTATTTATATAAATAAAAATGTAACAGCGTGTTACATTTTTATTATATTTAATTCAAATGCTTCTTCCACTTTAATAGTAAAGCATCTAAATGCTCTTCTTCTTCTTTCGTAAAACAACCACAGTTTTCTTTTAAAAAATCACTATATTGCACATTGAAGTGAACCCGAATAGTGGTACATGAAAAAAACACCTCCTGAATTCGCATACTAAGTATGCAAATTCAATG
>NZ_MAOE01000056.1 GCF_001884185.1 Bacillus albus
ATACGGGAGCCACAGGAGTAACAGGTCCCACCGGAAATACAGGAGCCACAGGAGAAACGGGAGCAACCGGAAGTACAGGTTCAACGGGAGTCACCGGCCCAATCGGAAGTACAGGTTCAACAGGAAATACAGGAGTAACCGGAAGTACGGGTCCAACAGGAAATACGGGAGCCACAGGAGTAACAGGTCCCACCGGAAATACAGGAGCCACAGGAGAAACGGGAGCAACCGGAAGTAC
>NZ_MAOE01000057.1 GCF_001884185.1 Bacillus albus
TCAAGACACTGGGGAATGTCTTATAAATTAGGGAGGAACAACTTCGATACATATACTATAAAAGGTGGATGTGACCCCTATGTGAACATAGAGTGAAAGAGAGAGGGAGTTTTAAATAAATGGTAGAGTAAACAAAAAATAAGACCATCGCAAATGATGGCCTAAGGAAGGGGACAATTTATGTCAATTTAATTAGGGATGGAAGTTGT
>NZ_MAOE01000058.1 GCF_001884185.1 Bacillus albus
CCACTCACGTATTTTTAAACTCCACTGTCCTTCTGGTTGAACTGAATGGTCGTATTTCATGCCGCAACATGAGCAAATCTTGCTTGAGGCGAACCATTTATCAGCTTTTACATACGCAATGCCATACTTCTCGCACTTGTATGATAAACATTGAAAGAAGAAGTTTAATTTTTGAAAGGAAAATGCTTTCGATAGTTTTT